>CACFOQ010000006.1 GCA_902567855.1 uncultured Alphaproteobacteria bacterium
AAAATCAGGCCATAAAGTTTGAGTAAAAAACAAATCTGAATAAGATAAATTTAATAAAATAAAATTACTTAATCTTTGAAATCCTCCTGTTCTAATTAATATTTCAGGATCAGGTATATCACTCAAGTACATTTTTTTTCTTATCATCTTTAAATTTATTTTTTTTACATTACTTTTAATAAAATTCTCAATAATATTTTTAATCTCATATTGAGTTCCATAATTAAAGGCTATATTTAATTGCAAATTATTATCATCATAGTATTTAATTTTTTTAAAAATTTTAAGTATATCTTCAGGTAAATTTTTTTTTTCACCTATAATATTTATATTAACTTTTTTATTATTTAAATCTTTTAATAATTTTTTGTAAATGGTTCTTATAACTTTAAATATTAAATATGATGAATTTCTTTTTATATTTTCAGATGAAAGTGCAAATACGGTGATATATTTTATATTAATTTTTAAACAATAATTAACAATTTTTTCTAAATTATCAAAGCCTGCTAAATAACCTTCTTCAATTTTTTTTTTATTTTTTTTTGACCATCTTTGATTGCCATCCATTATGAAAGCTATATGTTCTATATTCTGTTTCAAGAAATTATACTGTTAGAATTTCATTTTTTTTTGCATGAGCAATTTCTTCAATTTTTTTTGTAAAATCATCTGTAATTTTTTGTATCTCTGATGTATGTTTTTTTAAATCATCCTGTGATATTTCTTTTTCTTTTTCAGCAATTTTGTACTCATCAATAGAGTCTCTTCTAATATTTCTAATACTTATTTTTGCATTTTCAGAATATTGTGAAGCTATTTTAGTTAATTCAAGTCTTCTTTCTTCACTTAATTTTGGTATTGGAAGTCTAATAATATTACCATCACTTTGTGGGTTAATGCCTAAATTTGACTCTATAATAGCAGTTTCAATATTTTTTATTAATGAATTATCCCATACTTGAATAGTAAGTGTACTTGAGTCTGGAACACTAATATTTGCCAATTGAGAAATAGGTGTTTTAGAATTATAAGCATCTACTATAATATTATCAAGCATTGAAGTTGATGCTCTTGATGTTCTTATTGAAGCAAGCTCTTTCTCATAATGAGTGATTGCATTTTCCATTTTTGTATTTAGAGTATTATAATCCATATTGATTATTTAACTAATTTTGCTAAATTTTCCAATACCATTAATAGCATTTATTATTGAATTTTCTTCGTTTATATTTGTTATTAGTATAGGAATTTTTGATTCTTTAGCCAAACTGATTGCTGTACTATCCATTACTTTTAAATCATTTCCAAGAACTTTTGTATATGAGATTTCATCATAAAATTTAGCATCTTCATATTTAACTGGATCTTTATCATATATACCGTCTACTTTAGTAGCTTTAATAATGATTGAACAATTCATTTCTGAAGCTCTTAAAGCTGCAGCAGTATCAGTAGAAAAAAATGGATTGCCAGTACCTGCAGCAAATATTACAATTCTTTTTTTTTCTAAATGTCTAATTGCTTTTCTTCTAATATAGGGTTCAGCTATTTGTGACATACTTATGGCAGATTGCACCCTTGTCGGAACTTTGGCAGTTTCCAAAATACTTTGCATAGATAAAGCATTCATAATTGTAGCAAGCATCCCCATATAATCTGAGGTTGAACGATCAATTCCTTCTGCAGCACCTTTTATTCCTCTATAAATATTACCTCCACCAATAATTAAACAGATTTGATAATCTTTTTCATAAATTTTTTTTATTTCTTTAGCAATAAATTTTGCAGTTGAAATATCTAAACCATAATTAGATTCACCCATTAATGATTCACCAGAAATTTTTAAAAGAATTCTTTTAGATAAAGTCATCAAGATTCTAATGAAACTAAATTATAATTGATAATTTCAAAGTTATTTTTTTTAGAAAATTCATTAATAACTTTATCAACAGTTAAATCTGGATCAAGAATATAATTTTGATTTAATAAAGTAGAGTCAGAATAGAATTTATGCATTTTACCATCAAGAATTTTTGCAATTATATTTTCTGGTTTACCGCTAGACTTTATTAAATCTAATTGTATCTCTCTTTCTTTATCAACAAGATCTTTATTAAGATTTTCTACATTTAATGCTAAAGGTTTGCTAGCAGCAATATGCATACAAAGATTTTTTGCTAATAATTTTGATTCATCATTGTCTTCATTTGATTGATAAGAGATAAATGAAGCTATTTTACCAATATTTTTTTTATATGAATTGTGAACATAATAAGAATAATAATTTTCTTTGTGTTCATTTATATATAATTTAGTTAAAATTATATTTTCACCGATTTTTGCAATTATATCCTTAAAATAATCAGAAATTTTTCTTCCATTTTGAGTAGATTCAAGAAAATTTTCAATTGAAAAATTAATATCTTTAATTTCAAGTGAATATTTTCCAATTTCATCCATAAAATTTAAAAATACTTCATTTTTTGCAGCAAAATCAGTTTCGGTGTTAATTTGAATAATAGTACAGATATTATCATTTGAATAAATCCCTATTGCACCTTCTTTAGCTTCTCTTGAAGATTTTTTATTTGCTTTAGACAGACCTTTTTTTCTTAAAAAATCAATTGATAAATCTATATCATGATTATTTTCTTCTAATGCCTTTTTACAATCTAAAAATCCAGCTCCTGTTATTTCTCTTAGATTCTTAATACCTTCTATTAAATCGTTCATTAAAAATTCTCCTAATTATAATAGTAATTATTTTTCTTTTTCTTCATCAATTTTTTCTTTTTGAATATTTTTAGATAATTCCCTTGCATCAGATAATGTAGCTTTAAAATAATTTGCATATAAATTAATAGATCTTATGGCATCATCATTACCAGGGATAATGTAATCTATTGGTTCAGGATCTGAATTAGTATCAGCAATTGCTATAATGGGAATACCAAGTTTTTTAGCTTCTAATACTGCTAATTTGTCTTTAACAGTATCAAAGATAACTAGTAAATCTGGCATTCCAGATAAATTTCTTATACCGCCAATATTTGAAAGTAATTTATCTCTTTCTCTGGATAAATCTAACAATTCTTTTTTTGAAAGATTACTTGAAATTTTTTCATCTCCCAAAGTACTCTCTAATTCATTCAAACGATTTATCGAATTAGAAATAGTTTTCCAATTAGTTAATGTGCCACCTAACCATCTTTTATTAATATAAAACTGGTCATTTTCTGTTGCAAGTTCTTTAACAATCAAAGAGCATTGTTTTTTTGTTCCTACAAAAAGCACTTTTCCTGATTTAGAAATAACATCATGAAGTTTTTCAAGTGCTTTATTTATTAAAGGTGCAGTAAGTCTTAAATCAAATATATGTATATTATTTCGTACTCCAAAAATGTACTCTTCCATTTTTGGATTCCATCTTCTAACATTGTGCCCAAAATGAACACCAGACTCTAACAATTCTTCTATAGTAATTTCAGGAAGATTCATTTTTTACTCCGGTTAAACCTCCACAGAAATAAAAACACCGGTTTTTTCTGTGTGCTAGCTTTATTAGATCGGCAGATACTAAAAATAATTTGAAAATTCAAGCATTTTCTAAAAATTCTATAGAATAATCTATTTTTTTGCTATCCATTAACTTATCCATATTTTTATAAGATATAATCTTATATTTTTTAGAAAAATCAAAAGATAATAATTTTCCATTTTTATTCATATATACAAACAAATTTTCATTTGAATGTTCGCATTCTTCAATAATAGAGTGTAAAAAATCATAATCTGAATTTTTTTGAAGATAAATATTTATTGTTTTATTATTTTCATGAAATGTTTTATCAAAGTCTTTAATTTTTCTTATCACAAGTCTAATGTTTTCATTATTTCTTGAAATATCAATGTAGAACAAAAGAACATTTCCTTCTTTAATATAGTTTCTATATTCACTTAATTGATCATTAAAAATAGATAATTCAACTTGAGATTCTAAAGTTGATATAGTTAAAAAAGCATATTTTTTTCCTTCTTTATTTGATCTTTCTTTTATATCTAAAATTGATCCTACTATTTTGGCATTACTAATTTCAGAATTATTAATTATATCTTGATAATTAAGAATATTATTGTGTTCAAAATAATTTTTTGGATATAATGATAGAGGATGATTAGAAAAATAAAATCCAATTACGTCTAATTCACTTTTTAACAAAAATCCTGTATTCCATAAATCAATATTTTGCTCAAATAAATTTTCATCTAAAAAACTAATTTTAGAGTCTTCAAAAAGTGATGATTGATCTAAATTTATTTCTTTATTTCCACCAAAAATTTCTACAAAATTTTTAACATTTGCAAATAGTTTTGCTCTATTTTTTTCTATTCCATCAAAACAACCTGCTTGAATTAATTTTTCTAATTGCCTTTTATTTATTACTTCTCCTTTTAATCTAGACATAAAATCAATAATATCTTCATACTTTCCATTTTTATTTCTTTCATCTACTAAGTACTGCATAGATTTCATCCCTACACCTTTAATAGCAGCTAAGCCAAATCTTATTGATTTAATTCCATTATCTTCTTCAATAGAAAAATCAGCTGAGGAAAAATTAATATCTGGTTTTTTAAATTCAATATTCAGTCTGGCAATCTCTTTCTTTAGTAGGATAATTCTATCTGTCCTATCAATAGAATAATTTAAAGTTGCGGTCATAAACTCAAAAGGAAATGTAGTTTTTAAATATGCTGTTTGATATGCTAAAAGAGCATAACCTGCAGCATGACTTTTGTTGAAACCATAACCAGCAAATTTGTTTACTAAATCAAAAATCTTAGAAGATTCATTGAATTGAATTTTATTTTTTTTTGCCCCATCAATAAATCGATTTTTTTGGGCATCCATTTCTTTTTGAATTTTTTTTCCCATAGCTCTTCTAAGTAAATCTGCTTCACCTAAAGAATAATTTGAGAGAACTTGAGCTATTTCCATAACTTGTTCTTGGTAAACTATAATACCATAAGTCTCTTTCAAAACATTCTTCAACAAAGGATGAATATAATTAATATCTTCTTTTCCATGTTTTCTATTACAAAAAGATGGAATATTATCCATTGGGCCAGGTCTAAAAAGTGCAACTACTGCAATAATTTCTTCAAATTTATTTGGCTGCAATTGCCTTAATACGCTTCCCATACCATTACTTTCTAACTGAAAAATTCCTATAGTTTCTCCATTACTTAGATTTTCAAATGTTTTTTTATCATTCATTGTAATGCTTTTGAGGTTAAAATTATTAATTCTTTTTTTAATTAAATTGGTTGTATCTTGGATAATAGATAAAGTAGTTAATCCTAAAAAATCAAATTTAATCAATCCAGCTTTTTCAACATACTTCATTGAAAATTGGGTAGCATTAACTGAGGTATTTGGATCTTTATATAAAGGAACATTTTCTATAATTTTGGTATCTCCAATCACAACGCCAGCTGCATGAGTTGAAGCATGTCTATGTAAACCCTCTAATTTTAAACTTATATCTACAACATTAGAAATTCTTTCATCATTTTTAACAATATCCTTTAAATTGATATCTGAATTAATTGATTCTTCTAAAGATAAAGGGTTGGCTGGATTATATGGAATTAATTTAGCAAATTGATCAACTTCTGAATATGGAATTTCTAAAACTCTTCCAACATCTCTAAAAGCAGCTCTAGATGCCAAAGTTCCAAAAGTAATAATATGAGCAACAGAATCTTTGCCATATTTATTATTTACATATTCAATAACTTCATCCCGCCTATTTTGACAAAAATCAATATCAAAATCAGGCATAGAAATTCTTTCAGGATTCAAAAAGCGTTCAAATAATAAATTATATTGCAAAGGGTCTAAGTCAGTAATTAATAAAGACCATGCTACTACGCTACCTGCCCCTGAGCCTCTTCCAGGACCGACAGCAATATTATTATTTTTTGCCCAGTTGACAAAATCTGAAACAATCAAAAAATAACCTGCAAATCCCATTTTATTGATGATATCTAATTCATATTTCAATCTTTTTTCATAAGGCTCACGAGATTTAATTTCATTTTCTTTAATTCTTTTTTCTAGACCAAGATTAGATTTTTCATTTAATAGTTCAGATTCAGTTAACGAGGCATCTGTAGAAAATTTAGGTAATCTTGGATTTATTTCTATAGGAAAATAATTACATTTTTTAGCAATAGATAAATTATTATCAATGACTTCAGGTATATCAGAAAATATTTGTAACATTTGTTCAGAATCTTTAAAATATAACTCTGGATTTGAGGTTTTTCTATTTGTTTGATTAATTGTAGTTTTTTGAGCAATACATAGTAACGCATCATGAGATAAAAAATCTTCTTTATTTTCAAACTTAATATTATTTGAAGCTATTAAAGGAACATTAAATTCATTAGCATAAACAATAAATTCATTTTCAAATTCATCTATTTCATTATTATTAACCCTTTGTATTTCAAATAAAAAATCTTCTTGAAAAGATTTTATAAAATATTCAATGAATTCTTTTATCAAATGATCTTTCTTTTGATTTTTTAATATTAGTAAAGGGTTATATTCACCTCCAACATAGCATATTAACCCTTTAGTATGATTGATTAAATCTTTAGCAAAAATACCTATAGGATTATTTTCAGATGTATGTGATAGTGATGATAAATATAAGAGATTTTTATAACCTTCTTCATTTTTAACTAAAAAATTAATTTGAGAAGAAAAATTATTATTTTTTATATCTAAAAAATTAATGCTAGTACCTATAATTGGCTGTATTCCATTTTGAGAAGCTTCTATTGCAAATTCTAATACACCAAACATGTTATTATTATCTGTTAACGCTATGGCAGGCATATTATTTTTTTTGGCTAAATTAATTAGTTTTGGAATTTTTAGAGTGCTTTCTGCCAAGGAATAAGAAGATAAAGTTCTAAGATGTATAAAAGGATTTTTCATTAAACTTTATGAATTTGATTATTTGATATTTCAAAGGCTTTATTAGCTTTTTTAGCATATTTTGAATTATGAGTGACATAAATAAGTGTTTGATTATTAGAAGATATCTTTTCTAAAAAAAACTCAAATACAGCATCAGCTGTTTTTTCATCTAAGTTTCCTGTCATTTCATCAGCGATTATTAGTTCTGGATTATTTATTAGAGCTCTTGCAATTGCAACCCTTTGTTGTTCTCCTCCTGATAAATAGGTTGGTTTTGAATACATACGATTTTCTAATCCACAATTTATTATTATTTCTTTAGCCAATTCATTAGATTTTCTCATATGATTATTAAGTATTAAATTAGGCAATGATACATTTTCCAAAACAGTTAATTCAGGGATTAAATAAAAGAATTGATGAACAAAACCAATAGATTTATTTCTAATAATATTTTTTTCATTGCTTTTTAGAAGACTAACATTAAAATTTAAAAATTCATAAGATCCTTTAAATACAGAATCTAATAAACCCAAAATATTTAAAAATGTAGATTTACCTGATCCGGAAGGACCTGAAATAGAAATAACATCTCCTTTAAAAATATCAAAATTTATATTTTTTAAAATACAGGTTCTATTTTTATTTACTAAAAATTCTTTAGATAAATTATTAATAGAAATTAATTTTTTAGTCATTTTTTAATGATTTAATTGGATCTATTTTTATTGATCTTAAAGCAGGAAATGTTGTTGCTATAAGACATATTAAAATTGATATTAACAAGACTACAAAAACTTCTATAAATATTAATTTTGAAGGTAAATTTGATAAATAATAAATTTCTTTAGAAAATAAAGTTGTATTAAATAATTTTTCAATAAAATTCTGAATAGATCTGATATTAATAGAAAATATAATTCCTAATAAACCTCCAAAAAAAGTACCTATTAAGCCAATAAGAAAACCAATTGAAATAAAAATTTTTACCAAACTATAATTACTTAAACCAAGAGTTTTTAAAATACCAATATCTTTATTTTTTTCTTTAACAAAAATTATTAATCCAGAAATTATATTCATGGAAGCTACAATTATTATCAAAGAAAGAATTATAAACATAACATTTTTTTCAATATTTAAAGCATTAATTAATGCAGAATTATTTTGTTTCCAATTTTCAGTATAAAAATCCAAGTTATTATCATTAATTATTTTATTAATAATTCTTTGGTCATTTTCTATTAAATTTGGATTATCAATAAATACCTCAATTTTATTGAAACTTTCTTTATTTATTAATATTAATTTATTAGCGATCTCAGAATTAGTAAAAACAAAATTTGAGTCATATTCATACATTCCTAAATTAAAAATTCCTACAATATTTAGTGTTTTAAACCTAGGTATATTTCCAAAAATTGTTTTATCAGTTTTTGGTATGGCAATTTTAATTTTGTCACCGATCTGTAATCCTAAATTTTTGGCAAGAGCATAACCTATGATTATTTCATTTTTATTAGAGAATAATTTTCCTTGTTTTATCTTATTATATATAAAATGACTTTCTGAAAGAAAATTTAAATCATAACCTCTTAAAAAAACTCCTTTAGATGAGTCTTTTGATATTAATAAGGCTTGTGTTTGTGTCAAAGGAGATAAAAGAATATTAGTATTTAATTGTAAAAAATAATCTAATTCATCTTTTAAAATTTCATTTTTATCACTATAAATGTTTAAATGTCCATTGATTCCTAATAACCTTGAAGTTATTTCTTCTCTAAATCCATTCATTACAGACATAACAATAATTATTGCTCCCACTCCTATTGTTATTCCAATAATAGAAATCCATGAAAATATAGATATAAATCCATCAGATTTTTTTGAATAAAGAAAACGTAAAATTAATAATTTTTCATATGAAGTAAATAACATTATTTATAAATTAATTTTTTGTGAAACAATATTAACAGCTTCATCTATAGAAATTTTTTTTGATTCATTGGTTTGTCTAATTTTAAATTCAATTAAGTGATCCTTAACATCTCTTTTACCAATAATTATTTGATATGGAATACCTATGAGATCATTATCAGATAACTTTTTACCAATGCTACAATCTCTATCGTCATATAAAATTTCAAATTTATTACTTAATTGATTATAAAAATTATCTGCAACTTTTTTACAGTTTTCATCATCTATCATTAAATTTATAATAGAAGCTTTAAAGGGGGCAATATTTAAAGGCCATATTATTCCTTTATCATCGTGTGATGCTTCAATAACTGCTCCGACCAACCTAGAAACTCCTATACCATATGAGCCCATATGAACAGGAACATTCTCCCCTTTATTATTTTGAACAAAAGCTCCAAGTTTTTCTGAATATTTTGTTCCAAAATAAAAAATATGGCCAACTTCAATACCCTTAGCAATTTTTAATTGATGTTTTTCAATTGGACATTTAGTTTGATCATGAAGATCATCAACAGCAGCATAATATGATTGTAATTTTTTAGTATCAATATTTTTAGGATCGATTTGTTCTAAATCTTTATCGTAATAAAGAGTACTTTCGCCAGTTTTTGCCAATATTTGAAATTCATGACTTAAGCTTCCTCCTATTGGACCTGTTTCAGCTCTTAAAGAAATAGGTATTAAACCAAGACGTAAAAAAGTTTTTATATAAGCTTCAAACATTTTGTTATACGAGATAATTGCATCTTGTTCAGATAAATCAAAAGAGTAGTTGTCTTTCATTAGAAATTCTCTACCTCTCATAACTCCAAATCTTGGTCTTACTTCGTCTCTAAACTTCCATTGAATATGATATAAATTTTTTGGAAGATCTTTATATGAATTAATATAAGATTGAAAAATATCGGTAATTAATTCTTCATTAGTAGGTCCATATAAAATTTCTCTACCACTTCTATCTGTAATTCTAAGCATTTCTTTTCCATACTCATTGTATCTTCCTGATTTAATCCATAAGTCTGCAGATTGAATAGTTGGCATTAATAATTCCACAGCACCTGCTTTATTTTGTTCATCTCTAACTATATTTTCAATATTTTTTAATACTCTTAAACCAAGAGGTAACCATGAATATATTCCAGCACTAGACTGTTTTATCATGCCAGATCTAATCATTAACTGATGTGAAATAATTTCAGCTTCTGCTGGCACATTCTTTAAAGTGGGGCTAAAAAAATTAGAAAATTTCATAACAAATAAATATTACACCTAAAATATATTTAAAGACAAACAAAAAAACATAATCAACGTTGATATATTAGTTAATATAACTTAATTAAGATTCTTATAACCTTATTATATGAGATTTTACATCTGGTTTTTTAAATAATTGAGATTTTAAAGATTGCCTTATTAACTTTTTAAGCAAATTTGAAACAATTTCATTAGAATTTTTTTGGTTATCACTAATCTTTGTATATTCTTGAACTAATAATTCTTTAAAATCATTTTCTAGTAATCTTTCATCATAATCAGGAAGTCCTTTTGAAGTAATCATTATTTTATTATTTATTGATAAATCTGCATTAATAATAATTGAAATCAAAATCATTCCTTCGAAAGAAATTTTTCTTCTATCTTTAATAAAATTTGATTCAGAATCATACAAATTTTTTCCTTCAACAATTAATTTACCAGTATTTAAAAATCCACAAATCTTGGGGTTTTCTGGTGCTAGCTTAATACATTTACCGTTATCTAATATTCTAGTTATTGGAACTTGGCTAGCTTGTGCTAGTTGAGAATGAGCAAATAAATGCTTTGCCTCACCGTGTACTGGTATAGATATATAAGGGCGAGTCCATTGATACATTTTTTTTATTTCTTCAGCATATCCATGACCTGAAACATGTACTAGATCATCATCTGCTGTAATCACTTCAACATTTTGTGCATAAAGTAAATTTTTTAAATTATTTATAGCTTTTTCATTACCAGGGATATCTTTGGAGCTAAATATTACAAGATCATTTTCTTCTAAATATATATTGTTATGAGAATTATATGCTATTCTAAATAAAGCAGATCTTTTTTCTCCTTGGCTACCTGTACATATTACTACTAAATTTTCTTTTGGAATTAAAGAGGCTTCGTCTTCAGTAATAAAAGAGATATCTTTATCAATAATATTATTTTCAATTGCTGCTGTTATAGTTTTTTTCATACTTCTTCCAACTAAAGCAACTTTTCTATTATTTTTTTTTGCAGCGATAAATATACTTTCCATTCTTTCAATATTAGATGAAAAACATGTTATAACAATTCGATTATTGTATCTTGAGAAAATTTTAATTAATTCTTCTCTAACTTCTGATTCGGATTTTGAATAACCAGGTACATCAGCATTAGTTGAATCACCAATTAAAGCAAGCAATCCTTCATTACCAATTTTTTCAAATTGTTCTTGATTTATTTGAGCGCCTATTGCTGAATTAAAATCTATTTTCCAATCTGCTGTATGAAGTAAATTACCATATTTAGTTTTAATTAAAATTGCATGTGGCTCAGGTATTGAGTGTGAAGTAGAAATAAAACTTAAATTAAAATTATTTAATTTAATATCTTTATCATTTTCTATGGTTATAATATTAATTTTATCTAAAAAGCCAAATTCTTTTAATCTATTTTCAATTAATGATCTTGCAAAACCAGTTGCATAAACTGGGCAATCGATCTTATCAGCAAAATAAGCTACTGCTCCTGAATGATCTTCATGACCATGACTAATGATTATGGCTTCTAATTTTTGAGAAATAGATTCGATAAAATCAATTTTTGGTAATAATAAATCTATTCCTGGAAATTTTTCATCTGCAAAAGATAAACCTAAATCAATCATAATCCATTTATCATCGCAGCAATATAAATAGCAATTTGCACCTATCTCACCTATTCCCCCTAAAGATAAAAAATAAATTCCTTCTGAAGAGATATTTAGAGAATTTTGATTTTCAATCATGATTTTGTAAGCCAATAAGATACAAGCCTTCTAAAGTCAAATTAGGCTCATAATAACTATTAAATTTTATTTCTTTCTTATATATTTGAGCCAATCCTCCAGTTAAAATTATTTTAGGTTTATATTTTTTTTCTATTATAATTTTTTTTATAATTCCATTTATAAGATTTACATAACCCCAATAAAATCCTGCTCTCATAGATTGTTCAGTATTTTTTCCTATTACTGAACTAATTTGTTTGATTGAAATTTTTTTTAATTTAGATGCTTTTTTAATCAATGATTCGTGAGAAACTATTATTCCTGGAGCTATTGTACCACCAATATAAACATTATTTTTTATTACATCAAAAGTTGTAGCAGTTCCAAAATCAATAATTATTAAATTACTTCCATATTTATTTACTCCTGAAAAGGAGTTAGCAATTCTATCAGCACCTAATTGACTTTTGGCATATTTAAATTTAATTTTTTTAGGTATATTTTGAATATTGATATTTTTTATTTTAAAACTATTTTTTTTAAGTAAAAAAGCAATAATCTTATTTACCTCAGGTACAACAGAAGAAATCAAACAAATTTTTTCATTTGATTTAAGGTTAAAAATTATATTTTTCTTAAAAAATTCAGAAATATTTTTTTTAAAATTTTTATTTTTAGTTTCTATTCTATAAGTTTTATATAATTTTTTTTTTTTATAAATGCCAATAACAGTATCAGAATTACCTATGTCCATAACAATCATAAAACAATTTTCCCACTATATAAGTTTAAAATTTTATTGTTACTTTCTAACATAAGGGAGCCTCTATTATCTATTCCTAGTAATTTACCTTTAATAATTTTTTTATCTTGTGTCATAATTTTTATATTTTCATTTAAAAACATTAAATTTGTATTAAAATACTCAATAATCTTTTTATTATTTACAGAAAATAATTTTTTTAAATTAATGAATAATACTTGAAAAATTTCATGTAAAAATAAAGAAATTTCTATTTCTTTATAAAATGAACTTATAAAAGTTGTTGGATATTCATTAATCTTAGGAGAATTATAAATATTTATTCCAAAACCAGAAATTATACATGTCTCACCTTTTGAATTAGTATAAGTTTCAGAAATAACTCCACAAAATTTCTGTTTTTTAAAAAAAATATCATTTGGCCATTTAAACAAAATATTATCTAATTTAAATTTTTCTAAAACTTTTTTTATTGAAGTAACTATTAAGATATTAAACAAAAAAAAATCTTTAATTTTAATTTTGCCATTAAAATTCATAGAACAATATATATTTCCTTTTGGACTTTGCCAGATACTCCCTCTTCTTCCTACCCCATTAGTTTGTTCATCAGCTATAATTATATAATTTTTATTTTTAATATTATATAACTCTTTTAAAGCTAGCATTGTTGACTTACATTTCTTTTTATAAACAAATTCATATTGATTATTTGTAGCTATTCTTTTTATTTTTTCAAAAGACATTAATTAATTAAAATATACATTGCTTAAATTAGAAAGAGGAGAAACAAATAACGAAGGATAAAATATAAAAAATGTAATTATTATTATGCTTAAAGCTAGAATAATTATAGACTGTCTAGAAATAATAATAGAAAACTGCGAGATATCTGCATCATCAAAATACATTATTTTTATTATCTTTAAGTAATAAAATGCTGAAATTACACTTGATATCACTCCTAATATAGCCAAAATAATTAAATCTGCTTTTAAAGCAGCTACGAATATATAAAATTTAGCAAAAAAACCTGCAAAAGGTGGTATTCCTGCCATAGACAACATTACTATTGCAAAACTAAGAGCAATTAAAGGTTTATATTTACTTAAGCCTGCATAATCAGATATTTTTTCAATAAAATTATTATTATTCTTTAATGAAAGAATAATAATAAAAACAGCTATATTCATTATTACATATGTGCTCAAATAAAATGAAATACCTTTAATACTTTCTTCATTAGCAGCTGCAACTCCTATTAATATATAGCCTACATGTCCAATAGAACTATAAGCTAAAAGTCTTTTAATATTTTTTTGAGCTATTGCAGCAATTGCACCTAAAAACATTGATGCAATAGATAAAAAAATTATTATCTGGCTCCATTCACTATAGAAATGATAAAAAGGTTCCATACAAAATCTATAAATTAAAACTACTGCAGATATTTTTGGAACAATTGCAAAAAAAGCAGTTATAGATGTAGGGGCGCCTTCATAAACATCTGGTGTCCACATATGAAAAGGAACAGCAGAAACTTTAAAGGCTAATCCGACTAAAACAAAAACTAAACCAAAAATTAACCCTAGATTTAAAGATTTAATTGATAATAAAGAATTATAAATTTCTGAAAAATTAGTTGTACCTGTAAAACCATAAATTAAAGAACATCCATATAAAAGTATTCCCGAAGATAATGCTCCCAATATAAAATATTTCACTCCAGATTCAGAAGATTGAAGTGAATCCCTTTTTATTGCAGCTAAAACATAAAGAGCAAGACTTTGCAGTTCTATTCCTAAATACATAGAAATTAAATTATTAGAAGAAATCATAACCATCATACCTAAGCATGAAAATAAGATCAGAATAGGTATTTCAAAACTCACTAATTTAACATCTATAAAATATTTTTTTGTAATAATTAAACTACTAAAGCATCCAAAAATTATTAAGAATTTAAAAAAATTTATAAAAAAATTGTTTATAAAAAAATAATTATAATTTGAACTAGAAATATTAATATCTAAAAAAACTAATAAGAATACAAAAAATAAAGTTATGCAAGATAATAAATTAATTAATTTAAATGAATTATTTTTTTTAAACAAGCCAATTAATATCAATAATAATATTAATATTGTAAAAAATATTTCTGGAATTAATAAATAATTAAAAAGATTATTTTCCATTAGCAAACTCATAGTTAATAATAATTTGTTCTATTGACATTCTCATTGGATCTAAAAATATATTAGGGAAAATACCTATTATAATTACAGCAAGTACCAAAGGATATAGAATTAATTTTTCACGTAGATTTAAATCTAAAATTTCTTTAAGTTTTTCATTTTCTAAAGTTCCAAAAATAATTTTTTTATATAAATATAACATATAAATTGCACCTAGTATAATTCCAAGGGCTGCAAATAATGCAATAAAAGAATTTTTTTGAAATGCTCCTAAAATAACCAAAAATTCTCCTATAAATCCACTTGTACCAGGCAATCCAATTGAGGCTAAAACAAACAACATAAACACAATTGAATATTTTGGCATTTTGTTAACCAAACCTCCGTAGAAATTTATATTTCTTGTATGCATTCTATCATAGATAACACCGACACATAAAAAAAGGGCAGCTGAAACTATTCCATGACTAATCATTTGAATCATAGCCCCTTCTAACCCTTGTTGATTAACTATAAATATTCCTATCGTAACTATTCCCATATGAGCGACAGAAGAATAAGCAATAAGTTTTTTTATATCCTCTTGGGCTAGTGCTACTAATGAAGTATATATAATGGCTATAGAACTTAATATTATAATTAATGGCATAAAGAAAGCTGATGCTTCAGGAAGGATTCCTAGAGAAAATCTAATAAATCCATATCCTCCCATTTTTAACAAAACACCTGCTAAAATAACTGAACCTGCAGTGGGTGCCTCTACATGGGCATCAGGAAGCCAAGTATGAAAAGGCCACATTGGTATTTTAACAGCAAAAGAAGCAAAAAAAGCTAACCAAAGATAAATTTGAACTTTTTTACTAAAAAAATAATTACCTTGTAAAAAATTAATATTCATAGAATTAGTTTTTTGATAAATAAAAATAATAGCTATTAACATTAGTACTGATCCTAAAAGGGTATATAAAAAAAATTTAAAGGAAGCATAAATTCTTCTTTCTCCACCCCAAATTCCAATAATCAAAAACATTGGTATAAGTACTGCTTCAAAAAAAACATAAAATAATAAGATATCAATAGAGCAAAACATTCCTATCATAACTGTTTCTAAAAAAAGAAAAGCAATCATATATTCTTTAATTCCTTTCTTAATATTTTCCCAGCTAGCTAAAATACAAAAAGGGGTTAAAAAAGTACTTAATAAAATCATAAATAATGAAATTCCATCAACTCCTACGTGATAATAAAAATTAAAATCACTGAACCATTTATGCTTTTCAACTAATTGATATTGAGAAGTTGAGTGATCAAATTGAAACCAAATTAAGCAACTTAAAACAAAAGTTCCTATAGAGGTCCAAAGCGCAGCCCATTTTATATTATTAGAAGTTGTTTCATCTTCTTTAATTAAAAAAATTATTAAGGATCCAATAAGAGGTAAAAAAATAGTAGCAGAAATTATTGGCCAATCAATCATTTTAATAGAAAATAAACCAAGATAAAATTATTACCAAACCTCCAAGCATTGTAAATGCATAGTGATATAGGTAACCAGATTGAAATATACTTAAGCTTTTTGAGAAAATATTGATTATTTTTGAAACGCCATTAGGCCCGTATGTATCAATAGTATTGATGTCACCTTTTTTCCAAAAAAAAGTAGCTAAATAAAAAATTGGTTTAACAAATATTTTTCTATAGAGTTCATCAACATACCATTTGTTTAAAGACAACAAATAAAAAAAAGATAATTTTTTTGATAATATTAAAGATAAGTTCTTATTATAAAAATATAATAAAGAAGCAGCTAAAATACCTATAGCTACAGAAGACTTAATTAATAAAGTTTGGGAAAAAGGCATATAATGATAATGCTCATGAGCTAAAATAATAGAGTTATACCAAAAAACATCACTATTTTTACCAATAAAGAAATCAGTTAAAAATATTCCAGAAAATATAGAGCCAATTGCTAATAAGAATAAAGGTAATGTCATTACCTTAGGAGATTCTTTAACATTTAATAATATTGTTTTTGATGACTTAAAATCTCCATGAAAAGTCATAAATAATAATCTCCAAGAATAAAAAGCTGTAAGTAAAGCAGTAATAATACCTACTATATAGGCATAATTTGCCATGTTTGAGGAAGCAAAATAAGCATTTTCTAAAATACTTTCTTTAGAATAATATCCTGAAAAAAATGGAAAGCCTATTATTGCTAATGAACCAGTCCACATCATAACTCCAGTAAAAGGAATTTTAAAAAATAAGCCTCCCATTTTTTCTCATATCTTGTTGGTGGTGCATTGCATGAATCACAGATCCGGCAGATAGAAAAAGCAAAGCTTTAAAAAAGCCATGTGTCATTAAATGAAAAATAGAAGCATTATATGCTCCCAATCCAGCAGCAAAAAACATGTACCCTAGCTGACTACAAGTAGAATAAGCAATTACTTTTTTAATATCATTTTGAGTTAATGCTATACTCGCAGCAAAAATAGCCGTTGTTGATCCAATAAAAATAATAAATAAATTTGTAAATTCAGCAAATTCAAACATTGGGCTCATTCGCGCAACCATAAATACTCCGGCAGTAACCATAGTGGCAGCATGAATTAAAGCTGAAACAGGAGTGGGGCCTTCCATCGCATCAGGTAACCAAGTATGTAATCCTAATTGGGCAGACTTTCCCATTGCTCCTATAAATAATAAAAAACAAAGGGTATCAATTATGTTTAAATTAAAACCTAAAAAATAAAAGCTTTTTTCTTTATAAAGATATGCATTATCAAAAATGACTTGCAAATCTACTGACCCAAAAATAAAATAAATTCCTACTATTCCTAGCGCAAAACCAAAATCACCTATTCTATTAACTATAAAAGCTTTAATCGCAGCTAAATTAGCGGTATTTTTTTTAAACCAAAAACCTATTAATAAATATGATGCAAGTCCAACACCTTCCCATCCAAAAAACATTTGTAAAAGATTATTGCTTGTTACTAAAACAAGCATAAAAAATGTAAATAAACTTAAATAACCCATAAATCTATTAATAGATTTATCGTCCTTCATGTAACCTATAGAATAAAGATGTACACATGCCGAAACTGTAGTAACAACTATCAACATTGTAGATGTTAAGGCGTCTATTCTAAAAGCCCAATCAACAGAAAAATTTCCAGAGGTTAACCAATTAAAAATATATAATTGTTCTGTTTCTTTTTTTTTCAGATATTTAAAAAAAATAATCCACGAGAAAATAGAAGAAACAAACAATAATACGGTTGTTATAACTTGAGAATAAATATCATTGAATTTTTTTCCAAAAAAAGCACAAAATAGAAAACCAATTAAAGGCAAAAAAACTACAAAAAATATCATTATTTAGCCTTTTAATTTATTAATTTTTTGAACTTCAATAGATCCTAAATTTCTAAAAAAAGCAACTAAGATAGCAAGGCCGATTGCAGCTTCTGCTGCAGCAACAGTCAAAGTAAACATTGCAAAAATTTGACCTGACAAATTTCCAAGATAAGTAGAAAAGGCAACTAAATTAATATTAACTGATAATAAAATTAGTTCTATAGACATTAAGATTATTATTACATTTTTTTTATTAAGAAAAATTCCAATAACACCTATTGTAAAAATAATTGCTCCTAAGAATAAATAATGATTTAAAGTAATATCCATTATATACCTTCTCCAAGATTAATTTTTTTCTTAATAATAGATTTTGAAGCTTTTATTGTATTTTGCTCAGAGATTACTTGTTTTTTTGATCTATCTTTGTTTCTCAAAGTTAAAGTAATTGAGCCAATCATTGCTACTAATAAAATTATTCCAGACACTTGGAAAAGAAAAAAATATTTAGTGTATAACACAGAGCCTATTAACTTAGTATTTTCAACATTAGAAAAATTAGAAAAATAATCTTCTTTAAAGGTAGACGTATTGGGGAAATTTTTTGTTAAAAACAAAATTCCTAACTCAATTATCAACACAATTCCTAATAATAAACCAAAAGGCAAATATTGAAGAAAACCTTCTCTTAACTTAACGAAATTTATATCAAGCATCATTACTACAAATAAAAATAAAACTGCAACAGCTCCAACATATACTACTACTAAAATCATTGCTAAAAACTCTGCTCCCAATAATACAAATAAACCAGCAGCGTTAACAAAACTAAGAATAAGAAATAAAACTGAATGAACAGGATTCTTAGCACTTATAACCATTAAAGCTGAAAAAACAGCTACAGTAGAAAAGAGATAAAATGTTAAACTATAGATAATCATATTTATCGATAAGGTGAATCTAATTCTAGATTTTGAGAAATTTCATATTCCCATTTATCACCATTAGAAAGAAGTTTTTCTTTGTTATACATTAACTCTTCTCTAGTCTCTGTTGCAAATTCAAAATTAGGACCTTCAACTATTGCATCTACAGGACAAGATTCCTGACACAAACCACAATAAATACATTTGCTCATATCAATATCATATCTAGTAGTTCTTCTACTTCCATCTTCTCTCGGTTCAGCATCAATTGTAATGGCCTGTGCTGGGCACACTGCTTCACAAAGCTTGCAAGCTATACATCTTTCTTCTCCATTAGGATATCTTCTAAGAGCGTGTTCTCCTCTAAATCTTGGACTTAAAGGTCCTTTTTCATGAGGGTAGTTTATTGTTACCTTTGATTTAAACATATATTTTAAAGTTAAAAACATACCTAAAAAAAGTTCATAAAGTGCAAAAGATTTAATATTTTTTATAATAAAATTCATATTTAATTTGGCACAATATCAAAAGTTACTAGAAAACCTGCAGTGATAACTACCCAAAATAATGATAAAGGTAAAAAAACCTTCCATCCCAATCTCATTAATTGATCATAGCGATAACGCGGAAATGTTCCCCTCACCCATATAAATAAAAATAATACAAACATTATTTTTACAGTAAACCATATTACTCCAGGAATTATATTTAAAGGATATATATCAAAAAGAGGTAACCACCCTCCCAAAAATAATATAACAGTCATGGCACTCATTAAAATCATACTTGCATATTCTGCTAAAAAGAAAAGTACAAATGACGCTGATGAATACTCAGTAAAAAAACCAGCTACCAAAGTAGATTCATCTTCTGGTAAATCAAAAGGTAACCTGTTTGTTTCAGCTAATGCTGAAATAAAAAAAATTATAAACATAGGCAATAAAGGAATTGCAAACCAAACTGTTTGTTGAGCTTCAACTATTTTAGTTAAGTTTAATGACCCTACACAAAGAAGAACAGTAATTATTACAAAACCAATTGAAACTTCATAAGATACCATTTGAGCAGCTGATCGTAATGCACCTAAAAAAGGATATTTGGAATTACTTGCCCAACCAGCCATAATTATTCCATAAACACCTAATGATGAAATTGCAAAAAGATACATTATTCCAACATTGATATCAGATATTACCCAACCAGGAGCAAAAGGTATAACTGCCCAAGCAGCTAAACTCAAAACCATTGTTACAATAGGAGCTAAAAGAAAAACTATTTTATTAGATCCACTTGGTAAAATATTTTCTTTTGTAATAAGCTTTAAAGCATCTGCAAAACTTTGCAATAATCCAAAAGGACCTACAACATTTGGCCCTTTTCTTAATTGTATTAATGCTAAAATTTTCCTTTCAGCATAAACTAAAAAAGCAACTGATATTAATACTGGAGCTATAACAGCCATTATTTGAGCTACAATAATTAGTAACTGTAAAATATAATCATATAACATCACGCTACTCGATTTAAAATTTCTTTTGTACAGTTAGCCATATTTACTGAAGCTCTCGAGATAGAGTCAGTCATATAAAAATTCTTAATATTATATTCTATTTCGTTATTATCAATTATATGACTTTTACCAAAATTTACTTCACTTTTATTTGGCAAGATATTTAATTGATTTAAATGAGGAAACTTTTTTATAATTTCTTGTCTTAATTCTTTCAAATTATTAAATTTTAGTTGGTCTTTAAATTCTTGACTTAATGCACGGAATATTTTCCATTCTTCTTTAGCTTCACCAATGGGATTAAAACACTTAGTAGTTTGCAACACTCTGCCTTCAATATTAACAAAAGTAGATGTTTTTTCTGGAAAAGCTGGGGATGGTAAAATTATATCTGCATTGTTAGCTCCTTCGTCTCCGTGATGACCAACATAAATAATAAATGAGTCTTTTAAAGATGAAAAATTGATCTCATCTAATCCTAATAAAAAAACTACTGGATTTGTATCTCTGATATGTTTAGTTAAAGAGACTTTAAAATCTCTATCAAAATTTTTAGAGTAAAAACCTATATCTAGAGCTCCTACTCTGGAAATATTTTGATTAAGAATATTAAATCCATTTTCAGATTCATTAACTATATTAAGTTTATTGCAAATTTCAGCACAAATTTTTAAAATTTCAATACCGTCATTATAATTAATTGCTGAGGAACCAATTAACATTAAAGGGTTTTTAGCATTTTTTAGGTGTTCTAAAAAATCTGATTTTTCATTTAAGATATTATTTAAATAAGAAATATCATTAGATAAGTGGGTATACTTATATGTAAGATTTATTTTTGGGCCAATCAACGCAATTTTACAATTATTATTTAAGTATGCTTTTCTTATTCTTGAATTAAGAACTGCTGCTTCCCATTTTGGATTACTTCCTATAATTAAAATTGCATCTGCCTCATCAATTTTTTGAATAGATGAATTAAAAAGATAACTGCTCCTGTGACCAGGAATAAATTGAGTGTTATCAAAACGACAATCATAAAATTCTGAGTTTAATAAATTTAAAAAATTTTTTGTTGAATAAAGACTTTCTATGTCAGAAAATTTACCACTGAACGCAGAAGTATTTTCTGCTCCTCTTTTTTTAATTTCTGATGCCACTAATTTAAGTGCAGTATCCCAGCTAGTGGCTTCTAATTTGTTATCAATTTTAATATATGGTTTGTCTAAACGTTGTCTAGATAAGCCATCTATAGCAAATCTTGTTTTATCATTAATCCATTCTTCATTAATTTCTTCGTTTAATCTTGGCAAAACTCTTAGTACATTCTTTCCCTTAGAATCTATTCGAATACTTGCGCCCATGCCATCAAAAACATCAACAGATTCAGTTTTCTTTAATTCCCAAGGCCTGGATTGAAAAGCATAAGGTTTATTAGTTAGGGCTCCTACAGGGCAAAGATCAATGACATTGCCAGATAGTTCAGACTCAATAGTTTTTTCTAAATAAGTTGTAATTTCTGCATTTTCTCCCCTACCTAATAAGCCAATATCATCAACTCCAGCAATTTCTGTTGAAAAGCGAACACATCTGGTACAGTGAATACACCTAGTCATGATAGTGCTAACTAATGGTCCCATATATTTATTCTTAACAGCTCTTTTGTTTTCTTCGTATCTAGATTTGTCAAAGCCATAATGCAAAGCTTGATCTTGTAAATCACATTCTCCACCTTGATCACATATAGGACAGTCTAAAGGATGATTAATAAGCAAAAATTCCATAACACCTTGTCTAGCTTTTTTAACTAATTCAGTATTAGTTTTTATATTCATACCTTCTGCAGCTGGCATCGCACATGAAGCAATAGGCTTAGGGGATTTTTCCATTTCAACCAAGCACATTCTACAATTACCTGCAATTGACAATTTGTCATGATAACAAAAACGAGGGATTTCTACATCAGCAAGTTCACATGCCTGCATAACTGTCATGCCATCTTGAAAATCTATAACTTTATTATTAATTGTTATTTTTGGCATTAAGCTACTTCTCTTTTTGAAATATTTTCATTAATTCTTCTCTCAACTTCACTTCTAAAATGTCTAATTAATCCTTGTATTGGCCAAGCAGCTGCATCTCCTAAAGCACAAATAGTATGTCCTTCTATTTGCTTAGTGACATCTAATAATTTATCAATATCATCATTTTCTATATTACCATTAATCATCTTACTCATCATTCTATACATCCATCCAGTTCCTTCTCGACATGGCGTACATTGTCCGCAACTTTCATGTTTATAAAAATGTGACAATCTAGCAATAGCTTCAACAATATCTGTACTTTTGTTCATTACTATTACAGCTGCAGTGCCAAGACCACTTTGAGCTTCTTTTAAACTATCAAAATCCATTTTAACTGTATCACAAATAGATTTTGGAATTAGAGGGACACTTGCCCCTCCCGGTATAACTGCAAGTAAATTATCCCATCCTCCAATTACACCTCCAGCATGAGTTTCTATTAATTTTTTTAGTGGTATTCCCATTTCTTCTTCTACGTTACAAGGATTGTTAACGTGACCAGATATGCTAAATATTTTAGTACCTGTATTTTTTGGATTTCCAAGACTAGAAAACCAATTAGCTCCTCTTCTTAAAATTGTTGGGGCAACTGCAATAGTCTCTACGTTTGTAACAGTAGAAGGGCACCCATACAAACCAGATCCTGCAGGAAATGGAGGCTTTAATCTAGGTTGACCTTTCTTACCTTCAAGACTTTCTAAAAGTGCAGTTTCTTCTCCACATATATAAGCTCCAGCTCCTCGATGTAAAAAAATATCAAAATCCCAGTTTGTGCCACAAGCATTTTTACCTAATAAATTAGATTTATAAGCTTCATCTATGGCTTTTTGTAAATTAGAAGACTCATTATAATATTCACCTCTAATGTAAATATAACAAGTATGAGCATGCATTGCAAAGCCAGCAATCAAACAACCTTCAAGTAATAAATGAGGATCATTTCTTAAAATTTCTCTATCCTTGCATGTGCCAGGTTCAGATTCATCTGCATTAACTATTAAATAGTGAGGTTTACCTGAATCTTTTGGCATGAAAGACCACTTTAGACCTGCTGGAAAACCAGCGCCACCTCTTCCTCTTAAATCGCTTTTTTTAATTTCATCAATAATATTATCACTACCCATTGAAATCAAATCTTTAGTATTATTCCATATACCTCTTTTTAATGCACCAGTAAGAGACCAATCATCCTCTCCATATAAATTTTTAAAAATTTTATCTTCTTTTTTTAACATTTAATTTTTTCTCTTAGGGTTTGAAGATAATCTGCCAATTTGAGATCCTTTACTAATTTCTTTATCATCTTTTAAATTTATTAATAATCTTTTAAAATTATCTTCATTCAAGTCTTCAAAATAATCATCATTAATTTGAACCATAGGTGCATTACAACAAGCTCCTAAACATTCTACTTCAACAACAGTAAATCTTTTATCTTTAGAAGTTTCACCTAAAGAACAGCCAGTGACTTCTTTTGCGATATTTAATAGTTTATCACTTCCTCTTAGCCAGCAAGGAGTTGTTCTACAAATTTGAATATAATTTTTTCCGATTGGCTTCAAATTAAACATAGAATAAAACGTAGCAACTTCTAAAACACGAATAAAAGACATACTTAATGTTTCAGCTACTTTTTCCAAAGCTTTTTTATTTAACCAACCTTTGTTTTGTCTTTGAGCTAAATCTAGCAATGGGATAACAGCACTTTGTTTTCTTCCACTAGGATATTTTTCAATTATTTTTTTAACTTTTAAAAAATTAGTTTCTGACCATTCAAACAAATCTTTTTCATTATCTTTTATAGAGTTAATAAGACCTGGATGCTTCATCTATCTACTTCTCCAAAAACTATATCTAAACTTCCTAAGATTGCTGCTATATCTGCCATTAAGTGCCCTCTTGATAGATGATTTAAAGTTTGTAAGTGCGCAAATCCTGGAGCTCTTATCTTACATCTATATGGTTTACTGGAACCGTCAGATACTAGAAAAACTCCAAATTCACCTTTGGGAGCTTCTACTGCACAATATGTTTCTCCTGTAGGGACTCTGTATCCTTCAGTAAACAATTTAAAATGATGTATTAGTGACTCCATAGATTTTTTCATTGTATTTCTCTTTGGAGGAGTAATTTTATTGTCATTTACAGATATAATGCCAGGTTTAATTTGTTCTAAGCATTGATTAATAATTTTGATACTTTGACGCATTTCTTCTATTCTTATTAAATACCTATCGAAACAATCTCCTTTTTTCCCAATCGGAACTTCAAAATCTACTTTATTGTAAGCATCGTAAGGCTGGCTTCTTCTTAAATCCCATGCAACTCCAGAACTTCTTAAAACTGGACCAGAGCATCCCCAATCTATAGCCTCTTGTTTAGTAATTATTCCAATATCAACAGATCTTTGTCGCAAAATTCTATTATTAGTCAGCAATTCTTCAAGATCATCTATAAATTTTGGTAGAGTATTAATATAATCATATAATTTTTCTTCCATTCCTTTAGGCATGTCTTGATGAACACCACCTGGACGAAAGTAAGCTGCATGAAATCTTGCTCCTGACACCGCTTCATGAAATTCTAATAATTTCTCTCTTTTTTCAAAACACCATAAAAAAGGCGTCACTGCCCCAATATCTGCAGCATAAGCAGGAATATTAAGAAGATGATTTAAAATCCTAGTGATTTCAGAAAAAATAACTCTAATATATTGAGCTCTGATGGGCACTTCCAAACTTAATAATTTTTCTGTTGAAAGGGCAAAAGCATGTTCTTGACACATTGGAGATACATAATCTAGTCTGTCAAAATATGGTACTGCCTGAAGATATGTTTTATATTCAATAAGCTTTTCAGTACCTCGATGAAGCAAGCCAATATGAGGCTCTGCTCTTTCAACAACTTCTCCATCAAGGTCAACAACTAAACGAAGTACTCCATGAGCAGCAGGATGTTGTGGTCCAAAATTTAAAGTTGTAGAATTTATTTCAACTTCTTTCATTAATTATCTTTATCTTTTGATTTTTCATCACCTATTAATTCATTCTCAAAACCTTCCCAAGGGCTCATATAATCAAAATTTCTAAATTCTTGATTTAACTGAACAGGCTCATAAACAACTTTTTTTTCCAAGTCATCATAACGAACTTCAGTATGGCCGGTTAAAGGAAAATCTTTTCTTAAAGGATGTCCTTCAAAATTATAATCAGTCATAATTCTTCTTAAGTCTGGATGATTTAAAAAATAAATTCCAAATAAGTCATAACACTCCCTTTCAAACCAATTGGCAGATTTATATAAAGAAGAAATTGATTCAATTTTATCTTCTATTTTTATTGAAGATTTTATAACAATCCTTGAATTTAGAGTCATACTCAAAAATAGATAAATTAACTCAAACCTCTCTTCTCGAGAAGGATAATCAACTGCAGTTAAGTCAGTGAGCTGGTCATAACATAATTCAGGATCTTCTTTGATTTTTTTTATAGTGTCAAAAATTTCATCTTTTTTAATATAAATTTCATAGTATTCTTTTTTATAAATAATTTTAAAGTTAGGAAATCTTTCTTCTAAAATTTTTTTAATTGGAGGCTCATCTATCATTAATTTTATCTATTATCTTTGTTCTTTTTTTTAATTTTTTTTTGTAATTGCATAATTCCATAAACTAAAGCTTCAGCTGTTGGAGGACATCCTGGAACATAAATATCTACTGGCACAATTCTGTCACAACCCCTTACAACAGAATAAGAATAATGATAATAACCTCCACCATTTGCGCATGAGCCCATAGAGATTACCCATCTAGGTTCAGGCATCTGATCATAAACTTTTCTTAGAGCTGGGGCCATTTTATTTGTAAGAGTTCCAGCTACTATCATAACATCTGACTGTCTTGGGCTACCTCTAGGTATAACACCATATCTGTCTAAATCATAACGACTCATGTATGCATGCATCATTTCGACTCCACAACAAGCTAAGCCAAAGGTCATAGGCCATAAAGATCCAGTTCTAGCCCAAGTTAATAGATCATTATATTTCGCTAACAAGAATCCTTTTTGTCTTACATCCTTTTGAACTTCTTCTATTGATTGAAAATCATCTATTCCCATTCCAAAGCCCCTTTTTTCCATTCATAAATGAAGCCAATAGTTAAAATTAGCAAAAATATCATCATGGACCAGAAACCAAAAAGGCCAATTGAACCCAAAGAAATTGCCCAAGGAAAGAGAAAAGCAACTTCTAAATCAAAAATTATAAATAAAATAGCTACTAAATAAAATCTTACATCAAATCTTCCTCTAGCATCATCAAAAGCTTCAAATCCACATTCGTAAGCAGATAACTTTTCACTATCAGGCTTAGATTCACCAGCTATAAAAGATAGCAAAGTCATACCTATTGCAATTCCAAGTCCAATAAAAATAAAAATTAATATCGGAAGATATTCGTGTAAAAAAATTGTCACAACTAACTATATAGTATCAAATTTATAAAGGGATAACTAATATATTTATAAAATTATACAAGTTATACTGACATGATCAGCAATGAATTAATGGCGCGAGAGACGGGACTCGAACCCGCGACCTCCTGCGTGACAGGCAGGCGTTCTAACCAACTGAACTACTCCCGCGCATATGGTGGGTGTTGAGAGACTCGAACTCCCGACCCTCTCGGTGTAAACGAGATGCTCTACCAACTGAGCTAAACACCCAAAACAAAACCGGCTGTTAATCGTATTTAACAGCCGGTGCAAGAAAAATTCTATAAAAATTAATTGTTTACCGCATCTTTTAAAGCTTTTCCCACAGTAAATTTTGGTCTTTTTGAAGCTGGAATTTGTATAGACTCACCAGTTCTTGGATTTCTTCCAGTAGTTGCTTTTCTATGGCTAACACTGAAATTTCCAAAACCAACAATACTAACCTTTTCATCTCGTTTTAGAGCATTAGTAACTGCATCTAAAAAACTTTCAATTGAACGAGTTGCATCAGATTTGGACAAGCCAGCTGATGAAGCTACAGAAGCTATTAAATCATTTTTATTCACTTTAGACTCCTTTAATTATATCTTGATAAGGTGATATTATTTAGAACAGATATAAGTCAATAATTTAATTTAAATAATCCCAGAATATAAGGAAAATAATAAAAAAATGGCTGTATATATGTATTAATGAGTAATAGATTTATCTAAATTTACTGAAGATATTGGGGATTTTTGAGATTTAATAATATCTGATTCGCTTAAATTAAGAGGAGTTATAGATTTAATCAAACTATATTCAAGGATAGATTTTGCATCATTAACACTTACAATTTTAATGCTACTAGTAATATCTTTATCAATTTCACTTAAGTCTTTTTTGTTTTCTTCAGGAATTAAAACTGTTTTGATCCCTGCTCTCGAAGCAGCATATAATTTTTCTTTTAATCCTCCTATCGGAAGAACTCTTCCTCTTAAGGTTATTTCTCCAGTCATTGCAATATCTTTTTTTATTTTAATACCAGTAAGTGAAGAAACAAGACTATTAAATATAGCTATCCCAGCGCTAGGACCATCTTTTGGAGTTGCTCCTTCAGGGACATGCACATGTATATCATATTTATCAAAATCTAATGGATTGATTCCAAGACTTAAAGCTTGAGATCTAACATATGAACTGGCAGCCTGAATGGATTCTTTCATAACATCACCAAGTTTTCCAGTTATAGTTAATTTTCCTTTTCCAATTGATAAAAGAACTTCAATTGATAATATCTCACCACCTACTTCTGTCCAAGCTAAACCGTTTGTTATACCAATCATATTTTTCTTTTCAATTTCATTATTTCTGTATTTTTCTACACCTAAATAATTTTGTATAGATTTTTTATCTAATAAAGTTTTTCTTTTTGTCTTAGTTTCTAAATCCTTAACGACTTTTCTGCATATTTTTGAAATTTCTTTTTCTAGCCCTCGTACTCCTGCTTCTCTAGTATAATATCTAATAATTTGTTTAATTAAAGTGGAGTTAAAATTTATTTCTGAGTTTTTTAAACCATTATTTTTAATTTGTTTTGGTACTAAATATCTTTTTGCAATTTGATTTTTTTCATTTTCAGTATAGCCTGGTATTCTTATTATCTCCATCCTATCTAATAAAGCAGGAGGTATATTAAGAGTATTTGCAGTACATACAAACATCACATCTGATAAATCGTAATCTAGCTCTAAATAATGGTCATTAAATTTATTATTTTGCTCAGGATCTAATACTTCAAGTAATGCTGATGATGGATCACCTCTCCAATCAGAGCCTAATTTATCGATTTCGTCTAATAAAATAAGAGGATTAGAAGTCTTTGACTTTTTCATAGCCTGTAAAAATCTTCCAGGCATTGATCCGATATATGTTTTTCTGTGACCTCGAATTTCAGCTTCATCCCTTACGCCACCTAATGACATTCTAACAAAGTTTCTTCCTGTAGAATTAGCAATGGACTTCCCTAAAGAAGTTTTGCCAACTCCTGGAGGGCCTACTAAGCAAAGAATTGGACCTTTAATTTTATTAATTCTTTTTTGAACAGCTAAATATTCTAAAATTCTATCTTTAACTTTTTCTAAACCATAATGATCGGACTCAAGAATAGACTTAGCTTTTTTAATATTTTTTGAAATTGCTGAAGGATTATTCCAAGGTATACTAATCACCCAATCGAGATAATTTCTTATTACAGTTGCTTCTGCAGACATGGGGCTCATATTTTTTAATTTTTTTATTTCAGATTTACATTTTTCACGGGCTTCAGAACTTAAATTTAATTTCTTTAGTTTATTTTCAATTTCAGCAATATCATCAACTTCATCATTATCACCCAATTCTTTTTGGATAGCTTTCATCTGTTCATTTAAGTAATATTCTTTTTGTGTTTTTTCCATTTGCCTTTTTACCCGACCTTTAATTTTTTTTTCAATTTGCATTGAGTCAATTTCAGCAATTAAATATCCATAAACTTTATCTAAAGATTTTTCCAAAGAAGTAGTTTCTAGTAATTCTTGTTTTTGATTTAAATTTATATTTAAATTAGCAATCACTACATCTGTAAATTTATTATAATCATTGTAAGTTTTTAAATTGTTAATTATCTCAGGTGATATTTTTTTATTAATTTTTTGATAAGATTCAAATTGATCTAATATTATTTTAATTAAAGCCCTAATATTAGAATTATTTTTAGACTTAATCTTTAGTAATGAGTAATTAGCAATTAGATAATCATTTTTAGAAATAAATTCTTTTATATTAACTCTTTCTAAACCTTCAACTAATACCTTTATAGTTCCATCAGGAAGTTTTAATAATTGTAATACTTTAGCTAATGTGCCAACTTTATAAAGATGTTCAGAATTTGGAGAATCAACTTCAGGATTGATCTGAGTAACAAGTAGAATTTTTTTATCTTTTATCATTACATTATTAAGAGCGTTAACAGAAGGTTTTCTACCAACAAATAAGGGTGCTACCATATGAGGAAAGACTACTATGTCTCTCAAGGGTAAAACAGGTATAGAATTAGAGTTCATTGTTTATCTAAAATATGTATTATTTATTAATTTTCAAGATTTGTTAACAGCTATTTTTTCATTGCTTTTAGGCGCAAATAGAAGCACAGGCTCAATTTTTTTTGTTACTACATCCCTATTTATAACTATTTTATTTAAATCTTTCTGATCTGGAGATTCATACATTAGATCTACTAATAAATCTTCCATGATTGATCTTAATCCTCTGGCACCAGTTTTTCTGTTTACTGCAAGTTTAGCTATTTCAATCAAAGCATCATTTTTAATTTCTAGATCAATATTATCCATTTTAAATAAAACTTCAAATTGCTTTGTTATAGCATTTTTTGGTTCTTTCATAATGCGAACTAGCATTTTTTCGTTAAGCTCAGTCAATGTTGCACAAACAGGTAAACGACCAACAAATTCAGGTATCATTCCAAATTTTAATAAATCTTCATTTTCTATCCTAGATAAAATATCACCTATATTATTTGATTCAAAATTTGAAAGACTAGAATTAAATCCTATAGAAGTTCCTTTGATTCTTGAATTAATAATATTCTCTATACCAGCAAAAGCTCCTCCACATATAAAAAGTATATTTGAAGTATCTATATGTAGAAATTCTTGTTGAGGGTGTTTTCTTCCTCCTTGTGGGGGAACACTAGCAACTGTTCCTTCCATTATTTTTAACAATGCTTGTTGTACACCTTCACCTGAAACATCTCTAGTAATTGAAGGATTGTCACTTTTTCTACCTATCTTATCTATTTCATCAATGTATACTATTCCTTTTTGAGCTCTTTCAACATTATAATCGGAAGCTTGAAGTAATTTTAAAATAATATTCTCTACATCCTCACCTACATACCCAGCTTCTGTTAAACTAGTCGCATCTGCCATAGTAAATGGAACATCTAATATTCTTGCTAAAGTTTGTGCTAATAATGTTTTGCCTGTTCCTGTAGGGCCAATTAATAATATATTTGATTTAGAAATTTCTACATCTGAAGAAGCAATATTTGATAATCTTTTATAATGGTTATAAACTGCAACAGACAAAGTTTTTTTTGCATCTTCTTGGCCTATAACATAGTCATTTAATATTGAATTAATTTCTCTGGGTTTTGGTATATCTTGCTTAATTTTTATTTTGCTGTTTTTAGTATCTTCCTTAATTATGTCCATACATAATTCAACACATTCATCGCACACAAAAACTGTAGGTCCAGCAATTAATTTTTTTACCTCTTTCTGGCTTTTTCCACAAAAAGAACAGAACAAAGAATCTTTTTCATTTTTTTTATTCATTATTTTCTATCTTCAACAATTTTATCAATTAATCCAAATTTAATTGCCTCTTGAGGAGAAAAATATTTATCCCTTTCCATAATTTCCTCAATTTCTTTTATATTTTTTCCAGTATGTTTAGCATAAATTTCATTTAATCTTTTTTTAGTTTTAATAATTTCTTTTGTTTGTATTTCAATATCTGTTACTTGCCCTTGATAGCCTCCGCTTGGTTGATGCATCATAATTCTAGAATTTGGAAGAGAATATCTCATATTGCCTGCTCCAGCAGTTAATAATAATGAACCAGCAGAAGCTGCTTGACCAATACATATTGTCATAATTTTTGATGATATATATTGCATTGTATCATACATAGCCAAACCCGACCAAACTATTCCTCCAGGAGAATTTATATAAAAAGAAATTTCTTTTTTAGGATTTTCAGATTCCAAAAATAATAATTGAGCACAAATTAAGCTTGCAATATTATCATCTATTGGACCTGTTAAGAAAATAATTCTTTCTTTCAAGAGTCTAGAGTAAATATCATAAGCTCTTTCACCCCTTGAAGATTGTTCTACCACCATTGGTATTAAATTGTTTGTTAAATTGTCTATAGGGTCTTTCATTTTAATTCCTTATTTTGAAATATTTCAATGTTTAATTTTTCAAATTTTTTAATATCTATTTTCTCATTTTTCAACTTAACTTTTGAAATTATATTATCAACTATTTTTTGTTCAAATATTGGACCACGAATTGTTTCAATACTGGAAGGATTTTTTTTGAAATAATCAAATATTTGTTTTTCTTGACCAGGGTATTGAGATGCATAATTAATCATACCATCAGTTAACTCTTTTTCTGTTACTGTAATATTATCAATAACTGCTATATGTTGCATTAAAACAGCAAGTTTAACTCTTCTTAATGCTATTTTTTTATATCTTTTCTTTAATTCTTCATCAGATAAATTTTTATCATCTTCATCAAGACTATTATCTTTCTTAGCTTGATCTAATCTTGACATAATAGAACTAAATTCCTCATCTAATATACCTTCAGGTACATCAAATTTATTTTTTTTCTCTAAAATATCCATTAATTCTTTTTTTTGTATTTGTTTCAATGATTCTTGATATTGTTTTATTAAATTTTGTTCCAAATTGTCTTTTAATTGCTTTTCATCTTTCAGATTATTTTTTTCTAAAAATTCTTTAGTAATTTCAAATTCATGAAGCTGTTCTAAGGAAACTATTTCTATTTCAAATTCAACTTCTTTCTTTTCTTTTTGTTTTAAGGCTTCTTTTAAATCAAATTTTAAATTAATCTTATCTCCTACTTTTACTTTTTTGTTTACTAATAAAGGGCCAATATCAGGTAGTATCTGGTAATCTGAATCAGTTATAATAGGCATATTATTTTGAGATTTTAAAAACTCTGGAACTGACTCATCTTTTGTTGTTATATTAGCAATAATTTTATCTGATATTTTGGCAACTCTATCATCTTTAACTTTATGATAATGTTTTTGTGAATTAATAAATTGATTATAGTTTTCATCAATTCTTTTTTTATCTACATCAATAGTTCTATTAACTAATTCTATTTCTTCAAAGGGGCTAACTTCTATATTAGGCTCAAGATCTATTTTGATTGAAATTTCTACTGGTTGATTTTTTTCATATTTTTTTAATTCAACCTTAGGTTGCCGAAAAGGTTTAAGTTTTTTTTCATCTATTAGTTTTTTTGTATTTTGCTCAACAATTTTTTCTATAACTTCAGAAAGAACATTATTTTCATATTTTTTTTTAACAATATTAAGAGGTGCTTTTCCTTTTCTAAAACCAGGCAAAGAAACAGTTGGCATTAATTTATTAATTTTATCATTTATAGAGTCGTCTATATCTTTGTAAGGAATTTGAATTTCAAATTCTTTAAATAATTTTTTTGAATTAATTTCTTTAATATTCATAGTTCTTCTTTGGTAGGCCGGAAAGGACTTGAACCTTCACACCTCGCGGCATAGGAACCTAAATCCTACGTGTCTACCAATTCCACCACCGGCCCTTTAATTTTCGCTTTTATGTTGAACTCAATTAATAAACAACAAAGAATATAATTTTTTTAATAAAATATTTTAGCTATTTTCTAGTAAAAAAAGCTCAAATATAAGATTTGGGTGGTAAAAAAAATGGGGCGAACGAAGGGATTCGAACCCTCGACATCGGGCACCACAAGCCCGCGCTCTAACCAACTGAGCTACGTTCGCCATAAATAATTTGTGTTTTTTATATAATTTTTCCGGTATATCAAAAGAATGCACGTTTCCAAAAGATTATTTGAATTAGAAACAGAATCTGCTTTTGCTATACTAGCAAAAGCAAATAAATTGCAATCTGAAGGAAAAGACATAGTAAATTTAGGAATTGGCCAACCTGATTTTCCTACCCCTCAGAATATTTTGGAAGCTGCAAAAAAAGCTATAAGTGACGGTCATCATGGATATACACCTTCAAATGGAATACTACCTTTAAGAGAGGCAGTTTCTGAATATATTTATAATAATTATCAAATATCTGTAAGCCCAGATAGAATTTTAATTACCCCAGGAGGAAAACCAGTAATTTTTTTTGCTGCTTTAATTTTAGGAGATAAAAACAAAGAAATTATTTATCCTGATCCTGGTTTCCCAATTTATAGATCTATGATTAAATATAGTGGAGCTAAAGCAGTGCCATTAGTTTTGGATGAAAAAGATAACTTTGAAATAAATATAGATAAACTTGAAGACATTATCACTGAAAAAACTAGTCTTATAATAGTTAATAATCCAAATAATCCTACAGGCTCATTCATGCATTTGGAAAAAATAAACAAATTAATTAACCTATTAGAAAAATATCCCAATGTAGCTATTTTAAGTGATGAGATTTATAGTAAAATTATTTTTGAAAATAATTCTATGCCTACTTTATTAAAATATGAATCAATTAAAGATCGTTTAATAATATTAGAAGGTTGGAGTAAAACATATTGTATGACTGGTTGGAGACTTGGATGGAGTGTTTGGCCAGAAAAAATTTATGATTTTGCAAATAAACTTTGTGTTAATGATCATTCATGTCCTAATTCAATAAGTCAGTATGCTGGCATTGAAGCATTGAGAGGCAATCAAGATGAAGTAATTAAAATATCTAAAGAATTTGAAAAAAGAAAAAATTTTATTTATGAAAAGTTAAATAGCTTGGAAAGAATAAAATGTTTTAAACCTGGGGGAGCTTTTTATGCTTTTCCTAATATTTCAAATACAAAAATGACTGGAAAAGAATTTGCAGATCTTGCTTTGGAAAAACATGGTGTTGCTATTGTTCCGGGAACAAGTTTTGGAGATAGCGTTAATGATTTCGTTAGACTTAGTTATGCTAATTCAATAGAAAATATAGAAAAAGCAATTTATAGATTGTCAAAAATATGAAAAAAATTGAATCAATAATTAAACCTTCAAAATTATCTAATGTTAAAGATGCTCTTCACGATATAGGTTTATCAGGAATGACAGTATCTGATGTAAAAGGATTTGGTCGTCAAAGAGGGCAAGACGGAGGTTTAAACAGTAGTCTTGATTACGATGATGAATTTAGAGTAAAAATTAAAATTGAGTTAATAGTTGAAGACAGGATTGTTGAAAAAGCATTAGAGGCTATAAAAAAAGCAGCATATTCAGGAAAAATTGGAGATGGAAAAATATTTATATACACTATTGATCAAGTAATTAGAATTAGAACTGGGGAAAAAGGCAGTGATGCTGTCTAAATTAACTTTACAAGAATTAAAAAATCAATAAAAAGGTTTTAATCGTTCAATTTAAATTTATTTAAATCGGAAGTAGATCTAACGATCGAAGGAACGCATGCAAAAGTTATAAATCGTTCAACCTTTGCAAAGGTCGGAAGTAAGCAACAGCTGAAGGAACGCGCATAAAGCAGATTTCATAACTAGAGCATGGATAGAATTAAACTATACTTAATTATGAGTTTAGTTTTTTAAAGCGTGAGGTAATTATGAAATATAACTGTAAAACACCAAAAGAACTTTTAAAAAAAGTAAAAAATGAAGATATTAAAATGGTTGATCTTCGTTTCACTGATATGCCTGGTTCAACTCATCATATATCAATCCCATTTAAATACCTTAAAGAAGATTTATTTAAAGATGGAGTAGGTTTTGATGGTTCTTCAGTAAGAGGTTTCCAATCTATAGAAAATAGTGATATGGCAATGGTGCCAGATGTTACTACAGCTTATATAGATCCCTTTTACTCAGAAAAAACAATTGCATTTTACTGTGATGTTGTCGACCCTATAAGTTATGAAAGTTATGAAAAAGATCCTAGATACATAGCAAAAAAAGCAGAAAAATATTTAAAATCCTCAGGTATGGGTGATACTGCATATTTTGGACCAGAAGCAGAATTTTTTGTTTTTAATGATGTAAAGTATGATTCCGGATCTAATTTTGCATTTCATGAAGTTGATTCAACTGAAGGGTCTTGGAATACAGGAAAAGATGAAAATCCAAACCTAGGACATAAACCAAGGCATAAAGGAGGCTACTTTCCTCTCCCTCCATCTGATAGTTTACAAGATGTTAGAACTGAAATGGTATTAACAATGGAAGAAATAGGAATAAATGTTGAAGCTTCACATCATGAAGTCGCTACAGGTGGTCAGTGTGAAATTGATTTAGAATTTTCTCCACTACTGTCTATGGCTGATGATCTTCTAAGATATAAATATGTCGTTAAAAATGTTGCTAAACAATATGGAATGACTGCTACTTTTATGCCTAAACCGCTTTTTGAAGATAATGGCTCTGGTATGCATGTTCATTCAAGTATATGGAAAAAAAATAAAACTTTAATGTATAAAAAAGGTAATTATGCTGATTTAAGTGATTTTGCATTACATTACATAGGGGGAATATTAAAACACGCTCCATCTTTATTAGCTTTTTGTGCACCTACTACTAACTCTTATAAAAGATTAGTTCCTGGTTTTGAGGCTCCGGTAAATATAGCTTATTCTCAAGCGAATAGAACTGCATCAGTAAGAATACCTAATAACTATACTGCGAGTCCAAAAGCTAAAAGAGTTGAATTTAGATGTCCAGATCCTTCTTCAAATCCCTACCTTGCATTTTCAGCAATTTTAATGGCAGGTTTAGATGGGGTTAAAAATAAGATTAATCCTGGAAAACCAACAGACATAAATATTTATGAAGCGCCAGCTAGCGTGCTTGCTAAGATTCCTTCAACTCCTGGATCTTTATCTGAGTCACTAAGTGCACTGGAAAAAGATCACAAATATTTACTTCAAGGAGGAGTATTTACAAAGGATAACATTGAAACATATATATCTTACAAAAGAGAAAATGAAGTTAGTCCAATGGATCTTAGACCTCATCCACATGAATTTCATTTATATTACGACGCTTAAATAATTTTTTTTAAAAAACCGCTTTGAATATATCATAGCGGTTTTTTTTATGTCAAATCACCAATAATTTTGTTAAATAATTTATATTTATGACTAAAAGCAAAACCTATGGTGCAAAGGATATTGAGGTACTAGAAGGCTTGCTTCCAGTACGAAAAAGGCCTGGAATGTATATTGGTAATACCAATATTGAAGGACTGCATCATCTTGTCAATGAAATTTTAGATAATTCAATAGATGAAGTAGTTGCTGGATATGCCAAAAAAATTGATTTTAAATATAGTTTAGATAACTCAATTACTATCAAGGATGATGGAAGAGGTATTCCTATAGATTTTCACCCTAAATTTAAAAATAAAAGAGCTTTTGAGATTGTTTTAACAACTTTACATTCAGGAGGAAAGTTTACAAATAATGCTTATAAAACTTCTGGGGGACTTCATGGAGTTGGTATATCTGTTGTAAATGCTCTTAGTGAAAAACTTGAAATTAAGATTTACAACAAATCTAAATTATATTCTCAAACCTATTCTAAAGGTAAAGCAAAAACAAAAGTAAAAATAGAAAAATGCAATAAAAATCTTAAAGGAACTGAGATTAAGTTTATTCCTGATAAAGAAATTTTTGAAAGTATATTATTTTCTCCTAAAAAACTTTACTCTTTTATTAAAATGAAAGCTGTTTTGGTGAAGGGCACTAAAATTACTTTTAATATAAGCAAAGAATTAATTGAAGATAAAACTCCAAATAGAGAAGAGTTTTTATATGTAAAAGGAATTGCTGATTTTATGCAGTCAAATTTTCAGCAAAGAAAAAAAATTACGAATAAATATTTCTATGCATCCTTAACATTTAATTCCAATGAAAAATGTGAAATTTACATATCATTTAATGAATTAGAGCAGTCCTCATTGATGTCATTTTGTAACACTATTGAAACACCAGATGGAGGATCTCACGAAAATTCTCTTAAAAATTCTTTTATGAAAGCAATTAAAATTTTTAGTCATAAAAATCAATTAACTAAATATCTAAATATAAATACCAATGACATATTTGACTATGCTGATACATTAATTTCTATTTTTATTAATTCTCCAAGTTTTGAAGGACAAACAAAAAAAAGAATTACAATGCCAAAATTACAAAAACAATTGGAAGAATTATTGCAAAACCAAATTTTATTGTGGTTAAACAGTAATAAAAAAGAATCATTAAAGCTTATAGAAATACTAATTGAACGTGCATTATTAAGAACGGATTTATCTAAGATAAAAAAATTAGATAGAAAATCAATAAAAGAAAAAAATAGGTTGCCTGGAAAATTAGTAGATTGTACTAGTAACACAATACAAAATACTGAACTCTTTATAGTTGAAGGAGATAGTGCTGGTGGTTCAGCAAAACAAGCAAGATTCAGATCTACTCAAGCCATTCTGCCCCTTAAAGGAAAAATATTAAATGTTTATAGTGTTTCATTATCAAAAATTGCAGATAATAACGAAATTCAAAATCTTGTTCACTCTCTTGGTTGTGGGCTGGGAAAAAATTTTCAATTATCTAAATTAAGATATGAAAAAATTATTTTGATGACAGATGCAGATGTTGATGGATCTCATATAGCTACTTTATTAATTACTTTTTTTTATAAATATATGAGAAAAATTATTGAAGAAGGTAAACTTTATTTAGCAATGCCTCCTTTATATAAAATTTCTTATAACCAGGAAAATTTTTTTGCTTACAATGAAAAAGATAAGGAAAAAATACTTAACAATAATAAGGGATCGCCTCAACTTACTCGTTTTAAAGGACTGGGAGAGATGCCTGCTAATCAACTAAAAGATACAACGATGGATCCTGAAAAAAGATCTTTAATACAATTAAAATTAGCTGATGGTATTAAATATACTAAACAGACTGAAAAACTGTTTGAAGCCTTAATGGGTAAAAAAGCAGAGAAAAGATTTAATTTTATTCAAGAGAACGCTAACTTTATAAATAACCTTGACATATAATTTTTTATGAAAAAATTTATAGTTTCTATAGATCAAGGAACTACTAGCTCTAAGGTTGTATTATATAATAAAAATTTTCATGTTATTGATACTTTACAAAAAGAATTTAGACAATTCTTTCCTAAAAATGGCTGGGTAGAACATGACCCTATAACAATATTTAAAGATGTTAAATTTTTAGTAAATAAATTAATAAAAAAAAATAATATAAAATGCTCTGAAATTCTTTCAATAGGTATAGCTAATCAACGAGAAACAACTGTTCTGTGGGATAAACTATCTGGTCGACCAGTATATAATGCTATCGTATGGCAAGATAGAAGAACCATACCCATGTGCGAAAAATTGATAAATAAGAAACTAGCCTATAAAATTCAAAAAATTACTGGATTAGTAATTGACCCATATTTCTCCGCAACAAAAATTAAATGGATATTAAATAATGTTAAAAAAACAAAAAAATTATTAAAAGAAAATAGACTCTTATTTGGTACAATTGATACTTGGTTATTATGGAATTTGACAGAAAAAAAATCACATTTTACTGATATTACAAATGCATCTAGAACGATGCTTTATGACTCAAAAAAAGAAGAATGGTCTAAATCAATACTTAAACATCTTCAAATACCGCATAAAATTTTACCTCAAGTTAAACCAAATGTATATGATTTTGGATATACAAAAATTTTTGGATCAGCAATAAATATTGGAGGTATGGCAGGAGATCAGCAAGCATCAGCTATAGGTCATACATGTTTTACTTTAGGAAAAGCCAAAAGCACATATGGAACAGGTTGTTTTTTATTAATGAATATTGGTAATCAATTTAAGATATCAAAAAATAAACTATTAACTAGTGTAGCTTATAAAATAGGAGATAAAAAAATGTATTGTTATGAAGGTAGTATATTTGTTGCCGGTTCTTCAATACAATGGCTAAGAGATAAATTATTAATGTTTAAAGAATCTAAAGATACAGACGAGCTATACTCAAATGCAAATAAAGATGAAAATGTAATTTCTATACCAGCGCTAACTGGATTAGGCGCTCCTCATTGGCAACCACAAGTGAGAGGTGCTTTTTTTGGATTAACAAGAAATACATCCAGAAATGAAATAGTTAAATCAATCTTAGAGAGCTTAGGTTTTCAAACATTGGAATTAGTTAATTGCATGGAAAAAGATTCAAAAATTAAGATTAAAGAAATGAGAGTAGATGGAGGTATGACAAAAAATGATAGTTTCGTTCAGAGTTTATGCAATATTTTACAAATAAAAATTATTAAACCAAATAATACTGAAACTACCTCTCTTGGAGTGGCATATTTATCTGGGTTACATAGTGGCTTAATAAAAAATGTAGATGAAATTTCGAAACTATGGAATAGAAAAAAGATTTATAATTCAAAAATAAGTAAATCAATTATAAAAAAACAATTTTTTAAATGGCAAGAAGCTATAAAATTATTAATTAAATTTCACTCTTAAGATACTCTAGCCAATTTTTAAGTTCAATGGTATGAATCTCGTCAACAATTAATGTATCAGATATTGATAATTCATTCTTAAGTTTATGATTCTGAAATATATTTGTAAAAAAAGAATGTAATTTTTCATATTCTTCTTCAGTAGAAAAAATATTATTATCTAATAATAATTTTTTTCTCTGATCCATTAATCCTGACATCCAATGAGGATTAAATTCAGGATGGTATTGAACTGCCCATACTTTAGATTGATTTTTTGAAAAAGAAATAGATTGCACCTTACTTTGATCATTAGAAGACAATACTAAAGTTTCATTAGGCAACCTTTCTATTTCGTCGTAATGCCAACAAAAAGAATCAAAAACTTTCGGTTTTCCTTTATACATTGGATGATTATTTCCTCTTTCATTTAAAGTAATGTTTTTAGCAATCACTGCCTCTAATCCTTTAGGATTCTTTCTGACAGATCCACCAGCAGCAGTTGCTAATACTTGCAAACCCCAACAACTCCCAAATATTTTGTTTTCTTTAGTAAAAAGATTTTTTGCTAGATCAATTTGACGTTCTATTGAAGGGCCATAATCATATATATTAAGCACACTACCTGTCCAAACTATGCCATCAAAATCATCTAAATTTATTCCTTTAGGTAAAAAATCATTAAAATTTGCAGGATGAATAACTATTATTTCTAATTCTATATCCGCAATATTTTCTAAAACTTTTTTGTATACTTCATATTGCGTAAGCATACCAAGCTCAGTATAACGATCAGATGCAGATTTTTCGTTTCCATCAACTATTAAAACTTTCATTATTTATTCATTTAAATTATACTTTTAAATAATGAAATATATAAATAATTATAATAATATAAAAAATTATGAAAATTAATTTAGGAATAGCTCCAATAGCCTGGAGTAATGATGATATGCCAGAACTTGGAGGAGATACTCCAATAGAAACTTGCCTAGAAGAAGCTTCTAGATCTGGATTTAGTGGAATTGAACTTGGGGGAAAATTTCCTCGTAATCCCGGAATAATAAAGTTTTTATTAAATAAATATCAATTAAAAATGCCTGGTGGATGGTATGGTTCATTACTAAGAAAAAGATCTGTAGAAGAAGAATGGTCTGCTATGAAAGATCATATAGATCTTCTTAAATTTGTTAAATCTGATGTCTTTGTTTTTGCTGACGTATCTGACTCAATTCAAAGCTTAGGAGATATACCTTTAAAATCTAGACCAAAATTAAAAGATAATGAATGGACATCATATGGAAAAAAAATATCAGAAATTTCTAATAGGTTATTTGATATAGGTTTGCCAATGTCTTATCACGAACATATGGGTACAATTATTCAAACTGAAGAAGATGTAGACAGATTCATCAATGAAACAAATGATAAAACTTTTCTTCTTTATGATACTGGTCACTTACTATTTGCAGAAGCAAATTATGAAAATATTTTAAAAAAATACATATCTCGTATCAATCATGTGCATTGTAAGGATATTAGAAAAAATATTTTAGAAAATTCCTTATCAAATAACTTAAGTTTTAGAGATTCTTTTTTAAAAGGTGTTTTTACAGTTCCTGGAGATGGATGTATTGATTATTTGCCTTTACTTAAAATTTTATATCAAAATAAATACAATAAATGGCTAGTTATTGAAGCAGAACAAGATCCAGATAAAGCCAATCCATATATATATGCTAAAAAAGGGTACTCATATTTAAAAAGTGTAATTGATGATATTGGATATATAATTTAATTTTAATAATTAATTATTTAATCTGAGATGAGGATTATATTTCCATTCTAAGTATTTAACTAGTTGAACCATTAAAAAATTTAAAAATAAATAAAGTATACCTGCGGCAACAAATGCTTCAACAGGAGCAAATGTTTTGGCCATAATTTTTCTCGCAATACCTGTCATCTCCATATAAGTTGTTAAACTCACTAAAGAAGTTGCTTTAACCATAAGAATTAATTCATTACCATAAGTAGGAAGTACTTGCCTTAAAGCAATTGGAAAGACTATTCGCCTATATAATTTTATTTTTGAAAAACCTAATGCTTGACCAGATTCAATTTGTCCTTTTGTTACCGATTGTATTCCACCTCTAAAAATTTCAGCACCGTATGCAACAGTATTAATAGTTAAAGCTAAAACACCGCACCAAAAAGGTTCTTTCAATAATGCCCATAAAATACTTTCCCTTATTGCTTTTACAGAACCTAAACCGAAATAAATTAAATAAATTTGTACAAGTAATGGAGTTCCTCTAATTGTAAAAATATAACTGGCTACTGCCCTTGAAATTAAAGTATTTTTAGATATTCTTCCTAAAGCAAAAATTAATGAAAGAACAAAACCTAATGGTAAAGAAATCAAAAGCAATAATAAAGTTTCATCTAATGCACTAAATATTAATATAAAATTTTTATAAATTAATGTTTCAGTTATGTAAGATGAGATATTAAAAAACATTTATGCATAACCTTTGTTTGTTTTTCGTTCTAAGAAATTAAAAAATTTAGAAGAAAAAGTTGTTAGAAATAAATATAGAAAAGCAGCAGTTATTAAAAAAGTTAAAGGAGAATGCTCAACATTTGAAGCTATTCGTGTTTGCCTCATTATTTCTACTAAGCCTGTAACAGATATTAAAGAAGTATCTTTTAAGGTTACTTGCCAAACATTGCCTAAGCCAGGAATTGCATGTCTTAAAATTTGTGGAGTAAGAATTTTATAAAAAATTTGCAGCTTTGAAAGACCTAGAGATTTAGCTGCTTCTGTTTGACCTTTCGGAATAGATAAAAAAGCAGCTCTCAGTACTTCACTGGAATAAGTTGCAGAAATAATACCTATAGCAATAACACTGATAGTGATCGCATTAAGTTCTAAATAACCATCATATCCAAAAACTTTAGCTATTTTCATAACTAATGAACTACCTCCAAAAAAAATAAGATAGATAACTAGAAGTTCAGGTATTCCACGAATTACTGTAGTATAGAAACTAGCAATAAATTTAAGAGTTCTTGAATAAGTTAATTTTGCCCAGGCAGTAAAAATAGCAATAAATATACCTAGTCCCATGGATAAAACACTAACAACTAAAGTCATTAGCATTGCTAAAAGAAATTCGTCTCCCCAGCCTAAATCTCCAAAAACTAACTTTTCAAACTTAAACATAATTTTCAGCCATGTTTAAAGATCGAATTTTATGTTGTCCAATTCAATATGAGGTTATTCGAGGAGTTTATTAATCTTATCTATTACATATTCAGCAGGAATAGAATCTATCTTGTTGTTTTTGCTAAATTTAGAAGCAGAAATAGTATGTATATTAATATTGGATGGAGTAAATTTTAAAGATTCTTTTGGGCCAAATAATTTGATTAGAGGACAATAACTAGTTGAAAGCATATGACTAATGCCACTATCATTACATAATGCAAACTTAAGATATTTAGTTGAAGCAATAACAGTTTCAATATTAGAAAAATTTGAAATTAATTCTTCAGGAATTATTGCTTCTGGAAATTCATGAAGAATTTTTTCTCTTAAATGCTTTTCTTCAGGTCCCAGAAATAAGACAGCTTTATAATTTTTATCTAAGAAATATTTTCCTACATTAATAAAATTCATTAAAGGCCATATTTTATTTTTCTCTCCTGCCCCAGGAGCAATTCCAAAATATTTTTGATCTTTCTTAAAAAATTTTTTTAAATTTAAATCTAGATCATCAGGTATCTTAATTTTAAAATTTTCTTCTATTTTGGACTTTTTAATTAAATCTAAAAGATCAAATAAATCATCTAAATAATATCTTCTTTTATTTTTTTTAATAAATTTTATAGATGAAAATAAACTATTAGCTGTAGCAGAAATAAATTGTCTATTTTTAATTCTTTTTAAGGCAATCGTTCTATAAAAAGATTTTTGAGTATCTAAAATATATTCATAAAAACTATTTTCAAAATCATAATTTTTAGATACCTTCATCCAAAAAAAGGGGCTTAAATCTGCTTTCTCAATTATTTCATCTATATATTGTTCAGCTATAAATTTTAATTTATCTCTATAAGCTGTTGAACCTTTATTGGTAACCCACACTAATTTATATTCAGGTAGTCTTTTTTTTATTTCATATAAAAGAGGTAATTTTATAATTCCATCACCTATTTTTTCGCCGTTAGAAAATACTAATATTTTTTTTTCCATATAATACTATTACAATAAGAACTTATACTCATGTAAAAAAAGATGGTGCCCAGACGTGGAATTGAACCACGGACACAAGGATTTTCAGTCCTTTGCTCTACCAACTGAGCTATCTGGGCAAAAAAACTCGTGATAAATTGTTTTTTTAACTTATTCAATTATATTTTTATAATTTAAGATTATTTATTCATTTAAATTTATATAATTTTCATCAGAAAGCCATTTCATCAAATCCAAATCACTACATTTTTTTGAACAAAAGGGTGAAAATTCATTAATAGATTTATTTTTACAAATCGGACATTTGGCTATTTTAGAGTGTTTCTTAGGCTTAGTAATTTTATTTTTTTTTACTTCCATCTAAACGTTATTCGGCCTTTTGTAAGATCATATGGCGTCATTTCAACGGTCACTTTATCTCCGGCTAATACTCTAATTCTATTTTTTCTCATTTTTCCAGATGAGTGAGCTAATATTTCATGATCATTTTGTAGTTTTACTTTAAACATCGCATTTGGAAGTAACTCTAATACTACTCCTTGAAACTCAATTGATCCTTCTTTTGGCATTAAAACTCCATAAATATTAAAATATCTATATATTTATTTTTTATCATTTTGTCTAATTTTTACAGATAATTTATGACCTTCAAGATTTTCAATATTTGCCATCTTAGCAACTTTAGAAGCATATTTTTGGTAGCCAGAAAAATTCATCTCAACTATTGAAGTTCTTTTCATAAAATCCAAAACACCAAGGCCTGAAGAAAACTTAGCCGCTCCTGATGTAGGTAAAATATGATTTGTTCCAACAATATAATCACCAAAAACTTCTGATGAATATTTACCTAAGAAAATAGCTCCAGCATTAATTACTTTCTTATAAATTTTATTTCGATCTTTATTTTGAAGATGTAAATGTTCAGGAGCAATATTGTTAATTATATTATGACAATTTTTAAAATCATCTACTAAAATTATTAATCCATATGTATCAAGACTTTTTTTAATAGTATTCTTTTTTGGCAAATTAGTAATTAAATCCTTAATTGAAGATAGCACTTTATTTCCAAAATGCTTACTATCAGTTATTAATATTGATTGAGCTTTTTCATCATGCTCTGCTTGAGCAATTAAATCTGATGCAACCCATTTTGGATCATTTTTAGAATCTGCTACAACGACTATTTCAGAAGGACCTGCAATTAAATCAATACCAACATCTCCAAAAATTTGTTTTTTGGCACTAGCTACATAAGCATTTCCAGGTCCAAATATCTTATTAACTGGTTTTATGCTTTCTGTTCCAAAAGCTAAAGCTGCAATAGAATGAGCTCCACCGATTTGGTAAATTTCACTTAATTTTAATTCATCAATTAAAGCTAGTATATATGGATTAATTTTATTTGATTTTGAAGGAGTCATAAGTACTATTCTTTTAACTCCAGAAACTTTAGCAGGAATAGCATTCATAATTAATGAAGAAGGATAGGACGCTAATCCTCCAGGAATGTAAAGGCCTGCCGATTGTATTGGAGTCCATTTAGAGCCTGTTTTGACTCCATGCTTTTTGATTTGAAAACTTTTAGGCATTTGTTTCTTATGAAAATTTGTAATATTGCGAATTGCAATTCTAAAAGCTTTTAATATGTCGTTATCTATTTTATTTTTATAAGATTGTAAAACTTCTTTAGATAATAATATATTTTTTTTATTAATAGAAGATTTATCAAATTTTTTTGCATATTTAAATAATGCTTTATCTCCATGAGATTTTACTTGTTGTATTATTTGATATACTTCACTATCTACTTTTGCAGAACTATTATGCGATCTTTTTTTTAATAATAAATCAAGTTCCTTGTAAAATAATTTATTATTAATATTTAGAAATTTCATTAAATAATATTTTCTATTTCATTAATAATAGACTCAATTTTTTTGGTTTCTGTTTTATATGCTGATCTGTTAATAATTAATTTAGACTCAACATCAATAATCTTTTCTACTTCTTTTAAGCCATTTTCTTTTAAAGTTTTGCCTGAAGAAACTAAATCAACAATTCTTCTGCACATAGATAAGGAAGGAGCCAATTCCATTGATCCATTAAGTTTTATTGTTTCTACCTGTATACTTTTAGATGCAAAAAATTTCTTAGAAAGATTTGGATATTTTGTAGCTATTCGAATATTACTCCAAGTTGATGGATCTTCTTTGTTAATAAGTTTTAGAGGAGCTGCCACAGAAAGTCTGCAATGACCTATATTTAATTTTAAAGGTGCATAAACTTCAGAATAAGAAAACTCTTGAATAATATCATCTCCGGCTATGCCTATTTGAGCAGCACCAAAGGCAACAAAAGTGCAAACATCAAAAGCCCTAACTTTAATATATTTAATATTCTTTTTTTTTGATTCAAAAGTTAGTTTTCTTGTTTTAGAATCAAATAGTAAAGGATCAGGAGCAAAAGAAGTTTTGTTTAAAATCTTTTCTGATTCTTCAATTATTCTACCCCGTGGTACAGCTATAATAATATCTTTTTTCATAATAAATTTAGCTCGTTTTATACTTGTATATAAAAACTTCTATAAAAATTTTATTTTTCTCTTTTTATGATGGGTCCATAAATACCAAGAGTTTCCTCAATTTTTTCATATCCCCTATCTAAATGATAAACTCTATTTACTGTAGTCTCCCCTTTTGCACATAGACCTGCAAGTACTAAACTAACACTAGCTCGTAAATCACTAGCCATTACTTGAGCTCCTTTAAATTGCTTATTCCCTTCTATAAATGCTGTATCTTTTTTAATTTTTATATTTGCTCCCAATCTATTTAATTCAGATACATGCATGAATCTATTTTCAAAAATTTTTTCTTTAATTGTAGAAGGTCCATCTGCCATACACATTAAAGCCATTATTTGAGCCTGGAGATCAGTTGGGAAACCTGGATAAGGAGCTGTTTCTATATTAATACCTATTATTTTTTTTGAAGGTAATATTGTAATATCGTTATCATTAACAATTAAATTGGCTTTCATTTTTATTAGGGTTTGAATTAAAGATTCTAGATATTTAGGCTTAATATTTTTAACAGTAAATTTTTTATTAATCATAACTGCAGCCAAAATATATGTACCTGCAACTATTCTATCAAACATAATATCATAACTTGAATCATGTAATTGATTCACTCCTTCAATGTTAATTGTATTAGTTCCATGCCCAATAATTTTTGCACCCATAGAATTAAGACACTCGCCTAAATCTATTATCTCTGGTTCCTTTGCTGCATTATTAATTATTGTTTTCCCTTTTGCTAAAATTGCTGCCATTATTACATTTTCAGTTGCCCCTACACTTGGAAATGGTAAGTCAATTATATTTCCAATTAATTCATTTTTAACTAATCCACTTATAAAACCATTTTCAATTTCAAAATTAATACCTAATTTATTCAAACTATTTAAATGAATATCAATTGGTCTAGTACCGATTGAGCATCCTCCTGGTAACGAAATCTTAGCTTGTTTAAAACGAGCAAGTAAAGGGCCCAAAACTAAAATAGATGCTCTCATTTTTCTAACTAAATCATAATCTGCAATATTATTTTTTAAATCTTTAGCGTTCAAAGTAAGTTTAGAATCATTTTCATTTATTTTTACGCCAAAACTTTCCAATAATAGTATCATGGATTTTACATCTTGCAGCTTTGGAATATTAGTAAGATTTAAATTTTTTTCACTCAGTAAAGATGCTATTAATATTGGAAGCGATGCATTTTTAGATCCAGGAATATCTATTGAACCAAATAGATCAGATTCTCCTTGGATAATTAATTTATCCATTTTTTATCTTCTTAGTATTTTTCTTTCTTTTTATTAAATTCATCTTCATTTTTTCTTCTAATTTTTTAATTCGTAACTTTGTTAATGCCTCTTTATGTTTAGATTTAGATGATATATCTTTATTTTTAGTCATAATATGAGTTGGCAAATTACAATAAAATATTTAGAATTATATAAAAAGGACATATCATGAATGAAGATAATTTAAATATGGAAATTAGAAAATTTCTAAAAAAAGTAGGAATTACATCTCAAAGAATATTAGAAAATGAAATTAATTTAGCTGACAAAAAAGGGTTAATTAAATCAGGAAATTCTATTGATATTCAGATGCAACTAAAAATAGAATCTATTGGATTAGCAAATACAATTTCTGGAAAGATCAATATAGAATAACAAAACTTTATTTTTAGATCATTTATTCAAAAAAATACATATATCCATATGCAACTAATATAGCTGGTATGGCACTATACAACGTAGCAATTATTGCAGCTTTAGGAGCTAGCGCTATAGCTGGGAAAAGGGCATCTCCATCATTTGAAATTGCATTTCCGATTTCTGCTGAAAAAGGTATAAATCCATTAAGATAAAAAGTTGCAACAACAACTTGAGGGCCACAACCAGGAAGAAAGCCAAACAAAATTGCAATTAATGGAACAAATGGGAGCCAAATATTAAAAAAAACTTTTAAATCTATTGAGGAAAAAAACATAAAAATTTCAAAAACTAAAAAACCACAAATTACCCAAGTTGAAACAAAATTTGTTGTATCAACTACTCTTGATAATAAACCTCTTGATTTATCAGTTGAGCATTGAAAATCACTTAGAGGATTTAATGACCACATAAAAATTGATAAAATTGCACCAGCTGAGCCAATTATTGGTAATAAACTTATTTTATCTGATATAATTAAATATTCAGAAATATTGATTTGAAAAGCAACTAAAATTCCCACTATGAAACCTGGTAAAAAAATAGCCAGCCAAATAAAATTAAATTTAGAAACAAATGTTTTATCTAATTTTTCAGAAATTTTAATTTTAGAAGTAGGATTAATTAAATAATTAGAACCATGGATAATATCTATAATATAACCACTTATAATTCCTACTATAGCACCAATAACAAATATCAAAATACCAGTGCTTGGTTCGATGGCCAATATTAAAAATGCAGCATCCCCCATTGTTGCAGTTAAAACTGCTACTAAAGAACCAAAACCTATTCTTCCTTGAATATATTGTGTAACAACAATAATTGCACCGCCGCATCCTGGTAGAGCACCAAGAATAGCAGCAATTGGAACATGAATTTTTTTAGTTTTAATTAGAAATGAGGCAATATCAAATTTTGTTAAACTATCTAAGCCTATAAAAATAAATAATGTAAAACCTACAAAAACTGAAACTTGTAAATAAGCATCAGTCATTGATTCTCTGATTATAATACCAAATTCACCAGGTTGAAAAGCACATGCTAAAATTATTAATCCAAAAAAAGATTTTTTTAATAATCTACCATCATTTGCTAAAGCAATATTACCTCTATCTTTAATGGCATTAAAAAGTGCATTCATATAAATTCCTCAATTAATATACATATATAGCTAATATTTATAGCTATGGCTATATTTATTCTTAATGAAAAAATATCAAAAATAAGGTATTAAAAAGCATGTCTTTTACAAAAGTAAGAAATGCACATAAAACTGAGAATACAGAGGATTACCTTGAACTCATAGCCGAATTATTAAATAGAAATGGAGAAGCTCGTATTGTTGATATAGCTAATGCTCTGGATATTGCCCAGGCCACTGCTAATAAGACGATTAAAAGACTTCATTCACAAGGTTTTATAAAAAAAGAACCTTACAGGTCTATATTTCTTACAGTTAAGGGTCAAAAGATAGCAAGTATATCAAAAAAAAGACATAACATAGTTTACAATTTTTTGATAAATCTTGGTTTAGATCAAAAAGTAGCTGCAGCCGATGCTGAAGGGATTGAGCATCATGTTAGTAATAAAACATTGATGAAAATGCAAAAGTTTAACAAAATTAAAAATTTATAATTAATAAATAAAAAAAGAAGGGATAACGGCGTCTTACCCCTTCTTTTTAAAATGGTTTAGGATAGAAGATAAACCAAGTGAATAATATCCGATTCTCTATTTTTAAACAAATTTATAAAAAAGTTTATTAAATCTTTTTTAATAATCCTATCTTAATTTTAATTTTATTATTAAAATCTTTGTTTTTAGGCAAATATAGCAATTTTCTTGATATAAATATATTTTGCCATTTATTAGATAAATCACTTAAAATTTTATCAAAATTTTGTTTCTGCCATAAATCTACTCTATGAGAAAATATAAAAAATCCTGATTTTTTAGTTATATTACTAACTTTTAGTAATAATTTTTGAGGATTGTTATTATACGTGAGTGAACCAATGCATGTAATGAGATTATATTTTTTCTTAAAAATAAAATTCTTGTTAAAATCACTAACAAATAACCTTTTGTATACTTTCTTTAATTTAGCATGAGATAAAGATTTTGTTGAAATATCTGCGCCATCAATAGATGATTTTGGATAAATTTTTTTTAATTCTTTACCAAATAAACCAGTTCCACATGCTAAATCTAATATTTCATTTGGATTTTTATTGAGGAATTTTTTTAGAATTTTAGAGGAAGATTTTGGTGCATGATAATTCCATTGATTTAAAACTTTATCATAATCTTTAGACCATTCATCATAATATTTTTTCGTTTTAACACTAGTTCCAATTCCATTAATAAGAGCGTTATATTTAATCATTATAAATTGATGGAACTCTTTTTCTAACTCTATTAATTTCTTTTAAATCAATAGTCGTATTAATAATCTTAGTTTTTGATAAAGCATGATTTAATTTGATCCCCCAAGGATTAAATATAATAGAGTTACCATAAGTTTTTCTACCAGAATGATGTGAACCACACATGTTTGTAGCAACAATATAAACAGAATTCTCAATAGCTCTTGCTCTTACTAAAGTATTCCAATGGGCCTCACCTGTAGGAACAGTAAATGCAGCAGGTATTAATATGATTTCAGCACCTTTTTTAGCAAGATATCTATATAAATCAGGAAATCTTAGATCATAACAAATAGTCAATCCTATTTTGACATTTTTAATTTTACTCAAAACTTTTCTTTTCCCTTTAATAAAAAAATGAGATTCTCTATGTGTTTCTCTAGAACTAATATTTACATCAAACAAATGTATTTTATCATAGGTAGATTTAATTTTTCCATTATTATCAATTAATATTGATCGATTAACTAACTTTTTATTTTCTTTTAACTTAAGTAATAAAGAGCCAATATTAATAAAAACTTTATTTTGCTTAGCAAAAATTTTGGCTTTTTTGATAATTGGACAATTATATTGGTAAGTAGAATTATTTATTAAATACTTTTTATCATGAGTTATAATATTGCTACATTCAGGAGTGCAAATTAAATCAGGTTTAAATTTTAAAGTTTTTTGAAAAAGTTTTTCCAATAAAAATGCATTTTCTAATGGCGTATCTTTAGCTTCGAATTGTATTTGTGATATTTTAAACTTATTCATATACTTAATAACATTTAAAAATCTTAACTATCTTTTCTAAAAAAGGGTATCAAAAAAATTATACATGCTACTAAAAAAAAAATACTACCGAACATACTCCAAAAATTTCCTAAGCTAGATATCAAGAACCCTATTGCCGAAACTATAAATAATATCCATCCAAGGATGTTAATTTGTCTATTATTCATAAATAATTAAATTAATATTATTTATAAAAATTCGCAAACATTATTCATTTTTTTCTTCCAATTCTATTAAAAATAACCATCTTTCTTCTTTAATTGACAATATTTTTTTTAATTCTAACATTTCATTGGTGATTTCATTAAATCTATTTGCATCACTCAGATATAAATTTGAATTTTTTAATTCTTTAGTAATATCATCAATTTTATTTTCAACATCTTCAATCTCTTTTGGCAAATTTTCTAATTCATATTTATATTTAAAGGATAGTTTCTTATTATTTTTTGAAGAAACAACTTTATAATTATTTTTTTTCTTTGAGGTCGATTTAATTATTTTTTCATTTTGCTGACTTTTAAGAAAGTCACTGTATCCTCCAAGAAAAATGGAGACTTGCCCTTTTTCATCAAAATATAATATTTTATTAACAGTTTGATCTAAAAAATCTCTATCATGAGATACAATAAGCAAAGTACCAGAATAATTTGATAACATTTCAGTTAATAAATCCATTGTTTCTAAATCTAAATCATTTGTAGGTTCATCAAGTATCAATCCTGTTTGAGGATTAGCAAGCACTTTTGCAAGAAGTAATCTATTTTGTTGACCACCAGATAAAGTACTAATACTGTCAGTGGCTTTAGATGGATCAAACATAAAATCCTTTAAATAAGAGCACACATGTCTATCTTTACCTTGAACCTTTAAATAATCACCTCCACTAGGCACTAATATTTTTTTTAGCGAATTATCAGTATTAAGATCATTGCGTAGTTGATCAAAATAAGAAAAATTCATATTCTTTTTTAATTTAATTGTACCTTTTTGACTTTTAATTTCTCCCAACAAAGCCTTTAAAAATGTCGATTTGCCTGTTCCGTTCTTGCCAATAAGACCTATTCTATCTTTTTTATTAATTTTTAAATTAATATCTTTTAGAATTGTTTTTTTTGGAATTTCATAACCAACGCTTACTTTATGAAACTCAGCTATAAATTTAGAATTATCTAAGCCTGGAATAATTTTATTTATTTTAACAGTTTGAATAGCTTTACGATATGAAGATTCATCTTTTTCAAGCTGATCTTTTAATTCTTTAGCTCTTTCTAATCTTTTAACATTTCTTTTGACTCTAGCTTTGACACCTTTGTTGGCCCATTCAACTTCAATATTAACAAATTGTTTTCTATTTTTTAGTTCTCTTGCCTCTTGTTCAAACATTTCTTGCGACCATCGATCAAAATTTTTAAATCCTGATGGGCTTACTCTTAAATTTCCTCTATCTAACCAAAAAACTTTATTGGTAAAATTACTTAAAAAAGTTCTATCATGACTTACACAAATTATAGATCCTTTGAAGGTTTTTAAATAATTTTCTAACCAAATAATACATTCTAAATCTAGATGATTAGTAGGCTCATCTAACAATAGTATATCTGATTCATTAATTAGAGACTTAATTAATCCAACTCTTCTTTTTTGACCTCCTGATAAATTTTTAATAATATCTTTTTTATTTAATTGTAAATTATTACAAAAAATATCTATTTTAAATGATTCTTCTTCATTATCTAAAATATTTAATAATTCTTTTTCAATTGAATAAGATTCCTCTAATTCAAATTTTTGACTAAAAAAACTTACCCGTATATTATTTAACTTCCAAACTTCGCCTTGATCTAAATCTTGTTGATCACTAATTATTCTCATAAGAGTTGATTTCCCAACTCCATTTTTTCCTATTAGTGCTATTAAATCTTTTCTATGTATATTAACATCAAGATTATCAAAAATTATTTTTTTGCCAAAACTAACTGAAGTTTCTCTTAAAGAAAAAATTAAATCACTTGCCATTTTTTAAGTGCCAAATTTCAAACTCACAATTATTTAGAAAAAAATGAATTATTCTTGAAATAAAAGTACCATGACAAATTACAGCAATAGTTTTTTCTTCTCTTTTTTTTATCCAATTTTTAAATTTTTCTACACGCATATCTAATTCATTTATAGTTTCATGATTAATTTTTTTTTCGTTGATAGGAATATCATTGTTCCACCAATATTTATTGATATGTGAAAAATCATGATTGGGAAAATCTTTTTTTAATAAATAAGGCTGTCTACCTATATCACAAGAGTGTTCAAGATATTCTCTTATTAATGGCAAGATTATTGTATTGGAAATGGGTTTAGGAAATATGATATCAAACGTTTGCAAAGTTCGTGTCATAGGAGAGCAAACCATTAAATCAAAATTAATATTTTTTAGTTTCTCTTTAGCATTTAATGCTTGTTTTTCTCCCACTTTAGTTATTGGAGCATCATAATAATAAGTAGGATTATCTAAATCTGCAGCTATATTGGCTTCAGATTGAGCATGACGAATAAGGTAAATTTTTTTGGTCATATTTTATTTATCAGGAAAAATCAATTTTTTGGTAATATAATAGAATGCTTGTTAATGAAATAGCAAAAAAAAATTAAATAAATTATAATTAATATGTTAACTTAATTTGAACATTTTTTTGAGTATACTATTATTATGACTAATATTTTTAAATTTGTAACTATTATAACTCTATTTTTTATTTATTCGTGCTCTAATACTTCACCTACAATTGTTCAAAATACAGATGCCCAAAAAGTTACAGCTGTTGAATATGGTACTATCAAAACTTCTTTACCAGTTAAAATTAAAGGAGAGAGTGATTGGATTGGTGCCACTGCTGGAGGATTAATTGGAGCTTTGCTTGGAGCGCATATTTGTGGAGAAGAAGAAGTTGCTGGAACTAAATGTCAAGATATTGGTATAGTTTTTGGGACTGTAGGCGGTGCTGCAGCTGGGTCAGTAATACAAGCTGCATTAGGAAACCATGATGGTTTTCAATATATTATTAATATTGATAGTTGTGGGGAAAGTACTTTGAGTTGTGAAAATAATCAGGATAAAGCTTTTGTACAAGGTGATAAAGATCCCCTTCCTAACAATCAAAGAGTAATTATTATTTATGGAAACACTATAAGAATTATACCTTATGAAAATTAATTAAATCTAAAATTTTTGAAATCTATATAAATAAATTAATTTAAATTTGACCATTTAATACAATCTTCAAGTCTATCATCTCCCCAAAAAACTTCATCGTTATAAATAAAAGTTGGACTACCAAAAATTTTTTTACTCTTCGCTATTTCAGTTTGATTTAAATATTTTTGATTTATATTTTCACTTTTTGCCAATTCTATAGTTTTAATAGGATCTAATTCTAGTTGATTTAGTATCTCAGTAACATTTGGTTCTAAAGCTGGCTCCAAGCTTTGCTGAAACCATCTTCGATAAGTTTTTTTAACATAAGGAATACCCCATTCTTGATCCATTCCTAGAACTGCAATTTTATTTGCTAAATCAAATTCTTTTAAAGGGTATGGTGCGGGAACTTTTGCTTCAAACCCATAAAATTTAGCTCTTCTTTCTATATCTCTCCACATGTAATCAGATTTATTTTTCTTTGGAGGCGGTGTAAAAGGAACATTTTCCATCTCAATCATTATTTGTCTTACGCTAAAAGGTTTCCAAATAAATTTAACATTGTGTTCTTTTTCAACAGAAAAAATTCTCTCAACGGTTAAATAAGTATATGTACTTCCAATAGAAAACCAAAATTCAATTTCTTTCATAATTTTAATTTAAAACAAAATTCAATTATCTACAAATATTTTTTATTATTAAAAATAAATAATATTGTTAGCAATGAACAAAAAGAGAAGATTGATGCGTTAATAGATATTGTAAAAAGATCTGTCTCACCTGGACTATCAGTTAATATATATCTCCAAAAATTTAATGAAATAATTAATTGTATAAGCAATATTGTTATAAATAATGGTAGTTGATTCTCTATTCCTTTATATAAAATTATAATTAAACCTATTGATAATGAGAGAAAAATAATACCTAATATTTCTGATAAACCTGCTATAGCATGGTTAAATGCACCAATATTCCTAAGAGCAAATTCATCTGTAAAAACTAAAAGTTGAAAAGAATAATAAATAAAAAAAAGAATATTTATACTTAATATGAATAAATCAATTTTTTTAATCTTCATGGTTTTATCATATATTATATGATATTTAGTTAGTAATGAATTTAAAAAAGTTTAAGCGATATCCATTAACTTTTGGAGTAACACCAATAGAGCATTTACCGAGACTTTCTAGAGAATTACAAGGTAATTTAGAAATTTATGCAAAGCGAGATGACTGTAATTCAGGTTTAGCTTTTGGAGGAAACAAACTAAGAAAACTTGAATATATTGTTCCTGATGCAATTGATTCTGGTGCTGATACCTTAGTTTCAATTGGTGGCGTTCAATCCAACCATACTAGAATGGTTGCAGCAACAGCTGCTAAAATAGGAATGAAATGCAGACTTGTTCAGGAAAAGTGGGTTCCACATTATGATGGAGTATATGATCGAGTTGGTAACATACTTTTAACTCGTTTAATGGGCGCTGATAGCCGATTAGTTAATGATGGTTTTGATATAGGTATTAGAAAAAGTTATGAAGAAGCTATTCAAGCTGTAAAAGATGAAGGTGGAAAACCTTACGGTATTCCAGCTGGAGCATCAGTTCATAAATATGGTGGACTTGGTTATGTAGGCTTTGCTGAAGAAGTAAAAGAGCAAGAAAAGGAATTAGGATTTAAATTTGATTACATTATTGTGTGTGTAGTAACAGGATCTACTCATGCTGGGATGATTGTGGGTTTTGCAGATGATAATAGAGCTGACCGTGTCATAGGAATAGATGCTTCGGCAACTTATGAGCAAACAAGATCTCAAGTTAAACAAATTGTTTCTAATACCGCTAAACTAGTTGAGCTTGGAAGAGAAATTAAGGATGATGAAATAATTATAAATCCTGATTATGCTTACCCATCTTATGGAGTACCAAGTGAAGAAACTAATGATGCAATTCGGTTAGCAGCTAAAACAGAAGGAATGATAACTGACCCAGTTTATGAAGGAAAATCAATGCAAGGCTTAATTGATCTCGCTAAAAAGAAATTTTTTCCTGATGGATCTAAAATTTTATATGCTCATCTAGGTGGAGCTCCAGCTATAAATGGATATAGTTATTATTATAAGGATGGTTAAAGATTGTTAATTTATCTATAAGATTAATTAAATGACAGATACTCTCCCCCAAATAAGAAAGTTTTTAGAAAGTACAAATATAGAATTTGAAATAATGGACTGTGATCCTAATATGGCGGACACCCAAGTATTTTGTAAAGAATATAATATTAAACTTGAAGACTCAGTTAATGCCATTATTGTAAAAACTAAAACAGGTGAATTAAAATATGTTACTTGCGCATTGTTAGCTACAAATAGATTAAATATAAATAATGTGATCAGAAAAAAATTAGAAGCAAGAAAGGTTTCTTTTGCTAATGCTGCTGAAACTATTAAATTAACAAATATGGAAATAGGAGGTGTTACTCCATTTACTTTACCAGATAATTTACCAATATGGATTGACTCAAAAATAATGAATCGAGATTATGTAATATTAGGAGGAGGCAATCGCTCTTCAAAAATTAAAATTTCTCCCAAAATTTTTAATTTTACTAATAATACTGAAATAGTTGAAAATTTAGCCAATTAAATTTCATCAAATATTTTGTGAATAATCTCATTGTTTTATTTTTTTTATAACAAATAATTTGTACACATGATATTTAGCTAATTGTGCCGCAGTAACTCAGGGGTAGAGTAATTCATTGGTAATGAATAAGCCGGCAGTTCGATTCTGCCCTGTGGCACCATTAATTAACCACTTGTACTTAAAACAAAAGTGGGCATTTTTTTGTCATTTAGATAAATATTGTCAGATTTGTATTAGATTCTTACTACTAATTGTAGTTTGATTAAATAATATAAATTTTATTAATGAAACTTTTCTAAAATATATTCGTTTATATTAACTTCCCAAAATGCAGTTGCTAAAGCATTATTTTTATAACCATCACCAAAACTTAAACTCTTTAATGTAGGATCTGAATTAAGAAACTCTTTTGCTTTTCTCATGTCATTATCGTTGTCCCATTTATCCTTATTATTATCTTCAAGAATATCTAAAAGTTTATTTCCTAAAAACTGTCCCTTTTGAGATTGATTTGTAGGATTTTTTGCATAAAAGATAAATTCTTCATTAAGCTTAAATCCTAATTCAGGACATAAATTATAATATATCAACTGAACAGCTAAGCCTTTGTCTAACTGCGTTGCTTTTTGAGTAAATGGCTTTAACCACCAACTAATTAACGTGCCATTAAAACCTGCAATTAACTCATCTCTCCAAATTGTGTTTGAAAACTTGCTACCTAAAGAGTCTTTAACTGGATTGTATAATGATTCAATTAGTGCATAAACCATCATACTTCCAGCTTTTAATTCTTCAGGTATATTATCTAAATCTTTTTTAGTAAGCTCTCTATCATCATCTTTTTTTACTTCATCTGCAAATGTAGATGCAGCTTTTTTAAGTGCACTGCCATATTTCTTTGTTTCTTGTTTTATTTTTTCGCCTGATGGATTTTTTCCTTTGAAAAGTAAGTAGGCTAGTATGATTATTACAATGATTAAAAAAAATTCCATAATTTAAGCGATTTTTATTTTTTTTAAATTTATCATAAACCATTCATAAATATCCTGAAATGATATTTTACCAAAATATTTTCTTGATATTAGTACAATCATAAAAGCGGTCATCAATTCAATCCACAAAGGTGCACTTAAAACATACATAATTCCAATAAAAAGGGAGGATGTAAAACTACCCTTCTTAAATCCAGAAATAAAAAAATTATAACCTTTTTTCTTTTTGTGAAGATTGTACGCTCTAGCCATTGTTACTAGAGAAGCTACAACAACAAATGGATTTCCCCCAATCAGTCCTGAAATTAAAAGACTTGAAGCCATTTCACCAAAAAGTTCCTTGTCTTTTTTGTTCCAATTGAACATGATTGCAAACATTCCAATTGTAGCTCCTATTAATTCTGCAAGATTGACAGTTTGAATATCGTAATACCAATTAGCAGGCACTCCAAAATGATTTTTTAAATAACTAGCTGTTTTATCGTAACCTTCCTTAGATGCTGTAAACAAAGGTAATCCTGCAGGTGTTTGCAAATCTTTAAACATTGAAAAAAAGTATGCTTTTAATTCTTCAGTTCTGGAATCATCTGGAAATGTATTCTTTACTTTTTCCCACATTTCATGAGGTGTATGACTTCCATCAAATAATCTGTGTTTCCAAGAACCAATATTAGTAGCTATATAGTTACTATCTATTGCTTTATCGTAAGCTGTAGGAGAATCGTTAACTAATGTGCCTAACCATTTCTCAAATCCTTTATGAAAATCTGTAGCAATTAAATTATTATACCAAAGCGATGCATTGTTAATAATTTCAGATTTAATTTTTTTCATTCGTTACATTCCCCAAAACAAAATTGTCACAAATATACAAAAAAGTCCAATAATGACTGAAATTCCAAACACACTAATAAAAAATTCAAATATATTTTTCATTTATAAACTCTAACTCTAACCAATCAGCTCTTTGCCCTCTACAAGAATCAGCGCCATGAGCACAACCTTCTGTTACGAAAGAAAAACTATCTTCATTAATTTTATAATATTTAATTGGATTAAAAAGACTTTTGCCAGGAAGAAAGGCATTTGTTACCTTTAGATAATTACCAGTATATTCAAAGACATAGTAAGAATTAAATCTTGCTACAAAAGTACCGCACATTTTTTCTTTAATATTTACAAGATAATAATTTTTATGTTGAACAATTGGCGTATGACCAAAGAACGTCCAAGAACACTTATCATTAATTAAAAATTCCTTCCCTGTGCTTTGTAAATTTTTCATGCAAGTAATATTAAAGATTTTGTTGTCTTCTATGCAATCAAGATAAGCGTTGTTTAAATTAGCTTTTTCTACTGAATTAAATTCTCTGGCATTCTCAGCAAAAGTAATAAAATAGTGTATGTACATAAACAAATCATCACTAATTTTTTCACCGTAATGATCTAAAAAATCATATTCTATACTTTTGTAACCCTTTTTAATTGGTTTAAATTCATTATGATATGCATCATTCAAGGGAGTAACCATATAAAAAGCAATGAAAAGTAAAAATAAGAAGATCGGATATTTTATAATCCTAGACATCAATTATTTTTTTAAGAAAAAAATGTGGTAACTTTAAGAATTTTACAAAGATAATGCTGCTTCAGTAGCTTATTGATTATAACCACTTATTTACAAAACAAAAGTGGGCATTTTTTTGTCATATATTTTTAAGAATCTTAATTTTCCTAGACATTTTTTTCTTGTCATACTATTGGTAATGAATAAGCCGGCAGTTCGATTCTGCCCTGTGGCACCATTAATCTTGAATATAAATAGCACTCTAATTTGAGTGCTATTTAATTTTTATAATTATAAATTAAAATACCTAATTAAAATTACAATCATTGGAATTAATGGTCTTATAGCATTTTTAATATGGTGATCATTACCATCATGAGTTGGTAAGATTTTCATAACTAATGAGATATTGTAAACAAAAGCTAAAACAGTGAATATAAATATAGCACCAAATATTTCATTAGCAGATGTTACTCCTGCTATTTCAAACAATGCAAAAAAAGCCATCACAACACATCCAGTCATTAAAAAACCTAACGGTCTACCCATATAAGTTGCCTGAATATTATCAAACCCAAAATTTTTGCTAGCAAAATTCTTATTAAATGCAAAATTTAATCCAAAAAAACCTCCGAATAAAATTAAAAATACATGGCACAAAAAGGGCACCATTCCCCCTGCAGTTTCAATCATAAATTCTCCTATTATTATAATTAACTATATCATTTTAAATATGATTCTGATTAAAAGACAAGTGATTGAGCCTGACATTTGTGCAAAGGTAATTAAATTAGAATTCAAATACCAGACTTAGCAAGGGTTAAGCCGGCAGTTCGATTCTACCCTGTGGCACCATTAATATTTCATATTGAAATATTTAATTCATTAACTAGTTAGATATTAAATATTATGAAGATTCTTATTTTTTTACTTTTTCTTATTCCTAATTTAGGATTTGCAGCTTCTATGAATCATATAGGTAAAAAAGGTGAATCTTCTGAGGTAGATAGAGTTATTGAAATAAAAATGTATGATAATTATTTTGAGCCAAATGTAATAAATATAAAAAAGGGTGAAACAATTAAATTCTTAGTCAAAAATCTTGGATTACTTGTTCATGAATTTAATATAGCGACAAAAAAAATGCATTTAAACCATCAGCCTGAAATGATGGAAATGATGGAAAACGAAATTTTACTAGGAGACAAAATTGATTATGAAAAGATGAAAGAAATTGCAAAAACTAATCATTCCATGGCTCACTCTCATTCAAATAGTGTTTTATTAGAACCAAATAAGAGTAGCGAAATAATATGGAAATTTAATACTGATCTTAATCTAGAAGCTGCTTGTAATGTACCTGGTCATTACGAAAGTGGTATGATTTCTAAAATCAATATCAATTAAAAAATTTTATTAAATTGAACCAGCTTCAACCATATAATTATTTGCTGTACACATTGAAGCATCATCTGAAGCTAAGAATAAAACCATACGAGCAACATAAACAGGCTCTATAAGATCTGGTAGACATTGACGCTTTTGTTGATTTTCTAGAGCTTCAGGAGTAACCCATAATTTTTTTTGTCTATCGGTCATAATCCATCCTGGAACGACAGTATTAACTCGAATACGATGCTGACCTAGATCTCGTGCCATTGTTCTAGTTAATCCATGAACTGCTGATTTGGCAGTAGTATATGCTGGAAATCCACCGCCCGCCTCCCACCAAGAATTTGAACCTATATTGATAATTGATCCTCCACCTTTTTTTATCATTTCAGGAGCGACATGCTGAATAGCAAAAAATTGGTGACGAAGATTTGTTGACAATCTTTCATCCCAATAATCTTCTGTTACATCTTTCCAATCGTGACGATCATCATTTGCTGCATTATTAATCAAAATATCAGCAGATCCTATCAGTTTCTTTAAGTTTTTCATCGATGTCTGCATAGCTGAAATATTAGTTAAATCACATATTTCAAAATGAACATTATCTCCCAATTTTTTTGCAAGTTTTTTACTAGCATCTAAATCCAAATCAAGAAAACCAACTTTCGAACCTTGTTTAGCAAACGCTGTTACAATCTCCGCTCCAATACCTAAAGCTCCACCCGTAACAAAAACAGTTTTTTCTAATAAACTTGGATAAACTGCAAAATTTTTTGACATTATATCCTCAATTATCACAATGAAGTTAAAATTTAAATGGATTTATTTATTTAATTTTTTATTAATATTTTAATAAATTATAACTGTCCTCATAAGCGTCATAATTGAAAAGCAATTAAAAAAGTATAATATAAAATAAATTATAATGTCAAATTTGTTATTTAAATTAAATTCATCAAGAATTTTTCAATTTATTGTTATTACAATAATAATTTTAAATGCTATCACACTTGGAGTTAGCACATATGAATTGAATGCATACATTACAAATTCAATAAAAATACTTGATTATTTAATCACAATTTTTTTTGTTATTGAAATTTTAATTAGATTTATAGGTGAACCAAAAAAAATTAATTTTTTTAAGAATGGATGGAATATCTTCGACACTTTAATAGTTTTAGTATCGCTAATTCCTATTCCAAACAATTCAAGTTTTCTGTTATTAAGATTATTAAGGGTATTTAGAGTATTAAGATTAATATCAGCTATTCCAGAATTAAAGAAAATAATTGAAGCTTTAATTGATTCTATAAAAAGAGTTTTTTATGTAGGATTATTGCTTTTTATTATACTTTATATTTATGCAACAATTGGATCTATGCTCTTTGCAAGTCATATTCCTGAAAGATGGAATGATGTTGGAGTATCATTAATTACCTTATTTCAAGTTTTAACCCTATCAAGCTGGGAAACTGTCATGCTTCCTTTGCAAGAAATATTTTGGTGGGCGTGGATCTATTTTTTTAGTTTTATTATTATTTGTGCCATCACAATGCTCAATCTTCTTATTGCTATTTTAGTTGATGTTGTAATTAACCAAAAAAAACTTTAATTAATTATTTTAAATTGAAATATAAAAAAAGGGAACTAACGGTCATTATATTGACTCATAAGAATTATTTTTCTTATCCAATAATTTAAATTTTTTTTCATGTTTAGATTTTCTACCAGATACTCTTTTGCGCCAAATTTTAAAAGAACTGGGTTTCAGGTTCTTTCTCATAATTAAAATGACCTCTTTTTCAGAAACACCATATAATCTAAAAATTTTCTCAAATGATGATTTATCATGCCATGCTAATTTGATAATTAAATCAATATTATTATTCATTACTTTCAATATAATAACAAAATTAAAAAATTCTATATTGATTATTATTTAAAATTTATAAATATAAACATAATTAAATAAAATAATTATATGACAATTAAACCTACAAGAATTGAAGCAAAAAAAAAATTAACATATTTTATTGAAGAAAAGTTGGTAAATTATTCTAAATTAAGAAATTTTAAAATTGATATTGATGATAAAACAACAACATCAAATTTGTCTCCATACATTACTCACGGAATTCTTAGTGAAAATGAAGTTGTTAGAGAATCTTTAAAAAAACATTCATACCTTACTTCTGAAAAATTTATTCAAGAAATTCTATGGAGAATTTATTGGAGAGGGTGGTTGGAGTTAAGACCACAAGTTTGGAAAAATTATTTAAAAAATCTAAAAAAACTGAAAGATGAATTCAAAGATAATAAAAAATATATTCAGGTAACTGAGGGCAATAGCAATATTGAATGCTTTAATGATTGGGTAAAAGAATTAAAAGAGAGTAATTACCTACATAATCATGCTCGAATGTGGTTTGCCAGTATCTGGATTTTTACTTTTAATTTGCCTTGGGAATTAGGGGCAGCATTTTTTATGAAATATTTATATGACGGAGATACAGCCTCAAATACATTAAGTTGGAGATGGGTAGCCGGGATACAAACGAAAGGAAAACATTATCTTGCAAAAGAATGGAATATTAAAAAATTTACAAATGAAAAATATAAAAAAATTGTAATTAATGAAAATGCTTTGCCTATAAAAGAAAATATAGAATATTCTATAATTAATAAAGAATTAAAAAATCAAAAAATAGAAGGAAATAAAAAACTTTTAATATTTGAAAATAACCTATTTTTTGAAAATAGTGAATACAATGATAAAATATTTGAAAAAATAATTATTGTTAAAAATGATAATAGAAAAAATAGTTTGTGTAAAAAAGTCATAAATTTTAAAAATGATTTAATCAATGATCAATTAAATAGATTGAATAAAAAATCAATAAGTTGTGATATAATCAACATAGATGATATCAAAAAGATAAAAGAAGATTTTTATATTTTTTATCCCTACGTAGGAGAGAATTTAGATTTTATAAATTTAAATAATCTTACAAAAGTAAATTTTTTGTATAGAGAAATTGATCTATTTGCATGGCAATATTGTAATAAAGGATTTTTTAATTTTAAAAATTATATTCCAAAAATTATTCAAAAATTTTGTTAGATGAGCATTTTTTTGAACAGTATTTAACTTTATGCCAATTTAGTGTCCATTTTTTTCTCCAATTAAAATTTCTTTTACATTTTGGACATACTTTACTTGGTAATTTTTTTTTCATTTTAGCTGTTTTCTATTTTTAATATACAAAAAAAAAGCTACTATTTCATAACACAAATTAAAAAAATAAAAAAATATTTTTAATTCGAGTATCTTAGATAACATCCTATATTTTGGAATTTTTTTCCATATAAAAATAAAAGCTTTTGCTCCACTAATAACTTCGTTACCATCAATAACATGTAAGCGTCTTAGTAAATCTTTTTTTGATTTAGAAGTTAATCTTATTGCTTCCTCATTATTTGTTATATCTATCCATTCAAAAGAATTATCAGAAATTTTTTTGTAATGATTTATTTCAAATCTACAAATACTACATGAATTATTAAATAAAACTTTATTTGACATAGGTATTTTTGTTAATAAAGTTTTCTGCTTTATTTAATATATAATTTTTTCTTTCAATTTTCATTTTATCAAATATTCTAACCATCATAGATAATCTTGGATTTTTTAAAAAAAATTTTCTATTTTTATTAATAAATCTCCAATATAATCCATCCATAACATCATTCCACTCACCTTTTTTAAAGTTCATCATTTTCATTATATAACTTGATCCACAAATATAAGGTTTTGAAGAAAAAATTCCTCCATCACTAAAAAGTCCCATCCCGTACACATTTGGCATCATAACCCAATCTGATGAATCCATATTCATTTCCATAAACCAATTATAAACTTCTTTTGGTTTTATCTCACAAAGATTCATTAAATTAGCCAAAATCATTAAACGTTCTATATGATGAGTCCATCCATAATTGATTGAATTTTTAATAGAATGATCAAGTGGGGTTAACCCAGTTGTTCCTTCATACCAACTATTTTTAAAAAAATTATTATGATTAAAAAAATTATTTTTTTCTAAATTTTTGTCATAGTTTTGATATATTCCTCTTATAAACTCCCTCCATCCTGCTATTTGACGAAAATAACCTTCAAATGAATTTATTTTTATTTCTTTTTCTACTTTTTTTATTTCTTTTATTATTTGCAATGGTGTTAATAAACCCAAATTTATAAGCGGACTTAGTGCACTATGAAACAAAATATTATTGTCTTTATCGACTGCGTCTTCATAATCTCCAAATAAATTTAATTTATTTTTTATAAAAAAATTTAACCATTTTTCAGCATTTTTTTGAGTTGTGGGTATCCAAAAATTTTTAGTATCACCAGGATGTTTTGAAAATTTTTTGGTAACTATATCTTTTAATATTTTTGTATGATTGGTTTCTTGAATTTGAGGAATATTTGGTATTTGAAAATTTTTTGGTAATTTTTTTCTATTTTCACTATCATAACTCCATTTACCTCCTCTAGGTTTGTCATCATCTATTAATATATTATATTTTTTTCTTACAATTTTATAAAAATTAGCCATTAATGGTTTTTTAGCAAGATTTAAATAATTCTTAAATTCTTTTCTGGAATTAAGAAACATTGGGGAATCTATTATTTTCCATTTTATCTTAATTGTATTTACTAATTTTCTAATTTTATTTTCAAAAAATTTATCTTCTATTTCAAATGTAATTAATTCAGTAATATTATTTTCAATTATAAAATTTTTTAACTTTCTTTCATATGGAACTTTAAAATCATTATCTAAATCAAAATATTTTATTTTGTATTTTTCTTTTTTTAATAAATCTGCATAAGATCGCATTGAGGATAAGAATAATAATATTTTTAATTTATGATGTCTTTGATAAGTGCAAAGTTCATAATCTTCACACATAAAAAATGTAGAATTTTTAAAATCACAAATATATTTAGTATCAAATAATTGATTTCCTAAGATTACAAATAAACTCTTCATTTAAGATAGATATTCTAAAAAATTTAAATAAAAAGGAATAAATTTAAAAAAAGTTTAAAAAAATATTTTTAATATGGAAAGCGGGCTTAGCCCGCTATTTTAATTATTCTGGCATATTAATAACATAACGCATTTCATCAACCATAGTTCCATCTACAAAAACACCTTTATGTCGTTTTTCTAATTCTTGCCATTTAGGATCTTCTGATACTTTTGCATCATCTTCTCCTAATTTATCCATTTCCACCATTCTTTGACGACAAATTGTTCTGGGATTACCTCCAATTTGAAAAGATACTAATTCATCATTGCCAGTAAGTTCTTTAAAAATTTTAGCTTGCTCAGTTGCAATTTCCATTGCCTCACTAAGCTTATCCATATGAACTTGCATCGTTCGTCTATATATTAGTGTAGCCATATTACCTCCATTTTTATATTATTCTTAATCCATGATATATGTTACATAAATATTAATTGGTAAAGAGAATAATTATAAAATGACGCAGCTTAGTATTAACGTAAATAAATTTGCTCTTCTTAGAAATTCTAGAGGTACAGATTATCCTAATCTTATAGAAATATGTAAAAAATGTATTCTATATGGAGCAAATGGAATTACTGTACATCCACGTCCAGATGAAAGGCATACAAAATTTGCTGATCTAAAAGATATTAAAAATTTATTATTAGATAATAATAGTAAAATTGAATTTAACATTGAAGGATATCCCTCAGAATTCTTTATTAAAAAAGTTTTAGAAGTATTACCTAATCAAGTTACTCTTGTTCCAGATCCACCAGAAGCTATTACTTCTTCTTTTGGATGGGATTGTAAAAAAAATAAAGTTTTTTTAGAAGAAGTTGTAAAAGAATTTCAAAAAAATAATATCAGAGTATCAATATTTGTTAGCCCTTCTATAAATACCTTAGAAAATTTAGAAATAATTAAACCAAATAGAGTAGAATTATATACTTTTGATTATGCTCATAATTACAAATCAAAGAAACATGAATCTATTAAACCTTATAAAGAAGTAATTAATTATATTAAAAAAAATTTTCCTATAATTGATTTTAATGCTGGACATGATTTAAATCTAGAAAATCTTGATTTTTTTTTGAAAGAAATTACTTCAATAAAAGAAGTTTCTATAGGTCATGCAATAGTAATTGATTCAATTAATTTTGGATTAGAAAACACAATTCAGAAATATCTAAAGATTATCAAAGATGTAAATAGATGACATTTTTTATCTGGTCTCAATTTGCTATTGTCTGTATTGCAGGAGCTATGTCCCCAGGTCCATCTTTGGCAATTGTAATAAGAAACAATGTAAACTTCAATAGATTAGCAGGGATCCTAACTTCTATAGGTCACGGTATAGGAATTGGTGTTTATGCAACATTAGCAGTACTAGGACTTGGGTTAATACTTCAAACTAACCAAACAATATTTATTATTATTCAAATTATAGGATTAATTTTATTATTTTTGTTTGGATTGATGTTTATTTTTCAAAAAAATACACAAGATAAAAAAGAAGAAAAACAAAATCAACTTAATTCTTTTGTACAAGGATTTACTATAGCAATTATTAATCCTAAAATTTTGATTTGGTTTACTGCTGTATACTCACAATTTATTGTGATTGATGCTTCTTTTTATTTTAATTCTATTCTTGTTCTAACAGCATCTTTAATTGATGCGATATGGTATATAATCGTCAGTATATTAGTAACAGGATATGGTCTTAAAAATTTATTAATTAAAAAAAAATTAATGATTCAAAAAACTACAGGAATTGTTTTAATCATTATATCTCTAATGTTACTTTATAGAATTATTTAAAATTATTTTCTAAAAGTCTCAAAAAATTTTTTCCCATTATTTTTTCAATCTCTAAAAATGAATATCCTTTTTGATCTAGTGACTCAGAGATTTTTATATGATCAAGGCAACTATTCCAACCTTTTGGCAAACAATCTAAGCCATCATAATCACTTCCTATGGCTACATAATCTATTCCAATTAATTTTATAATATATTCAATATGATCAATAAATAAATCTAATGAAGGAACAATGTTGGTTAATTTTTTTTGCAAATAATGTTGTTTTTTAATCCATCTCAAATTTGGATTGATATCATTTATTCCTATTTGATCTAATTTCTTTTTAATATTTTTAACATAATTTGATTCTTTTTTTTTAAAATTAGGATCAATAAAAAATGGATAAGGATTTACCCCAATAATTCCTTTAGAATTTTTAATTTCTAATATCTGTTCATCTTTTAGATTCCTAAAGTGAGGACATAAATTATAGACGCTTGAATGAGATGCAATAAATGGTTTTTTTGAAATAGAAGATATATCCCAAAAACTTTTTTCCCCTATATGAGAAACATCAATAATAACATTATTTTCATTACAAGTATGAATCACTTCTTTCCCAAATTTAGATAATCCTTTTATCTTTATTCTATCATTTTTCTCAAATTCATCTTTACCAGATGAAACCCAATCTAAAGAATGATTCCAAGTTGGGCCAAAATACAAAATACCTCTTTCAATAAAATGAAAAAGCTTATCTATAGAGTTTTCTATTGCTTCCCCTCCTTCTATTCCAATTGGAATTGAAAGAAGGTTATTTTTTTTGTTCTCTATTATACTATTAAGATCTTTAGGAATATCTACTAGATTATTATTGATTGATAGATCTTCTATTTTATCATACATTTCATTTGCTTTTTGAAATGCACTCTCTGATTTATCTATAGTTGAAACCCAAATAATTAAAATCTCTAAATCAATACAAGATTCAATTAGTCTACTTAAATCAGTATGACCTTGTTTTGTAAATTTACCTACATCTTCACCAATCATTGCCCTTTGAACAATGTCATTGTGCAGATCGGCAACAAACATAATTTATTTATTCACAATCTCCATTTTGATAATCTTGTCAGGATTCTGAGGTGGTTCCCCTCTTGTAATATTATCTACAAATTCCATTCCTTCTATTACCTGTCCCCATACTGAATATTGTCCATCTAAAAATGAACAATCTTGAAAGCAAATAAAAAATTGACTGTTTGCACTATTTGGATTCTGCGCTCTAGCCATAGATAAAGTTCCTCTTGTATGATTTTCATTAGAGAATTCAGCTGGGATATTAGACATTTTAGATCCACCTGTACCAGCCCTAGATAAATTAAAATCACTTTTTTCTGAATTTCCAAATTCCACGTCACCAGTTTGTGCCATAAAACCATCTATAACTCTATGAAAAACAACTCCGTTATATTGTCCTTCAGAAATCAATTGTTTAATTTGTGAAACATGTTTTGGAGCTAGATCTGGTCTAGTCTCAATAACAACTACCCCATCCTTTAAAGTCATATTTATTGTATCTCTATCCTCGTTTGCCATTGATAACCTTCCTATTAAAATAGTTAATATGCATATAAACAAAAAAAATAATTCTTTAAATTTAATCATATCTTTTCTTTACCTTCTTTAAAAATGTTTTATAAAATACCTAATGCACTTGTTTGAAAAAAATATCAAGGATTTAGGACTAGAAATACCAGAACCTCCCTCAGCAGTTGCAAATTATGTTCCATATAAAATTGCCGATAAATTAGTATTTATATCTGGACAAGCTCCTTCAAAAAATGGTCAAATTATTTACAGTGGAAAAGTAGGAGATAAGATAAGTGATAAAGAAGCTATATTGGCAGCAGAATTATGCTGTCTAAATATTATTTCAATATTAAAACAAAGTATTGTTGGAGACTGGGATAGACTTGATAATTTTATAAAAATAGGAGGTTTTGTAAATTGTAATCCAAATTATTCAAATCAACCTATAATTATTAATGGTGCTTCAGACTTACTTGTAAAAATTTTTGGAGATAAAGGAAAACATACAAGAGTTGCAGTAGGATCCATAGCCTTACCCCTTGATATTTCAGTAGAAATAGATGCAATAATAAAGATAAAATAGGTTCTAACTAGTTTTTCTAATTTTATATAATTTTTTTTAAGATTAAATATATTTCTATTTGAGAGAAGCGAAATAGATGTGTTAGAAGAATACAGATTACATGATTAAAATTTCTACATACATTAAAGTCTTTTTTTTCATTTTCATTATTCTAGTTTCAAATAGTTTATTTGCAAAAAAAGCGGCAATAGTAATGGATTATGAAACTAAAGAAGTTTTATTTGAAGTTAATGCTGATACATTAAATTTTCCTGCATCTCTAACAAAAATTATGACTCTCTATATAGTTTTTGATTATATACATAAAGATAACTTAAATTGGCAAACACAATTAAAAGTTTCAAAATTTGCAGCTTCTGAGTCTCCAAGTAAACTTTATTTGGAAGCAGGAACAAGCATTAGTGTTGAAGATGCTGTTATGGCATTAATTGTTAAATCTGCAAATGATGTAGCTACAGTTGTTGCTGAAAATATATCTGGAACAGAAAAAGAATTTGCAAAACTTATGTCTTCATATGCACGAAAACTAGGAATGAATAAAACTACATTTAAAAATGCTCATGGCCTTCCTGATAGAGCTCAAATGACAACTGCTCGTGACATATCTATTTTATCACATGCCTTAATTACAAATTTTCCTAACGAATATAAACTTTTTAGTAAAACAAAATTTGTTTGGAAAAATAAAACTTATAAAACTCATAATAAATTAATGCTATCTTATGAAGGAGCAGATGGAATAAAAACAGGATATATTCGGGCTTCAGGTTTCCAGTTAGCTTTTTCAGCAGTAAGAAAAAATAAAAGACTTATAGGTGTGTATTTTGGTGGAGATACAGGAAAACAAAGAAATAAAAGTCTTGCATTTCTTATGGATAGATCATTTAAAAAATTAAAAATAGAAAAAACAAATAATAAAAAAACTGTAATATCTAAAAAAATAGATAATAATACTTCTAAAAATAAATACATAGTAGTGGTAGGAACTTTTAAATATAAAAAAAATGCAGAAAAACATTTAAAATTAATTAGAAAAAAATATCCAAAAACAACGAATAATAAAGAGGCCACAGTAGCTCTCATTAAATCTAATGGAAAACAATTATATGAATCTAGATTTCAATTTTTTTCAAAAAAGGATGCAAAATTAGCTTGTTCAAGGTTAAAAAAATACAAACGAGATTGTTTTATTCGTGGTTAAATTTAAAATTAACACCACTTAATGATAACTGATCTTCAATCAAATTTGTTAAAGTTTTGAGATCGTCTTTATTTAAAGCTTCAGCTCTACAAGTAAGTTGATTTTGTGTATTGCTTGCTCTAATTAAAAACCATCCAAGATTATTTTGTACTCTCACACCATCAATATCAATTATTTCTTCTTTCTTATTTTTTAATCTTTCCTTAATTTCTTGAATAATCTCAAATTTTCTTATTTCATCTACATCAAATCTTGTTTCAGGTGTTGAAATAGTTTGAGGAAATTGATTTATTAATTCAGACAGAGTTTCTTTTTCTTGCGATAAAATTCTCAGTAAGCGTAAGGCAACATATAGAGCATCATCATACCCATAAAAATCATCACCGTAACAGACATGACCACTCATTTCTCCCGACAAGGGAGAATTAAGCTCTTTCATTTTCTCTTTTATAGGGGAATGGCCTGTTTGATACATAATTGGTTCGCAATTAAATTTTCTTACTTCATCAAAAAAAACTTTAGAACATTTAACATCCATAATAATTTTTGGATTTTCATAAATAGATGATATTTCTTTAGCTAATAATAACATATATTGATCAGCCCATATTATTCTCCCTTTATTGTCTACAACTCCTAGTCTATCTCCATCTCCATCAAATGCTAATCCAACATCGCAATTATTTTCTTTCACTAATTCAATTAGTTGAATCATATTCTTTGGTACTGTTGGATCAGGATGATGATTTGGGAAATTTCCATCAACTTCTTTGTTTATAAGTATATTTTCAATATTTATCATCTTCAATGTAATAGCATCCATAACTACTCCCATTGATCCATTACCTATATCCCAAGCAACTTTTAATTTATTTTTAAAACTAATATTTTCAAGATTGCGATCTATATAATGATTTTTAACATTAATATATTCAAGCTTTCCCTGCCCTTTTATAAGCTTGTTATCATCTGCTAAATTTTTAAAATTTTGAATATCTTTTGCATAAAAAGGATTCTTATCTAAGACCATTTTAAAACCATTATATTCAGAAGGATTATGAGATCCTGTAACCATAATTGCTGCATTTGTATTTAAAAAGTGGTGAGCATAATATGTCATTGGTGTTGGGCATAAGCCAATATTTTTTACATTTGATCCACTGTCAATAAGGCCTTTACATAAAGCTTTTTGAAGATTTGGGGATGTATTTCTTCCGTCATAACCAACAACAATAGTTTTTTCATTAAATCTATTACTTACTATATGTCCAAATATTCTGCCGATAGTATAAGCTGTGTTTTGATTAATATCTTTTTCAACAATTCCTCGAATATCATATTCCCTAAGTACTTCAGGATTAAATTTTTCTATAAAAAAATTATTTACCAATTCCATAATACTCAAATCCTAAATCTGATAGTTCTTGTTTATTATAGATATTTCTTAAATCAAAAATCACTAAATTTTTCATAAGACTTTTTAGTTTTAAAAAATTTAAAGCCCTAAACTCATTCCATTCAGTGCCTATTATTATTGCGTCAGCTCCTTCACTTGCCTCATAAGCATTTTTAAAAAAGTTAAACTTAGGAAATAAATCCATAGTATTATCATTACTTACAGGGTCATAACAATTAATCATAATACCTTGATCAAATAAGTGTTGTGCAATTTTAAGAGAAGTAGAATCACGAATATCATCCGTATTAGGTTTAAAACTTAATCCAAATAACGCTAATTTTGAATTTTTATTATATTTTTTTAAATTAATTATTTTTTTTGATATTTCTAATGGTCGATTTTGATTATATGAATTTACAGCTTCTAAGATTGAAAAATTTATATTTTGTTTTTTTGCTGACGATGTAAAAGCTTTAACGTCTTTGGGAAAACATGACCCTCCAAAACCAGGGCCAGCATTAAGAAATTTTGAACCTATTCGCTTATCAACCCCCATTCCTTTAGCTACCTCCTGAACGTCAGCTCCAACAGACTCACATAAATCTGCAACTTGATTTATAAAACTAATTTTTGTAGCCAAAAAACTATTGGAGGCATATTTTATTATTTCTGAAGATTCTATAGATGAAGTAATAATAGGAGTTTCTAATAAATATAAAGGGCGATATAATTCTTTCATAATTTTTGTTGATTTCTCATTATCAGCTCCAATAATTATACGATCTGGACGCATAAAATCATTTATAGCAGATCCTTCTCTAAGAAACTCTGGATTGGATACAACATCAAAATTTTCTTTAGGTACAATTTTTGATATAATTTTTTTAATCTCTTTAGTAGTTCCAACAGGAACAGTTGATTTAGTTACAACTAAAGAGTATTTCTTTATATTGTTAGCTATATCTTTTGCAACATTCCATACAGCACTTAGGTCCGCATCTTCTTCTAATCTTTTAGATGGAGTACCTACAGTAATAAATATGATATCAGCACCTTCCATAGCTTCAGGCAAAGAAGATGTAAAACTAAGTAGTTTAGTTTGGTCCCTATGTTTTGATAATAGTTCTTCTATTCCAGGTTCAAAAAAAGGGCATTTTCCTTTTTTTAATTCTAAAATTCTAGACTTGTCTTTATCTACGCAAGTCACATCGTATCCAAACTCAGCAAAACAAGAACCTGATACAAGGCCAACATAGCCTGTTCCAACTAAAACTAATTTCATAAAATCCTTATATATTAAGTTTTTAATTTTCTACAAATTAAATAAATATGACATTAAACAAAGAAGAATTAAATATAAATTAACTTACTTTTTCTTTAATTTACAAACAGATCCTCTATCAATTATATTTGCCTTAGCTAAATAGGTATAAGTTTTATTATTTTTATCCATATCAGTTAATATTTCTATAGCTTTTTGACCTAGGTTTTTTCTTTCGTGGGTTATGGCAGTTAAAGAAGGATTTGCTATTGTAGAAACAACTGGGCCATCAAAAGTAATAATAGATATATCTTTTCCAATTTTCTTATTTAATTGATTGCAAGCCTTAATTGCGCCAACAGCAGAATATTCAGTAGAGCATATTATAGCTGTAATTTCAGAATATTTATTTAACATCTTTTTAATAGCTGAAGCACTTTGATCAGGATCTTCATTTTTAATCGATATATAATAATTTTCATTAAATTTTATTTTATTTTTTTTAAGAGAAGAAAGATAACCTTGCTTTCTTTGAAAGGCAAAATTATAATTTTCCTCAATATTTGCATAAGCTATGTGTCTATGATTTTTTTCAATTAAATATTTCATTATTACCTTTGCACTTTCTTCATTATCTAAATCTACCCAAGAATAATTATTCAACCCTTGAGTTCTACCCCATGCAACAAATTTTATTTTATTTTTTTTTAACATTTCTATTCTTGAATCTTTTATCTTTATATTATGTAAAATAATTTTATTAACTTTTTGGACATGAATTAATTTTTCATAAGCATTTTTTTCTTCTTTTTCATTATTTGCAAACATCATAAAAAATTGAATATTTTCAGAATGAATTTTAGTTGACATTCCGGCTATAAATTCAAAAAAAGAAGCTTGGTTCAAAGTATTAGAATTAAGACCATAAAGAGGAATAACAAATCCAAGGGTGTTTGATTTGCCTGAGGCTAAACTACTAGCATTTGGATTTGGCGAATATTTATATTTTTTAGCATATTTAATTACTTTTTTTCTAGTAGTTTCACTAACATCTGAATAACCACCTAAAGCTCTAGAAACAGTTGTAATTGATAAATTTAGTTTTTTTGCTAATTTTCGAATATCCATAAAATAATATTTACTAACACATATATTCATATTTTAAATATAATCAATTGACAACCAAAACGTTTTGGTAAAACATTTGTTTATTAATTATAATTTTAAGACGGAGGAACAATTAATGATAAAAACAATAAAATTATTTTTAGCATCTGCAATTGCTATATTATTTTTTAATAGCAGTGCTTTTGCTGGAGGACATTATACTGGTCCTGATTTAAGTGGCCAAAAAGTTACAATGTTTGGTCCGTGGTTAGCGCCTGAAGACGAAACTATGAGAGAGGTTATGAATATCTTCTCTAAGGCTACTGGAGCTGAAGTTGAATATGGAGGTTCAGATAGTTTTGAGCAACAAGTTATGATTGACCTTAAAGCTGGAAGTGCAGCCGATCTAGTTGTTTTCCCACAACCTGGTTTAGCAGCAAATGCTGCAGCTATGGGCGGTCTTGCACCAATGGGAAATGATATAAAACAATTAGTTTTAGATAATTATGCAGCTGGTCAGTCTTGGGTAGATCTTTCTACATATGCAGATGAAAATGGCAATGATCAGTTTTATGCAATCTTCTTTAGAACAAATGTTAAAAGTTTAGTTTGGTATTCACCAGATAACTTTGAAGACAATGGCTATGAAATACCTGGCACTATGGAAGAATTGATAGCTTTAACTGAACAAATGGCCTCTGATGGAAATACTCCATGGTGCATTGGTTTGGGCTCTGGTGCAGCAACTGGTTGGCCAGCAACTGACTGGATGGAAGATATTATGCTAAGAACTCATCCACCAAGTGTGTATGATGATTGGGTGTCAAATGACATGCCATTTAATGATCCTAAAGTATTAGAAGCAATGGATTTTTTTGGTTCATTCGCTCTTAATGACAATTATGTCAACGGTGGATCAAAAGCAGTCGCAACTACAGATTTCAGAGATGCGCCTAATGGTCTATTTACTTCACCAGCTGAATGTATGATGCACCGTCAGGCAAGTTTTATTCCTGCTTTTTTCCCAGAAGGTCTTGAAGCTGGAGTAGATTATGATTTCTTTTACTTCCCTGCTTTTTCAACTAAAGATCTTGGTACTCCAGTACTTGGAGCAGGAACAGTTGTAGCAGCGACAAATGATAATCAAGCTACAGTAGAATTTATGAAATTCTTAATGCATCCTGAGCCTCATGAACATTGGATGGCTAAGGGTGGATTTTTAACTCCTCACAAAGGCGTTGATGGCAGTAAATATGCAAGTGATACTTTTAGAAAACTTGGAGAAATTCTAACAGGAGCTACCACTTTTAGATTTGATGCTTCAGATTTAATGCCTGGTGCAATAGGCGCTGGGAGTTTCTGGACTGGCATGGTTGATTATACCAATGGAAAATCTGCAAAAGATGTTGCTGATTCTATCCAAGCTAGCTGGGACGCAATAAAATAATACCTCCTATTAACAGGCGAACAATTCACTTGTTCGCCTGTTTATTTTGTATAATAAATTTCTTGTGAGTATAGTTTCTTTATTTCTTATTGTTTGTCTTGGAATATTAATATTTATTGCATACTTTCATATATCAAATTTTATATTAGATCATTTTGTAAATAATAAATCTAAAAAATTTTCACACGAGACTTCTATTAGAGCTGTAATTTTCATAGCTCCTGCATTTATAGTTTTATTTATATTTATTCTTTATCCATTTTTTGAAACAGTACGATTAAGTTTTTATGATAAATTTGGCAGAGATTTTGTCGGACTATATAATTATATTTGGGCATTTAAGGATCCAGAATTTAGAAGAGGAATATTAAATAATCTTGGGTGGTTGTTGGTAGTTCCTACCTTAAGTACTTTTTTTGGTTTAGTAATTGCAAAACTTGCAGATAAAATATGGTGGGGTACTTTTGCAAAATCTATTATCTTTATGCCTATGGCAATCTCATTTGTTGGTGCGGGAGTAATTTGGAAGTTTATTTATGAATATAGAGGTCCGGGAGATGTTCAAATTGGATTACTTAACGCTATAATTGTCTTTTTTGGATTTGAACCTCAAGCTTGGATTACTATTCCCATTTGGAATAATCTTTTTTTAATGGCAATTATGATTTGGATACAAACAGGATTGGCATTAGTTATATTTAGTGCTGCTTTAAGAGGTATACCAAAAGAAATGTTAGAGGCAGCAAGAATTGATGGAGCAAGTGAATTTAGAATATTTTTTTCAATAATTATTCCATATCTTGAGCAAACAATTTTAGTTATTTGGACCATAATAACGATATTGGTTCTTAAAATTTTTGATATTATTTTTGCTATGACAAATGGAGAATGGCAAACAGAGGTTTTAGCTAATTTAATGTATGATTGGATGTTCAGAGGTGGAGGAGACTCAGGCAGAGGAAGTGTATTAGCAATTGTTATAATGCTTGGAGTAATTCCTATAATGATTTGGAATATATATAAACATAGAGAAGAGCAAAAAATATGATAAAAAAAATTAATTTTTCATCTTTGCTATCTCAATTGCTGCTATTATTTTTTGTTATAATTTGGATTACTCCTACTTTTGGTTTGTTCATAAGCTCATTAAGAGACAAAGACTTACTTGCTATAAGCGGATGGTGGACATCTTTAACAACCACTCATGTAAATGAGATTTATAGAATGTCAGGAAAAGAAGAACAAATTGAAGAAAATGGTTATTTTATAATTAAAGGTAATTTTTTTAATAATTTAGAAGGTAAAAAAATACAAAGTTTTGGTATTTCTTCTAAAAGAATAAATCAATTTAAAATTGGTGAAATAGGAATTTTTAAAGATAAAAGTGAAGTAAATATTTTTGAAAATGGAGATTATATTTGGAAATCATTAAATAAATTTGAGAAAAAAAAGGGCAAAAGAATATTTACTACCTCCTTAAGTCCTCCAAAATTTACTTTTGATAATTACAAAGAGGTATTATTTAAAGAGGGAATAGGACAGGCATTCATTAATACTTTAGCTGTTGCCATACCCTCAACCCTTATACCTCTAATAATTTGCTCTTTTTTTGCATATGCATTATCTTGGATGCAATTTTTTGGAAGAGATACTCTCTTAGCTATCGTTATTGCATCTTTAGTTGTGCCCCTACAAATGTCTCTTATACCTATTTTAACGATATATAATGATATTGGAGCACTATTTGGAGTTGCTGCTAAATCTTATCCAGGTGTATGGATGGCACATACTGGATTTGGTTTGGCTTCAACAACCTTCTTGTTAAGAAATTTTATCAAATCTTTACCAAATGAAATGATGGAGGCAGCTAGAGTAGATGGCGCTAGTCATTATGATATATTTCTGCGTATAATTTTACCTCTTTCTATTCCTGCTTTTGCTTCAATTTTTATTTTACAATTTTTGTGGGTTTGGAATGATTTATTAGTTGGTTTAGTATTTTTAGATCAAGTACCTAGTGAAATAATTCTAACAGCTAAATTAAAAGAATTATTAGGATCTAGAGGAGAGAATTGGGAAATTTTGACAACAGGTGCTTTTGTATCTATGACAGTTCCTCTTTTGATATTTTTTTTACTACAAAGATATTTTATTAGAGGTTTAGTTGCAGGATCAGTAAAGGGATAGATTATGAGTAAAATTGTTTTGATTGGAGCTGGAAGTACAAACTTTGGTTTAGGCACTATTGGTGATATCTTTAAATCAACTATACTTAATAAATCTACAATTGTTCTTCATGACATAAATGCTGAGTCTTTAAAAAATACAGAACTAATAGCAAAGAGATACAAAGAAAAATTAAAATTAAATTTTACAATAGAGGCGACGACTTCGAGAAAAGATGCTTTAAAGAATGCAGATTTTTGTATTATATCAATTGAAGTTCAACCAAGATTTGATTTATGGGATCAAGACTGGAAAGTTCCTCTAGAATATGGCTTTCAACAAGTTTTTGGAGAAAATGGAGGTCCGGGTGGTCTTTTTCATTCTCTTAGAGTAACTCCACCAATAGTTGAAATTTGCGATGATATTAATACAATTTGTCCAAATGCATATGTTTTTAATTATTCAAATCCTATGCAAAGGGTTTGTCAAACAATAACTACAAAATATCCTTCAATGAAATTTATAGGTCTTTGTCATGAGATAGCTTCCATGGAGAGACAACTTCCAGATATTTTAAATACTCCATTTGAAAATATTGAATATAGAGCTGGAGGATTAAATCACTTAAGTATTCTCGTAGAAGCAAAATTTAAAGATACAGCAAAAGACGCTTATCCAATCATTAGAAAAAAAGGACCTGAATATTTCAAAAATTATGTAAATGATCATGAAATATGGGGACAAAGGCCTGGAGCAGAAAGAGGGGTTTTTTTTGAATTATTTAATAGATACAATTATCTTCCAATTACAACTGATAGTCATTTAGGAGAATATATACAGTGGGCATATAGTGTGGCAGATCATGAAGCTATTTTAGAATTTTATACAAAATATAGAGAAAAATGTCTGACATTTTATGACAATGAGGAATCATACCAAGATTATTTTGATCTTCAAAAAAAACCAAAAGAAAGAGTAGTAGCAATTATTGAAGGAATAATTCAAGATTTAAATTATGAGGAGGCTGCAGTTAATTTGCCTAATAAAGGATATATAAAATATTTACCTGAAAATATAGTGGTAGAAGTACCAGGAATAGTTAATAAAAAAGGAATTCATGGTGTTAAATTAGAAAATTATCCTTTTGATTTTTCTACTTTGTTACTAAGCCAAGTAAGCGTAATGAGATTAACAGCTGAGGCAGTTATAGAAAAATCAAAAGATAAGGCTCTAAAAGCCCTTTTAGCTGATCCAGTCGTTAATAACGTTAATGAAGCTGAAAAACTTTTAAATCATATGATAGAAAAACAATATCAACACCTTGGTTATTTAATTTAGTTGCTTCTAAATCAATATTGGAATAAACTAAAATTGCTTGAAAGATCGCTCAAAGGAGGATGAAGTGGCAGATATAAATATTAATACTATAAATAAATATTATGGAGATGTGCATGTTATTAAAGACATTTCTCTTGATATAAAAAGTCAATCTTTTACTGTTTTAGTTGGCCCAAGTGGGTGTGGAAAATCAACAATGTTAAGAATGATTGCAGGATTAGAAGATATTAATTCGGGAACAATTTCTATTGATGGAGAAGTTGTTAATGATCTTCCTCCTAAACAAAGAAATATTGCAATGGTGTTTCAGTCATACGCCTTATATCCACATATGACAGTTTTTGACAATATGGCTTTTGGATTAAAATTAGAAAAAAGATCAAAAGATGAAATAAATGAAAGAGTACAAGAAGCTGCGAGGATTTTGCAAATTGAAGAATACCTTCATAGAAAACCAAAACAACTTTCTGGAGGTCAAAGACAACGTGTTGCTATTGGTAGAGCTATAACTAGAAAACCAAAAGTTTTCTTATTTGATGAGCCTTTATCAAATCTTGATGCAGCTCTTCGAGTGCAAATGCGTGTCGAACTAGCTAAATTACATGATCAACTTAATGCAACAATGATTTATGTAACCCACGATCAAACTGAAGCAATGACACTAGCAGATGATATAGTTGTTTTAGATGAAGGCATAGTCTCACAAAAAGGCTCTCCTATGGAATTATATAGTAATCCATCAAATCTTTTTGTAGGAGGATTTATTGGGTCACCAAAAATGAATTTTGTTGATTCCAAGATCTTAAGTGCAACGAATGACTCTACAGAAATAGATATTTTTGGAACATCCAAAATTACAATACCAAAAACTTCTTCAAATTCATCGAATGGTGACTCAGTTACCTTAGGTATTAGACCTGAACATTTATTAGTTAATCAAGATGGTGATGCAAGCTGGGAAAGCAAAGTTTTTGTAGTGGAAAAACTTGGTTCTGGTACATTTCTATATTTAGAAAAAGATGGTGAACCTCTCGTTGTAGAGACAGAAGGTGACTCTAATATTAAAGTTGGCGATACTGTAAAAGTTGGTTTCACAGCTTCACGTTGTCAATTATTTGATAGTAGTAACCAAGCTTTTAAATAATAATAATAATTAATAGAATCGGTATATTTACTAATCATAAATAGATAAGAAATATTACCGATTCGTTCATATTTTAATACCCCAAAACGTTTTAGTTATATTATTTAAGTGAGCAGAGAGTTTCATATTATTTCCTCCTAAAGAAGTATTCCTCTAGCAAACTTCTCTGCTCAAAAATTTTTTTTAATGAAATTAAAATTAAATTATATTTAATGACTTTATTCTATTTTATAAATTTATTTATCTCAGCTTCAATTATATTAGGATTAGTTAAATGTATTGTTTTAAATCCAAGTTTTTTAGCAGCTTGAATATTAACTAACTTATCATCAATAAATACTGTATTTTGTGGATCTAAATTAAATCTATCTATAGCTAATAAATAAATTTTAGGATCAGGCTTAACAAGTTTGTCTTCTCCAGAAATTAATAAGCCATCAAAATTATTCATAAATTTAAATTCTTTAGGTATGTCTATAAATGTTTCAGAGGACCAATTAGATAAAACAAAACATTCATAATTATTTTTTTTTAATTTTATCAAAATATCAACTGAAGATTGAAAAGTTCCTTTGATCATTTTTCTATGATTTGGGTAGTATTGCCTTATAAGATTTTCATATTGAGGAAATTTTTTTATAATATCTTTTTCTCCATCTTCAATACTACGACCTGAATCTTGGGCTAGATTCCATTCATCATTACAAACTTTTGTTAAAAAAAAATCCATCTCATCTTTATCAGAAATTATTTTTGTAAAAAAAAATTTAGGATCCCAATCAAAAAACACTCCACCTAAATCAAATAAAAATTTCATAAGTTGTTAAACTTTCTATATACACTTAATCTTAATATAGTAAATTGACACATAATTATTATGAAAAATAAAATTGTCAATTCAATTAATAAAGACTTGAGTATTTTAACTAAGAAAAAATTTTCAAAAAAATACATAAGTAAATATATTTTACCTATAATTGACAATATTGCTAATTCAAAACAAAAAAAAATTTTGATTTCTGGATCACAAGGAATTGGTAAATCAACTTTACTTAAAATTATTGAAAAAAATATTCTTAAATTTTATGAAAAAAAAATATTAACATTAAGCCTAGATGACTATTATTTGCCAAAGAAAGAAAGATGGATATTATCAAAAAAAATTCATCCTCTTTTAATTACTAGAGGTGTTCCTGGTACACATGATTTAAATAAATTAATAAAAGATATTAATTCGTTTCAGAATAAGAAGTATCCTATTCATAAACCTATATTTGATAAACTTAAGGATGATCGGTCAAAAAAAAAAGAAAAGATTATACAGAAAGCTGATATCTTAATTCTTGAAGGATGGTGTTGTGGATCACCTCCAATAGAGAAAAAGTATTTATATAAAAATATTAATTTATTAGAAAAAAAAGAAGATCCTCACATGATATGGAGAAATTTTTATAATCAGAAACTAAAAAATGAATATTCAAATTTATTTAAACTTTTTGAAAAGAAAATTTTCTTAAAATCTTCAAGTTTTAACTATGTTTTAAATTGGAGATTTAAACAAGAAAAAATGATGAGAGAAAGAAATAATAAAAAGATTATGAATAAAAAAGAATTAGAATATTTTATATCTCATTATGAAAAAATTACTAAATTTATGATTAGAGTGCTGCCAAAAAGAGCTGATATAGTGATCAAAATTGACAAAAATCAAAGAATTAAAAATTTAATATATAATTAAAAGTTTATTATCTCTTCTTTTAATTCTTTATATACATTTTGATCAGTACCGATCAAATTACCAAGTTTAATTAATATTTCTTCAGCTTTTTCTTTCTCATTAATTAATAAATAAAGATCAATTAAATTGACATATGTTGCAATATTATTTTCATCAATAGCTAGTGCTTTTTTGTATGCTTTTTCTGACTTTTCAAAATTAGGTTTTTTTATTTTTCTATAACTATCACCAAGTAAATTAAATATTTCTATTTCATAACTTCCCAGATCATCTCTTCTTGAAAGAGCTTTAAGTAATTTAAGTGATTTTTTAAATTCTTTATCTTCAATATTTTTTTTTGCTAAGTTATATAAAATTACTATTTGATCAGAAGTATCTATTACTCTATTTTCATCCTTAGAGTCGTATTGGGCATATATATTATGACTTATTAATATTATAAAAAATATTAATAATTTAATCATAACTTCAAATCTCTTCTATACTTCTACGTTAAAAAATAATCCATTTACTAACAGCTTCTTTATATCTTATGTATTCATCTCCAAAAGTATTAGTTAGATATTCTTCTTCAGGTTTTATAACGTAATTATTTATCCATATAAATAATATTATAGAAGTTAAAAAATACATAACATTTTCAAAAACAAGAAACATACTGAAATGAAACAGAACAAAAGATAAATAAATAGGATTGCGAGTATATGCAAAAATTCCAGTTTTAATTAATCTTTTAGAAGCTGAGGTTGGGACAGGGTTTTCTTCATAGGATTTAAAAATTTCAAATCCAGAGAAGAAAAATATTAGGCTGATAATTAAACCAGTTATACCTATTAAATTAATAATATAAATTAAAGGATACTTTGGTAAAATAAATTCCCCAATAATATAACAAAATAATAATGCATAGACTGAAATTCTTAGAGGATTTCCTTTGACTAATGGTCCTTCACTCATAGGTCTATAATTTTTTTTGATAAATCAATATAACTATCAATAATTAAACTAGCTCCTGCATCTAGTAATTCTTGTTGTGATCTATGAGGAAACCAATGTCCGCCAGCAGTAAATCCTATAACTTTTACACCTGCTTTTACACCTGCAGTTACTCCAACTGCACTATCTTCAATAATAATTGTTTCATCTTTATTAAGTTTATAAGTTTCAATAACTTTTAAATAGACATCTGGCTCTGGTTTTGGATTGCTTACCATATCAAAAGAAAATATTTTATCTTCTTTAAAATAACTTTCGAAATTTACTTTTTTTAAACCTATAAGAATTCTTTCTTTCATACTATTAGATCCAATAAAAAAATTACAATTTGAACTCTTTAAAAAATTTTCTGCTCCTGGTACTGGCGTTAATTCATTTACAAAAATATCTAAGGCAATTTTCATAATATCATCAAAAAAATTTTTTTGATTTTCAATATTAAATTTTACAGAAAGTTCTTGGATTATATGTATAGTTTTTTTACCAGCATAAAGTGCAAATTCTTCTTCAGAAAATGGGATATTTCTATCTACCAAATATTGTGCAAAAGCCCGGCCAACAAGTTTCTCACTATCAACCAAAACTCCATCAAAATCGAATATTATATTTTTGATCATTAATAAATTAGAACTTTTATTAAATAAATTAACATTATCACAGTTTTAATTAACAATTTATTACATATTTATTGTTTTTTTCTCAGTAAAGAATACTATAGATATTGCGATACATAACTCGTCGTAAGATACGAAAGTGGGATCGGTCGCCTACAAAAGTTGGAGGGTAGGTATGAAATTCGGTTATTTTTGTAATTCAACAAATTGGAATAATCAAAAAGAGTATAACCAAATATTAGAGGAAATAAGAGAAATATCCGTTTATTGTGATCAAAATAATTGGGACTCTATTTGGTTTACTGAACATCATTTTAGTCATGAAGGAATGGAAATATGTCCAAACCCGCTAATGTTAAGTGCAGATATAGCTGCAAGAACAAATAATATTCGTATAGGGCAAGCTGCAAGTATTATTACTTTTTGGAATCCAATAAGAATAGCTGAAGATATTGCCTTATTAGATCAACTGTCTAATGGAAGGGTGGAGGCTGGAATTGGAAGAGGAATTTATGGAAGAGAAGCCTTAAATATTAATCCAGAGGCAGATACAAAAAATAACGAAAAAAATTTTAGATTATTTGAAGAAACAATAACAATATTAAAAAAAGCATGGTCTGAAAAGTTTTTTGATCACAAGGGTGAATTTTATACATACCCTACTCAAAATTTTGAATGGAATCATAGTATGAGTCCACCTAATGAAGAATTTATGGATATTAAAACAAAAATTTTAAAGAAATTAAGTATTGTGCCTAGAACCATTCAGAAACCAC
>CACFOQ010000007.1 GCA_902567855.1 uncultured Alphaproteobacteria bacterium
ATCAACAATATTTCCTTCTTTAATTAATTCTGGTTTGAGTTTTTGAAGTAAATCTCTGTAAGATTTAGAATTTACAAAACATATATCTTGACTATCTGGTTTATCTTTAACAGGTAGATTAAAATTTTTTGCCATATCTCTGATTTCTGATTTTAGAAAATTACCTAAAGGAAATCTAAGATAATCCAATTGATCTTGAAGAGTAGCAAAAAGAAAATAGCTTTGATCTTTTTTTTCATCTTTAGCTTTAAACAATTTAGCATTAAAAATATCCTTTGAACGTATTACATAATGTCCAGTAACTAATGTATCTGCGTTTAATTTTTTGGCTTCATTAAGCAAATCTCTGAATTTAACTGTTTGATTACATTGTATACAAGGAACAGGTGTTTCACCGCTTGCGTAACTATCAACAAAATTTTCTATGACTCCCTCATAAAACTTATCTTGATAGTCCAAAGTTATATGGGGAAATCCGTATTGATTTGCAACTTCTTTGGCATCATTAATATCTTTTCCAGCACAGCAAGATTTAGAGCTTTTAGAAGATGTTTGACTATATAAATTTAGAGTTATACCTGTCACATCAAAGCCTTCTTTTTTAAGCATAACAGCAGCAACTGAGCTATCTACCCCTCCAGACATAGCCACTACAACTTTTGTATCCTTACATTCCTTATTAAATCCAAGACTATTCATATAAAAATAAGTTTTAATCTATATTTACAAAATTGCTTTAGTTCAATAATACCATTATTTAAATGGTAGATTTATTAATTCCTGGTCCGGAAGGTAAAATTGAGGCTAAATATAGTCACAATAATAATGACAAATCTCCAATTGTATTAATTTTACATCCAGATCCCTCTAGAGGGGGGTCAATGAATACTAAAATAGTCTTCAATTTATATAAACTTTTTGCAAATAATGGATTTTCAACAATTAGATTTAATTTTAGAGGTGTTGGAAAAAGTGAAGGAATATTTGATGATGGAGAGGGGGAGCTAAGTGATGCAGCCAGCGTATTAGATTGGTTACAACAATATAATACTAATTCTAAAATAGTATGGGTTGCTGGTTTTTCTTTTGGAGCCTGGGTTGCAATGCAGTTGCTAATGAGAAGACCAGAAATAAATGGTTTTATAAGTGTTTCTCCTCCAGCAAATTTAAGAGATTTTAGTTTTCTTGCTCCTTGCCCTTCTTCTGGTTTAATAATTCATGGAGACAAAGATACTATTGCTTCTTTTGACTCTGCTAAAATTTTATCAGAAAAACTTCAAAAGCAAAAAAAAGTTGATATTCAGTTTAAATCTATCAAAGGAGCTGATCATTTTTATGAGAATTATGTTGATCAATTCTTATTGACAATTGATACTTATATCAAAAATTCTTTAGATGTATTAAAGTGATTTTAAATATTAATTTAATTTTTTAAATGAACTATAAATCTGATTTTTTAAATGAAATAAATTCAAGAGGATTTATATATCAAACAAGTGATATAAATGATTTAGATATTAGATTATCTAAAAAAAAAATTACAGCATATATAGGATTTGATATAACAAATGATAGTCTGCATATAGGTAGTTTAGTTCAATTAATGTTGCTTCATTGGTTGGATCATTATGGTCACAAAACTATTGCACTTATGGGAGGTGGAACAACATTAGTTGGAGATCCTTCTGGAAAAGATGAAGCTAGAAAAATACTTCAAATAAAAGATATAGAAAAAAATATTAATAAAATAGAATCAACTTTTAATAAATTTATTGATCTAAAAAGTAAAGGCAAACTAATCAATAATTATGAATGGCTATCCAATTTAAATTATATTAATTTTTTAAGAGATATAGGATCGAAAATCACTATAAACAAAATGCTAACCTTTGATTCTGTAAAGAATAGACTTGATAGAGAGCAGCCACTTTCGTTTTTAGAATTTAATTATATGTTACTTCAAGCATATGATTTTTTTCACTTAAATAAAGAACATGAGTGCGAATTACAATTAGGAGGTTCTGATCAATGGGGAAATATAATAGCAGGTATTGATTTAATTCGCCGTCTAAATAATAAAAAAGCATTTGCTATAACTTCACCTTTAATCACTAATAATGATGGGTCAAAGATGGGTAAAACAGCAGATGGGGCAATTTGGTTGGATGAAAAAAAATTATCAAACTATGATTTTTACCAATTTTGGAGAAATGTAAATGACTCAGATGTTCCAAAATTTATTAATTTATTTACAAAGCTACCTATTGAAGAGAGAAAGAAACTTTCAAAACTTAAAGATCAAGAAATTAATGAAGCAAAAAAAATTTTAGCTTTTGAAGTAACTAAAATCACAAGGGGTGAGAAACAAGCAAAAGAAGCTGAAGAAATAAGTACAAATATTTTTTTAAATAACAAAATAGATAATCGTATTAATTCTTTTGAAATAGAATCTAATAAGATTAAAGATTCTTCATTTTCAATAATCGATGCTATTGAAAAACTTGAATTGGTTAAAAGCAGAAGTGAAGTAAAAAGATTAATTAAATCTAAAGGAATAAAAATAGATAACGAAAATTATAACAGAAGTGATTTTTCTTTATCAAAATATTTTTCTAAAAATGAAATTAAAATTAGCGTTGGTAAAAAAAACTTTGGTATAATAAAAATTTCTAAAAAATAAGATATTTACTTCAAATAATTTTAAATAAAAATTAAAGTGTTAAAGATTTTTCTAAAAATTTATCTATATTACCATCTAATACGTCATTAACATTTGATGATTCATGATTGGTTCTCAAGTCTTTAATTAATTTGTATGGATGCAAAATATAAGATCTTATTTGATTACCCCAACCAATATCTTTTTTTTCACTATTAATCTTATTTTCTTCTTCTTTTCTTTTTTGAATTTCAAGTTCATAAAGTCTTGATTTGAGCATTCCCATAGCATTAGATTTATTTTTATGCTGAGATCTATCATTTTGACATTGCACAACAATATTACTAGGAAAATGTGTAATTCTAACTGCGCTATCTGTTTTGTTTACATGCTGACCACCAGCACCAGACGCTCTGTAAGTATCAATTCTTATATCAGTTTCATTGATTGAAATATCTATATTCTCATCTATTTCAGGATATACCCAGACACTAGCAAAACTAGTATGCCTTCTTTTATTACTATCAAAAGGTGAGATTCTAACCAATCTATGAATTCCACTTTCTTTTTTTAACCATCCATAGGTAAAAGTTCCTATGATTTTCATAGTTGAAGATTTAATTCCTGCTTCTTCACCTTGTGATTCTTGTAATAAAACTACTTCTAAATTCTTATCTTCTGCCCACCTTATATACATGCGCTGTAGCATCATTGCCCAATCTTGACTTTCTGTTCCTCCTGCCCCGGCATGAATTTCTAAAAAAGCACTGTTTGAATCAGCCTCGTTATTCATTAAATTTAAATATCGCACTTTATTGGAATCCTTTAAAATTTTTTTAGAATCATTAATTAGATATTTTAAAGTTTCCTCATCTTTTTCATTAATGGCTAATTTATAAAATTCTTCTAGATCTTTCAAAGATTGTTCAATTCTTTTAAAATCACTTATTCTAGTTTCTAATAATTTAATTTCTTGAAAAAATATTTTTGCTTTAGGATTTTCCCATATCTTAGGATTGTTAGTTTTTGATTTTAGAGATTCCAGTTCTTCAGATAATTTTGTGTAGTCAAACACCCCTCCTTAAAAGATTAAAATTATCTTTTATTAATTCTATATTTTTTTCTATTTCTTCATTAATCATAATTATTGTATTAATAAACTACCCGTACCAGAAATGGAATTATTATTAATTGAGCTAAGGCTATCTAATTTTATTATACTATTATTATAGGGTTCAGTACCGACTATAAAAGGTTCTAAAATTCCATCTGAGTCTTTTGTCATCAATCCAGTGTTTTGATCAATTTTTACAAAACTAAGTCCAGAAGGAATTCTAAAAGGAACTTTATTTGAATTGATATTGGCCTCTTTCATAAATTTTTTTAAATATTGGTACAGCAACTGCTGAACCTGTTTGCTTATAACCTAAGGTTTTTGGTTTATCAAAACCTACAAATACTCCCAGAGCTAAATCTGGAGAAAACCCAATAAACCATGCATCTTTGTTTTCATTTGTAGTTCCCGTTTTTCCACCCAAAGGAATATTTAATGAAGATATTTTTTTCCCCGTCCCTCTTAATACGACTCCTTCAAGCATAGAGGTTATTTGAAAAGCAATTCTTGGGTCCAAAATATTTTTTTGTAAAGAAGAGATAATAGGTAAATTATAGTCTAATTTTTTTTTATTTTGTAAACAATTAATACATTTATTTATTTCATTATTAATTATTTGTTTCCCATTTTTATCATGAACACTTAAAATTAATGTTGGCTTGATATCTTTTCCACCATTTACAATCATTGCATAAGCATTGGTTAAATCTATTAAATTTACTGATCCAGAACCTAGTGACATTGATAAATTTTCATCCATATAATCAGCTATTTTAAAATCTTTTGCAGTATCTAATATTTTTTTCATACCAATTTTATCAGACAATCTTATAGTCATTAAATTCCTAGATTTTTCTATCCCAGTTCTCATAGTGCTTAATCCATAAAATTTATCAGTATAATTAGATGGCTTCCATTTAGGCAGTCCCGGACCTTGATCGACTACATATGGCGCGTCTAAAACAAGTGTAGAAGGACTATAGCCTTCTTTTAAAGCAGAAATATATACAAAAGGTTTAAATGCAGATCCTGGCTGCCTATAAGCTTGAGTAGCTCTATTAAACTCACTTAATTCAAAACTAAAACCTCCAGATAATGCCAAAACTTTTCCAGTATGCGGATCTATTGCTACTATAGCACCATTTACCTCTGGAATTTGTCTAATAATTAAAGAGGAATTTACAAATTCAGCAAAAAAAACATCATCAAATAAAAACTTTTCATCTAAAAGCCATTTATTTTCTTCATGACTCAAATTTATTTGATATTTTTTTAAAGTTTCATCTACTACTGTCAAAAAATCTTTATCAACATTAATAACTTTAAATTTTAACCATTTTTTTGGAAAAGGATTTTCAACATTTTCAGCAAAAGAATTATTAGTGCCGTTTTCATCATGTTTTGTTATTGAGCCTCTCCAACCATATTTTTTATCCTGATTTATTAAGCTATCAATTAAAACTTGATCTAAAATTTTTTGCAAATTTGTATCTATAGATGTTTTTACAACTAAACCTTCTTCATAAAGCAATTGATTACCTAGGGTTTTCTTTAGTTGTTTTCTTACTTCTGCTTTATAATAATCTGCCTCTTCAAATCTTTCTTCAAATCTTTTCGAAGTTATAAGTGGCTTGCTGGATAATGATTGCATTTTTTTTAAATCTATAAAATTATTTATTTGCATTTTATTTAAAACCCAATTTCTTCTTTCTATTGCTTTTTTATAATTACTTTTTGGATTATAATTATTTGGAGCCTTAGGAAGTGCGGCTAAAAAAGCACATTCATCAATAGTTAATTCATTTAAAGCTTTATTAAAATAATTCATACTTGCAGAAGCAACTCCATAAGAGCCATAACCTAAATAAATATCATTTAGATAGAGTTCTAGAATATCTTTTTTACTTAGTATGTTTTCAATTCTAATTGCTAAAACTACTTCTTTAAATTTTCTTTCAAGGCTTATTTCATTTGTTAGTAATAAGTTTTTAACAACCTGTTGAGAAATAGTAGAAGCTCCAATCATTCTTTTTTTTGTAAATTTATTAAATAAATTTGTATATATTGCTCTTGTAATAGCTAGAGGATCTATTCCTTTATGATAAAAAAAATTTTTATCTTCAGCAGAAATAAATGCATTAATTAAATTATTTGGTATTCTATCTATAGGGATAAAAAGTCTCTCTTCTATAAAATACTTATCCAATAAAATTCCATCTGAAGTAAAAACTCTTGATGATAAATTTGGATTATAATTTTTTAATTCATCATAACTTGGGAGCTCAGGTGTATATTTCCATAAAAAGAATAAAATTATTAAAAAGGAAAAAAAACCTAAAAAGAGGGAGATAAATATGATTTTTTTTAAAAAAATAAAGAAATATTTCATGAAAGTGATTTGTAGATTGTGAAAGAGTTAAAAATATGTCAATAGGCAAATACAAAAAAAATTAAATAATTTAAAACAAATAACACACACATTTACTAAAAAATAAGAAATAATGAATAATTCAATACTAAAAATTAATGGAGTTTCAAAATTATGGCCAAAAGAATACTTATTGATACATCAAAATCAGAGGAAACAAGAATTGCAGTTACAGTTGAAGAAAAGTTAGATGATTACGAAATAGAATCTGAAAAGAAACTTGCAGTAAAAGGGAATGTATATTTAGCAAAAATTACTAGAGTTGAGCCATCCTTGCAAGCAGCATTTGTTGATTTTGGTTCAAGCAGAAATGGCTTTCTTCCTTTAACAGAGATACATCCAGATTATTTTAAGATTCCAGTCGCTGATCAAGAAAAATTATCAATTCTATTAAAGAATCTCCGCTCTGATAATGATGAGGAAGATAAACAAAATAAGGAAATCGATGAAAATAATAACAATAATATACCTGATGAATCTAATGAAGAAAAAAAAATAAATTTAAAGGATTCTAAAAAAGAATATATTAATTTTTTTAGAAAATATAAGATTCAAGATGTTATTAAACCCAGACAGGTTCTTTTAGTTCAAGTCAATAAAGAAGAAAGGGGCTTTAAAGGAGCGGCTCTAACAACTTTTCTTTCTTTTGCAGGAAGATATTGTGTTTTGATGCCTAATAGTTTGAATAATGATGGAATTTCAAGAAAAATAGGCGACATAGAAGAAAGAAAGAAATTAAAAAATATTTTATCAAGTGTTAATGTGCCTGAAAATATGTCAGTAATAGTTAGAACAGCTGGAATTGGCAAAACAAAGAAAGAAATTTCAAAAGATTTATCTTATTTGACAAATCAATGGAACAAAATACGTGAAAATACTATTAAGTCTCAAGCTCCAAGCATTATTTATGAAGAAGGAAGTATTATTAAAAGAGCAATAAGAGATTTATTAACAGATGATGTAGAAGAAATTTTAGTAGAAGGTAAAGATGGTTATGACACTGCTAAGAAGTTAACTAAAAATATTGTTCCTACAAAAGTAACAAAAGTAAAGCTTTACAAAGGAAAAGATAAATCATTATTTAGTGAATATAATATTGAAAATCAAGTTAATGAATTATTTAGTTTATCTGTTAAATTACAATCTGGAGGTTCTATTGTAATAAATACCACCGAAGCATTGGTTGCAATAGATGTAAATTCTGGAAAAAATACTTCTGAAAGGAATATTGAAAATACAGCCTTAAAAACCAATCTAGAAGCAGCCACAGAAGTTGCAAGACAACTAAGACTTAGAGATTTGGGTGGATTAGTTGTTATTGACTTTATTGATATGGATGATTATCGAAATAATTTTAAAGTTGAAAAAGCTATTAAAAATGCTCTTTTTAAAGATAGGGCTAGGGTTCAGGTAGGTAGAATAAGCATGTTTGGATTACTTGAGCTTTCGAGACAACGTCTTCGCTCAAGCCTAATAGATAGATCTTTTGAAAAATGTCCCTATTGTAATGGTACAGGATTAATTTTGAATACAAACTCGATTAGTGAGCAAATTATTAAACTAATAAATGAAAAATTAATATCTAACAAAGGTCAAAAAATTCAGGTTAAATGTAATTCAGCTCTTGCTGAAACATTAATGAATGAAAAAAGAATGGAAATTAATAAACTTGAAGAAAAATATAACTCAAAAATTCTTTTTGATTTTGATAATCATTATTCACTTCATGAGCCTGCCATTAATGAAATAGAAGAAATTAATATTACTAAAACAAAGAACAAAAATTCTGAGAAAAAATCTCTAAAAAAGAAATTACCAAATGCAAAAAAAGATATAAAGATTAAACCAAAAGTAAAAAAAAAGGTAATTAAAGAAAAGAAAGAAAAAATTAATAAATTAATTAAAAAAAAGAAAAATAATAAAGATGCTGAAAAGGATGATATTTCATCTTCTTCAAAAAATATTAATGAAATGCCAAGTACTAATGATGATGAAAAATCAGGTTGGTGGTCGCAATAATAAATGAAAAAAATTTTTTTTTTTATTTTTTTTTTATTTGTTCAAACCTGCAAGCAAATGTAGTATATGACTACGAAACAAATATTTTTTTTAAAGAAATTATAAAATCAATTACTGAAGTTAATAATTTTAAAAAAAATGTATCTTTTGCTGTAATTTTAGATGATGAACCTAATGCATTTATTACTGAAAATAATAATTTAATTATCTCTTCTGGTTTAATAAAGTTTTCAGATTCTTATGAGGCAATTGTTGGAGTTATAGCACATGAAATAGGTCATATTGATAAATTTCATATAACTAAAAGAAAGCAATCTATTGAAGATTTAACTAATTTAAATAATTTAACAAATATCTCTATTTTAGCTGGCTCGTTGATATCAAATAACAACGAATATCTATTTAAATCATTAATAGGTAACAAATTAACTATTCAAAATTATTTTCAATCTTTTAGCAGAGAGCAAGAAAGAGAAGCTGATTTTTATGCTATTGAAACATTGAATAAACTTAATTTATCTTCTACTCCTTTAAAAAATTTATTAAAAAAAATAGAAGAAGAATCAAGAAAAAAAGGAATTAAAGATGAATTTTTTAGATTTTCTTCACATCCTATTTATAAAGAAAGATATGACATAATTAATAATGGGAACAATAATGATGACAATATTTTTGATGAAAAGCTTAATAATAGATTTAATTTTATACGAGGAAAATTTTTTGGTTATACCTCAAATGATATACATGAAATTGATGAATTCCTAGAAATACAATATTATAATTATGCCTCTTCAATAATTCTATCAAAAAAAGGAAAGCTTAAAAAATCTCTATCAGGTTTAAATAATTTAATTAAAAATAATAAAGAAAATATACATTTAATAGAGACAAAAGCAGATATTTTATACTCTCATGGTTTTTTTTCAGAAGCTTTACTTTTTTATAATTTATCTATTAATAAAAATCACAAAAATTATTACGTTAAAAAAAGGATTTTTGATATTAAATTTTCAATTTTAAACCCAGATGATAAAAATGAATCACAAGCTTTATTTAATGAATATAAGTTTTTATTAAATATTTTTTATAATAATCAGGACTTAATTAAGAAATTAGCAGTTCTTGCTTCAGAAAATAATCTAACTTATTGGATAAGTTATTTTAATGTTCGACAATATCTTAATAATAATGAATATGATCAAAAAAGTCTGTTAAATGAGCTTAAAAAAATTAAAAAGAATACTTCTGATTATGATTTAATTAGATTAATTGATAAGATAATTCTCTAATTTATGAATACATACAAAGGTTCACTGACTAATGAAGATTATCATCTACTGATAGAGAAAAAATATATATATTCGAAAAATTTTAATGAAAATCAAATACAGCCTTCAAGTATTGATCTCACATTAAGTGACGAATGTTATGAGATAAGTGCAAGTTTTTTAAGTTTATCTGCAAATATAAGAGAAGATTTAAAAGATATTATGATTGATAAAATTGATTTAGGAAAAAAATATGTTTTTAAAAAAAATAGAATATACTTAGTAAGATTAAATGAAATAATAAACTTACCTCATGACATATTTGGTTTTTGTAATCCCAAAAGTAGTACAGGAAGATTAGATATTTTTTGTAGAACAATTTTAAATCATAATGATGAATATGAAAAAATTCCAAAGAATTATCAAGGAGAAATGTTTATAGAAATTACTTCACGTTCTTTTGATATTGAATTTCAAAAAGGAGATTCACTTAATCAAATGAGATTAATATATAATAAGCATATGTATTTAGATGATGCGGATTTAAGAGAATATCATAATAAATTTTTTTTAACTTTAGATAATAATAATAATAAAATTCAACCTAATCTAAATAATGGCCTCAAAATAAGTGTCGATCTATCTTCTAAAAATGAAATAAATGCATTTGTAGCTAAAAAAAATACACCTCTACTTGTATTTAGAAAAGTCAAAAAACATAAAATAGAATTATATTGGGAATCATTAAAGCTACTTGATAAAAAATTAGTTATTAGAAAAGATAATTTTTATATTTTGAGATCTAAGGAAAAAATACAAATTCCTAAAAATATGGCCGGAGAAATGGTTCCATATGATACAAGTATTGGTGATTTTAGAGTACATTATGCAGGTTTTTTTGATCCTGGATTTGGTTATAAAAATGGCTCATATGCTGTTTTGGAAGTAAAAACAAATGAAGTTCCTTTTATATTAGAAGATGGTCAATCTATAGCTAGAATAAAATATGAATCTCTTAATAAAGAATCAAATGTATTGTACGGTAAAGAAATAAATTCTAATTATCAGAATCAAGGTCTTGCTTTGAGCAAACACTTTGTTTAAAAATGTAAAAATGAAGAAAATAATAATTATTAATGGACCCAATTTAAATCTTTTAGGAAATAGAGAGCAAAAAATATATGGTGACAAGTCTCTTGATGAAATAGAAAAAATTTCAAAAAAAAAATCTAGCTCTTTGAATATTGATTGTTTTTTTTGCCAAAGTAATGATGAAGGTGAAATAATAAATCATATACATTCTGTAGAATCTTCCTATGATGGCTTAATAATTAATCCAGCAGCTTTTACGCATACTTCAGTAGCGCTATTAGATGCTCTAAGATCTGTAAATAAACCTAAAATTGAAATTCACTTATCCAATATATATACTAGAGAAGAATATAGAAAAAAAAGCATTACTTCAGAAGGAGTGGATGGCTTAATTTGTGGATTTGGGAGTTTAAGCTATATTCTAGCTATAGAAGCATTAAGTAATTTGATCTATAATAAATAATTATGCCAAAAATAGACAAAACTGATTTAGATAATATTTCTTTAATAAAAAAAGAATTTAAACTGAAGAATATTACTACTATAAAAATAAAAAAAGGTAATTATGAAATAGAATTATCTTCAGAAACTAAAGACATAACAAAAAGTGTTTTAAGTTCACAAAATATAGAAGAAAAAATAAAAGATAAAAAATCTAATAAAGAAAATATTATAAAATCAGAAAATATAGTTAAATCTCCAATGGTTGGAGTAGCTTATTTGTCTGCTGATCCAGCTTCTCAACCATATATAAAGATAGGTCAACATGTAAAACAAGGGGATACTCTACTTTTAATTGAAGCTATGAAAACTTTTAACGAAGTTAAAGCTCCTATCTCTGGTATAGTAAAAGAAATAATAGTTCTTAATAGTCAACCTGTGGAATTTGGTGACGATTTAATTATTTTCGAATAAATGTTTAAAAAAGTTTTAATCGCTAATAGAGGCGAAATAGCTTTAAGAATATTACGTGCTTGCAGAGAACTTGAAATAAAAACTGTAGCAATACATTCTGAAGCAGATGAGACTGCAATGCATGTAAGGATGGCTGACGAAAGTGTTTGCGTTGGTCCTGCTTCTGCTCAGTCAAGTTACTTAAATATTCCAGCAATTATAACAGCAGCAACCATATCTAATGTAGATGCTATACATCCTGGATATGGTTTTTTAAGTGAAAATAAAAGATTTGCAGAAATCATCGAAGAACATAATATAAAATTTATTGGTCCTAAATCAGAACATATTGAAATGATGGGGAATAAAATAGCTGCCAAAAAAATTATGGAGGATAACAAAGTGCCTACTGTACCAGGGCTAAATGATCTTTCAGATATGAAAAAAACTTTAGATTTTATAGATAATATTAAACTACCAGTAATAATTAAAGCAGCTAGCGGTGGTGGAGGCAAAGGTATGAGGGTGGTTAATAAAATAGAAGATTTAGAAGAATCTATTAATGCAGCTAAAATAGAATCAAAAAAATCATTTAATGATGATACAGTTTATTTAGAAAAATTTTTTGTTAATCCTAAACATATAGAAATACAAATTCTTGCTGACAGTAATGGTAGTGTTTTAACATTAGGAGAAAGAGATTGTTCTATACAAAGAAAACATCAAAAAATTATTGAAGAAAGTCCAAGTATTGTCTTAACTAATGTTGAAAGAGAAAAAATTAGCAATCTATGTGTCAAAGCAATTAAATCAATAAAATATGAAGGTGTAGGCACACTCGAGTTTTTATACGAAAATAATAAATTTTATTTTATGGAGATGAATACTCGACTTCAAGTTGAACATCCTGTAACTGAAATGATAACAGGACAAGATTTAGTTAAAGAACAAATTAAGGTTGCAAGTGGAAATAAAATTAAATTTAAACAAGAAGATATTAATTTTAATGGGCATTCAATTGAATGTAGAATTAATGCTGAGCATCCCGAAACATTCATTCCTTCACCAGGAAAAATAACTCAATATCATCAGCCTGGAGGATTAGGTGTCAGAGTGGATTCTGCAGTTTATCAAGGTTATATTATACCCGCTCATTATGATAGTATGATCGCTAAACTTATTGTTTATGGTGAAAATAGAAATGAATGTATTCAAAAAATGAAAAGAGCCCTAGAAGAATATGTGATTATTGGAATAGATACAAATATTCAACTACATCAAAAGATTATTCAATCAAATGAATTTTTGTCAGGAAAATACGATATAAATTATATGTCAAAATTTGAATAAAAATTTATTTTATTAATATAAAATTATCTAATATTTTTATTTACATTCAACTAACCACAAATCATAAATTGGATGTTCTAAAGGAGTTGTTGATGGACTTGAGGAAATCATCCAACCTTGATAGATAGCCTTATCCTCTGAATTAATAATTTTGTCATATATTTTTAAAAGAACATAATTTTCAGGAATATCTTCAGGGAGATTTCTATAACAGGCAAATATTTCTATAAAAAGAGAATTAAAATTTATTGAATCATTCACTTTGATCTCAAAAGTTTCTACTTTTGTAGTTATTTTATCGAGTATTTTTATTTCAGCTTTTTTACTTTCAATGTATTGAGAAAACAAAGGTGGAGAAAAGCTTATAAATAGAAAAAAGAATAATGACTTAAGGGCTCCAAGATTCATATTCATTTTTTTTTACTTTATTATGATTTGCTTTTGATAAAGGATGTTCATCAGGATAATAAGCTTTTTCAGTGCCAGTAAGATTTTCTTCATGGTTTTTTTGCCAAAAATACTTATGAGAATAATTTAAAGGTGGATCTTCAATTGTTTTATGCAACCAAGCATGCCAATGAGGAGGAACTTTAGTCGCTTCAATTTTGCCATTAAAAATAACCCATCGTTTAAAATCTTTATTAGAAAAATTTTTTGAATTACAATAATATTTATTATTAAAATCATCTTGGCCAACAAATTTACCAAAAACCCAAGTATATAATAAAGTACTTAAACTCATAAATATATCTTTATAATATTATGCTTTAAGTTTCCAGTTTAATTCTTTTCCACCCATAAAATTTTTTATTTTAATTTCTTGATGAATTGTATATTCAGGTACAGTCCATCTTTCCTCTATTAATTCAATTTGATCTGCATTTACTGGAAGTTTATAAAATTTAGGTCCATTTATTGAACAAAATTTTTCTAAATTATCTAGAGATTTTTCTTCATCAAATATTGATGCATAAATTTCAATAGAACATGGTGCAGAAAAAATTCCAGGTTTAGATTTAAGATTTGGAACCTTAAATTCTATTGGATGAGGCGCTGAATCAGTCCCTAAAAAAAACTTTTTATTTCCAGATGTAGCAAAATTTCTTAATGCAATTAAATCTTCTTCATTTTTTACAACAGGCATGCAAAAATGATGAGGATTTATAGATTTATCCAAAAATACATCTTTTTTTGTAAGCATCATGTGATGAGGAGTTATAGTCCCTGCTATATTTGGACTATAATTTACATACTCAGCACCATATTTAGATGAAACATGCTCTAAAACTATTCTTAAGTTAGGAAATGTTTTTCTTATAAGAGATAATTCTTGGTCAATATAGTATTTTTCTCTATCAAAAATATCAATTTCACTGTCCACTTTCTCTCCATGTATTAATAAAATTTTATCTTTTTTTTCTAATATTTCTAAAGCTGGATAAATTTTTTCAGTACTTGATATTCCATATTTTGAATTTGTTGTAGCTTCATTAGGATATAGCTTAGCTCCTATAAATATATTCTCATCAAGACCTTTGCTAAAATCTATTAAGTCTAAATCTTCAGTTAAATAACATGGCAATAAAGGAGAAAAGTTATTATTTGAAAGTAAATTAATCTTTTTTATATAATCAATGCCTTTTAAAGTAGTTGTAATAGGATCATTTAAATTAGGCATGACAATACATCTTTGATTTACTCTTGTAGAATGATTAATAACAGCTTTTAATAAGTTGCCTTCTCTTAAATGAACATGCCAATCATCCGGTCTAGTAATTTTCAAGGACTTAAAGGTCATAATAATTTATTTTCTATTATTAAATCTAATACTTTATTAGATTCTATTGAATTCATATAAGATTTTTTTGGATTTATATCCATCTTATTAAAATCCCCAAAAGTTTCTTTAGTTCGAATAACAAAGCAGTCATTTTTACTGTGGCCATAAAGTTTATCATTGGTAGGTCCAAATAAACTAATTGTTTTTAAGCCAGAAGCAAAAGACAAATGCATAAGTCCAGAATCATTTCCTATAAAAAGATTGCTTTTTTTCATATATGCTGAGGTTAAAGTTATAGATTTACCAAAAAGATCAATAAAATAATTTTCATCAATATTTTTAGTTATTTCTTTATAATATTTATCTTTTTCTGATTGTGATCCAACAAGTATAAATTTAATGTTACTAAATTTATTGGAAATTTTCTTTATCAAATCATTATACATTTCTGATGACCAAATTTTTGGTGTCCAATTGCCTCCTGGAAAAATAACAATATATTTATTATTTAAACTTAAATCTTTTTTCACAATGTCTTCTTCTTCTTTATTTGTGTAAATATTAAGTGAGGTATTTTGTATTTTAAAGTATTTATTTAATTGATCAATATGGTGATATTTTTTATCTTTTTTAAAAATAAATCTTTTTTTTGTTTTTAACAAATAAGACAATAACGAACTTCTTAAATCTATAATGATGTCCCATTTAGTTTTCTTGCATTGGCTATACATATCAAACCAATGAAGATTGAATTTTCTCTTTTTAATTACAATTATTCTCTCTAAAGCAGGGAAATTCTTATAAATTTGAGAAGCGCTTGGGCCAATTATAAAAGTGAACTTGGAATTTTTGTTATTATTTTTAAAGTAATCTACAATACCCGTTGAAAGAATAGTATCTCCTATTAAGTTTGATGATATAATTAGTATTTTCACAAGTTGTTATTATATAAATTTATTATAAATAGAATATATATCACTTTATTTATGAAAGAAGACTTCTTTATATTAAATTCTTTTTCTAAATTTTTAGAAATTTCAGGAGAAGATAAGGCGGAATTCCTACAAGGCTTAATATCTAATGACATTTATAAATGTAAATCAGATAATCCTATATATTCTTGTATGCTATCACCTCAAGGTAAATTTCTAGCAGATTTTTTTATAATTCAAGAATCTGATAAATATTTAATTGAAATTCATGAAAAATATTTAGAATCTTTTATTTCTAAAATACAAATTTACAAACTGAGATCTAAGGTAGATATTATTGAAAATAAAAACATATGTTCCATTATTTTATTTTCTAAAAAGAATATTGATTTAAATAATATTATAAAAACCTTTGAAGATCCTAGAAATGAAAATATTGGTCATAAAATTTATATTGATAAATATGAATTAAAAAAAATAAAAAATATGAAAACAAAGCCTTATGAAACCTATAAAGAAATATTAATGAAAAATTTAGTTCCAAATTCAACTGATGATTTAACAGTAGATAAATCTTTATTATTAGAAAATAACTTTGATAATTTAAATGCTATTGATTGGGACAAAGGATGTTATGTGGGACAAGAAATAACTGCAAGAATGAAATATAGGGCGCTATTAAAAAAACAACTTTATTCACTTGAAATAGTTAAAGGTGAAATCAATACAAATGATGATATTGTTTTAGATGAAATAAATTATGGCAAAGTCATATCTAAAGTAAATCAATACATACTATGTATGTTAAAAATAGAATTAGTAGAGAAAAAATTAAATAATAAAGAAAATTTTGAAATTAATAATTCTATAATATTAAAAATTTTATAATTTAAATTCTTTTTTATAAATAATCATTGGTATAATTAATAATATAAATATTATTAATGTTGGAGTAAAAACATTATTTACACCAAATGAATTGGCGAGTAATCCTAAACTTGCTGGGGCCCCTATGAAAGTTCCATAAACTGCAACTGATACAATTGTAATGCCTACCCCACTATCAATTCCTTTAATTTTACCAGCCATACTATAGGAAATTGGCACAATTGAAGATCCTCCAATTCCTAATATAGCAAAACCAATAATAGATGAAAATACTGAATTAAAATTAATAAGAATTAATAAGCTCAAAATAGTTAAGAAAAATAATATTGATAATAAATTAAATACACCTATTTTATCCCTAATCCGATCGCCATAAAGCCTACCAATAACCATAAAAATATTAAAACTTATTGTAGCTATACCTACCCTAAAACCATCTACTTGAATAAAATCTTTCATATAAAGCGCTCCCCACGAGTCAACACTACCTTCGGCCAAAGCATTTGACATTGCAATTACTGCTAACAATAATAACAAAATAGGCCATATAAAAAAAATATTCTTTTGCTCAGATGAAGAAGTTCTTTCGTCTTCCTGTAATTTAAAAGCAAAATAAAGATTAATTGGCAACATAATTATTACATAAATGAGCGTATTAATTAAAATAGAAATTTCTAATTGAAGAAAAATACTTGTAAAAAAAGATCCTATTAATACGCCCAAACTCCAAAAAGCATGGAAGCCAGACATCATAGATTTACCTTCGCGAGTTTCTATTTTAGATGCTTTAAGATTAATACATATTTCAAAAAGTCCAAAACAAAATCCAAACATAAATGCTAGAATCATAAATGTTACTAAATCTTTTATAAAAGGAACAGGTAACCATAATAGCCACTGAACAATAACAATATAAATTATAATTTTTTTTGATGAACTCTTTTTAATAAAATAATTTGCACAAAGCATCATTATTATTGACCCTATTGCAAATGTTGCCATGATATAGCCTATACCCAAGTAATCAGTTTGAATTTGATCTCTGATGGTTGGAATTCTTATTGTCCAAAGACCAATTGAAAAAGCCATAATAAAAAAAAGAGCTTTACAAGCAAAAATATCATTAATTTTTTTCATAAGATTTTTAAAATTTTATTTGAAATAACTAATAATTGATCAAGTTAATTAAAATAATCCCTATAATAATTTTCTAAACCATCTAAGTTAATTCTTTTTTGCTCCATTGTGTCTCTATCTCTTACAGTCACTGACTTATCTTCTAATGTTTCAAAATCTACAGTAATACAAATAGGAGTTCCAATTTCATCATGTCTTCTATAATTTTTTCCAATATTCCCTGAATTTTCTAATACCACTCTCCCTAATCCAAGTTTTTGCAAATTTGATTTAATTTCTTTAGATAAATTAACTAATTCGTTGTTATTCTTTTTAAGAGGAATAACAGCAGCTTTAATCGGTGAAAGATGTGGTCTTAAAGATAAAAGAATTCTTTTATTATCTTTATCAGTATTTTCTTCCTTATAAGCTTCATTTAGTAAAGCGAGAACACCCCTATCAACACCAGCTGAAGGCTCAATCACATATGGGATATACCAATTCTTTTCTTCTAAATTTTGAACGGCCAATTTTGTTGTGGATGAAGAATTTTTCATGACTTTTGACTCAATTTTAAATTCATTTTGATTTTTAGTATGAGATCCTAAGTCAAAATCAGTTCTATTCGCAATACCTTCAAGTTCCTCTTCACCGTGAGGAAATAAATAATTAATATCAACTGTTCTTTTTGAATAATGAGCAAGTTCACTTTTTTCGACTTCAATTGTTTTAAGATTTTCTTTATTAATTCCTTGATCTACCCACCAATTTATTCTTTTATCTATCCAATATTCATGCCATTTATCATCCGTTCCAGGTACTACAAAAAATTCTAATTCCATTTGTTCAAATTCTCTTACTCTGAAGATAAAATTACGAGGTGTAATTTCATTTCTAAATGCTTTTCCCATTTGAGCAATTCCAAATGGAACAGTCCTAGAAGTAGAATCTAAAATATTTTTAAAATTAGTAAAAATTTGCTGACATGTTTCTGGTCTTAAATATGCAAAAGAAGAGCCATCATCAACTGGTCCAATCGCAGTCTTAAACATTAAATTAAATGGTCTTGGTTCAGTTAGATCTTCTGATTTACAGTTTGGGCATTTATTATTTTCTAGCAATTGATCTGCTCGCCATCTAGATTTACAAGACTTACAATCTACAAGAGGATCTGTAAATGTGTCTTCATGACCAGATTGTTTTAAAACAACTGGGGCACTTAGAATACTTGCATCTAAACCTTCAGTATCATCACGCTCATAAACCATTGATTTCCACCAAGCTTGTTTAAGATTATTTTTTAGCTCAACACCCATAGGACCATAATCATATAGACCTTTAATACCGCCGTAGATATCGTTTGATTGAAACAGAAAACCCCTTCTTTTACAAAGAGAAACCAGTTCTTCCATTGTTTTAGCTGCCATCAATTAATCCTTAGGTTTATATTGATTAGTCTTAGGATCTTTTTCCAAATCTACAACTTTCTCATCTTTTTTTGCTTCATAATTATTATTAAAATTAATTTTTTTAAGAAAACGTAAGCCATAAAATACTATCCCAAATACTAAAAGTGTAAGAACTATTTTAGTAATCATAATCCAAATCTAGACCACATAGCTTTTTCTTCAATTTTTTGTAAAATTGTTTCGCTATCAATTAACGAAGATGATAATTTTCTTTGAATAAAAGATTTTTTTTGATCTATTAATTTAATTTTGACTTTTTTTCCAAATTTTTGTCTCAAAACGTCATTGATGGATCCAATACCATCTGCTAAACCTAATTCTATTGCTTTGTGACCAACCCAAAACAATCCACTAAAAACTTCATCATAATTTTCTTCTTTAATTTTGTTGCCTCTTCTTGATTTAACATAGGATATAAAATTTTCATGTATTTGCTCTTGAATTTTTTTTAATCGATTTATATCTTCTTCTTTTTCTTCTTTAAATGGATCTAAAAAACTTTTACTTTTTCCAGAAGTATAAACCCTTCTTTCAATACCTGCTTTTTTTAATAGTTCTACAAATCCAAAACCTGGCGAAATAACTCCAATAGAACCTAAGATTGAGTTAGTATCTACATAAATTTCTTCACTCGCGCAAGCTAGCCAATATCCTCCTGAAGCAGCAACATCTTCTACAAAGGAAAAAACTTTTTTATTTTTTTCTTTTGATTTTTTAATTATTTTATCTGCAATTAAAGATGATTGAGTGGGAGATCCGCCTGGAGAATTAACAATTAAACATACAGCTGGGCTTTTTTTATCCGCAAATAATTTTTCAATTAATTTATCTAAAGCAGATATATTTAAGCCAGATCTCATAAAACCAGCCTGACCAATAACGCCGGATAAACGTAATGTTGGAATATTTATACTCTTAGAAAAAAAAGATTTTAACATAGCTTCTCTTATCAAATCTTATATTGACTAGAAAGCCAATTATTCAATCTTTTTTTATTCAAAATGGACTGTTTTTTTCAAAAAAAACTTGTATCTAATAATATATTATTGATAAGCATTAATAAATATGGCTCAAATCTTAAATTTAAAAAAAACAAATGATGATTTCAATACAGAAATTAGAAAAATGTTGTTGTTGTGCCAGGAAGATATTGAATCTACCAATACCTTAATACTTGAAAAATTGGATAGTAATGTGCCTCTTGTTAAAGAAATAGCTTCATATTTAGTTCTTTCAGGAGGTAAAAGACTTCGCCCCCTTTTAACTTCATGTAGTTATCATCTTTTAACTAATGATTTAGATAAAAATAAAAAACATATAGGTCTAGCTGCAGCTGTAGAATTTATTCATGCCGCAACCCTCCTTCACGATGATGTTATCGATGAAAGTCAACGAAGAAGAGGTAATCTTAGTGCTAATGAAGTATGGGGAAATAAAACTAGTGTTTTAGTAGGTGATTTTCTATTTAGTCGAGCATTTCAATTAATGGCAAAATATGGAGATATTGGAACTTTAAAAATTTTATCGGACACTAGTGTAGTTATTGCAGAAGGAGAAGTATTAGAATTAAGTAATGATAGAGACCCTACTATCAATGAAGATTTATATTTCAAAGTTATAAATGCCAAGACTGCTTCACTATTTAGTGCTGCATGTCAAGTTGGAGGTATAAGTGCTAAGGCAACTAATAAAGAAATTGAATCACTCAAATCTTTTGGCACTAACTTTGGAATGGCATTTCAGCTTATTGACGATGCTATAGACTATGCTTCAGATAAGAATTCTTTAGGAAAAAATATTGGAGATGATTTTAAGGAAGGTAAAATTACATTACCAGTAATTCTTGCCTATATTAGATCTAATAAAAAAGAAAAAGAATTTTGGAAAAGAACAATTATAGAATTAGATCAAAAAGAAAATGATTTCTATGAAGCATTTTTAATTATGACAAAATATAAATGCATTACTGACACTATAGAACGTGCAAAACATTTTGCCAATGTTGCAATAGATAGTTTAGGAATATTTAATGAAAATGAATATAAAAGTGCATTAATGAATTTAATTTACTCAAGTCTTAATCGATTAAGTTAATATTTTTCATATGATTTAACTTCAACTAAAGTTGATCCAAAAAATTCATTAATTTCTAATTTAATTTCAGATCTTTTATCATTTGTTTGGTAAACTGCTCGCGCAAGGTCAATAAATTTTTGATCAAATGCCTTATCTTTTTCACATTTTCGGATATCATCTTCTATCTTCCATAGAGTAGAATTTATTTCTATCAAACTATCTCTAAATTCTTTGACTTTTTTGTCGTTAACTGATTCAGATAAAGTTGACTCTAATAAAGATAATTCTTTTTCTATATGTCTAAGCTTATGAACATCTGTTATATTTTTCTTTTTAATAATTAAAATTGATATTTTATCTATCAATTCCCCAATGGATATAGGTGTATTAACTAACATGAATTTTATCTATTATATATATCTTCATATCTAATTATATCTTCTTCATCAAGCTGATCTCCAAACCAAAGTTCTATAACGACAAGTTCTTCAGATTGACGATTTGCTAGACGATGCTTAGCTTTTAAGGGAATAAAAATATTTTCGTTTTCTTTACGTTCAAACACATCGTCATTGATTGTTATTTCTGCAATACCCTTTACTACAACCCAATGTTCAGATCTAAATTTATGACTTTGTAAAGAGAGTAGACCACCTGGCTGAACAATAATTTTTTTAATAGCATAATTATCACCTGTATGGAGAACTTCATACGAACCCCAAGGCTTTGAAACAATTGATGTCATAATTGAATAAATGGTATATATTATTATTTTAAATTTCTTATAATTTTTTTATGGTCAAAATAGCTCCTTCTATACTTGCTGCGGACTTATTAGATATTAAAAATGAAGTGATTAATGTAGATGATGCTGGAGCTGAATTCATTCATATTGATATAATGGATGGTCATTTTGTTCCAAATCTTTCTTTTGGTTATAATATGGTTAAAACTCTTAGGCCTATTACTAAAAAAATTTTAGATGTTCATTTAATGATAAGTCCAGTAGAGCCATTTATTAAAGAATTTATAGATGCGGGTTCTGATATTATAAGCTTTCACCCAGAAGCAGATAAAAATACAAAAGAAATTATATCAATAATAAAAAAATCTAATTGCAAAGTTGGAATAGCTATTCATCCAAATATAAAAATAGAAGAAATAAAAGAGTTTCTTAATGATATAGATTTAGTCATTATAATGACTGTGATCCCAGGTTTTGGAGGTCAAAAATTTTTAGAGGATCAAGTACAAAAAATTTCTGAATTAAAAGAAATTCGAAAAAATATAAATGCAAATTATGAAATAGAAATTGATGGTGGAATTAATTATCAAACAAGTAAAATCTGCATAGATAAAGGTGCAGATATTCTTGTTGCAGGATCATATGTATATGGTGCCTCAAAAGAAGAATATAAAGATAAAATTAATTCAATTAGACATTTGACTTAATTTGTTAATTTTGTATATGTAAGTTCATTATTATGGGATATCCTAAAAAACATAGAGGAAGACGTAAAAGAGGCTCTAAATATAGAAGAAACAAAAGACGTCAAAAGAAAAAATAATAATATTTTCTATCTAAAATTATAATTTTATTTTATCATTAGTTTAATAGTTTTATGTTTTTTATAACTAATGGAGGAAATATGTCTATTCTAAAACCAATTACGGAAAAAAAAGCTAAGGGCAAAGTAAAAAAAATTTATGAAGATATCAAGTCAAAAAGAAAAATAGCTAAAATACCTAATTTTTGGAAATCACTAGCTAATGATCCAGATACACTGGAGCGTACCTGGAATTCATTACAACAAGTCATGCAAAAAGGTGCTTTAGATCCTTTAACAAAAGAAATGCTTTATGTTGCTGTTTCTATGACTAATAGTTGTGAATATTGTATTCGCTCTCATACAAAAGCAGCTCAAAAAAAAGGCTTAACTGATAAAATGTTAAAAGAGTTAATTGCAGTTGTGGCTATGGCAAATGAAACCAATAGGCTAGTTGAATCTTATCAAGTAGAGGTTGATTCTTTTTTAAAATAAAAAAAATTAAGTTTTTTGATTTTGTAGTCTTTCAACTGGTTTTTCTATTATAGGCATATGAAGTAATGCGGCTACAATTCCTAAGATTACGCAAATCCACCACATTAAATCATAGGATCCATAAATATCAAAAAGTCTACCTCCAAACCAAGAACCAAAAAATGAACCTATTTGATGAACAAAGAATGCCCAACCATAAAGCATAGACATATAATATGGGCCAAAAAAAACAGTTATTATACCACTGGTTAATGGGACGGTAGATAACCAAAGAATTCCTAAAAGACTGGCAAAAATTAAAACTGTTAATTCTGTTTTTGGAATAAAAATAAATAAAAGAAATAACAATCCCCTTAATCCATATAAAAGTGCAAGAAGATTTTTTTTTGATAGTCTATCTCCTAAGTATCCAAAATAAATTGTACCAATAACATTAAAAATTCCAATTAAAGCTAATGCCCAGCCTCCTACCCAAAAAGGTAAATTTTCATCTTTAACAAATGCTGGTAAATGTACAGCCACAAAAGTAACATGAAAACCACAAACAAAGAATCCTAATGATAAAAGATTAAAACTTTTACTCTTAAAAGCTTCTTTAATTGCCTCAGTTAAAGTTTGACTAGTACCTGATTTTGAAGATTCAGATTTTTCAGAAAAATTTAAAAAGAAAGAAAAAATAATCATTATTGAAGCTACAAAAGACAATAAAAAAAGAGAATATGACCAACCAAATATTTCTATTAAATAACTAATTGAAGGCACCATTATAAATTGACCAAATGAACCAGCGGCCATTACTATCCCTAGCGACAGAGTTCTATTAGCTGAATGAACTGATCTTCCAACAGCGCCTAATACTACTGCAGTCCCACATCCAGCACTTCCTAAACCAAAAAGGGTTTGGCTTCCGATGATACTAAATGCACCTTCGACATTAGCCATCCAAAATAAACTTATTATTACTAATATTATTCCAAGTATTGATGCTTTTCCTGAACCGTATTTATCAGATAATGCTCCAAACAACGGAGATCCGATACCTATCATCAATACATTCAAAGCAGAGGCAAAAGAAAAAAGCTCTCTTCCTGTATTTAAATATTCTGATACTGGGACAAGATACAAGCCAAAAGAATGTCTCAATCCAAATGAAATTAGCAATAATGCACTTCCACCAATAATTACTAAAAGGGGAATTAAATTTTTGTTTGAAGATGTCATTTAATAATTCCTAGACAGTACTCAATTGCTTCTAAAAACTTATCATTTTGAAAATTGTACATATATGCTGTAGTAAACATAAATAACAGAATAGCTATTATTCTTAAATTTTTTATAAATTTATTATAGCTAATTATACCTGCTGTAGAAGTAGATTTAAAATTTTTATTTGCAAGAAAAAGGGTTATTTCAATAAAAAACCATGTTAAAATGAATGCTAAAAAAACAATTATATAAACCATCAAAATTTAAGAAAAGATAACTATGTTTAGATTTTTTACAACTAGAAAATGGGCTTTATGGGGCTGGTTGGGTTCAGCTCTCATATTATCGACTCTATGGATACAAGTTAAAATTGATGTAATGATCAATGAATGGTTTGGTGAATTTTATGATATGATTCAAAAGGCATTAGGCGCACCAAATTCAATTACAATATCTGAATATTGGGCAAGTTTATTTTCATTTATTACACTAGCTGGAATTTATGTTGCTGTTTTTGTTGTAATAAGTTTTTTTACTCAACATTTTTTATTTAGATGGCGGACTTCAATGGTAGAATGGTATCATAGTGTATATGACAAAGCGAGAAAAATAGAAGGGGCCGCTCAAAGAGTTCAAGAGGATACTGTAAAGTTTTCACGTTTTTTAGAATCATTAGGCACAAGTTTAATTGAATCAATTATGGTATTAATTCAATTTATTCCAATATTGTTGGGATTATCAATTGGTATTCCAATTTTCTTTTTTGGTGATTGGCAATACGGTTTAATTACGGGAGCATTAATATGGACAATAGGCGGTACTATATTCCTAATAGCTCTAGGATGGATATTGCGGCTTGTTGGTATAGAATATGATATACAAAAAAAAGAAGCAGCATATAGAAAATTACTTGTTATAGCAGAAGATGATGGAACCGTTAGACCAAAAACAATAGAAGAGTTATTTGGTGAAGTTCGATCTATTTATTTTTTAGCTTATCTACGATATTTATATTTTAATATTGGTCGTATGGCCTATTTACAAGCCAATGTATTATCTGCTTATGTTTTTTTAGCTCCAGCGATAGTAGCAGGAGTTGTTACTCTTGGTGTAATGCAACAAATCATTAGAGCATTTGGAAGAGTAGAAGGTTCAATGCAATATTTATTAAAATCATGGCCTGCAATTATCGAATTAGCTAGTGTTTATCGCCGTTTAAGAGAATTTGAAAATCAAATAAAAATAAATGATTCAGAAGAAAAAATTAATCAAGATATTTAATTTATGATTTTTCTAGCGTTTATATTTATTCCAATTTTAGAAATCTTTATCTTTATGACTGTAGGATCTTATTTAGGAAAATTAAATACTATTTCAATAATTTTAATTACTGCTTTAACAGGTGTATTTTTAGTTCGAAGAAGAGGAATAAAATTATTATTTGACTCTCAAAGAAATCTATCTCAAGGTGTGCTGCCTACAGAAGAAATTAAAGGAGGAATATTTTTGTTAATTTCTGGACTGCTTTTAATTACTCCAGGATTTTTTACAGATTGTATTGGGTTTGCGATGTTTTTAAAACCAGTTCAAAATTTTGTAGCTCTAAAAGCTAAAAATTTTTTTCAATCACGAAGACGGTATTAATTCATCCATTTTATTTGTTAATTCAATAAGTCTAATAATCGTTTTATTATTAGAGGGATTATCTAAAGATTTTAAAGGTGGCATTACCTTATTCCAGTCTGGATTATTATTAATAATTGAAAAATATGCCTTCATAACACTTATAGGCTCTTCTAATGTTATAGTTTCTCTAATTTTTTCTAATAAAGCTTGATAACTATTAAAATCCTCGATCTCTTTTTCTTTGTTGATATTATTAATTATAAAACAAAGTAGTCTTCCAGCTATATTTGTTCCAGCAGTAATGGCTCCAGCACCACCTCTTTTATATATTTTTAAAGCTAAACTATCATGACCACAAAATAATGCTAAATCTTGAAAATACTTAACTGTTTTCAGCATACTATCTATATTACCACTTGAGTCTTTAATCCCTACAATATTGTTTGGATATAATTTTAATAATGTCTCAATAATATTAAAGTTTAGTACTACAGAGGTTGTTTGAGGAATATTATACAATAAATAGTGAAAATCAGATGAACCAACTGTTTCAATAATTTTTCTAAAATAATTTATTATTCCCTCATCGCTAACATTTTTATAATAAAAAGGTGGCAATATAAGGACAGCGCGGCTTTTATTTTTTTCAGCAAATTTTTTTAATTGAATTGCATCTTCAATAGAAGAGGATCCGGTTCCTGGAATTAGTAAATTAGAGTCTAGGTTATTTGAAAGTAAAAAATCAATTGCATCACATTTTTCTTTTATACTAAAACTATTTGCTTCTCCTGTCGTTCCAAAAATTGCCAAACCATCATGACCTTGTTTCATCAAATATTGACAATGCTCAAGATATAAATTTTTATTTATTGATAAATCATCATTTATAGGCGTTAAAGCTGCACTATAAATACCATTAATTTTATGCATAAATTGATAATAGAGTAATACCGAGTATAATTCTATAGATTATAAAAATATTAAAGTTCGTATAATGCAATATTCTCATCATAAAATGAATAGATATGAAAGCTGTTATAAAAGAAACGATTGTTGCCACTAGTGGACCTATCAAATTAAGTTCACTGTTATTTGATGTATATATATCTATTACACTTAGAGCTAAAGAAGCAATAATAATAGGAATGGATAACAACATAGAAAAAATTGCTGCTGATTCTCTTTTTACATTTAATATTCTTGCACCTGTAATGGTAACTCCTGCCCTGCTAGCTCCAGGTATAAAAGCTAAAACCTGAAAAAAACCTATAATGATTGCTTCCAAAAAATTTAAATCATCCCATTTTTTAGTTGAATTTTTTTTTCTATCAGCAAAATATAAAATAATACCAAAAATTATACTGGACCAGGCTATAACTATAATATTTCTTAAATAATCCATTAAATATTCATAAACAATGAAACCAACTACAAGTGCAGGAATAGTAGCGATAATAATTTTAATTCCCCATAAATGATTTTTCGTAAAATAATTTTTTTTAAAAGAAAAAAAATCAATAATAATATTTTTAATGTATTTACGAAGATACATCACTACAGCTCCCAATGTTCCTACATGTACAGCTATATCAGTAAATATTCCTTGATCACTCCAGTCTGTTAATGCTGAAATTAAAATTAAATGACCAGAAGAGCTGATTGGTAAAAATTCAGTTATTCCCTGAACTAAGCCAATAACAATGTATTGAATTTCAAACACTATTCAAAAATTTGTTTAACCAATGCAGGTCCTGTTTTAAGTGGCTTTGCATTCTTATCTTGAAAATACTTTTCTAAAAAAACTAAATATTTATTATAATCATTTAAAATTTGTAATTTTTCATCTTTTAACTCATCTTCACTATCTTCTAAATTGGAAAGTTCAGTATCAATTTGCATCATCGCTTCTGGAATAGTGGTAAAAGGTCTTTCTTGATTAATTACTAGTCTATCATGAAGTTCGCGGTGAACATTTCTAAAATCATCCTCTGATAACGTGTTTGGACTTTCATCAAATATTAATCTTTTTAAAATAAAACTAGCTCTTTCGTCACGTATAGTAAGAGCCACTTTATATTTTTCTTCCCAAGTTTTTTTATCATGGAATTCTCTTAATACTTCCCCTTGACCAAACTTTGTAAAGAAATTTGCTTTACTTTCAGGAAAAATATTATCTTGAGATGATTCATCTTCTTTTTCAATTTGACGGTCAATTTCCATATGTTTAAATTTATCTGCTAGAACTTTGTTCTTATAAACTTTTTTAGCCCGCTCATTTAATATTTCAGCACCTAGTTCATTATAAGGCTCATAATTGATAGCTAATTTTCCTGAAAGTAATATTGGATGTTGATTACATATCACATATCTATTTTTCTTTTTAATAAGCTTTTTAAATTCCTCATGATTTGCTTCTATTAATGGATCAGGATCATGAGCTAAATCAATTGTATGAAACCAACCACTATATTGTGATTCACATACCATGGAGAGTGCTTGAAGCTTAACTTTTCCTGCAAAGCTTGTCATATAACAAAAACCTTTGTTGTCATTAACATATTTAATGGCGTTTTCTTTATTCATGGTCATTTGTAACTGCTGCCAATTCTCTTGATCCATATCATGAACAAATTTAGTCAAAGCTATTGATGTTTTTACATCACTAAATGCATCATGAGCGAAGTCAACAGGCAAATTATTTAACTCTGCTAACTGATCAAGCTTAAAACTTGGATTTCCCCGTGCTGTTATCGGAGTTTTGATACTTGATGGATTTAAAGCATATAGTGCTCTTGCTAAACTTAAAGTATCTCCTCTATTCTTACGAGTAATATAAGGAAAAAATAAATTATTAAATAAATTATATTCTAATACTGACTCATCAAACTCAATAATATTATGGCCAATAAAAACAGTTTCATCATTATCTTTTTTCCATTCATCAAAAGTTGAATTAATTTTAGTTATAAGTTCATAAGAAGATAATTTTGCACTTAATGATTCTTTAATACCTTTTCTGGTAGTAATTAATGCTCCTGGTTGGGCAATGATAGATGTTCTAGGCCTACAAAATTCATTAATATTTTTATTTGTAGGTCGAAAATTTTCATCTGTGACAATTGCTGCAATTTGTAATATTTGTTCCCATTTTGGCGTTGTACCAAAAGCATTGCGGCTTTCTTTTTTACCTCTTCCAGTAGTTTCTAAATCATAAAAAATATATTTTCCAGCCATAAAATATTACTTTTACTTTATTGTTATCAATTTGAAATAATAAAGATTCTGGATTTGTTATTTTTTTGCCTAGAAATACTAAAGTTTTTAAAAAAACAATTTCCTTATTTTATAGATGATATAATCGTAGAGATGACTAATTTTAACAATATCAAAGCATTATTAATTGATCTTGAAGGCGTTCTTTATAGTGATAATAAATTAATACCTGGATCTGTTGAAACTATAAAAAAATTTAGAAAACTAGGCCTGAAATTAAGATTTCTGACAAATACAACGACGGCTCCGAGAAAATTTATATTAGAAAAAATATTAAATTTTGGCTTTGATATTGATGAATTAGAAATCTTTACTCCGATAATAGCTACAAAAAATTATCTAAGAGATAATGCTGTCAAAAAAATATCTTTATTTACTAATATTGAAATTATTGAAGAGTTTAAGGATTATGAAATTACACAAAAAAATCCTGAAGCTGTAGTTATGGGAGATATTTATAAAAATTTTAATTGGGAAATTTTAGACCAAATATTTAAATTAGTGTATTTAGATAATTCTGCACTTATTGCTTTACATCAAAATAAATATTGCATGCGAGATGATAAAGTGTCTCTTGATCTTGGTCCTTTTGTAAAGGCAGTAGAATATGCAAGTAATAAAAAATCTATTTTAATGGGAAAGCCTGAAAAAAAATTTTTTGAATTAGCTGTGAAAGATGTAGAAGAAAGTAATAAAGATATTTTAATGGTAGGTGATGATATTAGCTCTGATATAGAGGGGTCAATAAATGCTAGCCTAAAGGCCATTCAGGTAAAATCAGGAAAATTTCAAAAAAAAGATTTAGAAAATGTTATTCAACCTCATCATCGAATTGAGTCAATTGCTGACTTGCCAAAATTACTAGGAATGTAGTTAATCTCCTTTTGCCCAATAAAAGTGATAAAAAGCAGCTCCAGCTATAGCTATAAATAATGAAATAAAGGCAACATATATTATTGTAGAAATTGCCCACCAGGCGACAACAATTAACAACCCAATAGCAGTAATAGCTGCCCAAAAATATAGTAATCTTTCAAGAAATAACTGCATTAACTCATTCTATAGTATTTAAAGTAATTTATCAATTTCCTCACGCGTTGGCATTGATTTTGCTGTTCCAACTCTTGTTGTAGAAATGCCCGCAAAAGTATTGGCAAATATCAATGAGTCTTTAATATTTTTATCTTCACAAAGAGCGGTTGCAAAAGCACCGTTAAATGCATCTCCTGCCCCAGATGTATCAACTACTTTATTGCCTAAATCTAAAGGAGGAACATAAAGACTATCATCTTTGTTTTGAAAATAAACTCCTTTTTCACCTAAAGTTATTACTACATTTTTTATACCAAGATCTAATAAATCTTTGGATGAATTTTTTGCATCTTCTTCATTCGTAATTTCTTGATTTAAATAAAAACTTGCTTCCGTTTCATTTGGTGTAAAATAATCAATTAATGGAAATACTTCTTTTTCAAGTTTTGCTGCAGGTGCTGGATTAAGTATCGTTGTCACATTATTATCTTTTGCTAATTTTAAAGCATAAATAACTGGATCAATAGGTAATTCTAAATTTGTTAAAAAGAATGAAGCATTTTTTATTTCATCTTCAGCTTTTTTAACATCATCAATTGTAAGAGCTCCTGCTGCTCCCGTAACTACAGAAATAGCATTGTCTCCTGTTTCTTTATTTATAAGTATTGCTGCTACGCCGGTATTATTATCATCAGTAACAAACAAATTTTTTGTGCCAACATTAGATTCAGCATAAATTTTTGTAGCCATTTTGCCATAATCATCATTTCCTATCTTTGAAATAAAACTCACATTAGCCCCAGCCTTGCCAGCAGCTACTGCTTGATTGGAACCTTTGCCTCCTGGACCAGTAACAAATTCTTCACCCATCACTGTTTCACCCTTTACTGGAATTCTTCCAAAAAAAGCCAAATCAACAACAAAGATTCCTAAAATACTTAAATTTTTCATTAGATTGTTTTCATTTAAAGATTTTAATTAAACTAAATTTTTTTTTAATAACTTTCAAGCACCTTTTATTAATTTGAAATAAATTCTGCAGCCTTTTTGTTTGCTATAATGATAGATTCATTCACATTATTACCTGATATCCAAGCAGCGCAAAAAGTACCTGCAAAAGTATCTCCAGCTCCGTGAGTGCTTTTTACCTTAACCTTAATACCTTCAAAATGTATTGGTTGTTTATTTTTTTCACACAAGACTACTCCTTGTTCACCTGCAGATATAATAACATTAGAAAAACTATTTGATAAAGATTGAGAGCTTTTTAAAATTTCCTCTAATTTAGTAATTTTCATTCCAGTAATATCCTCTGCTTCGATTATATTGACCAAAAAAATATCTACATATTGATATAAATCAGTATGTATTTTTTTAGCAGGAGCAGCATTATAAAAAACTTTAATTCCTTTTTCTTTTGCTTTTTTGGCTGCTAAAAAATTTATTTGTTCATCCACTTCGTTTTGAATCATTAATATTCCTATATTTTTCCATAAATCATTATTTAAAAGAGCATCTTGATCTATATGAAGATTAGATCCAGAAACAATTATAGCACCATAATCTCCTTCATTATTTGAAATAGCTACACTCATACCAGAATTATGATTATCTAATTGTTGGATATATGAAGTATCAACATTAGTTTCTTGTAAATTTTTTAAAATATAATTTGCAAAATCATCCTTGCCAATAGCACTTAAGATCTTTGTTGGGACAGGATAAAGAGAGGCAGCAACTGCCTGATTACCTCCTTTTCCTCCTAATTTTGGATACCATTTTTGACCACTTATTGTTTCCCCTATACGAGGTAATTGTTGTGATTCTAAAAAAATATCATAATGCAAACTTCCAATAACTAATACTTCTTTTAAAGACATTCTAGCTAGAATTTAAATTGTATAAAGCTTTATTAAATATTTGATTAGAGGTTATAGAATCTTGATTGGCAATTGCATGCGTTAAATTATTGTCTCCAGATAACTTTTTTACCACCTCTAACATTTTCTTAACAGTTCCAATATTTGCTTCACATTCTTTAACAGGATCTAAACCTGTTGAATCAGGAAAAGTATCGAAGTAAATTACACCATCGTAGCCATCTTTATAAACCTGGTATAATAATTCCATAGTTGCTAATTGGTGTACTGATCCAACCATAAGGCCATCATCTCTTTTTGAATATCCATCATTTAAATGCAAACCTAATATTTTTGAATTTTTAGAAATCATAGCTGCTGAAAAAGCTGGCTGTTCATCAGCATACAACACATGAGCAAAATCAAGAGTAACTCCTAAATTAGGAAGATCTACTTCTTTAATAGCTAATAAAGTGGAAAAAAGATTTGATAAAAGAGAGTATGCTCTTGGTTCATTAGGCTTATATTCAATGCTTATCTGACATTCCTTATCATGTAATGCCACTTCTCGAATTCCATCAATTTCATCTTGCCATAATTTTTTATAATCAGCTTGAAAACCATAATCAAAACCATCTTGTCCAAGCCATAGGGTCATTAAATTTGAATTAGACTGTCTGGCAATATCAATACCTTTTTTAGTTAAATCAATTGCTTCTTGTCGGATTTTTTTATCTGGATTGGTAAAGGCACCTAATTTGAAAGCAGGATTAGTATAATAACGCATAGCAAAACCATTAATTCCAAGATCATTCGAATTCATAATTTTGAGAATTTCGCTAAGATTGTCTTCTGAGTGGTCTGGATAATTTAAATCTAAATTAGTAAGGCCATTTACAGTGGCTGCTCTTTCAATGAGTTTTTCAGGAGTAAGGTTCGGAATGCCACTTTTCCAAAAGATTTCGGGTTTAGAAGCAAATGAGTTCAATCTAGTTGCAAATTTTTCACCCAACATCAATCTTTTTCCTTAATTTTTTTAATAAATATAGGATTTTTGTTATTGTTCATATGCCTCAGTTATGTATATTAATTTTATATAAAAAATATATTTTATTGGTTTTATATCCAGTAATATATGTTTTTTTTTGTAATTTTTCATAGGAGGGAAAATGAAAAAATCACTATATGAATATGCCATAGCTAAAAGCAAAGCTTCTAGACGTACTTTTCTAAAAGGTGCTGCTGGTGCTGGTGCTGTTGCAGCTATGAGTGGCGGTTTATCTTCAGTTGCAAGCAGTGCTTTTGCTTCAAGTGATCTTAGATCAGCTATTCTGAAAATACCAGGCGTAGGCGTTGGTTCTCCAGGTGATGCAGATTGGCAAAAAGTTGGAGAAATGTGCTTAGGCGGAACTAAAGAAAGAGTTAAAGAAGGTGAGTTTAATGGTGTAGAAATAAGCTTTTTAGGTTTAGACAGCTTAAATCTTCACAATATGCTTCATAGAGGTTTTTTAAAACCTTGGGAAAAATACACTGGAGCAAAAATTAAATGGATTGATTTAGCTCAAGCTGATTACAATGCAAGACTTCAACAATCGATTGCTACAGGTACTGTTGACTTTGATATTGTTCAATCAGGAGCTCCTTATGAAGGAGATCTTTGTGGTAAAGGTTTAACATCTGAAATGCCAGGATGGGTTGCTGATCAAATTGATTTAGCAGACTATGTTGGATATCTTCAAGCTCCAACTGGAACTTGGGATGGTAAAACTTACAGAATTTCAATTGATGGAGACTGTCATAATTTCAACTATAGAACTGATTACTTCGAAAATGAAGATTTAGCTAAAGCTTGGAAAGATGAAGGTCATTCTGGTAATTGGGAAGTTCCAACAACTTGGCAAAAAGTTACAGAAGTATCAAAATTCTTAAAAGGTAAGAAGCATGCTGGCTTCCCAGCTTATGGATATCTAGATGTCCAAAAAGGTTGGGGTGGATTTGGTTTTTATTTCTTAGGAAGTATTGCTACTGCTTATGCAAAGCATCCAGATAGTCCTGCTTTCTTATTTGAGCCTGATACGATGAAACCTATGGTTAATAATCCAGCTTGGGTAAGAGCTATTCAAGATGTTCTAGATAGAAGAGACTGTCAACCACCAGATCAAATTAATGCTGATCCTGGTGTAACTGGATTTAGTCAATTCTTAGCTGGAACAGGATCTATGGTATCTTGGTGGGGAGACGTTGGATCTAATGCCAACACTTCTGATGAATCACTAGTTCAAGGTAATGTAGGTTTTGACATCTTGCCAGGTTCAGATGATGTATACAATTGGAAAACTGGAAAATGGGAAACATTATCTAGTGGTCCAAACTATGCTCCTAATATGGCTTATATTGGCTGGGGTTTATACTGCATGAAAACTGTAGATATGGACACAACTAAAAGAAAAGCAGCTTGGTCTGCATGTGCACATATTGGCGGAAAAGATCTATCATTATGGATGTCTATGTATCCATCAGGATTCCAACCGTATCGAAACAGTCATTTCAATATTGATGAATGGGTTGGAGCTGGTTACACTAATGCATTTGCTTCAGATTATCTTGCATCAGAAGCTGATTCTTATAATCATCCAAATGCAGCTATTGAACCACGAATTCCTGGTATATTCCAATATTACAGCATAGCGGAAGATGAATTGTCTAAAATTTATGCTGGTGAATATGATGCTCAAACTGGTGCAGATAATATCGCTGCAGCTTGGGATAAAATTACAGACCAAATTGGTAGAGAAAACCAAATAAAGCTTTATAAAGCTTCATTAGGTCTTTAATTTTTATTAAAATTTCTAGCGGCTTTATTTAAAGCCGCTAGTTCTAATATTATAAATTAACTTTAGTAATGACTAAACCTACTTCAATTGAACGCGATCCTTTGTATGTTGTAGCTCCGCCTATAGTTACAGATAAAACTAAAAGATTTGGCCATATTATTGTTTGGGGAACATTTACCTTAATGTTTCTATTAGCAATTATACAATTTCTTAATACCAATGAACATATAACTTTTGGTTTCAAAACATGGAGACCTGTTCTTTATGCTTACATACTTTGGGCTTGTGCAATTGGATATTCAAGAGTTTTAATTTATGGAGAAAAAGGAAAGCGCACACTATTTGTTTTCCCTGCAGTAATGTTTATTTTATCAATTGTTATTTTTCCAATGCTTTTTGGTCTTTATATTTCTTTTACTGATTGGAATTTAAGCTCCATAGATGGAAGAGAATTTAATGGGCTAGATAATTTCTATCAAATGATTTCTGATCCATACTATTGGAATGCTCTAAAGAATATGATTTATTATGTTCTTGCTGTTTTAGTAGAATTTGCAATAGCTTTTTTATTAGCGCTATTATTGAATTCACAGATTAGAGGTAGAAAATTTTTTAGAATTGCTTTCTTAATTCCTCTAATGTTAAGTCCAGTAGCAGTAAGCTGGATGGTTGGCAAATCTATGTTAGAACAACGCTTTGGTCCAGTAGCAAATTTAGGAAGATTTTTAGGTTGGGAAACTCCTACTTTCTTTAGTAGCCCTGAAATAGCAAGATTGACTATGATGTGCATGGATGCTTGGACATTTATTCCTTTAATGATCATCATGTTACTTGCTGGACTTCAAGCTTTGCCTAAAGAAGTGCTTGAAGCTGCAAAAGTTGATGGAGCTAATAAATGGACAATGTTTAAAAATATAATATTCCCAATAATGCTTCCGGTATCCTTAACAACATTAGTAATTAGAATAATTTTTAAGTTAAAACTTGCAGACATAATAATTATAGTAACTGCAGGTGGTCCTGGAGGTGCAACTGATAGCGTAACAAGCTTTATAGTTAGAGAATACAGAGATAGATCAAATGTTGGTTATGGAACATTGCTATCTTTTGTATATTTAATTTTGATAATCATATTTATGACCATTTTAATTCGTTTTGTTAATAGATGGTTGCAGAGGGCAGCTTAATGAAAAGTAGTTTTAGTGAAAAAATTTTAATTTATGGAATCCTTTTATTATGGACTTTTATTTGTCTTTTTCCAATTTATTGGACGGCCACTACATCTTTTAAAACTGCCGCAAGCGTTACTCAAGGACTATTAATACCTTGGATTGATTTTGAACCTTCATGGAAAGGTTGGCGCAACCTTGGATTTTCTCCTGATACTATTTTTACTGAATCAAATCCTAGAGAGGAATTTTTAGCTCGTTTTTTTAATACAGCAATTATATCTTCCTCAGCATCAGCATTAGCTGTTATTCTTGGATCTTTTGCAGCTTATGGATTAAGTAGATTTAATTATAAATTTGGATTTATGAGAAATCCTGACATATCATTTTTCTTTTTATCACAATTAATATTGCCTCCAGTAGTTTTAGCTTTACCTGTATTAGTTTTGTATAGAGAGCTTGATTTATTAGATACGCATATTGGAATGATTTTACTATATACGTTGACTGTCCTTCCAATTGTTATTTGGATTATGCGAGATCAATTTAATGCAGTGCCTATTGAACTGGAAGAGGCAGCATTAGTTGATGGTGCAAGTGTTTGGGTTAGTTTTTTTAAAATTGTTTTACCTATTGTTTTACCAGGAATAGCTAGTGCTTTTATATTATGTTTAATTTTATGTTGGAATGAATATTTTTTAGCAGCATTAATTACTAGCACTGATGCTAAAACAATGCCTGTTATGGTGGCATCGCAAATTTCCTCACAAAGTATAAAGTGGTGGAACATGGCAGCTATTTCAGCTGCTTTGTGTCTTCCATTAATTATAGTGGCAATTTTTTTAGAGAGATATATTGTAAAAGGAATGGCAGCTGGAGCAGTAAAACAATAATTTAATCGTCCATCTCTTTCATTAAATCTTTTGTACTTTCATACAATTTTCGAAAATTTTTATACCCTTTAGAATAAATATCTTGATCATTAGTTTTGGCTTCAATTTCATAATCTACAGCATTCCAATTATTGATGTCATCTTTTTTTAAATCTCCACAAGCATGAGCAGCCAAAAAAGCATCCCCGTATGAGGCACCTAGAGTAGTTTTGCGTAAAATTTGATTTAAACCAATAATATCTGATGTGGTTTGAGACCAAATTTTATTTTTTGTTCCTCCTCCAACACTATAAAGCTTACTTGGAACATAATTTAATTCTTTAAAAGTATCAAAAACATGTTTTGTTCCATAAGCAATACCTTCAAATATAGATCTATACATATCAGAGCGATTATGAGTTAAATCCAATCCAAAAAAACTTCCTTTCGCATGAGTATCATGAATAGGAGTTCTTTCTCCTGAAAAATATGGAAGAAATATTATTCCTTTTGCTCCTGGAGGAGATTGTTCAGCTTCCTTTGCAAGCTTAATGAATATATCATCACCTTGTAAATCTTTTGCAAAATTATTTTTAAACCAATGAGTCAAAGTTCCACTTGTTGCTAGACCTCCCATTAAGCTATGTTCTCCTTTAAAAAGCCATGGGGCATACCATAATCTTGAGTCAGATAAAATTGAGTCAGTAATAGATATAAAAAACATTGTGGAACCATACATCATCATCATATCACCTGATCCTGTAACGCCAACACTCAAAGCTTCTGCTGCAGCATCAATTGTACCTGAGCTAACTATCGTGCCTTCAGCCAATCCAGTCTCTTTAGACGCTTTAGCTGAAACTTCTCCAATCACTTCATCAGTCCAAACTAGTTTAGGTAACTGTTCTAGATCAATTAAATCATTGATAAGCTCATTGCTCCAATCTTGTTTATTAATATCATAAAATGGACTAACAAAAGCAGCGGAAAAATGATCAGTTGTATAATTCCCAGTTAATTTAGAATTGATAAAGGCTGTACCATTAACGATTTTAAAAGTTTTATTAAAAATTTCTGGACGATTGTTTTTTAGCCACAAGATCTTAGGACCTACTTGTTGAGAAGTAAGCGCATTGCCATTGAATTCAAAAATTTTTTCTTCTCCAATATTATTATTCAAGTAATCAATTTCTTTATAAGCTCTGGTATCTACTCCATACAATACTGCATTCATTAATGGTTCACCGTCTTTATCAACTGGTAACATGCAAGGACCAATGGTACTTGCTGATACCGCTTTAATATCTTTGGGATTACATCCAGACTTGTTAATTAATTCATTAGATACAAAAGTAAAATCACCCCACCAGTCTTCATTCGGTCTATGTTCTGCCCATCCACTTTGAGGAACTATCATTTCATGTTTTTTTGCTGATTGAGCTATTACTTCTCCTTTTATATTTACCAGAACTCCTTTTGTCTCATAAGTTCCTATGTCTATTCCTAAATAATATTTTTCAGTCATTACTAATTTCTTTTTAAAGAAAAATTCTCATCAATACTAGTAATTGAATGAAAAAGTAGATTTTCTAAATTGAATAAATCTCTTAAATCACAAACCTCTTTAGAAGAATGGGAATAACGCATTGGAAATCCTAAATCTATACACGCAATTCCTTTATCAACCAATTGAACATAAGAAGAATCCGTTAAAATTCCAGACGTAGCACTTCGTTGTAAATTAATATTGTTTTTTTTAGCGTTTTCGTCAAATAAATTCACTAAAGATGGATGCGGTATAAGTCCATTTAAAGTTCCTCTGCCATGAAAGGAGTATAAACTCATACATGGACCTTTCCCTAAAAATATATCTCCTTGATTTATCATATCAGGTGTATCGCTTGAAAGCATAAGATCAATTTGAATAGCAACATCAGGCTTTAAATTTTGAGCTACAGGAAGAACGCCTCTTAAATTAAATTCTTCTTGAACTGAAAAAACTATATGAACCGTAGGTCGATTTTTTTCATGTAATAATCTTTTAGCTATATTTAAGACTACTGCACACCCTGCCCTATCATCAATTGCTGTGCCAGCAACACAATTAGACCCTATGTCATTAAATGAAGGTAAATAGGTTATAGGCGATCCAATATTAATACCATTTTCTAGAACCTCCTTTTTATTTGAAAATCCTGCATCTAAAAACAAATCTTTTACTAAAGAAACTTTATATTTTTCATCTATAGTTGTTGCATGATGGGATTTATTTCCAATAACAGCATTAATATATTGTCCTTTATTATTAACAATAACCATTTCTTGTGATGTTAAAGCTTTTTCAGGAACGCCTCCCAATCTCTCAATTCTTATAAATCCATTATCTTCAATTTTTTTGATAACAAACCCTAGTTGATCCATATGTGCAAATAACATTACAGAAGGTAAATTATCATTGCCTGATAAAGTACAAATCAAATTACCAAGAACATCAGTAGTGTTTTTCAATTTATTGGTATCTAATTGTGAAGATAAATATTTTCTTACCTCATCCTCATAGCCAGATAGTCCTGAAATCAAACATAGATCATGTAAATATTTTTTAATTTGATCTACGTTCATCTTTATCGAATTGATTTTACTTTATTCATAAAATCTTTAGCTCTATTTGGATCAACTTGATTCCAAGTATATCCATTAACTTTTAAAGATGAACCTATAATAACTCCATCAGCAATACCTAAAGTCTCTTCAACATTTTTCAAATTCACTCCAGTATTTGCAAGCACAGGTGTTTTGGGAATAATTTTTTTTACTGCATATAAATCGCTTAATTTTGCAGACTCGCCAGTGATCTGTCCTGAAACCAAGATTGCATCAGGAATAGAAGAAAATACAACACTTTTAGATCTGTCAGCAACTGAACGCTTATCAAGTGAAAAGGCAAATTCAGCACTGATATTATAAAACATAAGTAAATCTTCTCTATTTAAACTATTTCTATATCGCATTGCTTTTCCAGCATCAGGATTCCAAAATCCCATATCTGAAGCATATGTTCCAGTAAATATCTCTCTAACAAAGTGAGCTCCTGTTGAAGCAGCTACGGCAATAGTGCTCATTGGGTCCCATAAGATATTTACTCCAAAAGGAATTTTAATTTTATTTTTTAAATTTCCAATTACATAGGCCATAGTAGATGACGAAGCTTGATTAACATTAAATTCATAAGGTCTATCATTTTCATTACCAAACATAACAGCATCCACACCTGCATCTTGAAGAGAGATTAAATCTTTTTCAGCCACTTGAATAATATGATCTAAACCTAATTTAGAATCATATAAAGGAGATCCTGGTAAAGCAGGAAGATGCACCATTGCAATAATTGGTTTACTTGTATTGAATAAATCTTTAAATTTTTTACTCATAATTATAACGCTTCTACTAAAAAAATTTTTTTAGATCATCCAAACGCTGCCATCAGGCTTAAGTACGCCTTTTGTAAATATAAAACAACCATAAGGTCTGGTGTCACTTGTAGTAATAACGGCAAAAGTTTCTTTAGCCTCTAAATAAAATTGTTGACGTTCAATAGAGCCTATTTTCCAATTTGGACCAGATACTTTGTGCACAGTATCAATTAAATCTTGATGAACATCATTTATTTCATCAGGCTTTCCATCAATTTCCATTCTATTTACAGGCTCTGCTATAAAACTATCCAAAGGAAAAACAGATAAAAGCGCTTCGGCTGCTTGAGGAATATTTAATCCATCCATTCTTAAAAGATTATCTGTATGTGAAAATGAGGGAAAATTTGCATCGCTTAAAACAAATCTATCTCCATGACCCATTGATCGAAGAGTTGCCAAAATATCAGGACTTAATAGAGGATTTACGTTAATTAACATATGAGCAATATAGCATATTATTCTCCATAAGGAATCCAAATGTTTTTAATTTGAGTACTTTGATATAAAAATTCATTAAGAAATTGATTATTATTAGAAAACCAATCAATATTTTTTTCATCTGGACACCAAAATCTTTTAAGATTTGAAATAGAATTCTTCTTAACTATACTTTTTTGTGAATGTTCGTGTCCAAAATACCAAATTCCATCAATATTTTCATGAAGAGAAAGAGTTGCAGTTAAGTCATTTTGTTTAGCTGTCAAAATATTAATGTATCCACCAGGAATATCAGAAGTATCTAAAACTTGATAAAGCTCAGTTGCTATAAGAGATGTTTTTTCACCTGGTACAATAATATTTGTATTACCAGTAGAAAATATAGAGCCTAATACAGTGATTAAATTTAATAAAGGCAAATCATCATTAAGTAAGGAAGTTATAACTCCCAGAGGTTCTTTTACAGCTAAAGTTAATCCTCTCATTGGAGGGTTATGAATATTTCCTTCGAACTTATCTGCCATTGAAGCATAATAAAATAACCTCTCACAAGATGCGTCGAATTCTTTATTGGCATTTGATAAAGTAGAACCTGATAAAGCAACTATAAGTTCAATAAATGTATTTTTACGTATCTGCAAATTTTCTGCCAAATAAAATAAGAGTTGTGATCTATTAAAATTATTAAGTTGTTTTAAAAAAGTCTTAGCTGCTATTTCAACACAATCTCTTACATCTTTTCTATTAGATTGAGCTATATCACAAATAAAAGTACCATTTGTTGAATTTAATCCAAATGAATAACCTCCATCTGGTCTTTTTTGTTTTCCACCAATATATAACTTTGGTGTACGATCAATTATCGGTAAATTATATTTAGTTTTATTATTTACTTTATTATTAATTTTTTTCTCAGGAAGTTTATTTTTAGTATAGGCTCTAATCCCTTCACTTCCTCCCTCTCTTCCAAAACCACTTTCTTTAAAACCACCAAAACCACATGAAGCATCAAATAAATTTGTTGAATTTATCCATATTACTCCCGCTTTAATTTTAGGAGCAATATCTAAAGCTAAGTTAATATTTTCGGACCAAATACTTGCTGCCAATCCATATGGAGTATTATTTGCAATTGCAACAGCCTCACTTGGTTTTCTGAAAGTTAAACTAGTTAGTACTGGACCAAAAATTTCTACTTGGGCTATAAATGATGCAGGTGTAACATTTGTAAATAATGAAGGAGGGTAAAATAAACCTTCTTTTGGACATGACCAAGAAGGTTGCCACAATTTAGCTCCATCTTTAATGCCTTTTTTAACAAGTGAATTTATTTTTTGTAATTGCACAGGTGCAACTATGGCACCTATATCTATTGATTTATCTAATGGGTTGCCAATTCTTAATTTTTCCATTCTTTGTTTAAGTTTTTTAATAAATTTTTTTTCTATACTCTCTTGTATTAACAATCTTGACCCTGCACAGCAAACCTGTCCTTGATTAAACCATATTGCATCAACTACTCCTTCAACAGCGCTATCAAGATCAGCATCTTCAAAAACAATAAAAGGAGATTTTCCTCCTAATTCCATTGTTAATTTTTTATTTGTAGAGGATGTTGATTGAATAATTTTTTTTCCAATTTCAGTTGAGCCTGTAAATGCTATCTTTTGTATCTCTGGATGTGATGTGATAAGTTCACCAGTAGATCCATCTCCTGTAATAATATTGATAACACCATTGGGTAAATTAGCTTTAGTACATAGTTCGGCAAAATATAAAGCTGTAAGAGAAGTATATTCAGCTGGTTTTAAAACTACAGTATTTCCACAAGCAATTGCAGGTGCTATTTTCCAAGCAAGCATTAATAATGGAAAATTCCAAGGTATAATTTGTCCTACAACACCAATTGGTTTTAAATTCTTATCTAATTTTTCTGCCCAACCTGCATGATAATAAAAATGCCTTGCTACTAAAGGAATATCAATATCTCTAGTTTCTCTAATTGGTTTTCCGTTATCAATTGATTCTAATACAGCTAAGAAACGAGAATGCTTTTGTATTAATCTTGCAAGAGCATATAAATATTTTGATCTTTGAAAAGGACTTATAGATGACCATTTTTTTTGAGCTTTTTTTGCAGAATTAACAGCAAGATCAACATCTTTTTTCGTGCTTATTGTTAAATTAAATAATTTTTTATTAGTTGAAGGATTAATAACCTTAATCTTTTTTGATACTCTAGAAGTATTCCATTTTCCATTAATATAATTTTTATTTGGAGAAGAAATTTTATTAATCCAATTAATTACTTCAGTGTCATCCTCTGGCGCTGGACCATATTTAATATTTTTAAAATTTTTAATTATTTTATTCATTTATGCTATCGCCAATTTATCATGCGTTGCATATCTGCCAAAAGCATGATGATATAATTGTCTTTCTATATCGATTAATAAACTAGATGCACCAATTCGCAATAAATTTGGATTTAGCCAATCTTCACCCAACTCCTCCATAACAAGAATTAAGAATTCTAAAACAGATTTTGCAGTTGATATTCCGCCAGCTGGTTTAAAACCAATTTTTTTTCCAGAAAATTCATGAAATTCCCTAATCATTCTTAACATTACCAAACTATTATTTAGATTAGCATTAATACTTTCTTTACCTGTAGAAGTTTTGATAAAGTCTGCTCCTGCCATCATGCAGACTAATGAAGCTTTTGCAACATTACGCATTGTTTCTAAATCTCCAACTCCTAAAATAGCTTTTATCTTGGTTTTATTCGCTGCCAATTTAAAACTTTTCACCTCGTCATAAAGTTTTTTCCAATTATTTTGAATTACAAAACCTCTATTAATAACTATATCTATTTCGTTAGCGCCTGATTTTATTGAATCAACAACTTCTTTTTTTCTAGTTGAAAATGATGATAATCCTGCTGGAAAACCAGTTGATACAGCAGCTATAGGTAATTGACCTTTTAATTGATTTTTAGCCTGACTAACTAAATGATGGTAAACACATACTGCCCCTACTTTTACCACATCTTCATTTATCTCTAACTTACTTAAAATATTATTAGCTATAGGGTTTAATGCTTTTTTACAAAGACGATCAACTTTACCAAAAGTATCATCACCACTAAGAGTAGTTAAATCTATTAATGTAATAGCTTTTAATAACCAAGAAGCTTGATATTCTTTTTTTACTGATCTTCTTTTAACTAATGTTAAAGTTCTTCTCTCTACAGCACTTAAGTTAACATTAATATTATTGATCCAATTTAAATCTAAATCAAAAAAAATTTTATTTAATTTCATCTTTAATTGGTCTTTCTAATAAATTATTAATTACATCCTTAATATTGTATTGATTATATAAAATATTATATATTGCATTCATTATAGGCATTTCAATTTTTTTATCATCCGCAATATTTTTTACAGCTTTTACAGTATAATAACCTTCTGTAATTTGCTGAGATTTTAATATGTCATCAATGTCAGGATTATTTGTGCTTGAAATTAACTGACCAAATTTTGTATTTCTAGATTTCAATGAACTACAAGTTAAAATCAAATCTCCCAAGCCTGACAAACCAAAAATTGTTTGTTTTTTTGCGCCCATGGATTCACCAAATCTACTAATTTCTACAAACGATCTTGTTATTAATGCACTTTTTGCATTTTCTCCTAAATTTAATCCTAAGGTTATACCAGCAGCAATAGCATAAATATTTTTTAGCGCTCCTCCTATCTGGCATCCGATTAAATCATCTGAATAATAAATCCTAAAGTTTTTATTATGAAACAAAGAATTTATATTTTCAAAAGATTTTTTATTGCTTGAAGCAAAGGTAACAGCTGTCGGTAAGTTCTGAGAAACTTCTTCTGAAAAGCATGGACCTGAAAGTATATTAATATTTTTATTTTTTGTAACTTCTTTTACTACATCACTTAAAAAAGAACATGATTCGATCTCTATTCCTTTTGAAGCTATAATTATTTCTTGATTTTTTTTTGATAGTTTGACTTTTGATAAAACATTTCTAATTTTTTGAGAAGGTAATGTTAAAAATAAATAATCCATATCTTTAGCTTCATTTAAGTCAGCTGTAGCAGAGACATTTTCATTAAAAACAGCATATTTTAATCTTGGATTAAAACGATGTTCATTAATTGAAGTAGCTATTTTTGTATCTCTAGTGATAATACAGACTTTATTATTGCTAAGGAGTTTTGCTATTGCACTTCCCCATACTCCACCACCGATTATTCCGATTTTCATACACACACCAAGATTAGATGTATATTTAGCTAATTCTGACTAAAAATCAGCTTTTATTTCAAATTTTAAGTAAAATAATAAGAAAAACATACTAATTACTACTACACCTCGATTTTAAATTAGATTATAGGGAAGCTATATAATTATATAATTTTCTTGGAGGAAATATGAAAAAATTACTTCTTGCAGCTATTATCAGCTTGTCAACTATTTCGACTGCTGCTGTAGCTGAAATTAAAGTAGGAATTATTCTTGGGTTCACAGGACCTATTGAATCTTTAACTCCTGCTATGAGAGATGGTGCAAGATTAGCTTTTCTTGAAGCATCTAACTCAGGAAATTTACTAGATGGCGAAACATTCACTATTCTAGAAGGCGATTCAACATGTGTTGATTCTGCTGCTGCTACTGCTGCTGCAGAAGGTCTTGTAGCTGATGGTGTTGCTGCAATTATGGGAGCTGATTGTTCTGGTGTTACTGGCGCAATTAATGCTAACGTTGCAGTACCTAATGGAGTACTAATGGTATCTCCTTCTGCTACTTCACCAGGTCTAAGCAAAATTGCTGATAGTGGAACTTTTTGGAGAACAGCTCCTTCAGATGCAATGGGTGGTAAAGTACTTGCTAACCTTGCTCTTAGCAGAGGAGTTAATAGTATTGCTATAACTTATACAAACAATGACTATGGAAAAGGTCTTGCAGATGTTTTTGAAGCTGCATTTAAATCAGGTGGTGGAGAAGTAACTGCAGTTGCTTCACATGAAGATGGAAAAGCTGACTACTCTTCTGAAGTTGGTGTATTAGCATCAGCTGGTGGAGACGCTTTACTTGTTATTGGTTACTTAGACCAAGGTGGTAAAGGAATGATCGAAGCTTCACTTGATTCTGGAGCATTTGATTTATTTGTTTTATCTGATGGAATGATTGGTCAATCTATTGTTGATGCTATAGGCAGTGACTTAGAAGGATCTTTTGGCTCAATGCCAGGAGCTATTTCTAAAGGTTCAGCAAAATTTGGTGAACTAGCTGCTGCTAATGGTATGGATGGAAGTGCACCTTATGTAGGAGAATCTTATGATGCTGCTGCAATTATTGCGCTTGCAATTCAACGTGGTGGATCTGCTGATAGAAAATCAATCCTTTCTAACATTTCCCAAGTTTCTAATGCGCCTGGAATTAAAATTCAACCAGGTCAATTATCGTATGGGTTACAAATGTTAGCTGAAGGAAATGAAATTAATTACGAAGGTGCAACAGATGTAGAATTTAATGCATTTGGTGATGCTGCTGGTGCTTTTAAAGAACTAGAAGTAAGCGGTGGTGCTTTTGTAACTGTTGGTCCTTTATAAGACTAATAAGAATATATATTTTATTAAAACCCCAGTTTATCTGGGGTTTTTTTATTTTCAATTATACCTATCCTCTAGATTGTTAATCCGTTGTCCTAGTACAAGATTAAAATTTAAATGATTTTTAGAAAAATTGAAATATATAAAAGATTAGATATTTATTAAATGAAATGAAAAAAATTTGTATTATATTTGGACATCATAATTCTAAAGATTCTTTTAACGCTGCAATTAGAGACACATTTATAGGTGAGGCTGAAAAATGTGGTCATCATATAGATTTAATAAATTTATTTGAAGAAAAAGAGCAGCTACCTTTTTACAATTCTAATGTTAATCCACCTCCTAATATAGTTTTGGAATATAGAAAAAGATTAGAAGATGCTGATATTATGTTTTTAATAGGCTCTTGTCATAATTTAAGACTCAATGCAATTTTGGAAAATTGGATAGATTGGGTTCTTCATCCTAAATGGTTCTTTACTTATAGATCAATAATCCCTGAAAGTAAGTTTTTTAAAAATTATGGATTTCCAGTACCTGGAGCAATGAAAGGCAAACTTGGAATAGTTTCAATTACTTATGGCGGTCCTATGATCACTTATTTTAATTTTTCTCTTTTTGATAATATTCCTTATAGAAGAATCAAGAAATCAGTTTTTCAATTAGGTGGATTAAAAACCAAATACATAAGATTTTATTCAGTTTTGCCTACAATGAAAAAAAAAGAATTTGAACAACATATGAAAAAAGTTAAAAAGTTAGCAAAAAATTTATAATATATTGTTAATTAGTAAATTAACTCATTTCTTGTTACTGGTGTTAAAATAATCTTATATGCCTTCGAAATCATCCATTACAAATCTTTTATATTTATCAATACCAATTTTTTTTGCCAATCTTGCCTTACCTTTAGTTGCTATTGTTGATACGGGGTTAATGGGCAATCAAGATAATGCAAGCTATCTCACTGCAACAAGTATTGCTTCTAGTTTGTTCTCTATGATTTTTTTGAGTTTTGGATTTTTACGAATGGGTACAGTAGGAATGGTGGCTCAGGCCTATGGATCAAACCAATATAATGAAATAATAGATTTAGTTTTTAGGAATATTACTTTTGTAATTGTTATATCATTACTTTTAATTTGCTTTCAGCATTTCATTTTTAATTTGGGTTTACAAATCTTTGATTTATCAAATGATACAGAAAAATATTTTAATGATTATTTTTATATAAGAATTTATTCATCTTTTGGTGAATTATCCATCTATGTCATAACAGGATTGTTTATTGGCCTGCAAAAAACAAAAACCTCAAGTTTAATGGTTGGCTTCTTTTCTATTACAAATATAATTTTTAGTCTATTTTTTGTCTTATATTTAAAGTTGAATGTAACAGGTGTTGCCTTAGGTACATTAGTCTCATCAACCCTAACTTCTTTTATATTTTTAATTTATACTTTCTTTGAATTAAAAAAATTAACAATTATTAATTTTGATATCAAAAAAATTTTTAATATTAAAAAAATTAAAAATATATTTAATATTAACTTCAATATTTTTATCAGGTCAGTTCTTCTAACTTTCTCTTTCTTATTTTTTACCTATTTAGGAAATACAATCAGTGAAGATATTGTTGCTGCTAATACTATTTTAATTAATCTTATTTTTTTATCTGCCTTTGTTCTTGATGCCTATGCCTTTTCTACAGAAGGTATTGTTGGCTATTCAATAGGGTCAAAAAATATTACATTATTAAGAAATGTTATTAAGAATTCTTTTATTTTAAGTGTTTTTACAAGTTTGTTAATTTCCCTATTATATTTTTCTAGTAAGAACTATTTTATTTCTTTGATGACTGATCTGCCTAATATTGAAATAATTAGTTTATCTTACTCCTATTGGGTTGTTATTATTCCTTTGATTTCTTCATTTTGTTATCAGTTTGACGGAATTTTTGTAGGCGCATCTCAAACAAAAGAATTAAGAAATGCCATGATTATTTCTGTATGTATCTATATCATAAGTGCCGTATACCTAATCGGTAATTTTGGTAATTTAGGATTATGGATATCATTCAGTATCTTCTTTATCGCAAGAGCATTAACCCTATTTGCTTATGTTGGGAGAATTTACAAAAAAATAGAATAAATATTATGATTTTTAAGTCACACATTGTTAATAAGCAAATTAACCCATTGACAAATCAAATCTGAATTGTTTTAAAACATAAAAATGAAAATATTATTATTTTTGATCTTTTTACTAACATCTTTTTGCAAATTTGCATTTTCAGAAGAGCATTCAGATGAGCAACAAATTATTGAAATGGGCGATATAGAATATGGACAATATTTAGGTGCTGAATGTGCATCATGTCATCAACAGACAGGAGCAAGTGAGGGTATTCCTGCAATTAATGGTATGGATGCCGAGGTTTTCGTTGCTTTAATGCTTGCTTACCGATCAAAAGAGATGGAGAATCCTGTTATGCAAATGATCGCTGGGAGACTTGATGATGAACAAATTGGCTCATTAGCTCTTTATTTTAGTCAATTAGAGCCACCAAAATGATCATATTTTCATTTACTTAAGTCTAAAAGCTGATAACGTCTTCTCATTTTATTAATTTGGGGAGGACAAAATGTCAAAAATTTCAAGACGTCTTTTTACAGGTCTTGCCGCTGCCTCAGTTGGAACACTTGCATTTCCATCTATTTCACTTGGTGCCGTACCAAGAGTTGTAGTTATTGGAGGTGGTGCAGGTGGTGCAACCGCTGCAAGATATATTGCTAAAGATTCTGGTGGAGCAGTTGATGTTACACTAGTTGAGGCATCAAAGCGATATTACACGTGCTTTTTTTCTAATATTTATCTAGGTGGATTTCGAAATTATGGTTCAATAGGGCATAATTACTATGGTCTATCTGTAAACCAAGGTGTTAATGTTGTTCATGAGTGGGCTGTTTCAGTTGATCCAGCTAATAGAATCGTCAAGTTAGGTTCTGGAAATACTCTTTATTATGATAAACTTGTTGTTTCACCGGGAATTGATCTTAAATATGATTCTATCAATGGATATTCTGCTGCAGTCCAAGATAAAATGCCTCATGCATGGAAGTCTGGTACTCAGGTTCAGTTATTGAGAAATCAGGTTATGAATATGAAACAAGGTGGGACTTTTGTAATGGTTCCTCCGCCTAATCCATATAGATGTCCTCCTGGACCATATGAAAGAGTGTCTATGATCGCTCATCAATTTAAACAATCTAATCCTACAGCAAAAATTGTTATCTTAGATCCTAAACCTAAATTTTCGAAACAAGGTTTATTTGAAGCAGGATGGCAAAAGCATTATCCAGGAATGATAGAGTGGATTAGCTCTGAGGATCATGGTGGGATTAAAAATGTAAATGCTACTAAAATGGAGTTTGTAACAGATTTAGATACATTTAAAGCTGACGCTGCATGTGTTGTTCCAGCTCAAAAAGCTGGTGCTATTGCAATGGCAGCAGGTGTTAATGATGGTGACTGGTGTCCTATCCAGCCTGCATCTATGCAATCTAAAGCAGATGAAAATATTTATGTTTTAGGTGATGCATCTATGGCTAAATCAATGCCTAAGTCTGGTTTTTCAGCCAACAGCCAAGCCAAAGTAGCAGCTAATCATATCAGAGGTGCTTTGACAGGAAGTAAAGTATTTGATGCTCGTTATTCAAATACCTGCTGGTCACTAATTGCACCCGATGATGATGTTAAAGTTGGTGCTAGTTATGTTGCTGGTGCAGAACTTATTGATGTTGAAAGCAAATTTATTTCACAAGCTGATGACAGTAGTGAAACAAGAGCAGCTAACTATCAGGAATCTATAGATTGGTATAATGGTATAACTGCTGATATGTTTTCTTAAAACTGTTTAATTAATAAAAACAAATAAAAGGCGGCTTTTAGCCGCCTTTTTTAAATTCCTTTAATTGTTACTGGATTGTTATGTTTTGGTTTGATAATTTTTTCACCTGATACATAATCTTCTAATAGTTTATAAATAGGAGGCCCTTTAACTTCAGGATTTATTGATCCCCAGCCTCCAATAGTATATTTTTTTTGCGATTCAATTTTTTCACCATTAGATAATTTTAAATCACTTATTCTATTCCCCATTGTTTCCTTAGGCTGACAAGTATATGTCATTCCTCCAACTCTAACCATATCACCACCTTGTTGGAAAAAAGGGTCAGGATTAAAAATATTATCACATACGTCTTCTAAAAGATTTTTTATGGTCTCACCACTCATTTCAGTTCGATATACTTCTGGATAATTCATTGAAGTTTGAGAATAAATATCGTCAATAGTTATTTTTTGCCCCGGCAATAAAGTTGTTCCCCATCTGAAACCTGGGCTTAATGAAATTTCTGTATCTCTTTCCTGAATAATTGCGTCACAAATCACACTATCCCAAGGTCCGCCAAAATTTCCTCTTCTGTACAGTAAGGTTTCAGCTTCCCCAACCACACGGTTACACTCTTTTTCATATGGTTCTCTAATTTTATCAATCAATCTTGTCATTTCTGGATCAGGTTGAATGACATCTGAAAAAATAGGTATTAAATTTGATGAGAAATCAACAACTTTGCCATTATCAACTTTTAAGTCAATCCTGCCTAAATATTTGCCATGAGACCCTGATGAAAGAAGTAAAGTATTTTTAATTTTAATTGCTCTTGGAATTGCATCATGAGTATGTCCAGTTAATATAACATCAACATTATCTAGAATAGACGCTAATTTCTGATCTACGTCGAACCCATTATGCGATAATAAAACCACTACTTCAGCACCATTCTTTTTTGCTTTACTTATATTTTTTTGAATGGTTTCTGGTCTTATTCCAAAGGACCAACCATCAACTAAGTAACTTGGATTAGCAATAGGCGTATATGGGAAGTGTTGTCCAATAACTGCAACTTTAACACCTCCTTTTTCAAAATAAGAGGTGCTTTCAAAGACAGGTTCTTCCCATTCAGTATCAAAAACATTTCCACCTAGAAATGGAAAATCTATTTTATCAATTAGTTCACTAAGACGTTCTTTGCCAAGCGTAAACTCCCAATGCCCTACCATAGCATCTGGTTTTAAGAGGTTCATTGCTTCTAACATATCCTCCCCTTGAGTTTTTAGAGAAGTGTATGAACCTTGCCATGTGTCACCACCATCTAATAAAAGTACTTTGTCCTCTCCTCTTTCTGCTCTGATATTTTTAATCAAGGTGGCTGTTCTATCTAAGCCTCCCAGCTTGCCGTACTCTCTGGCTAATGGTACATAATCCAGCATAGTATGTGCATAAGCGAGTGGTGTGTTGGGCTTAATACCAAAATGGTCTAAAAAAACTTTTCCAACAAGATGAGGAGGAATACCTTCAAATTTCCCAATACCAAAATTTTCTGATGGCGGCCTAAAAAAAACAGGTTTAAGTTGGCCATGTATATCAGTTATGTGAAGTAAAGTAATTTGACCTTTTGAATCAAATTTCAAAAGATCATTTTCAGAAATTTCTTGTTTAGCAGCAACAGCACTCCAACTTTTGCCACCAATCAACATTGCTGTAATTGAAGCTAATTGAAGAAACTCTCGTCTTGATTGCATTGTGTTGCCCTAAAAATTGCCTTTATTAATTATCGTCTTCAGGAGTTACATCAATATCTCTAGCTTTTCCAATAATTTTTGTAGATACTTGACAATTACTCATACAAGGATCCCCTTGTGTATTCTTGATGTCAGGTCTTGGATCAGGCAATAAAAAACCATCTTTATTTGGCATCTCTATTTCACCAATATTTTTATTAGATAAAACAAAATCTTCTTCGATTATGTCACTCATATATAAGAGATAGGCTACAATTTCATAAGTTTCATCATAAGATAGGGATTGCGCATCACCATATGGCATTGCTCTGTAAATATAATCATATATTGTAGATGCATAGGGCCAGTAACTTCCAGTTGTTTTTTCTGGATCATGTGAAGCTAAACTGCCTTCACCTCCAACAAGTGGGGGCCACCTATCTGCCCCTTCACCAAAATCACCATGGCATCCTGCACATCCTTCAGTGTATATTTCCTCTCCAAGTAAAGCAGTTCCACTTCCAATTGGTGCGCCTAATCCATCAGGCCTGACATCAATATCCCATCCTGCAACTTCTTCTTTAGTAGCAATCTGCCCTAAATTGAATTTTCTCTCACTAGCAAAAGTTGTATTTACTAAAAATATTATTAATGAAAAGCTTAGTATGCATCTAACCAAGCCTGACATTATCAACCTTTCCGTTTTTAGAAACTAGCCAGGTTGCTATTGAATTATTATGATAAATTGAATTTACACCTCTGATTTTTTGAAGTTCACCAATAGTTGGTTGGACATAATTTGTCTCATCAATTGCTCTTGATTGTAATAATAATTCCTCATCATTCCATTCAAATGGTAAGGTAAATCTAGTTAATGATTTACTTAAAATGGGTGAATGAAGTTGAGCAGTTTTCCAATTCTTACCACCATCAATAGAAACATCTACACGTTTAATTTTACCTCTACCTGACCAAGCAAGACCTCTTAATTGATGCACTCCTTTTGAAAGTATTGGTTTTTCGGGACTTGGAGAAGTTATAACCGACTTAGCATCCATAACCCATGTAAACATTCTAGCTTTTCCACTTGTTAACAAATCTGTATATTTAGAGGTTTCCTCTCTAGTCAAGTAAGGTTTGTCACCAAACTCTAATCTTCTAATCCATTTGACCCACATATTACCTTCCCAACCAGGAACTACGAGGCGCGCCGGATAACCTTGCTCAGGCCTTAATGCTTCTCCATTCATTGCCCATGCAATGATACAATCATCTAAAATTTTTTCTATGGGAATAGAACGTGTCATTCCTGATGAATCACTTCCTTCAGCTAAAACCCACTTTGCTTTATCTTTTAACCCTGTCTCTAAAAGAAGGTCTGATAATTTTACACCTGTGTATTGAACATTATGAACCATCCCAAATGTGTATTGGCAGCCATTTAATTGAGATCCTTTCCATTCCATACCACCATTTGCAGCACACTCAAGAAAGTAAAATTTATTTGTTTGAGGAAAGCGTTTTAAGTCATCAAGAGTAAATATCATTTCTCGATCTACCAAACCATTAATCATCAATCTAAAGTCTTGTGGATTAATAACTGCAACACCTCCATGATGTCTTTCAAAGCATAGGCCATTAGGTGTTACAAATCCTTCAAGATCTTGTAATGGAGTAAAATTGACTGAAGATTCAGCACTTGCTGTAAGCCACTCAACATTTCTTCTGATGACATGTCCTTCAAACTCAGAAGGCATACCGTAAGGATTTACATCAACTCCATCTCCAAGGTATTGTGTCCACTCCGGAAGGTTGGGTGGTAAGTTTTCAGGATTTGCCTCTTGTGACAAAAGGTTTTTTGAAGCCAATGAAATCGCTCCAATACTTGAAGCACCAATTAATAACTTTCTGCGATTAATTTTTTTAGAGTTAGACACTTCATTTTTTTTATTTTTTTTCATTATTAAGAAACAGTCATTTCTTTTGAAATATAATATTTTTCCCCGTTATCGTCTATCCATTCAAAATCAAATGTACCACTTTCTTTAACTTTATATTGAAAAACAATAAATGGATTAGTTGATATAGACGGCTCAAGATCCATCTGGAAAACCTCTTTTCCATTAAATTTAGCACTAAAAGAATTAATTATCTGTCTTGGTATTATTTGACCATTATTATCTTTCATTCTTCCACTATGCATGGGGTGTCTAATTAAAGTTTTAATTTCGATAATCTCATCAATAGAGACTTCCTTAGGTACTTTTACTCTTGGTTTAATTGAAGACATAATTACTCCTTATATTATCCGCCACATCCGCCAATTGTGACTTTTACTTTTGCGTTGGTCATGAGAAATTGACCATTATTATTTTCAGCTAATAAATAAACATTTTGCGTTTTTGATAATCGCATTCTTGTTGCTGCAGAACATGATCCCATTTCTGGTGTGAAAGAGAATTTCGCAACATTTGGTGAAGGGTTTCCGTCTGCTAAAATATAAACAGTTTTAATATGATCAGTCTCAGTCATAGGGCTTTCTATTTCAAAAGTAACTTTTACCTGATTACCATTTTCTGCAATTTCTGGTAAGTCAAAATAAATGTCACTTTCAGTTGCTCCCAATCCCTTTGTAATTTCATTTATTCTATCAAAGGCTTGGCTAGATTGAGCAAATGATATTGAAGGAAAAATTGCTGTCCCTGTAAAGCCTGCAATAAGTAGCAAAGCATTTCTTCTTGAAATTTTTCTTAATTTTTTTAACTTCATTTATACTCTCCTCGTCATAAAGAACGTAAATATACAATATATTATTTAATAATGAATTTATTCAAATCAATCAAATACTTAATCAAGACCAAGAATTTCATCCACTTGCCACCAAAACATTTCTGCACTTGAATATCCTATAATTCGTCCAATTTCTTCTTTTTCCTTAAAAAAAACAAATGTTGGAGTAATTTTTGTTTCATAATTGTCTGAATCATTACTTAATGAGTATTTATCAAGCTCAATTCTTTCCAAAGGGAAGCTTTTGGCAATATCAGTCTTAGGGTAAATTTCACCAATTTCTTTTTCCCAAATTTGACAGTAAACACAATAATCAGCAGTTATCATCAGAAGTTTATTTTCAGCAAATGATGATTTTAATGGTAATAAAAAAAATACTATTAAAAGCAGCAATAGATCTCTTTTTTTTGATTTAAGCATATTTACGAATGCCTGACTTTCTCTGGAATAATTCCTTTAGGTCGGTATCGTAATATTAGGAGTAAAACCATCCCCATCAATAAATACCTAAAATATGGAACGCTATCTAATAAATGTAAACGAATGGCATTTTGAGGGTCTAATCCTGAAGTAAATAAATTAATTAAAAATGTTGTCAAAGGTGCTACTTCGATCCACGCAAACCAAATGACAAATCCTCCAAAGATAGCCCCTAGATTATTCCCACTTCCTCCAACTATTACCATGATCCAAATAATAAATGTAAAACGAAGTGGTCTATAACTAGAAGGTGTGAACAAGCCATCTAACGTTACAAGCATCGCCCCTGCTACACCAACTATCGCTGCCCCTATGACAAAAATGATTAAGTGTTGCTTCACAATATCTTTTCCCATCGCATTTGCAGAAACTTCATTATCACGAATAGCGCGCATCATGCGACCCCAGGGAGAAATTTGTGCTTTATTGGCAAAATAATAAATTACAATCATGACAGTAAAAAATAATATCGTATAATTCAGCTTCACAAATAAACTGGAACTATCAATTATTAATTTATTCAGTATTTCTTGTTTTTGATCAGCATCTATTATTTGATTAAGTTTTGATGAGTTAAACCACATAACCATATTAATAAACCAATCAGAGGTTTGTAAATTAATTTCATAAGGCACAGGTCTTTTAAGACCAATCACGTTTTTAACTCCTCTGGATAACCACTCTTCATGTTTGAGAACACTGACAACAATCTCGGAGATACCAAGTGTAACAATTGCTAAATAATCTGAGCGTAATCCAAGGGCTACTTTTCCAATAACAAAAGCAACGCCCCCAGCAAAGAGACCTCCTACTACCCAGGAAAAGATGATAGGTAAATTAGCACCACCCAAAAATCCTGCTAAAGCTGGATCAACTTCTTCAATTCTATCTGTTGCATTAAGGAAAAAATATCTAATGATAATTAAACCAAAGAAAATTACTAAACCATTTAACCAATATTTATGGGATTTTTTTTCTACTAATTTGGTAATAAAATATACAACTGTTACTAATGCTACTAATAAAATAAAACTAATTCCGAGCCCTGATCCACCAACGTGCCATGCTTCTTTTACAGGAGGATACGATACTAATACTGCTGCTAAACCTCCCATCGCTAAAAATCCCATCACACCAAAATTAATGACACCCGCATATCCCCATGAAATATTAACACCCATGGTCATGATAGCAGATATGATGCACATATTCAGAATAACTAAACTAACTGACCATCCTTGAATAAAACCTACTAAAATAAATAATAACACCATGATAGATATTGCTGTCCACTCGTATTTATCAAATTTCATTATAATACCTTTCCTCTAAAGATACCGGAGGGTCTGATTAAAAGCACTATCACAAGAATAGTAAAAGAGACGGCAAATTTATAATCAGTAGAGAGTAATTGCACTAGACTCGATGGCTCTAAGTTTTCTGGTAATAAATACTTAAAGAATTTTTTATACGCGTAGGTGACCATGATTTCTGAAAAGGCAATCACATATCCACCAACAACTGCTCCAAAAGGACTTCCTATACCTCCTACAATTGCAGAAGCAAATATAGGTAATACAAGATTCAAATAAATGATGGGCTGATAACTTTTATCCAAGCCGTATAATGTTCCTGCGACACAAGCTAATGTTCCCACAATTAACCACGTAATAAATACTACGCGGTCAGGATTGATGCCTGATAATAGTGCTAAATCTTCATTATCTGAAAAAGCACGCATTGATTTTCCTGTCTTCGTTTTTTGTAAAAACCAAAAAGTAAAAGTTAATAGCGCGATAGTAATAAGAATAGTAATAACTTGAGAAGATTTTAAGGCTAGCCCCTCATTTAATCCTGTTATTTCTTTAAACTGTCTTGCTTTAATTATAAATTTTTGACCATCTAAAAACTTCTTATCACCAGGACCAATTATGATTCTTACTATGGCATTAATGACGAACATAACGCCAATCGAAACCATAGCCAATACAACGGGAACACTCTTTTGTTTTCGGTAATATTTAAAAACAAATTTATCGGAGAGTAAACCGAGAACAATTGTAGCTAAAATTCCAAATGGTAATGCAATTAGTGCTGTAGGAAGAATACCTAAACCAATATTTTGTGATTGAAAAAACCATGTAAATAATATTGTAATCATGGCACCAAATGACATGAGTTCACCGTGCGCAAAGTTAGCAAATCTTAATATGGCATAAACAAATGTAACACCTAATGCACCTAATGCTAATTGAGAGCCATAAGACAACCCTGGTACAATAACAAAATTAAGGAGAACAACAATAGAATTAATAAAATCAACCATTTTAACCTCCTAAAAAAGATTTTCTTACTTCAGGATTATTTAGTAAATCTTGCCCACTGCCTTCTCTACTGTGTTTTCCATTAACTAATACGTAACCTCTATCAGCAATATTAAGAGCTTGTTTTGCATTTTGTTCAACCATTAAAATTCCAACACCTGTTTTACCTACTTCTATAATTCGTGCAAAAAGCTCATCCATCACAATAGGTGATACACCAGCAGTTGGCTCATCTAGCATTAAAATTTTTGGTTTTGTCATTAAGGCTCTTCCAAAAGCAACTTGTTGACGTTGACCTCCTGATAATTCACCTGCATTCTGATTTCTTTTTTCTTTTAGTATGGGAAAAAGATTGTAAATATCTTCAATGGTATGTTTAATATCATCAGATCTTATAAATCCACCCATCTCTAAATTTTCTTCTACAGTCATCCCTGTAAAAACATTGTTCGTCTGCGGAACAAAAGCTATTCCTAAATTAACACGGTCTTGAGGAAGCATCAAAGTTATATCATCTTTTGAAAAACTCACTGATCCATCCGTTAATTTTAACATTCCTAATAAGGCTTTCATCGCTGTAGATTTTCCTGCTCCATTAGGGCCAACTATAACTACTATCTCACCTTCATTGACAAAAAGGTTAAGATTCTTAATTATATCAACGCCTCCATAGCCAGCTGTTATATTGTTTGCTTTTAAACTAATCATTTTGAGTATTTTTAACCTTTAAACCTCTTCCTAAATAAGCTTCAATAACTTCTTCATTTGATTTTACTTCATCAAATTTTCCTTCAAATAAAACACTGCCCTCAGCCATTACTATTACTGGATCACATATTTTTTCAATTAAATCCATGTCATGTTCTATAACAAAAAAAGTATAGTTTTTTTCTTTATTTAATCTTAATATTGCATCACTAATATCATTTAATAATGTTCTATTAACTCCTGCTCCAACTTCATCAAGTAAGACTAATTTTGAGTCAACCATCATTGTTCTTCCTAACTCAAGTAATTTTTTTTGACCTCCTGATAAATTACCTGCAAGTTCTTGAGTGAGGTGATTTAAATTTAGAAATTCTATCACTTCAATTGCTTTTGTTCGAATTGCTTCTTCTTGTTTTTTTACATCATTGTTTCGAAACCATGCATAAATCAAATTTTCTCCATATTGATTTGGAGGTACCATCATTAAATTTTCTAGTACTGTTAAAGTTGAAAATTCATGAGCTATTTGAAAAGTTCTTAAAACACCTTTGTTAAAAAGATTATGGGGCTTTAATCCTGTAATATTTTGATTTTCTAAAAATATTTCTCCTTCATCTGGAGAATAAACTCCAGCTATAGTATTAAATAGTGTTGTTTTCCCTGCTCCATTTGGTCCAATTAACCCTGTGATAGAACCTTTTTCAATCTTCATAGAAGCATTATTAACTGCTCTCAACCCACCAAAATTTTTATTAATATTTTTAATTTCTAACATTACGTTTCTAATTTTTTATTATTATAATTTATATCAATGTTTAGTAATAAGCCAAAAGATATCATTACGGCAAGCATAGCAGTTCCTCCATATGAAATAAGAGGTAAAGGGATTCCTACTACTGGCATTAAGCCAGTTACCATAGACATATTTAATAACACATATAAAAATATATTACATGCTATGCCAAGACTTAACACTCTTCCAAAAATATGAAATGATCTAAAACTTATATAAAAACAAATTAAAATTATTAATGAAAATAAAATCAAAACAAAAATAGTCCCTATAAAACCAAATTCCTCTCCAATTAATGTAAATATAAAATCTGTTTGTTTTTCAGGAAGGAATTCTAGATATGATTGCGTTCCTTGCAAAAAACCTTTTCCAGCAAAGCCTCCAGAACCTAAGGCTATTTTTGATTGAATCAATTGATATCCTTGCCCAAGAGGATCATTTTCAGGATTTAAGAAAGATAAAATTCTTTTTTGTTGGTAAGGTTTAATATAATTCCACAAAAAGGGAATCAAAATTAACACAGAAATAGAGCCAACTATAAATTTCCATATTTTAACACCAGAAATAAACATCACCATTATTCCCAGAATTAATATAGTTAATGCTGTACCTAAGTCAGGTTGCAATAACGTAAGCACAAAAGGTATGCCTATAATTAGTATAGGAAAAAATAAATATATTATATTGCCAATATTTTCATATTTAATATTATTATAATACTTAGCTAAACTTAAAAGTATTCCAATTTTTATTATTTCTGATGGCTGAATACTAATACCAAAAATTTTGATCCATCTTTCAGCTCCCTTACCTAACGATCCAATAACTTCAACAGAAAGTAATAAAATTAAACAAAGCAATAAAAATGGATATGCATATTTATAAATTAATTTTATGTCAATTAATGCAATGAATAACATAAAAATAAAAAGTGTACTAAATCTTACTAAATGTCTTACTGACCAAGGATAAAAATTCCCATCTGCAGCTGAATACAAAGCTGCAAAGCCAATACAGGATATTAATATAATTAGAAAAACAAGTAGAAAATTTATTTTAAAAAAATTATTAAGGATAATCATTATATTGTATCCTTAATGAATTGAAATACATCTCTAGCGATTGGTGCAGCTGTTGAAGCACCAGATCCTCCATGTTCAATTACTACAGATAAAGAATATCTAGGTTTTTCTGAAGGCATATAACCAACAAATAACGCATGATCTCTATTTTTCCACTCAATTTCTTTTTTTCTAAAATTATCACTTTCTCTCTCTGCCATTGTAATCTTTTTTACTTGCGACGTTCCTGTTTTGCCTGAAAAATTAAAATTACTTGCTTTTGAATTAATCGCAGTTCCTTTTGACTCATTAACAACTTTAAACATAGCTTCATTTATGATTTTTAAAGACTCTGCGTATTTGTTCATATTATTAAAACTTGTTTTCTTAGAAATTTTTAAAATTGAAGGATCAATTTTTTTTCCACCAGATGCAATTCTTGCTGTCATGATGGCTAGTTGAAGAGGAGATGTTAAAACATATCCTTGTCCAATTGCTGCATTTAAAGTTTCTCCTCCATACCAACTTTCTTTATATGTATTTTTCTTCCATTTTTTATTTGGAATAATTCCTTCTTTTTGATTTAATAATTCAACGTTATAAGTTTGACCTAAACCAAAATCTTTTGCTACTTCTGCAATTCTGTCGATGCCCACTTTAATGGATAAATTATAAAAGAAAACATCACATGATTCTTGTATAGCTGACACAATGTCCATATTGCCATGTCCTTTGGTTTTCCAACAATGGAAAAACCTATCACCAAACTCTATTTTACCTTCACAAAAAACTTTATCATTTTTATCAATTAATCCATCTTTTAAAGCTGCTATAGCTACTATCATTTTAAAAGTTGATCCAGGAGCATACAATCCTTGGATAGACCTATTGGTTAGAGGAGATAGAGAATTATTTAATAGAGAATTCCAATAATCTACATTGGGTTTTTGAATTATTAAATTAGAGTTAAAATTAGGAGTAGAAACCATAGATAATATTTCTCCTGTTTCTATATCCAATAAAACAATTGAACCTGCTTTATGTTCAACAATTATACTAGTTAAATATTTTTGTATTTTTGAATCTATAGATAGATTTAGTTCTTTTCCTTTAGTACTTAATTTTTTTGAAATTTCTCTAATTATTCTTCCAGATGAATTTACTTCTACTTCTCTATTGCCTGGTTGACCAACTAATAATTCATTAAAGGTTTTTTCTAAACCTTGCTTGCCTATATTTAATAATGGCATATTCGAGATATAGGGTAAATTTAAATCTTTTTTTGATGGTTTATTAACATAACCTAATAAATGGGAGAAAGATTCATTTTGAGGATAAATTCTTTGAAAATCTTCTACTAAAGAGATTCCTTCTAAATAATTTTTATTCGTCTCTAGCATTTCTAAAGTTTTCCAATCTAAATTCTCTAGAACTTTAATCTTTTCAAATTTTTTAACAGTCTTACTTAAATTTATAATTTGTCTCTTAGTTTTAAAATCTAAATCAATAAAATTTGATAAATCATTTAATGCTTTATTTAAGTTTTTTGTTTGTTCTGGTATTATATACAAATCAAAAACTTTTAAATTTGAAGCTATAATATTACCTTTTCTATCTTTTATTATTCCTCTCACGGGATATAAAATCTCAACATTTATTTGATTGTTTTTTGATAACGTTTTATATTTTGAAGAATTAGTAATTTGAATATCAAATAATCTATAAGATATTGCTGAAAATAAACTAAGTTTAGTTAATAATAAAAAAAATGATCTTCTATTTAAATTTTTTATCTGTTTTTTTTGATCAAAATATTGCATTATTTTATTAAATCAATTTTGGAAAATATTATAAATAAAGGATAAGATAATACTAAAGATAAAACAAAAAGTTTAATCATAAAAAGTAAATTTATTGGATTGTTAAATAAAATAAATGTTAAAAATATTTCAATAAAAATCATTAATATCTGAAGCAAAATTAAAAAAAAATAAATTCTTAAATAATTAAAACTTATGATATATTTTTTAAAAAACTGCAATATTAACAACAGAAATACAAAAGTTAATAGATGAGGGCCTATTTCATTAATCCATAATAAATCTAAGCCTAAACCATATAAAAAAAAAATAATATAAAGACTTTTTCTAAAATGATAAATCCCAAGATAAATTATTAAAAAGTGAAAAATGCAATATAGAGAATAATATAATATTAATAGATCATTAATTGGGTTTACAATAATTGCAAATATAACTAACAAAATAACATTATAAACTTGAAAGGAAGTTAGATGCAAAAAAGATCGCATCTATTTTGATTTTACAACTTGCAAATAGTTAAGATTATTAAAATCAACATAAGGTAAGGCTATAAAGTGATCTGCATTAACTTTTATTACTTTTGCCACCAATATATCTCTTGGAAATATTTTTGCATTTCCACTTGTTACTAGTAAATCACCGAGTCTAGGTAGCTGATTATTTTGAGTGTAACTACTAATTAAAAACTTGCCATCTGCTGAACCGGTAAGTATAGAATAAGAATTATCTGATAATGTTTTTACAGGAATTGAAGATGAGGAATCATTTATTAATAATACTTTTGAGTTAGAGTTGGTAGATAATATAGTTTTTCCCACTAAACCTTTTTCGTTAATAACAGCTAGATCTTTTACAATATTATAATTTAAACCAGCATTAATAATAACTTGTTTTGTATATAAACCAGGAGTTTGATTAATTACAGAAGCTGTTTTAATAATATCAACCTGATGAGAAGTAGAATTTAATAATTTTTTAAAAACTCTATTTTCTCTAGAGTTTTTTATAGCTAAAGTTTGCCATTTTTTTAAACGTATAATTTCTTCTTTTAGTTGTAAATTTTCATTTTCTAAATATTGAATATTTTGAATACGTAAACTTATATTGCTAATAGTTGTAACTGGAGAAGAAATAACTTTTGTTACTGGCAATAAATAATCAACTCCATAACCCTTGATTTTATCTATGAGAAAATAATCTGTTTTATTGAAGATAATTAAAAAAAAAGTTAATAAAAATAATAAAGGTAATAAAAAGCTTGGTATTGATTTTTTTTTAGCAGATGAACTAGTATTAAATCTCTTAAACATCATTAATCAGAGGCAAAAACATCACTCAGTTTTACTTTTTCTTCAAGGGCTTTCCCTGTTCCCATAACGACACATAATAAAGGGTCTTCAGCTATTGAAACAGGTAAACTTGTTGATCTACGAAGTACTTTGTCTAGATTTCCTAGCAAAGAACCTCCACCAGTTAACATAATACCTCTTTCAACTATATCTGCAGCCAATTCTGCAGGAGTTTGCTCTAAAGCTCTCTTGATAGTATCAATAATCTGAGCAACAGGTTCGGCTAAAGCTTCGGCTATTTGTCTTTGTGATATACTAATCTCTTTTGGTAAACCAGTAATTAAATCTCTTCCTTTTACATGCATAGTTGTTCCGTCTCCATCATCAGGCGGGCAAGCTGATCCTATTTCTTTTTTCATTCTTTCTGCTGTTGTTTCGCCTATAGCTAATTTATGTGTAGTTCGCATATATTCTACAATTGCGTCATCAAATTTATCTCCTGCTGACTTTACAGAAGTACATAAAACTACTCCACCTAATGATAATACTGCAACTTCAGTTGTTCCACCACCAATATCTACTATCATGGATCCTGTAGGTTCTGCTACAGGAAGACCTGCACCAATTGCAGCAGCCACTGGCTCTTCAATTAAAAAAACTCTTCTAGCTCCAGCTGCATCAGCAGATTCTCTAATTGCTCTTCTTTCAACATTAGTAGCACCAGATGGAACACAAATTACTATTTGAGGATTTGAAAGAGTTCTTCCTTTATGTACTTTTTGAATAAAATGTTTAATCATCTGTTCAGCAACTTCAAAATCAGCAATAACTCCATCTTTCATTGGTCTTATAGCTTCAATTTTTCCTGGAGTTCTACCTAACATTTGTTTTGCTTCATTGCCCACTGCCAAAACTTGTGTTCTACCACTCTCTTCAACTTTTGCTACTACAGATGGTTCATTTAATACAACTCCTTCTCCTTTGACATATACAAGAGTGTTCGCTGTACCCAAATCTATTGCCATATCTCTAGAAAACATTCCAAATAACTTATCTAAAACCATCAATATTACCTTTCTTTATACACCTTCAATTTTTAATGCAGAAATTTGTTCATTTTTTGATCGCGTTTTTTTATATATCAATTTATTTAATGCATTTATATATGCTTTAGCTGAAGCCACAATAATATCTGGATCTGACCCTTTTGCTTGAGAAGTTAATTGATCATCTTCTAATCTAACAGTAACTTCACCTTGGGCATCAGTGCCAGCTGTTATTGCGTGAACTTGATATAATTTAAGCTTATAATTAGTGTTAGTTAATAATTTAATAGCGTTAAATGTTGCATCAACAGGTCCATTTCCATCTGTTTCAATATCTTTGCTTTTATCTTCAATTAAAATTGTAAGTTTAGCTTGATGTTTTTCTAATGATCCAGCATTAACATTTAGATTAACAAATTTTATTTTTTCATTATATGAAGCTGCTCTATCTCCTACTAAAGCAATTAAATCTTCATCAAAAATTTCTTTTTTTCTATCTGCCAGATCTTTAAACCTTCCAAATAGTTCCATTAAAGCATTGTCTCCTAATTCATATCCTAATTCTTTTAGCTTTTCAGAAAATGCATGTTTACCTGAATGTTTGCCTAGAACTAAAGAGGATTCAGTTAACCCTACTGTTTCAGGAGTCATAATTTCATATGTTTCAGCATTTTTTAACATTCCATCTTGATGAATTCCTGCTTCATGCGCAAAAGCATTTGCGCCTACTATAGCTTTATTAGGTTGAACAGAAAAACCTGTTATAGATGATACTAACCTTGATGCTTTTGTAATAGATTGAGTTTTAATATCAGTATGAAAAGGAATAAGATCTTTTTTAACCTTTAAAGCCATAACGATTTCTTCTAAAGCAGCATTTCCTGCTCTTTCACCTAATCCATTAATAGTACATTCAACTTGACGGGCTCCTTCTTGAATTGCAGCTATACTATTAGCAACAGCTAGACCTAAATCATTGTGGGTATGAGTAGATAAAATTGCTTTGTCTATATTTGGTACATTATTTTTTACTGATTTAAATATTGAACCAAACTCAGTAGGTAAAGTATAACCAACAGTATCAGGAATATTTATTGTAGTAGCTCCACATTCAATGGCTAATTCTATACATTGATATAAAAAATCTAAATTTGATCTTCCTCCATCTTCACAGCTCCATTCAATATTTGGGCATAAATTTCTTGCAAAAGTTACAGTTTGTTTAATTGCTTCTAAAACTTCATTTTCAGATTTCATTAATTTATATTTCATATGAATTGGACTCGTAGCAATGAAAGTATGTATCCTTGGAGAATCTGAAAATTTTACAGCTTCCCAAGCTCTTTCTATATCAGCTAACTTAGCTCGAGCTAATCCTGCAATAGTCGGCCCCTTGATATTTTTGCTAATTTCAGAGACAGCCTCAAAGTCTCCATTAGAAGCTATTGGAAAACCTGCTTCAATAATATCAACTTTTAAATCAGCTAAAACTTCAGCTATTTGAATTTTTTCCTCTAAATTCATTGAAGCACCTGGAGATTGTTCACCATCTCTCAAAGTAGTATCAAAAATGTAAATCTTCTCAGTCATAAATAATCATTTTATATACTAATAATCATATTAATTCTTACTTTTATCAACCATTTTTCCTTCAGCTATCCATGGCATTAGTGTTCTTAATTTTTCACCAATTTTTTCGATAGGATGTTCAGCATGTTTTTTTCTCATTGTGGTAAACTTAGTTTGACCAGCTCTATGCTCTTCCATCCATTCTTTAGCAAATTGACCAGATTGTATTTCTGATAAGATTTTTTTCATTTCCTTTTTAGTTTCATCAGTAATTAATCTTGGACCTCTAGAATAATCACCATATTCAGCTGTATTGGAAATAGAATATCGCATATTGGCCATACCACCCTCATAAAGAAGATCTACAATTAACTTAACTTCATGAAGACATTCAAAATATGCCATTTCTGGAGCATAACCTGCATCGACTAAAGTTTCATAACCAGCTATAATTAAATGTGTTAAACCTCCACATAAAACCGATTGTTCTCCAAATAAGTCAGTTTCACATTCTTCTTTAAAAGTTGTTTCTATTATTCCAGCTCTGCCACCGCCTATTGCTGAAGAGTAAGCTATTGCAATTTCAAGAGCATTTCCAGAAGGATTCTGATTAACTGCAACAAGACATGGGACTCCAGCACCTCTAACATATTCTGCTCTAACTGTATGACCAGGGCCTTTTGGAGCCATCATAATCACATCGATATTTGCATTTGGTTTTATTAAATCGAAATGTATATTTAATCCATGAGCAAAAGCTAAGGCTGTGCCATCTTTTATATTTGCTGCAATTTCATTATTATAAATCTCTGATTGTAATTCATCTGGAGTTAACATCATAATGATATCTGCCCATGAAGCAGATTCAGAAGGTGTCATTACTTTAAATCCAGCATTCTCAGCTTTTTTTCTAGTTGGAGAACCTTCTCTTAAAGCAATAGCAACATCTTCAATTCCAGAATCTCTTAAATTCATAGCATGAGCATGTCCTTGACTGCCATAACCTACAATAACAATTTTTTTATCTTTAATTAAATTAATATCTGCATCTCTATCATAATAAACTCTCATTATTCTTCCTCCTCATTTTTTTGTATTGAAGAAATAGCAACAGGACCACTTCTTACTACCTCTATATCTGTAATTTTACTTATATCTTTTATAAAAGTATCAATTCTTTGTGAAGTGCCTGCTATTTCAAAAATAACAGTATTATTTTCATTTTCAATCTTTCTAGCTCTATACAAGTCACATATTTGAAAGGCATCTTTTTTATTTTTTTCATTAATAAACATATTCACTAATGCAACTTCTGCCTCAACAGAACTGTCTTCTTTATCTAAATTTGAAACACTATGAACAGGTACAATTCTCATTAATTGACTTTGTATTTGGTATATTACCTCTTTTGTACCATGAGTAACAATAGTGATTCTTGATAAATTTTTATTGTTTACTTCAGCTACATTTAGGCTATCAATATTATATCCTCTTCCTGAAAACATACCAACTACTCTGGCTAAAACTCCAGGTTCATTATCAACTAAAATAGTTAATATATGTCGATTAATATCTTCAACTTGTTTGGGAGAATCATAAACTGATTTATTCATTATACCAATACCTTTCCTTTTTCAGCAGATGTTTCATCTTGCTTCTGGTACTTATTTAATAACATTTCATTATGTGCAGATCCGCTTTGAATCATAGGAAAGCAATTTTCCTCTTTGTCTACCCATATATCAGCAATAACTGTTTCTTTAGAAGAAATCATTTGTAAAATAACATCATCAAGTTCCTTAACATTTTTAGCTCTTAAACCTTTAGCTTTAAAACTTTCAGCAAGCTTTACAAAATCAGGTAAACTATCAGTATAACTTTCAGAATATCTTCCTCCATGTAATAATTCTTGCCATTGCCTAACCATGCCCATGTATTCGTTATTTAAAATAAAAATTTTAACTGGAAGTCGATGCTGTACAGCAGTACTCATTTCTTGAATATTCATTAAAATTGAAGCATCTCCAGCAATATCTACAACTAAAGAGTCTGGGTTAGCTATTTGTGCTCCTATTGCGGCAGGAAAACCATAACCCATAGTACCTAAACCTCCAGATGTTAGCCATCTATTAGGTTCTTCAAATTTGTAGTATTGAGCTGCCCACATTTGATGTTGGCCTACTTCTGTTGTAATGAAAGTTTTCTTATCTTTCGTCAATTCATATAATCTTTTTATAGCATGTTGTGGTTTAATTGATACTTCACCTTGATTATAATTTAAACAATCAACTTTTTTCCATTCTTCTATTGCATCCCACCATTTTATTAAATCTTCTTTTTGACTTTTATAATTATTATTTTTCCAAGATGAAAAAATTTGATTCATAACAGTTTCAATATCTCCAATAATAGGAACATCTATTTTAATAGTTTTATTAATGTTGCTAGGATCTATATCAATATGTATTTTTTTAGAATTAGGAGCAAAAGCATCAAGTCTTCCAGTCACTCTATCATCAAATCTAGCTCCAATATTAATCATTACATCACATTCATGCATAGCCATATTAGCTTCATACATTCCATGCATGCCTAACATTCCCAAAGAATATTTATTGTTAGCTCCTATTACACCAAGTCCCATTAACGTCATTGTTGCAGGAGCTTTGGTTTCCTCAACAAATTTTGTAACTAGTTTAGAAGCTTTTGGACCAGAATTTATACATCCTCCACCAATATAAAATATTGGTTTTTTTGCATTTGCTATTAATTTTGTTGCTTCTTCTATGTTTTGATCATTAGCTTTAATTTTTGGTTCAAATAATCTATGAGAATCAATTTTTACTTCTTTAGAACTTTGATAATTACCTTTTGCAAATTGAACATCTTTTGGAATATCAATTAAAACAGGTCCAGGTCTACCATTTGCCGCAATAGAAAAAGCTTCATGAAAAACTGAAGAAAGTTTATTTACATCTTTAACTAAATAATTATGCTTAGTGCAAGGTCTTGTAATTCCAGTGGTATCACATTCTTGAAATGCATCACTTCCAATTAAATGTTGAGGTACTTGACCAGTAATGCAAACAATAGGAATACTATCCATCATAGAGTCAGTTAATCCTGTAACTACGTTTGTAGCTCCAGGACCAGAAGTCACTAAAACAACTCCAATTTTTCCTGATGATCTAGCATATCCTTCAGCAGCATGAATAGCACCTGCTTCTTGCCTAACTAAAATATGACGAATTGAATTTTGTTTAAATAAACTATCATAAATAGGCAATACCGCTCCTCCCGGATAACCAAATACAACTTCAACCCCTTGTTCTATCAAAGATTTAAGTACAATTTCAGCCCCTGTAATATTATCTGTCATTTCCATGCTCTCTTAGGCTGTGGATAAAACAAAATCAATAAATTAGTTAATTTTAGCCTATATTTTGATCAATTTTTCATCAATTTCATTTGGAAATTGATCAAAAACCTTATTTATAGATAGTCTTGAAGACCTCCACCAAGTTAGCTGACGTTTGGCATAATTACGTGTTACTTGCTGACTTTTTTTAATACATTCTTCAAGATCCATTTTTCCACATAAATAATTTGTAATCTCAGGTACACCGTGAGCTTTCATTATAGGTAAAGAGACATCTAGATTAAGTGAAATCAATTTTTTAACTTCTTCTATAGCTCCTTCATTTATCATCGTATTAAAACGTAAATTAATTTTTTTATAAATATCATCTCTTGGAGGAATAAATAAAAAAATTTTATTAGAAAAATTTTTAAGAAAAATTTTATTTTTTTTATTTATCCAATAACTATATTTTTTGCCTGTAGATTGATAGACCTCCCATATTCTTCTCATTCTT
>CACFOQ010000008.1 GCA_902567855.1 uncultured Alphaproteobacteria bacterium
ATTAAAAATTAATGGTTGAGGTATTCCCCAAAAAGTAGAAGCAAAGGAAGTAAAAAAAACCCCTTTTAAAAGATTGCTTTTGCTCAAAGTTAAGAAGGTTTAACTTGTATTCCTCTTGAATTTAATAATTCTAGAAGCTCTCCACTTTCATACATTTCCTTAACAATATCACATCCTCCTATAAATTCTTTTTTAACATATAATTGAGGAATAGTTGGCCAATCGGAAAACTTTTTTATTCCTTCTCTCATTTCATTACTGTCCAAAACATTAATACTGCTAAAGCTAATTCCTAGGTTTTTTAAAACTTGTACCGTAGCAGCTGAGAATCCACACATAGGAAAATCAGGCGTACCTTTCATAAATAAAACAACATCATTGGCATTTAATTCATTATTTATACTTTCTGTAACGTCAATATTAATATCATTCATATTTTACTCCAATTTTGTTTTTAACATTAAAGCATGTAATTCTTTACCCATTTTACCTTCTAGAGAGTTATACACCATTTTATGTTGCTCTATCTTACTTTTTCCATCAAAAGTTTTTGAAATAACTGTTGCGCTATAATGATCCCCATCACCTCTTAAATCCTCAATTATTACTTTAGCGTCTGGAATAGAACTTTTAATTAGTTCTTCAATTATTTTTTTTTCTAAAGGCATTAAATATTAAATAAAGTATTTATGTTCAAAAGAAAAGTAAGAATTAAATTTTAAATTTATTTTTATAAATCCAATCAATACTATCTTTTATATCATCATTTGTTAAAAGCTTCTTTATTTCTTTCTCGCTCAGAAATTCATTAATCTTATTATCTTTTAATAATAATTCTATAAATTTTTCTTTTGTATTCCAAGCTTTTGTGCACAAAGATTGTACAGTTAAATACGCTTCTTGACGAGAAAGCCCCTTTTTAATTAGTGCTTTTAAAATATCTTGGCTTTTGTGCAACCCTCCTAAACTATTTAAGTTTTTTTCCATATTTTCTGGGTAAACAATTAAATTTTCAATAATGTTAGAAAGTCTATTTAGTGCAAAATCCATTGCTATATTGATATCCGGCGCAAGTATTCTTTCTACACTAGAATGACTTATATCTCTTTCATGCCACAGAGCTATATTTTCCATTGTAGGAACAGTAGCACTTCTTATATATCTAGCTAGACCAGTTAAATTTTCACTTAAAATTGGATTTCTTTTATGAGGCATTGCTGAAGAACCTTTTTGACCTGAACTAAAAAATTCCTCAACTTCTAAAATCTCAGTTCTTTGTAAATGTCTTATTTCGATAACTAATCTTTCAATAGATGAAGCAATTATCCCCAAAGTAGAAAAATAAAATGCATGTCTATCCCTTGGTATAACTTGCGTTGAAATGTCCTCAGTTTTTAAATTTAATTTTTTTGCTACATGTTCCTCTATTCTAGGGTCTATTGAATTGTAAGTTCCAACTGGTCCAGAAATAGAACAAATAGAAATTTCTTCTTTTGCAATTTCCAATCTTTTTAAATTTCTTAAAAATTCAAAGTAAAAAGAACCCATCTTTAAACCAAATGAAATCTGTTCAGCATGCACACCATGACTTCTACCAATCATAAAAGTATATTTGTGCTCGACAGATTTTTGTTTTAAATTATTAATTAATTTTTTTAACTGCTCAGTAATAATTTCAGCTGTTTGTTTTAATTGATATGAAAATCCAGTATCAATAATATCACTTGAAGTTACTCCAAAGTGAAAATACTTAGAATTTTCACCTATATAGGTGCTAACATTATTTATATAAGCCACAACATCATGCTTTGTTTCTTTTTCAATTTCTTTAATTTCATCAATATTAAATTTTGCTTTTTTTCTTATATCTTCTGCTGCTTTATTTGGTATTTCACCAAGTTCAGAAAGTTTTTCAGCTATCAAGCATTCAATTTCAGTCCAAATTTTAAATTTATTTTCATCTGACCATATTGATTGAATTAAAGGTCTATTATATCTTGGAATCATTAAGCTCTTATAAAGGATTTATTGGAAAATCGGAATTATTATGAGAAAGAGTAAATATTTCATTGCCTTTTTCAGTAATACCAATTGTATGTTCAAATTGTGCTGACAAAGATTTATCTTTTGTAACAGCTGTCCAACCATCGTTTAATATTTTTGTTCTCCAATCTCCTAAGTTTATCATTGGTTCTATTGTAAAAAACATTCCTGGTTTTAATATTGGCCCTTCTCCAAGATTTCCATAATGCAAAACACTGGGAGGAGTATGAAAATCTTTTCCTATCCCATGTCCACAAAAATCTCTTACAACTGAGTAATGATTTTTTTCTGCATGATTTTGTATTTCATACCCTATATCTCCTAAATGTTTCCCTGGTAAGGCATTTTCTATGCCTATAAGTAGGCACTCATATGTTGTTTTTAATAGTGAATAAATTTTATTGTTTATTGGTCCCGCAACATACATTCTTGAGCTATCACCATACCAACCATTTAAAATAACAGTGACATCAACATTAATTATATCATTATCTTTTAATATTTTCTGATCATTAGGAATCCCATGACACACAACATGATTAACAGATGTACAGACTGATTTAGGGAAACCTTTATAATTTAAAGGTGCTGGAATAGCTTCATTTTTAATAATTAATTCATGACAAAAATCATTAATTTCTAACGTAGATATACCCGGTTTAATAAGTGATTTTAATTGATCTAATATTTTTGCAGCAAGAGACCCAGCCTTTCTCATACCTTCAAAATCTTTAGATGTATAAATAGGTATATTGTTAGACTGCATTAAATTTTCTTTTATACTAATAATTAGAAGTATTAAATAGATATCAGATATATATTTAATTGAAGCTTTTAATTGTATAAAAGCAATAATGGCAATTTTAAAAGCTGGAATATTGGTAATAGGAGATGAGATTTTATCTGGTAGAACTCATGATACAAATTCAAATTTTATAGCAAAAAAACTTACTGAATCAGGAATCTCTTTAGAAGAAATTAAAATTATTCATGATCATAAAGAAACAATCATTATTAATATAAAAGAATTTCATAAAAAATATGATTATGTTTTTACTACAGGAGGTATTGGCCCAACTCATGACGATATAACGTCTGAAAGTATTGCTGAAGCATTTAATTTAAAATACTGCTTTCATGACGAGGCTTACAAAATATTAGAAAATTATTATCCTGTTGGTCAATTTAATGAAGGAAGAAAAAAAATGGCAAAAATGCCTGAGAATGCAAAATTAATAGAAAATCCTCTTACTGTAGCCCCAGGATTCATCGTAAAAAATATTTATGTGCTACCTGGTGTCCCAGAAATCATGCAAAAAATGTTCATTAGTTTATTAGAAAAAATACAAAAAGGCCCTCCAAAAAAAATCATAACAATTAATACAAATTTATATGAAAGTGCTATTTCAACAAATTTAGAAAAGATTCAAAAAAAATTTAAAGAATGCAGTATAGGTAGCTATCCTTTTTTTAATTATATTACAAAAGTCGGAGGTGTAAATATTGTTATTTCTTCTTGGACAATTGAAAATCTAGACGAAATTTCCATAGAAATTCAAAATATGATTTCATTATTAGGTGGAAAAAGTTCAATAGTCTGATAAATGCATAAATTTGGCCTCGTGGTGGAATGGTAGACACAAAGGACTTAAAATCCTTGCCCTTTTGGGAGTGCCGGTTCAAGTCCGGCCGAGGCTACCAAAAAAAATTAAAAAACCTATTTCCATATGATTAGATTTGTAACTTTAGGAACTAATGATTTAAAAAAAAGTTCTAATTTTTATGATGAAATTTTAAAGATATTAGACATTATTAGAATTGAAGAAGAAGAAGGAAGATATGTGGGGTATGCAAAAGAAAAAACAGAAAAATTAGCATATTTTTATATTATGAGCCCATTTAATAAAGATAAAGCTACAATTGGAAATGGAACAATGATTTCATTTGATGCTCAAACACCAGAAAAAATTAATGAAATTCATAAAAAAGCTATAGAACTTGGAGCAATCAATGAAGGTGACCCTGGACCCAGACATGGTGAAAATTATTATGGATATTTTAGAGATTTAGATGGAAATAAAATTTGCGTGTTTGCTGAAAATTAAAGATTTAAGAATAAAATTGTTCTTTTAATACTCTTTCTTCCATTGAATGTTTAGAATCTAACAGTATTTTACAAGAACTTTTTTGAGAAGAAATAATATCAACTTTTACTATATTTCTAAATTCACTATGATCTGCTGTAACGCTTACAGGTCTATTAATATTATCAATAACTTCAAATTTTATATTTGAGTTATGTTGTAATAGGGCACCTCTCCATCTTCTAGGACGAAATGCACTTATAGGAGTTAAAGCTAGTAAATTAGAATTAAGTGGTATGATACTTCCATGAGCAGAGAGATTATATGCAGTACTACCTGCAGCAGTTGCAACTAATACACCATCACATACAAGTTCTTTAATTCGTTCAATTTCATTTATCTTAATTTTAATCTTAGAGGCTTGATGAGTTTGTCTCATCATTGAAACTTCATTAAATGCAATTGAATTAAAAGATTTATTGTTACTATCAGTAGCATTCATTTGAAGAGGATACAAAATTGTTTCATGTGATTGTTTTACTAATATTTCTAAATCTTCATCATTTTTGGCATTCATAAGAAAACCTACTGAACCACAATTTATGCCAAAGAAGGGTTTATTTAATTGATGAAAGTCATGTAAATTTTTAAGCATAAAACCATCTCCGCCTATTGGCACTATTATATCTGCATCCTCAGGCTGATTTTGTCCATATTTAGATACTAAGTATTCCTTAGCTTCTATCGCTTCTTTTGATTTTGAATTACTAAAATAAAATTTCATTAGCCACCTGTAACATTCATATGTCTTTGAATATAAGGTTTATTATTTTCTTCAATTAAAAAATCATGTCTCTTAGGTTTAATTTTTAGAGCATAATTAATTTTTTCTTTAATATAATCATTGCCATAATCATTTCTTAAGATATCTCTAAAATCAATATAATCATTTTGTCCTAAGCACATAAAAAGTTTTCCAGTACTAGTAATTCTAATTCTATTACAAGATGAACAGAAATTATTACTTAAAGGTGTAATAAAGCCAACATTTATAGATAATTTTTTGCTTTGATAATATAAAGCTGGACCACCAGTACTCTTATCAATTTTTTTAAATTCAAAAATTGAATTAAGCTTATTAAAAGTTTGATCTAATGGAATAAATTGATGATATCTATCAATTCCAGTTTCTTCCATTGGCATAACTTCAATGAAAGTTATATCTATTTTTAATTTGTTGGCCCAAATTATCAATTTTTCTAATTCATTTTCATTAAAGTTTTTCAATGCTACAACATTTATTTTGACTTTTATTTTATTCTTTATTGCTTCTTTGATACCTTTGATTACATTATCTAAATTTCCAAATCTTGTAATCTCTTTATATTTGTCTGGATCTATAGTATCTAAAGAAATATTAATTCGATTAACTCCAAATTTTTTTAATTCTTTTGCATGTTTTGCTAATAAAGTTCCGTTTGAAGTTAATGTAATCTCTTTTAAATTAGTTTTATTTTTTTTAAAATTTAGTTTTTTTATTAATTCAATAATATCTCTTCTTACTAAAGGCTCCCCACCGGTAATTCTGATTTTACTTACACCAAGTTCGATAAAGTTATCACAAAGTCTTTCAATTTCTTCTAGAGTTAATATTTCACTTTTTGGTAAAAAAGTCATTTTTTCTTTCATGCAGTAAACACATCTAAGATCACATCTATCTGTTACAGAAACTCTCAGGTAGTTTATTTTTCTGCTGAATTGATCAACTAATGTCATTATAAGATACAACTTCTAAATTAATTTCATTTATGTTGACAACTTTTTTGCCAACATTTTCAAAATTTACTGTAATTTTATTATCTATTGATGATTGTATTTGACCAATTCCCCATTCATTATTATTTTTGTTAATTACATAGTTCCCTGGAATGAAATCCATTCTATTTTCTTCAACCATCAAATTTACTATATACTTTAAATGTATTTAATTTAATTTTTTTTCTGCTTTTTCATGCATTTCTTGTGCTTCTAAACTTAATGTAGCAACAGGTCTTGCCTCTAGCCTTTTTATACTTATTGGCTCTCCAGTTTCATCGCAATATCCATAACTTCCATCCTCAATTCTTTTTAAGGCAGAGTCAATTTTGTTAATTAACTTTCTTTCTCTATCTCTTGTTCTTAATTCAAAAGATCTTTCTATTTCTTCAGAAGCTCTATCTGTAACATCAGGTTTTGCAGTATTTTCTTCTTTTTGAAGATTAGCTAGAGTTTGACTAGATTCTTTTAGCAAATCTTTTTTCCAATCAATTAATTTAATGCGAAAATATTCTTTCATTTTTGCATTCATAAATTTTTCTTTTTTTGTTGGTTTATAGTTTTTAGAAATTTTAGTCATTTTTTTAGGACATGAGCAAATATCAAAAGATATTAATAATTCAAGAAATATAATGCTAAAATATATAAAATCAATTTTAGATGTTATAATAAATCTATATTTTTCAAATAGTTAAATAATATATCTAATAAGAACAAAAATAGAACTTTTCAAATAAGAACAAAACATGTACAAAATCAAAAATTTGCAAGAATCTTATTTAAAAACTAAGGAACAAAGGAGAAAATAAATGTCTCAAACTAAATTTAAAGTAATAGAAAATAATAATATGGATAAAGAAAATAGAAATAAGTCATTGGAAGCTGCCGTAGGATTAATTGAAAAAAACTATGGAAAAGGCTCAATCATGAAGCTTGGCTCTAAGACAAATGTTGAAATTGAGTCTATTTCAACTGGCTCATTAGGACTTGATATTGCCTTGGGCATTGGTGGAGTGCCCAAAGGAAGAATAGTAGAGATCTATGGTCCTGAAAGTTCAGGTAAAACAACTTTAGCTACCCACATAGTTGCCGAATCTCAAAAAAAAGGTGGAAATTGTGCCTTTATAGATGCTGAACATGCTTTAGATCCAGCTTATGCAAAAAAACTAGGAGTAAATTTGGAAGAATTATTAATTTCTCAACCTGATACGGGAGAGCAAGGTTTAGAAATTGCAGATTCGCTAATCAAATCAGGTGGTATAGATGTTTTGGTTGTAGATTCTGTGGCAGCACTAGTACCACGAGCAGAACTTGAGGGAGATATGGGAGATTCTCTTCCAGGACTGCAAGCTAGATTAATGAGTCAAGCTTTAAGAAAATTAACTAGTTCTATAGCTCAATCAAATACATTGGTTGTTTTTATCAATCAATTAAGAATGAAAATAGGAGTAATGTTTGGGAGTCCTGAAACTACAACTGGCGGTAATGCTTTAAAATTTTATTCATCTGTTAGATTAGATATTAGAAGAATAGGAGCCATAAAAGAAAAAGATGAAATTATAGGCAATCAAACTAGGGTTAAAATAGTTAAAAATAAGGTTGCCCCTCCATTTAAAGTTGTAGAATTTGATATTATGTATGGAGAGGGAATTTCTAAATTAGGCGAACTTGTTGATTTAGGCGTTAAGGCAGAAATTATTGATAAGTCTGGTTCATGGTTTGCATACAATAATCAAAAAATTGGTCAAGGCAGAGAGAATGTTAAAACTTTTCTTAAAGAAAATCCTGAAATTAAAAAGGAAATAGAAAATAAAATACTTCTAAATGCTGGAATAGTTGAAAAAGCTATGATGGAGGGAGAAGTTAAAACTAAAGAAACTAAAGATGGTAAGACAAAAGAAGAGTAATAAATATTAATAATTTTTTAAAAAGGGAGTAATTATCTCCCTTTTTTTTGTATTAGACATACTAAAAATCTAGTAATAATACTTGCTAATGAATTCCAACAAAATTAGATCAACATTTTTGGAGTATTTTAGTAAAAATGGACATGAAATAGTTCATTCTAGTCCATTAGTTCCACATAATGACCCAACTTTAATGTTTGCAAATTCTGGCATGGTTCAATTTAAGAACATTTTTACAGGAAAAGAGAAAAGAGACTATAAAAGAGCTGTTACGTCACAAAAATGTGTGAGAGCTGGTGGTAAACATAATGATTTAGAAAATGTAGGATACACTGCTAGGCACCATACATTTTTTGAAATGTTAGGTAACTTCTCTTTTGGTGATTATTTCAAAGATAATGCAATAGAATTTGCATGGAATTTAATAACTAAAGAATTTGGGATTAATAAAGAGAAATTAATTGTTACTGTCTTTAGTGAAGATGAAGATGCTTACAATTATTGGAAAAAAATAGCAGGTTTAAATGATGACAAAATTATTAAAATTAGCACTTCTGATAATTTTTGGTCAATGGGAGATACTGGACCTTGTGGACCATGTTCAGAAATTTTTTATGATCATGGAGATAAATATCCTGGAGGTCCACCAGGAAGCTCAAACGAGGATGGAGATAGATTTATAGAAATTTGGAATTTAGTTTTTATGCAATTTGAACAAGTAACGCCTTCAGAAAGAATTAATCTTCCAAAACCATCTATCGACACTGGTATGGGCTTAGAAAGAATATCTGCTTTATTAAATGGTACAAATGATAATTATGATACAGATCTTTTCATTCCATTAATTAATAAGTCTATTGATTTATTAAATGATGATAGTCAATCTAATAGTCCTAGCCATAGAGTTATAGCAGATCATTTAAGATCATCATCTTTTTTAATTGCAGATGGTGTTACTCCATCGAATGAAGGAAGAGGCTATGTTTTAAGAAGAATTATGAGAAGAGGAATGAGACATGCTCATACTTTAGGAAATAAAGATACAGTTTTTGACAAAGTTTTTCCTACTTTGCTTAATATTTTTAAAGATTCATATCCTGAATTAAAAAGAGCTGAAGATTTAATAATTAATACATTTGTAAATGAAGAAACTAAATTTAAAGAAACTGTAGAAAAAGGCTTAAAACTTTTAGAGGAAGTTATTCTATTATCTCCAAAAAAAATTGATGGAGAAATTGCATTTAAATTATATGATACTTATGGTTTTCCTTTAGACTTAACTCAAGACTATCTAAAATCAAAAAAAATTGAAGTAGATATCGAATCTTTCAATAAGAAAATGAAAGAACAAAAAGATAGAGCTAGAAAAAACTGGAAAGGCATAGGTGATCAAGAAGATCAAAAAAAATGGTTTCAAATTACTGAACATTTAAATTCTACTGAATTTTTAGGTTATGATCAAATAGAGTCTGAAAGTAAAATTATTTCTATAATTAAAAAAGATAGTGAAATTGATAATTTATTAGAAAAAGAAGAGGGGATTATCATTTTAAATCAAACTCCTTTTTATGCTGAAAGTGGTGGACAAATAGGGGATAGTGGAAAAATTATTTTTAATAATAGTGTTTTTGAAGTATCTGATACAACAAAATTATTTGGGACTTTTTATTTACATCACGGTAAAGTTACAATTGGTAATTTTAATAAAGGTAATAATGTAAATGCTATTATTGATATAAAAAAACGTGAATTAATAAAATCCAATCATTCATCTACTCATTTATTACATTCTTCTTTGAGACAAATACTAGGTAAACATGTTTCTCAAAAAGGTTCATTAGTTAATAACGAAAAACTTAGATTTGATTTTAGTCATAATGAACCAATAAGCCTAGAAAATATTGTTAAAATTGAAAATTATGTAAAAAAAGAAATTGAAGCAAATACATTAGTCGATACGAAAATTATAGATCATCAAAAAGCAATTGATGAAGGAGCTATAGCCTTATTTGGTGAAAAATATGGTGATGAGGTTAGAGTCATTTCAATGGGTACTAGAGAAAATAATCAGATATTTTCAAAAGAACTTTGTGGAGGTACTCACGTGGATAAAACTGGAGATATAATTGATTTTAAAATAATTAACCAATCAAGTGTAGCTTCTGGCATAAGAAGAATAGAAGCCTTAAGTAATATTACTGTAGATCAATATAAAGAAGAACAAATAAAGATAATAAAACAAAAAAAAGAAGAAAATCAAATAAAGATAAAAGAAATTATAGAAGAAATAAAAAAATTTGATAAAAATTTTTCTTATAATTATGATAATAATGAAGATCTATCTGCTTCTATAAAAGAATTAAGGAAAGATTTAGATTTAAAAAAACAAAATCAAAATAAAGAAAAAATATCACAAAATATTGTTAATGAAAAAGTTAATGATATAGAATTTATTTATTTGATAGCAGATGATTATCCTCCTAAATTATTAAAACAATTTGTTGATGATCAAAAAAATAAATATAAACAAAAGTGTGTTTCTCTTATAATATCTAAAAATGATAATAAATTATCGATTGTTCTCGGCGCTACTAATGATTTAACAAATAACTTTGACTCTTCTCAAGTTATTCAAGATGTCTCAATAATTTTAGGAGGAAAGGGTGGTGGAGGACGTAAAGATCTTGCACAAGCTGGTGGTTTAAGTTTATCAAAAAAATATAATGAAGAGGTTGTTTTAGTTGAAGCAGGTCATATTGGGTGGGGGTCCTCAGCGAGAAACGCAGGTTTTTGCTGTATACCTCCTGCAAAAATGTCCGTATCAAAAATGTTTAAGAAATATGGAAAAGAAGAAACTAAGAAATTTTTTCAAAATACAATTGAAGGATCAAATTTTACAAAAGATTTAATATCAGAATACAATATTGATTGTGACTTAACTGGAAATTGTAATTATGAAGTTGCCCCACATCCTGACTACTTTCAATCCATTAAAAAAGAAGCAGATGTGTATAAAAAAGAATTTGGAATAGAAACAGAAATATATTCTCAATCAGAATTTAATGAAATAGGACATACAGGTGAAGAACAATTTGGGGCTTTTTCTTATAAACCTGGATTTGCAATTAATCCTTTAAAATTTTTACTTGGATTAGCTAAAGAAGCAAAAAAGTCTGGTGTTAAAATTTATCAAAAAAGCAAAGTTAGCAAAATAGAAAAAAAGAATGGAAAGTATAATATTATAATAAATGAAAACAAAATAACATCGAATAAAATAGTTATGGCCACTAATGGATTTTATAGAGATGACTTATTTCCAAAACTTAATAATAGAATACTTCCTGTAATATCTAATATTATTATTACAAAACCACTTACAAATGATCAAATTATGGCTCACAATTTTGTTACACACAACCCTATCTTAAATAATAGAAATTTACTTTTTTATTATAGATTATTAAAAGATAATCGTTTCTTATTTGGTGCTAGAGGTGATTTAGTTGGAAGTGAAGAGTCTTCTTTAATAAAATCAAAAAAAATGGAACAACAAATGAAAAAAGTTTTTCCTGAATGGGAAAATGTTGAAATTGATTATCATTGGCGAGGTCTTGTGGCCGTAACTACAAAATTTACTCCTTCAATTGGAAAGTTAGATGATGATGAAATTTACTATAGTTTTGGTTATCAAGCAAATGGGGTTAATACTGCCCCTTGGTCTGGTAGTAAACTTGCAAATTTAATTGTATCAAATAGTAAAGAGCTTAATATTTCAAAATTTTATCAAGGATTACCAAAAAAGTTTCCTTTTCCAAAATTAAGACTATTTTATCTTAAGATGTATTTAGCATATCATTCATTAAGGGATAAATAAACTTATGAAAATTACCAGTTAGTTAATCTTATAATGAAAACTTTTAAACCTTTATTATATTTAATGCCATATTTATGGCCTAAAAATAATAAAAATTTTAAAATAAGATTGATTTTAGCAATATGTTTTTTAATCTTTGCCAAATTAGCAAATGTTTCTGTTCCAATTTTTTTAGGGAAAGCCGTTGATTCATTAGATGGGCTTAATAAAAATTCTTTAATCATCTTTGTCCCTATAGTTTTTATTGCCGCTTATGGAATTGCAAGATTTTTGCATGTTGGTTTTGGTGAAATACGAGATGCTTTATTTGCAAGAATTGGACAAAATGCAATTAGAAGAGCTGCTTTAAAAGTATTTGAACATCTTCATAATTTATCATTAAAATTTCACTTAAATAGACAAACAGGAGCTTTAAGTAGAATTATAGACAGAGGAATAGGTGCAATAGATTTTATACTTCGCTTTGTAACATTTAATATTTTTCCAACATTATTAGAAATGATTTTAGTTTGTCTTATTCTTTTAAACTTATTTAGTTGGTATTTCTCAATTATTACTTTTTTTGTAATCCTTTTTTACATATCTTTTACATTTATAGTGACAGAATGGAGAGTTCAAATTAGAAAAAAAATGAATGATGCTGATAATGTTAGAGGTCAAAAATCGATTGATAGTTTATTAAATTATGAAACAGTAAAATACTTTAATAATGAAAATTTTGAATCTTCAAATTATGATAAATCTTTAGAAGAATATGAAAAATTTGCTATCAAAAGTGCAATAAGTTTAAATTTTTTAAATTTAGGACAAGCATTAATTATCACTATTGGAATAATTGGAATGATGGTCCTAACCGTATATGAAATTCAATCAAATGAAATGAGTATTGGTGATTTCATTATAGTCAATACCTATTTAATTCAATTATCTATTCCCTTAAACTTTATAGGTTTTGTATATTGGCAAATCAAACAATCTTTAGTTGATATGGAAAATATGTTTACTCTTTTAAATGAAAAAACAGAAATAACAGACTATATTCATGCAAAAGATTTAATAATTTCAGATGCATCAGTTACTTTTAAAAATGTTTCTTTTCATTATGATGAAAAAAGAAAAATTATTAAAGATATATCTTTTAAGATTTATCCTAATCAAACTGTCGCAATAGTGGGACCTACTGGTGCAGGAAAATCAACAATAAGTAAAATTTTTTTTAGATTTTTTGATCCTACCTCTGGGTCAATATTAATCGATAATCAAGATATAAGAAAAGTAACACAAAAATCTCTTCGCAAACAAATTGCTGTAGTACCTCAAGATACTGTCTTATTTAATGAAACTTTGTTTTATAATATATCTTATGGTAATCCAAATTCATCTAAAGAAGAAGTCATTCAAGTTACAAAAATGGCAAAATTACATGAATTCATTGAAAACTTACCTGATGGATATAATACTATAGTTGGAGAGAGAGGTTTAAAACTTTCTGGAGGTGAAAAACAACGAGTTGCCATAGCAAGAGCCTTACTCAAAAAACCTAAAATTTTCTTCTTTGATGAAGCTACTTCTTCATTAGATACAAAAACAGAAAAAGAAATTCAAAATAATCTAGAACATTTATCAAAAAATATAACAACTATAATAATAGCTCATAGACTTTCTACTGTTAAAAATGCTGACAATATAATCGTATTAAATAATGGAGAAATAACTGAAACAGGAAATCACAACAAATTATTAGAATTTAATGGATTATATTCAAGTCTTTGGAGGCAGCAAGAAAAAAACTTTAAAGATAAGTAATGAGAAAAAAGATGATTTTTTTTTTATAAAATGTAAAAGTTGTAAAATTTCAAATAACTAAATGGCTACACCTAAAGAAAAAAATTTTTATATGCCTCCAGAATGGTATCCACACGAATGTTGTTGGATGCAATGGCCTTATAACAATCCTAATCATGATGGATATGGGAGTGTTCCTTCATGGTCTCATTTTGATTTTGATAAAGGTAGACTAGCATGGTCTCATGTGGCTAATTCTATTGCTAAATTTGAAAAAGTTAAAATGATTGTTCATCCTGATGAAATATCAAAAGCAAAGAAATTATTAAATTCTGCAATTGAAATTATTCAACTAAAAATTGATGATTGTTGGGCAAGAGATAGTGGAGCTATTTTCTTATTAAATATAGAAAATAAACTTGGTGGTATTGATTGGGAATTCAATGGATGGGGTAAATTTAAACCTTTTAACTCTGACAATAAAGTTGCTAAATTTATGATAGAAAATTCATCAGCTACTTATTTTAAAAATAATATGATCTTAGAAGGAGGTTCTATTCATGTTGATGGAGAAGGAACACTTTTAACCACAGAACAATGTTTGCTTAATAAAAATAGAAATCCACAATTATCTAAAGAAGAAATTGAAAAAAATTTAAAAGAATATCTAAATGTAAATAAAGTAATCTGGCTTAAGAGTGGCACTGACGAAGGAACGGATGGTCATGTTGATAATATTGCCTGTTTTGTAAAACCTGGAGTTGTTATGGCTTTATCCTGTAAAGATAAGAGTGATCCTTTTTTTGAAAAAATTAATGAAAATTTAGAAATATTAAAAACATCAACTGATAATAAGGGTAGATTAATAAATGTCATTGAATTAGAAATGTCTTATAAAAGACTTATACCAAATAATGATGAACCAAGCTCTTATATAAATTACTATATTGCAAACAATGGAATAGTAATGCCGAGTTTTGATGATCAAAAAGCAGATTTAAATGCTCAATCTATTATAGAATCAGTCTTTCCTGATAGGAAAATTATTGTTATTAATGGAATTGATATTTGTTTGGGCGGAGGTAATGTTCATTGTATAACTCAACAACAACCTCTAAGTTCATAATAGATAAAGAGAGAAAAATATGAAAATCAAAGTTGCTGCAACTCAAATGTCTTGCACTTGGGAAATTGAAGAAAATATTTCAAAAGCAAAAAAACTTATTTATGAAGCAGCTAAAGAAGGTGCGAATATAATTTTACTTCAAGAATTATTTCAAACTCCATATTTTTGCATTCAATATGATGAAGAAATTTTTAAGTTAGCACAGACTTATGAAAATAATAATGTTCTAAAAGAAATGTCAAGTTTAGCAAAAGAATTAAATGTTGTTCTTCCAATTAGTTTTTTTGAAAAAGATAATAATGCGTATTTTAATTCTATTGCAGTAATTAATTCAGATGGAAACATACTTGGTAAATATCGTAAATCTCACATACCTGATGGTGCTGGTTATTTAGAAAAATATTATTTTAATCCGGGCAATACTGGTTTTGAAGTATGGGATACAGCTTTTGGAAAAATTGGTATTGGTATCTGTTGGGATCAATGGTTTCCAGAAGCTGCAAGAATTATGGCGCTTAAAGGAGCTGAAGTACTATTTTATCCTACAGCAATTGGTGATGAGTTAATGAGTGAATATGACAGCTCAGGAGCATGGCAAAGAGTTATGCAAGGTCATGCAGCTGCAAATATAATGCCAGTTGTAGCATCTAATAGAATTGGTTCTGAGTCGGTAAAAGGTCAAGTTAATGGATTTTATGGAAAGTCTTTTATTTGTGATCGGTCAGGTAAAATTATTAAAGAAGCATCAAAAGATAAAGAAGAAATTATTTTGGCCGAAATAGATACTGAAGAAAATCATTTATTTAGAAGAAATTGGGGACTTTTTAGAGATAGAAGAACAGATTTGTATAAAGAGATATTAACTCTTGAAGGTAAAATTAAAGATTAAGATACCATTTATATTCAATATCAGAAATTTCAGAACGAAAAGATTCGATTTCCTTTCTTTTTAAATCAGCATACATTGTTACATATTCTTTTGAATAATAATCAATACAAAATTTTGAGTCTTCAAATAATCCAATAGCTTTTTCAATTGATTTGGGCATTTCAGGATCAGGGTCAGTGCAAGCATTATCAATTCTCAATTTTGTAGGAGATAGTTTATTTATAAGACCATAATGAATTCCAGATAAAATAGCCGAAAGAACTAAATAAGAATTAGCTTCAGCTCCTGCTACTCTATGTTCAATTCTTTTAGATTTTTCATCACTTCTTGGTATTCTAAAAGCTACTGATCTATTGTTGGGACCCCATGAATTATTTACAGGAACAAATTGATCAGGCTCAAAACGTCTATAAGAATTTACATTAGAAGCAAAAATTAAAAAATTATCATATAATGTCTTTTGTAAACCACCAATTGCATAATGTAATTGTTCACTTCCCTCTTCTTTATCTCCAGAAAAAATATTTTGATTTTTTTCATCAAACAAACTTATATGAACATGCATACCACTACCTGTTTGCTCTATAAATGGTTTAGAAATAAAACTCGCCTCATAATCATGTTTGATTGCAGTTTCTTTTATTACTCTTCTAAGCAAAGCAGAGTCATCTGCAGCTTTAAGAATATCATTGGTATGATTTAAATTTATTTCAAATTGTCCTGGAGCAAATTCTGATGAGGCAGTTGATGCAGGAATATTTTGTATTTTACAAAATTCATTAACATCTTCTAAAAAATCATAAAATTCATCTAATTCTCGCATTCCATAAACCTGAGTTCCTTCACTCTGTTTATTAGTTTCATTTGATATTGCTGGTTCTGGTTTTTCAGAAATTTTTTTTCTTTTTTTAAAAAGATAAAATTCTAATTCAAAAGCAACTTTAAATTGTAAATTCAAATCTTCAGTTCGATCTAAAACTCTAGCAAGTACATTTCTTGGATCTATGATAGAGCTATAACGTGAATCATCCTGAATTGTTATCAAAACTTGTCCTAAAGAGTCTTTATGCCATGGCATTTTTTTTAAGGTTCCAGCTACGGGAAAATAAGTTGCATCTGGATCTCCATCAGTAAAACCTCTTCCAGCTGCATCAGGACAATAACCAGTAACATCTAATAAAAAAGTAGAATAACAAAATTGAATTCCTGACTTAAAAAGTTTTTGAGCATCGTTAATAGGCAATCTTTTGCCTCTAATAACGCCTGACAAGTCACTTAAAATAGCATCAATATATTTAATTTCAGGATTTTTTTCTTTAAAAGAATCAAATTCATCGATTGTTGCTAGTAAAACTTTGTTATTTTGAAAAGTCATATATTTTTATATGAAAAAATTAATTGAATGTCTATTTAATTAAACTAAAGTAATATCTATGGAGCTACATTATATATCAGCTGTTGAAGCTATAAAAAAATTCAAAGATAAATCATTATCTCCTGTAGAGCTTATAAATTCTATTATTGAAAGATCTGAAAAGATTAATCCTAAAATAAATGCTCATAACTTTACTTTTTATGAAAAAGCAATTGAATGTGCAAAAAAATCAGAACAGAAATATTTAACAAGTTCCTCAACTCTACCTTTAGAAGGAATACCTGTTGCTATTAAAGATGAAGAAGACATTGAAGGTCAACCAAATACTAATGGCTCGTTGATATTAAAGGATCATATAGCTAATCGAACTATGATTGATGTTGAAAGAATTGTTAATTCTGGAGCAGTTATTCATTGTAGAACAACTACCCCAGAATTTTCAACTACCTCTTTCACTCATTCAAAATTATGGGGCGTTACAAGAAATCCATGGAATTTAGATTATACACCTGGAGGTTCTTCCGGAGGGTCAGGTGCATCTTTGGCTGCAGGATGTTCAACTCTAGCAACTGGTTCTGATATTGGAGGATCAATAAGAATACCCGCTTCTGCTTGTGGTTTAGTTGGGTTTAAGCCTCCTCATGGTCGAAATCCTCAAGAAGCTCCTTTTAATCATGATCAATATTGTGTTGTTGGCCCAATGGCAAGAACAGTTAATGATTGTGCTCTAATGCAAAATGTAATGTCAGGACCACATCCCAAAGACATTACTAGCTTAAAACCTAAATTAAATATCCCAGATGAATTTGAAAATATTAAAGATTGGAAAATAGCTTATTCAATGAATCTTGGTTTTTTTGAAATTGATAAAGAGGTAGAAAAAAATACACTCGATATAATTAGTAAATTAAAAGAATTAGGTGCTCAAGTTGAAGAAGTTAAAATAAACTGGAATAAAAAAGAGCTTGAAGATACTTGCTATAATTACTATGCTCATCTTTTTGCTAATTTTGTTGCAGAATTAATTCCTCAATATGAAGAAGAACTGACAGATTACGCAAGAGATGTTGGTTCAACAGCTAGAATCATCAATAAAGCATTAGTGGAAAGAAAAAAGATCAATCATCCAACTATGGGGATTGATTTAGGTATGACATTATATGAATGTAATAAAGTAGCTGGTAAAATGTATGAAGAGTTCGGTCCTATAATACACAAATATGATGCTTTTATTTGCCCTACCTTATCTATCCCTGCCGTTAAGGCAGACATTAATCTGTTTAAAGATAAAATATTAATAAATGGAAAAAAAATAAATTCGCCTGATCTTGGATGGACTTTGTGTTATCCTTTTAATATACTCTGTCGATTACCAGTGTTGTCAATCCCTTCAGGAATAGCTAGTAATGGTGTTCCTACTGGAATACAAATAGTTGGCAAACCCTATGATGATATACCCGTTTTCCAAGCAGGATATCAATTAGAGCAGATAGAGCCATGGTTTCAAAACAATAAATTAAAACCTAATTTATAAAAATTGTTATTTTTTATTGAAATTTTCTCAAATTGTTGTTCATATAGCTATTAATTAATTTTTTTATTGGGGGTAAAATGCCTAAATACTATGAAACTAAAAATTTTTTAGTTAAAACTTTAGGAGTGGCAATATTAACGGTTTTTATGGCCGTATTATTTTCCACTTCAAAGGTTTTTGCTGATGAGCCTGGAAGTGTTTTTCTTTGGGGCGGATATGATGATGATGGTCTGTTTGGATCATATGTAGAAGAACATGGATCACCTGAATACTCAACATTTGGTGATGCTGAAGAAGGTTTACAAAAATTAAAAGCTGGTTTTGAAGTCGATTTAGCTTGGCCATGCCAAGGTGAAATAGCTCGTTGGGTAAGAGCTGGAGTACTTGAACCATTGGACACTTCTCGTATAGATAACTGGGATGATATGTTCCCTGAAGTAAGAGATCTACCAAGCGGTATTGTGGATGGTAAGAACTATTTTGCACCTATCGATTGGGGTGATACAACTTTATTTTACATGGCTGATCGAGTTCCATGGATGAACGCTGATAATGAAAGTTTTGATCTAATGGAAGATCCAAGAGTAAAAGGTAAAGTTGGTATATTAGACTCTGCTGCTGACTCATTATTTTTAATGATGCATCATCTTGGAATTGATATCAGAGAAAAGGATCAATTAACTAAAGCTGCTATTGATAAAGGTATCAATAAGTTTCGTGAAATGAGAGATAACGGACAAATTCGTGCGTTCTTCGGAGATACTTCTTCAATGATAGAGGCATTAGGTAACGAAGAAATAGACGTAGCTCTTGGATGGAACGAAATTGCATGGAATGCTGGAGCAAAAATGATGCAACCTGCTAATGGAACAATGACGTGGGCTTGTGGACTTGCAATTGTTAAAGGTGCTGACCTTGATAAAGCATATGCAATGATTAATGGAGCTACTAGTGCTGAAACTTCAGCTTATTTACTAAGTGAGTGGGGCTATGGTCATTCAAATAAAAAAGGCTTTGGTACTATCACTGCTGATGAATTGGCTGAGCGTGGAGTCGCATCAAATCCTGAAGAACACCTTTCTAATGGAATGTTCTCAGTCATGCCTTCAGACGAAGTAACCGACTACATGGAAGCTCAATGGGCTGAAATGGTAGCTGGTGGTTGATCAGAGATTAATTTAACTCACAAAATAGCCTGTCTTTTTATTAGGACAGGCTATTTTTTATTTAATAAAGAAATATCTTCTAAGCTTATACTTATAAAGCATTCGTTGTTCTCAAAAGACTGATTGTCAAAATGTTGAGAAGAAACAGTGATTATTTTTTCTATTCCTTTAGCTTCTACATAAAATCTTGTCATTTCACCTAAATATGAAGTCTGGCAAATTTTAGCATCAAGACAAATATCCCAGTCAGATTTTACTTTAGATATCATCATGGATTCTGGACGAATACTACAAACAACATCTGAAGAATTTTCTACGATATTTAAATTATTTTTAATTTTAAATTCTCCTAATCCTTCGATTGAAACATTGATAAAGTCTCCATCTCTTGATTTAGTTTCAGCTTTTAGAAAATTTGTTTCGCCAATAAAATCACTTACAAATATATTTTCTGGATTCTTATAAAGTTCATTGGGTTCAGATAGTTGTTGAATTTTTCCTTCATTCATAACTGCAACTCTGTCTGACATACTTATAGCTTCTTGTTGATCGTGAGTAACGAATACAAAAGTAATTCCTATATTTTTTTGAAGAGTTCTTAATTCTAATTGCATTTCATCTCTTAATTTTTTATCTAAAGCACCAAGAGGTTCATCTAATAATAGAACTTTTGGTTGTCTAACTAAAGCTCTTGCTAGAGCGACCCGTTGTCTTTGACCACCGGATAATTGATTGCTAAATCTTTCCTCATACCCCTCAAGTTTAACTAATGAGAGAACATTTTTAACTCGTTTATCTATCTCATCATTACTTAAACCAAGTTTTCTTAGTCCAAATTGAATATTTTTTTCTACATTAAGGTGAGGAAAAATTGCATAGTTTTGAAAAACCATATTTGTAGGTCTTTTGTCTGGAGGTAATGCAGTAATATCTGTCCCATCAATTAATAGATTGCCAGAAGTAGGATATTCAAATCCTGCCAATAGTCTTAATAATGTTGTCTTGCCACATCCTGAAGGTCCTAAAAGGGAAAAAAATTCACCTTCCTTAATCTCAAATGAAACATCATCAACTGCTTTTACATCTGCAAAGTGTTTTGAAATATTATTGATTTGTATAAATGAGTTGTTCATAATTTTTATAATTTCATCGTTATATCTTTCTTTGCTTTCCCCTGTCCAACATTTCTTAACCAGAATGCTAACAGAACAATAAAGGTAGTAAAAACAATAATTACTGCACCCAAGGCCAATACATGCGGTAATTTCTGAACAAATCTCATTTGACCCCACATATACATAGGTAATGTTGCGTCACTTCCAGTTAAAAAGAATGCAAGAATAAATTCATCAAAAGAAATAATGAAACTGAGAAGAAGAGCGGCGATTATTCCTGGCAAATATAGTGGAAATGAGACTCTAAAAAATGTACCCCACGCATTCTCTCCTAAATCTCTAGAGGCCTCTTCAAGTGAAAAGTCGAAACCTTCAATACGGGCTATAAGTATTAACATTGCAAAAGGTGTACAAAATAAAGTGTGGCCAATTGTAACTGGAACGAGTCCCAATTTAAATCCAAGATTAACCCAAATTACAAGTATAGCTACAGCCAAGATAATTTCAGGTATCAAGAAAGGCATCATAATACCTCCATAAGAAATCTTTTCTCCTCTAAATTTATATCGAGCAAATGCCTTCGCTGCAAAAAGTGCAATTGTTGTACTAACGACACTTGCTACTACTCCTACTTTTATACTCGCCCAAAGTGCTTTATGTAGATTTCTTTTTGACCACATCTCTTCATAGTGCTCCGTTGTAAATCCAGCAAGGGGGAAGGACATAAAATTTGCATCATTAAAACTAAATATAGGTAAGAATAAAACTGGTACATAAAGAAAACCAAAATAAAGAAGAGTATAAATTAGTAATGTATTATTTTTTTCATTCATTTTAAGTTAACCTTTGAGTAAGTCTTTTTGTTACATTCGATACAATTATTGTTATGAGCACAACAGTGGTTAGCATAATTGTAGCTGATGCAGCTCCCATAGGAATATTATTTATTTTTCCAAAGTAAGCCTGGATCATATTTGAAAGCATACGACCTTCAATTCCTCCAAGTAAGGCTGGAGTCACATAATCACCTACTGTTGGAATGAATATGATTAATATTGCACCTATTACTCCTGGTAACGATAATGGAAATGTAATTTTCCAAAACACTTCAAATCGGGAGAGTCCAAGATCTCTACCAGCTTCAATAAAAGAAAAGTCAATTTTATCTAACGAAACATACAAAGGCAATAAAGCAAACGCAGCCCAAGCGTGCGTAAGAGTAATAACTACTGCGGTCTCTGAGTACATAAGAAATGTAAGAGGTTCGTTAAGAATTCCTGCGTTGATCAATGAAGAGTTTATCACACCTTTTGTTCCAAGAATAATCTTCCAAGAAAATACTCTTAATAAATAGGATGTCCAAAAAGGTAAAGTGAGTAAAACAAGCCAAAGCATTTTATTTTTTTTGACATAAAAAGCGATATAATAGCAAACTGGGTATGCTGTAATAAGTGTAATTAGAGTTACAAGAAATGATATTTTAATTGACTTAATAAGAAGTGTAACCAGCAAATTTTTTTGAAAAAAATCAATATATCTTTGAAATGTAAAAGTATAATCAATCTCCATCATACTAACTTGAGTAAACATACTAAAGCTCAACATTAATACCATTGGAACAACCATAGCTAAAATGACTAAAATTAAAGCTGGTGATAATAAGGTATAGGCTTTTATATTATCATTTTTTGCGTAAATTTTTCTCCAACTCTTAATCATATTTTTTACTACATCTATTCAATTAAAGATTTCAAACCTCTTTTATAAAGAGAATTTGCAATTATTATTCTATGAATTTCACTCGTCCCTTCCCAAATACGATCTACTCTTAATTCTCTATAATATCGTTCTGCAACATTTTCCCTCATGTACCCTCTTCCTCCAAATATTTGTACTGCGCGGTCTGCAATTTTATTTGCCATTTCAGAGGCTAATAATTTTATCATGGAACATTTTCCATGTAAAATTTTAACATCTTGATTTGAGTCATGAGCTTTACATATTTCATAAAGCATTAATCTAGTTGAAGCTAATTCATTTACACAATCTGCAAGCATAAATTGTATTGCCTGATAATTTGATATTTTATCTCCAAAAGACTCTCTTTCTTTTGCAAAAATTGTTGCTTCAGCAATTAATCTCTCGGCTGCCCCACAGCATCTAGCTGCTATTCCTAATCTTTCATGTCTAAACCAAGAATGTGTATAGTCCATTCCTATACCTTCATTACCTATTATATTTTTAGAAGGTATAGAAACATTATTAAAACGATAAATACTGTGATGATGAGCATAAGTATGACTAAATTTAGGAGTATCAATTAATTCAATACCTTTTGTATCTTTATCAATTATAAAAAGTGAGTGTTTGTCTTTATTTTGACCAGATTTAATTTTTGCTTGTAAAAAGAAAAAGTTAGCAAGATTTGCACTAGTCACATACCATTTTTCACCATTTATTATGTATTGATCTCCTTTTTTTTCAGCAGTAGTTTCTATAGAGCCATCTACATCAGAACCTGCACCTTTTTCGGTAATTGCATAACATTCTTTTTTTGTTCCATTTAAAAGTGGCTTTAAATAATTTTCTTTTTGAAAGTCATTAAAATTTGCTTCCATCCAATCTTGAGCTTCTGAAAAACACCAACACAAAGCATTAGTAACACGACCAAATTGTTCCCAAATAATCATTTGTTCAAACATATTTAATCCTAGCCCTCCATTTTCTTTTGATATTCCCATACCAGGCAGTCCTAGAGAAATTGCAATATCTCGATGTTTTTTTTCTATATCTTGTGGTAATTCTCCATCATTTTTTTCAGCATGAACTTCCCAGGGTATAAGTTCATCATTAACAAATTTTCTTATTTTTTTTTGCCACTCTAAGGCCTTAGGGGTCATTCCACTATACATATCTATAAAACATTTTTAAATTGTTTTGGAAAATTTGACTTAATAAATTCAAAGCAAATTTTTTTTGACTGTACTTTATTAAAAGTATCAGGATCTTCTAATTGATCTAACCATAAACCCATTATTAAAGCTTGAAAACCTCTAGCTATGTTTTTTTCAGATAATTTAACTTTTTCTTTTTTTATTAAATCTAAAAAGATATTTTCAGTAATTGATTGATAATATAAATCTCGCTCTTTACATATTTGATGATAAGCTGGTTTGTATTTGATTTCGCTAAAAAATGTAAACCAGACAGCTATTTTTTCTCTGGTACATATTTTTTTACTAAAATCATTCTTTATAATTCCTATTATTTTTTTTCTAGGATCATTCCCGGCTTTAGAAATACTCTTTTGAAATGAGAGTAGATATTCATTTGAAATAAATTTTAAAGTCTCAATTAATAGTAATTCTTTACTTTTAAAATGGAAATTTACTATCCCTTGAGATAATCCTGCTCCTTGAGATACATCTTGCATTGTTAATTGGTGTATTCCTTTTTTTGATAAATTCTTAATCGTTGAAGATATCAATTTTAAATTACTATTTTTTTTATTTTCTAATCTAATATTTCTGTGTCTCATAAAATTATAAAAACAATGATAGTTTTTCATAAAAAGCTTGATTTTACAAGAAATTTGGTTGAATGGTCATTCAAAGAAATATAAGAAAATACTATGAACAAATCTAAATATGATGTTGCAATTATTGGTGGTGGTCATAATGGGCTCACCACAGCATGCTATTTAGCAAAAGCTGGACTAAAAGTAGTTGTTGTAGAAAGACATGATTATGTGGGAGGAGCAGCTGTCAGCAGAGAGCTTCATCCAGGTTGGACATATTCTAACTGTTCATACGTCTGTAGTTTGCTTAGACCTGAAATTTTTAGAGATTTAGAATTATCTAAACACGGTTTACAAATTATACCTTACGAAGGTAGTGCAAGCATGCTTAATGATGGGAGATTTTATGCACATTACCAAGATCATGATTTAACTTATAGATCTATTGCTCAATTTTCCAAAAAAGATGCTGAAGCCTATGATAGATTTGGAAAAGATGTGATGCGACAGTGTAAGATTATTAAACCTCTTTTAAAGATGACACCTCCTGATCCTACTTCATTTTCTCCAAAGGATATAATGAGTTTATTTGAATTTGCTAAATATTTTGCTGCAAAAGATGAGTTAGGAGGCTTAGGTGAGAAAGAAATATACGATACAATTCGTTTTTGGACAATGAGTGTTAGGGATTATCTCGAAGAATATTTTGAATCAGAAATTGTAAAAGTGCATTTAGCAGGATCTGCTATCATTGGAACAGCTTTAGGTCCTTATTCTCCAGGCTCTGCATATGTATTGCTTCATCATTATATGGGAGAAGTAGATGGTACTGTTGGAGCGTGGGGATACGCTAGAGGAGGTATGGGTTCAATTACAAAAGCTATGGCATCCTCTTTTAAATCAAAAAATGGAGAAATTAAAGCTGGTTCGCCAGTCACAAAAATTCTTATTAAAAATAATAAAAGTTATGGTCTTGTTCTTGAAAATGGAGATGAAATTTATGCCGATAAAATAGTTTCAAACCTTGATGTCAAAAGAACCTTTTTAAAAGTTGTTGAGGAAAAAGAATTACCTAATGATTTTTACAAAGCAGTAAAAAATTTTAAAATCCGAGGATCTTCAGGAAAGTTAAATATTGCTCTTGATGATCTACCTATTTGGAAAAGTATTCCAGAGGGTGATCCAGCTGGAACAGGTGACTTACATATAACTCAGAATATTGAAGAAATGGAGGGAGCATATGATGATTGGAAAGATGGAAAGTGGTCTCAATTTCCATATGTTGATATGTGTATTCCAAGTATAAATGATCCCACTATGGCCCCTCAAGGAAAACACTATATGTCTGTTTTTATTCAATATGTTCCTTACAATTTAGCAGATGGAGGGTGGACAGAAGAAAAGCGTCTTGAATTTGGCAAACATGTGATGGGTAGGATTGGAAATTATTCAACAAACTTCAATGATATCATTAATCATGCAGAAATTAGAACTCCTAAAGAATTAGAAGCTGAAGTTGGTTTAACAGAAGGAAATATTTTTCAAGGTGAGCTTACTATGGATCAGTTAATGTTTAACCGCCCTGTACCTGGTTATGCTCAATATAAAACACCTATAAAAAATCTTTATATGTGTGGTTCTAGCACCCATCCTGGTGGAGGAGTAATGGGAGCTCCAGGAGCAAATGCTGCAAGAGAAATATTAAAAGATTTAAACAAAAAATTGTCAACGCATTACATATGAAAAAATTTGATGTAATAATAATTGGAGGCGGACATAATGGTTTAGTTGCATCTTCATATCTTGCCAAAAAAGGTAAAAAAGTTTTGGTAATTGAAAAAAATGAACATGTTGGAGGATTGGCAGAATATGCAAATTCACTAAATTTTATCTCTCCAATCATTAAAAAAGAATTAAATATCAATATTCATAATATTAAAGATACAGATTACATCATATCTCTTGAAGATAATCAAAATCATACAATCTTAGAGGATAAAAACGGTAAGCTATCTTTTGTAAAAACAAATGCTGATGAGAATGATCAGAAAACATTTTTATCAATTATTAATAACTACAAATTATTTTCAAAAACTCTTGGTTCTTTTATGTATCAAAAGCCCCCAAGAGTTAAATCAGGTAAAAGATCAGACTTATTTCAATTAATGTCCATGGGATGGAAAATTAGAAAATTAGGTAAAAAAAATATGCGAGAGCTATTAAGAGTTATTGGTTTAAATATTGCTGATGATTTAGAGGATAATTTAAATAACGATAACTTAAAGGGTTTATTATCCCATGAATCAGTTTTAGGCTCAAACTTGGGTCCTAGATCTCCTGGCTCAATATTAACTTTACTTTATAAGCAAGCAATCAATGATAATATTTTTAATTTAAAGAAGATAGAAGTTACAAACTATATTAATCAATTAGAAGATTGTTGTAAAAAAAATACAGTAGAAATAATTAAATCCTCTGAAGTTAGAAAAATAATAACTAAAAACAACTCTGTTACTGGCATTCAATTAAATAATAATGAGGTTATAGAATCAAAATGTGTTATGTCTAATGCTGACCCCAAAACAACTTACTTAAATTTATTAGGTGCAGAAATATTAGATACTGATTTTATTAGAAGAATTAAAAATTTTAGAAACAAAGGAAATGTTGCTAAACTTGAATTAGTTTTAGAAAATGAGATTAATATTAAAAATATTGATAAGAAAATGTATGGAAAATTTATTTACGCTCCAAATATAAAATACATAGAACATGCATTTAATGCCAATAAGTATAATCATTATTCTAAAAATCCATGTTTGGAATTTTATGTTAATGATAACACTTTGTCAGCAAACATTTATTATGTCCCATATTTGATTAATGCTAGTCATCAAGAAAATGAAATAATTGAAAAGTGTGTTGCTGTTTTAAGTAAATTTATTCCAGATATGAAAATAAGAAAACAAGAACTTATTACTCCAAATCAAATGGAGGAAAAATATAATATATCTGGTGGTCATTGGCATCACGGTGATTTAGAAATAGATCAATTATTAATGATGAGACCTTTTTATGGATCTTCTCAATATTCAACTCCTGTTAACGGTTTATATTTATGCAGTGCTGGCACTCATCCTGGAGGAGGTTTAACTGGTATCAACGGTCTTAATGCAGCAAAAAAAATAATAGAGGACTCAAAATAATGAATACAGAAAAAATTTCATATAAAAAACCTCTATTAGAAACACCTTTTCATAAAAGAACATCTGAGCATTGTTATGCAAATGATTGGTATAGGTGGGCTGGTTACAAAGTTGCCAAAGAATACTCCTCAACTGAACTTGAATATACTTCAATGAGAAACACTGCAGGAGTAATAGATATAACTCCAATGCATAAATATGAAATTAAAGGTAAAGATGCAAAAAAATTTATTAATAAATTAATTACAAAAAATATTACTAATATTCAATCTAATCAAGTAGCCTACGGCATATGGTGCAATGAAGATGGAATGGTGATTGATGATGGAACAATATTTTGCTTAAACGAAAATCATTATAGAATTTTTTGCGCTGAGAGAAATCTTAATTGGTTTTGTGATACAGCTACTGGATTTAATGTAACTATTGAAGATATAAGCTCATCAATTGCTGCTTTAGCTTTTCAAGGTCCTTTATCTTGTAAAATTTTAAATCTTTTAAAAGTAGAAAATATAGAAAACCTTAAACCTTTTCATTTTGATAATTACAAACTTGAAAATCAAAATGTCACAATTTCAAGAACAGGCTTTTCTGGAGATTTAGGTTATGAAATCTGGTGTGATCCTTCTCAGGCTATCGATGTATGGGACAGCTTATTTAAGTTTAACAGAGATTATAAAGTACTTGCTGCTGGAATGAACTCACTTGAGATGGTGAGAATTGAAGCAGGATTTATCCAGCCAAATGCAGATTTTATGTCTGCAGAACAGGCTTTAAGACCAAATAGAATGAGAAACCCGTATGAATTAGGTTTAGGTTGGTTAGTAAATCTAGATAAAGAGTATTTTACTGGGAAACAGGCTTTAATTAGACACAAAGAAAAAGGGCCTGAAAAAAAACTTGTAGGATTGGATGTTGAGGGAGATAAGCCTGCTATGGGATCTGTCCTCTATGATAATAGTAAGAAAAATATAGCCAAAGAAATTGGTATAGTGACAGCAGCAATGTGGTCCCCTGTTCTTAAATCTAATATTGCAATTGGATTTGTTAACAAAGAATATTATAAGTTGGGATCTAATGTTTATGCTGAAATTTACCATCCAGAAGAATTGGATTATAGAAAAATTTGGGCTGAATGCAAAGTGGTAAAAAAGCAATTTTTTAACAATCCAAGAAGGAATGCTATACCTGCATTTATATAGGGTAGATATTATATGGAATTTAATCTTTCAGAAGAACAGAATCTTTTAATTGATACTACTAAATCATTCGTAAAAGCAGAATTATTGCAACATGAAGAATTATTAGAAAAAACAAATAATTTACCAAAAGAATTGTATGATGAAATTAAGAAAAAAAGTATTGATGCAGGCTTATATGCTTGCAATATGCCAATTGATCATGGTGGTGGTGGTTTAAATGCTTTTGATTTAACCTTAGTTGAAAAACATCTTGGATTTGCATCACTTGCTTTAGCAGAAATTGCTTGGAGACCACAAAATATCTTAATGGCCTGCGAAGGTGAACTAGTAGATGAATATTTAAAACCGGCTATTACTGGAGAGAGAAAAGATTGTATTGCTATGACTGAACCTGGCGCTGGTTCAGATTTAAGAGGTATGAAAACGAAAGCAGTTAAAGATGGCAATGATTGGATTATCAATGGAACAAAACATTTTATATCTAATGCTCACATCTCTGACTTTGTTGTTCTTTTTGCTTCAACAGGTGAAGATGATAAAGGTAGAAATTTACTTTCTTGTTTTTTAGTTGATTTAAAACAAAAAGGAGTTGAAGTTGCTAAAGGATATGACTGTGTCTCTCACAGAGGATATGTAAATAATATTATACATTTTAATGATTGTAGAATTCCTAGAAAAAATATTCTTGGAGAAAAAGATAAGGGTTTTGAATTAATGAATGTTTGGTTGGAAGCTACTAGATTAACTGTTGCGGCTACATCAGTATCTAGAGCAGAAAGAGCTTTTGATATAGCATTGGATTGGTCAGCTAATAGAAAACAATTTGGAAAAGTCATTGGAAAATTTCAAGGTGTTTCATTTAAACTAGCTGATATGGCTACAGAAATTAAATTAGCAAATTTAATGTTAATGGAATCAGCTTGGAAGATTGATCAAAAAACATTAACTTCCCAAGATGCAGCAATGACAAAATTATTTTGCACTGAAATGTTAAGCAGAGTTTCAGATGAAGCAATTCAAATTTGCGGAGGAATGGGATTAATGGCAGATATACCTCTTGAAAGAATATGGCGTGATGCAAGAATAGAAAGAATTTGGGAAGGCACAAGTGAAATTCAACGGCATATTATTTCACGTTCTTTATTAAGACCCCTTGGAGCATAATCTTTGAACTTAAAAAAACTTTTTAGACCAAAAAGCTTGGCTATAATAGGAGGCTATTGGGCAGACTTTGTTTATGATGGAAATAAAACTATTGGTTATAAAGGTAAAGTTTGGCATATAAATCCTTCACGAAAAAGTACCAAAAGAAAAAAATATTATAAAAATATTAAAGATCTGCCAGAAATACCTGATTGTGTTTATCTTGCCGTTTCAAGAGATCAAACTGTAAAATTAATTAAAGATATATCTAATATGGGTGTTGGAGGAACAGTTTGCCTGGCTTCAAGATTTTCTGAACTTAATTCAAAAGAAGGAAAAGATAAAACTAATGAACTTATAAAAAACTCTGGTAAGATGCCTTTTCTGGGGCCAAATTGTTATGGATTTATCAATTATTTAGATAAAATTTCTGTATGGTCAGATCAAGTTTCTGGAAAACCAACAAAAAAAGGTGTTGCTATTATATGTCAGAGCGGAACAATTGGTAATACTATTAGTTTTAACAACAGATCTTTGCCTATTGGCTACATAATTTCTTTAGGCAATCAATCAAAAATAACCATTGAAGATGCAATTAGTTATGCCCTTGATGATAACAGAGTAACCGCCATTGGTATTTATGCAGAAAGTTTTACCAATACTGCAAAATTAATTAAAGTATTTAAAAAATCTAAGTTAAAGAACATACCTATAGCTATAGTCAAAGTAGGCAGATCTAAAATTTCATCTAAAACAATTTTAACACATACTGGCTCTCTTAGTGGGAAAGAAGATATTTATGATTCTTTGTTTCAAAGAATGGGCGTAGCAAAATGCAATACATTAGGTGAATTATGTGAAATTTTAAAATTATTTCATACACATGGAGTTTTAAAAAATGATCAAATTTCAATAATGGGGCCATCTGGAGGAGATATGGCTATGATAGGTGATGTGGCAGAATCTTTATCATTAAAATTTGGCAAAATACCTCCAAAAATAAAAAATGATTTAAAAAAAGTTAATCACCCAAGCGTGATAATATCAAATCCTTTTGATTTACAAACATACAATTGGAATGATCCTGAGAATCTAGAAAAAACATTTAAATTAATATTCAAAACAAATTTTGCTTTAAATGCGCTGATGTTAGATCTTCCAAATATAGAAGATTGTGATACTGAAGAGTGGGATGCAATAGTAGATAAGTTTATAAAATCTTCAAAAATAAAAAAAAATGGAGCAATTATTTCTTCACTTTCAGATACTCTTCCAAAATATTTAAGAGAAAAATGTCTAAAGTATAACGTTGTTCCTCTTCAAGGCATGTCAGAAAGTTTATTAGCTATAAGTAATGCAATAAAAATTGGAAAAGTATGGAAGAATTTTACTGATATAAAAATTCCTGAGGAAATACCAAATCTTAAAAAGAAAATAAAAACATATTCAGAATATGAATCAAAGTTAATTTTAAAGAAAAACAAAATACCTACTCCAAAATCCTTAGTTACAAATAAAAAGAATATATTTCGAGATTCTAAAAAAATTGGATTTCCTTTAGTGGCAAAAATAAATTCAAATACAGTTTTTCATAAAACTGAAATTGGAGGTGTTGTAACTAATATTAATAGTGAAAAAGAATTAAAGAAAAAAACAAATAAATTTACTGGCAATATCTTAATTGAAAAAATGATAACTGATAATGTCTTTGAAATGATTGTAGGAATAAAAAACGATAATGAATTTGGTCCTACTATAATTTTAGGAGCTGGAGGAATTTATACTGAATTATTTAAAGATACAACCACCCTACTCTTACCTTTAACTAAAAGAATGATTGTGGAAGAGATAAAAAAACTAAAATTTAGTAAAATATTATTTGGTTTTAGAGGAAAAAATAGTGGTGATTTAGATGCTTTAGTTAATTCAATATTAAAAATTGCTAAATTTGCTGAAAATAATTATGATAAAATTTCAGAAGTTGATATAAATCCATTAATAGTTTGTAAAAAAGGCAAAGGGGTGTTTGCCGTAGATGCATTAATACATTATTTTAAATAATTATATGAATAAACCTATAAAAACTAAAATTGAAGGATCAATATTAGAAGTAACAATTGATCGTCCAAAAGCGAACGCTATAGACTCTAAAACTAGCATAATATTAGGAGATATTTTTGCTGATTTTAGAGATAATCCTAAACTTAAAGTTGCTATAATAACTGGAGGTGGTGAAAAATTTTTTTCTGCTGGATGGGATCTTAAAGCTGTAAATGAAGGAGAAAGTGCTGATGCAGATTATGGCGTAGGTGGATTTGGAGGATTGCAAGAATTACCAAATATGAATAAACCTATTATTTCTGCTGTTAATGGTATTGCATGTGGAGGTGGTTTTGAAATCATGATTTCAGCAGATATTATTATTGCTGCAGATCACGCTACTTTTGCTTTACCTGAAATTAATGTGGGTGTCATAGCTGATGCGGCAACTATAAAACTAAGAAGAAGAATTCCCTATCATGTAGCTGTCGAATTTTTAATGACAGGTAGGTGGATGGATGTCAAAGAAGCAAAGCACTGGGGTTTAGTTAATGAAATAGTTGATAAAAAAAATTTATTAAAAAGATCCTGGGAAATTGCTGATAAAATTTCAAAAGGACCTAATTTAATATATTCATCAATCAAAGAAGTTTTAAGAGAAACAGAAAATGAAAAGGAGATACCTTCTTTTGATATTCTTCGATCCTTAGAAACTGTAAAGAAGGTTTATGGAAGTGAAGACTTAAAAGAAGGCGCCTCTTCTTTTGTAAAAAAAACTGATCCAAATTGGAAAGATAAATAGTTAACAATTTTAATTATTTCATTGAATGCTCATTCAGTGAATGATAAAACTACTTAATGAAAAACGATTATATTAGTGAAATTCATAAAAAAGATAGATTAGTTCTTCATCCTTATGAAGATACAAATACAAGAGGAACATATAACCGTAAACTAATTACAAAATCAGATAATATTTATTTATATGATGAAAATGGGACTGAATATATTGATGGTCCTGGAGGAATGTGGTGTAATAATATTGGCCACGGCAATAAGGAAATTGGAGAAGCCGTAAAAAAACAACTTGAAAAATTAGAATATTGTAGTCCTTTTTCAGAATCTACTGAAATATCAGCTGAATTAGCTTCGGTTTTATCAGAGTTATCTCCCGGTGATCTGAATACAGTTTTTTTTACCACTGATGGATCAACTGCAAATGATACTGCTTTAAGATTTATAATGTTTTATAATAATATGCTAGGTCGTCCTAATAAAAAACATATCATTACAAGAAATAAAGCTTATCACGGCAGTACCTATTTAACAGGATCAATAACTGGGAAAGATAGAGAAAAAAATAATTTTGATTTTGAAAAAGATTTTATCCATCATTTAAGTGCTCCTTTAGAGTATAGAAGAAAAGATAATCAAACTGTGGAAGAGTTTTGTGATGATCTAGTGAAAGAATTTGAAAATAAAATTCTTGAGCTTGGTTCTGAAAATGTCGCTGCTTTTATAGCAGAACCTATTATGGCATCTGGAGGATGTATTGTTCCACCAACGGGTTATTTAAAAAGAATATGGGAAATTTGTAAAAAAAATGATGTACTTTTTATATCTGATGAAGTTGTTACTGGCTTTGGAAGAATAGGTCATTTTTTTGCTTCAGAAAAAGTATTTGGAGTAACACCTGACATTATAACTTGTGCTAAAGGTATCACTTCAGGATATATGCCTTTGGGTGCTGTTTTATTTTCAGATAAATTGCTTAATGATCTTAAAAATGATTCTGCTCTTTTTTTTCATGGATATACATATTCTGGTCACCCCGCTTGTTGTGCAGCAGCATTAAAGAATATAGAAATTATTAAAAGAGATAAAATTCTAGAACATGTTCAAAATATAGAACCTTACTTTCATCAACAATTAAAAAAATTATACGATTTACCAATTGTGGGAGATATAAGAGGCAAAGGACTTATGGCTGGAATAGAATGCGTGATTAATAAAGACAGTAAAGAGGCTCTAGTATTAGATAAAGCTATAGGCTCTAGAATCGATGAAGAGTCATTAAAATTGGGATTAATAATTCGTCCACTTTATCATATATGTGTTTTATCTCCTGCTTTAATTATTTCAAAAAATCAAATTGATACACTTGTAGATAAATTATATTTAGCAATTAAAAATACAATAACACAATTAGAAGTAGAGGGCTTATGGAAAGGTTAAAACTTCTTAATGTTTTCCAAAATTAAAAGGTATTTTGACTTTAGTTCAATAAATTCTAGTATAAAATATTTATCTATTGTTGCTTTCTTTACAGGCACAGTTCTTGGTTATTTTTTCACAATAATAGTAATTTTACAAAAATACGCAGGTTATTCAGAATCAACAATTGGTTTAATTGCTTCTAGTTTTTCTTTTGGGTTAATGTCTGCAGGATTTTTTGTGTCTAAAACTTTAGATAGATTTGGATTATTTAATACATTGATATTCTCAGTATGTATTCAAGCCTTATGTGTTATTTCTATGTTTGTATATTTTAATCCAATAAATTTTGTGATTTGTCATTTTATCATGGGACTTACGGGAGGCATGAATTGGATGACAATGGATACTTGGGTAAATATTGTTTCTAATAACAATAATAGAGGAAAATCTATAGGTTTATATAATTCAGCAATTTCAATTGGTTTTGGTGTAGGGCCATTAATTGTAGCTGTTTTAGGAAGTAAAGGATCTTTACCAATTTTTATATGCTTAATAATAATGGCTTTCAGAATTTTTATGATTATTTTAATAAAGAAACATATCGAAAATGTAGAAATACCTAAGCAAAAGAAACAAATTAGTTTTTCATTCATTGTAATGGCCCCTTTTGTTTTTGTTGCTATATTTATTGGGGGAATTAATGACTCTACTTTTGGTGCTTTATTTCCTGCATTTATGATAAATGAATTCTTTTCTGACAGACAAATTGGTTTCTATTATTTTTTAGGAGCTTTTGCTGGTGTCTTATCTCAACCTTTTGTAGGAGCATTAAGTGATAAAATAGATAAAAGAAAATTAATTTTTATTTTTCTTTGTGGAAATATTATATGGCCACTACTTCTATTAAAAACTATAAACTTAGATTATGCTGTTTACATTTCAGTTATTATATGGGGTTGTTCAAGTATTAGTTTGTATACTGTGACTTTGGCCTATTTAGGACAAAGGATAAAAATCAAGGAAATAGCAATAGCTACTTCATTATTCATCATAATATATGAAGCAGGAGAATTCATAGGGCCTATTTCCGTAGGTATAGTTATGGACAGTATGGGAAATAATGGATTTATTTATAGCCTATTAATCTTTACTAGTTTTAGTATAATAATTGGATTTATCAGATCAGTTTTAAAAAATGCAAATAAAAATAATTAAAGCAAAAAAAGATAATATTAAGGATGTTGGCATTCTATTTGATTTATATAGACAATTTTATAAATATAATCCTGAATTAAAAAAATCTACGAAATATATTAAAGAAAGAATTTCTAAAAAAGACTCAACTATTTTTGTATGCTATCAAGACAAGGAGGCATGTGGATTTGTGCAATTATATGAAACTTTTGATTCCCTTAATATTAATAAAAAATTAATCTTATATGATTTGTTTGTAAAAAAAATTTTTAGAAAAAAAAGAATAGGTAGAAAATTAATGAATACTGCAAAAAAATTTGCAGTTAAAAAGAAAATTAAAATAATAGAATTATCTACTGCAATTACTAATAAGAAGGCTCAATCACTTTATGAATCTCTTGAATATAAAAGAGATAAAGAATATTATAACTATTATTTAGAATTATAAATATGAAAACTGTTAAATTTAATGAAATGAAAGATGGGGATAAAGAAGATTATGAACTTCTTGCTAAATTTGAAGATAAATACATAGAAGGTACGGCTGATAGAGTTATTCGTATTTTAAAAGGTTTAGACAGTTCATTAGGAGGTTATAAAGTTTCTAGATTAGAACACTCTTTACAAACTGCATCAAGAGCACTGAGAGATAATGCATCAGAAGAAATGATAGTCGCAGCCCTATTACATGATATAGGAGATGAAATAGCTCCATTAAATCATTCAGAAATATCTGCAGCAGTATTAAGGCCTTTTGTTTCTGAAAAAACTCATTGGATAGTTCAAAAACATGGATTATTTCAATCTTATTATTATAATCATCATTATGGAAATGATCGAAATTTAAGAGATAAATATAAAGATCATCCTTTTTTTATAGATACTGTTAATTTTTGCTCAAAGTGGGATCAAAATTCTTTTGATCCAAATTATGAAACTATTCCTCTTAAAGATTTTATTCCTTTAGTTTATAAAATTTTTAATAGAGACCCTCATAAACACGTATATTTAGGGCTTTAATTATATTATTTTTTTAATTTATTAATAAGATGTAAATTTCCTGGTTTAAAATTATTTTTATTATCTTCTATAAAATTTTTAATTAAGCCACTTTTTGATTCCTCAAATTCAGTTACTTTACGAGAATTCAAATCAACATATAATGAACAAACCTCTGTTGTAGCTGCTAAGTATTTCTCTGACTTGTGAATCATTTCAAGTTTATAAACAATACGTTTTTTATCAAAATCAATAAAAAGTAAATTAATATCAACTTCATCTCCAACTTTAACTTCCATGTCATAAGTTGTGTGCGATTCTACAGCAAAAGTAGTTCTTTTTTCAATTTTAGCTGCATCTTCTCCTATATTAAATTTTTGCAGCAAAACCTCCCAAGCAGAATCAAAAAGATGAATATAAAAAGCAAGGTTCATATGACCGTTATAATCAGTCCATTCAGATTTAACGCGACCTGTTTTTAAATAAATACTCACTTGTCTAATTCCTTATTCTGAGATACATCAAATTATATTAAAAATGAACAATGAAGTTATAATAAGTTGTGCTGTTACTGGATCTGGTGATACTGCTAAAAAGCATCCTGAACTTCCAATAACTCCGAAACAAATAGCTGACGCTGCTATAGAGGCAGCGAAGGAGGGAGCTGCTATTGCTCATATGCATGTGCGAGAACCAGACGGAAAACCAAGCAGAAAACTTGAATATTATAAAGAGGTTGCAGATAGAATCAGATCAAGCGATACTGATGTTGTAATCAATTTTACTACTGGTATGGGAGGAGACTTTGAAGTTGGAGAAGGAAAAGATCCTTTAAATCCTATAGGGCCTAACACCGATATGGTACATGCTCTTGATCGTTTAGAGCATGTTGAGGAATTATTGCCAGAAATATGCACTTTAGATTGTGGCTCTCTGAATTTTGGAGATACAAATATGTTATTTGTCCATACTCCAATCCAGTTAAGAGCTGCTGCAAAAAAAATGCAAGATTTAGGAGTTAAACCAGAAATGGAAGCTTTTGAAATGGGTCACTTATGGTTTGCAAATCAATTATATAAAGAAGGACTAGTTGATGGACCTCCAATGTATCAAATATGTTTAGGCATACCTTGGGGCTCTCCAGCTGATACAAGCTCAATGAAAGTAATGGCAGACATGATACCTTCTGAAGGTATCTGGGCTGGTTTTGGTATAGGAAGACACCAAATGCCTATGGCTGCTCAAGCAGTAATTTTAGGTGGAAATGTTCGAGTAGGTCTTGAAGATAATTTATATTTAAAAAAAGGAGTATTAGCATCGAACGGTCAATTAGTTGAAAAAGCTGCAAGAATAGTTGATGATTTGGGTGCAAAGATATTAAATCCTGAAGAAGTAAGAGAAAAATTAAAATTAAAAAAACATTTTTAAATTTTTATGAGTATTGAATCAAAATATGTTGCCTTAAAAGAATACATACCTATGGGGAATCCTAGTTTATCTCATTTTGATTTAAAATCTGAAACAATTTCTCTAAAAAATGATGATGAAGTTTTAGTAACTAATAAATGGATATCTGTAGATCCTTATATGAGAGCTAGAATGACTGAAAGGAAAAATTATAAACCTCCTTTTGAAATTGGTAAACCAATGGAGGGAACAGCAATTGGAGAAATAATTGAAAGTAAATCAAATAATTTTAAAAAAGGAGATTTCGTACTAAGTGAATTTGGTTGGAGAGATAATTTTATTGCAAATTCAGCATCACTTAAAAAAATTAACCCTATTAATGTACCTATACAAACATATTTAGGTCCTTTAGGTTTTACTGGTCATACAGCATATATTGGACTTTTTAGAATAGCAAAAATAAAACAAAACCAAACTATTCTTGTTTCTTCTGCAGCAGGAAGTGTAGGATCTACTGTTTGTCAAATTGCTAAAATATTAGGATGTAAAGTTATTGCAAGTACTGGTAGTGATGAAAAAGTAGAGTGGCTAAAAAAAGAAATTGGTGTTGATCATGCTTTTAATTACAAAAAAATTGATAATCTAGTTTTGCACTTTAAAGATATTTGTCCAGAAGGTTTTGATATTTACTTTGATAATGTTGGAGGAGGTTTTCTTGAGGCGGCAATTTTTAGAATGAAAAATTTTGGTAGAATTGTTATTTGTGGAAGGATTTCTCAAATGAATGCAACTTCACCTGGTGAAGGATTAAAAAATATGGCTCATGTGTTAGTAAAAAGATTAACTATTAAAGGTTTTTTAATATTTGATCATTATGATGATTATAAAGATTTTGAAAATGATATGAGCAATTGGGTAATAAATAAAAAAATTAAATGGAGAGAAACTATCGTTGAGGGTATTGAAAATTCACCTCAAGCTTTCTTAGACTTATTAAATGGCAAAAATATAGGCAAAATGATTGTTAAAATCTAAACAGTCACATAAGGGGACGTGCCTCGATAATTAATATCTAATTTTAAATCTTTATCTATGGGAGGAAATGCTCTTTGTTGACAATTAATTCTAGGACATATCCTGCATGAAATTCCTATGGGTGTCTCTAAGTTTTTATTTTGAAGGTCCATTCCTTCAGAATATGTTAATTCTTTTGCATATTGAATATCACAACCTAAGCCAATAGAAACAAAACTTTTTGGCATACCATGTTTTTCTATTCCTTTTTCAAAAGCTCTAGCTATACAAAAATATACTTTTCCATCTGGCATTCTTGATATTTGAGGATGAATTTTTCCAGGATTTAAAAAAGCTATATATACATTCCATCTTGGACATGAGCCTCCATGTCTTGGAATATGAATACCAGATAAAGAAAATCTTTTAGATACATTGCCAGCTATATCTGTTTTTAAAAAATGAAATGGCACTCCTTCAGAGCCAGGTCTTTGTAAATTAGTTAAACGATGAGTAATTTGTTCAAAGCTAGCAGCATAATGATGCATTAATATCTCAATATCATACTTGTATTTTTTTGCACTTTTAAGAAAATCTTCATAAGGCATCAATAGTGCAGCTGAAAAATAATTTAATAATGATATTTTCAGTAAAGCAATTAATTCATCTGAATAAAATTTATTTTTATTAATTATTTGTTCTATAATTTTTTGACATTCGCAATAACCTATTTGATAGGCTAGATGAAAATTTCTAGCAGTATAGGTAAGCATTTCTGATAAAATAAGAGTATTATTTTTATCATCAAATTTTTTAACTGATTTTTCATCTTCTTCTGGCGGTACTATTTTAACTTTTATATTATGCTCGCTTTGTAAATAACTTGTAAATTTGATTTCAGTAGACCCTATTCCAGGCCCAAACTGTAAACCAATTTTATCTCTTAAGGAATCGGCTTTTTTTTCTAAAGAATCAAAATAATTTTTATTTTCTTGCAAAAAGTCTGAAACAATTTCTACTGGCAAACGAGTAGATCTTCTTTCTGAAATACCTGATTCTACATCCATAATTTCAAGACGATTTTGCATATCATCTCTTAAGCTTTTGTAAGAATCATTGAGCATCAGCAATGCTTTAGCAATATTAGGATTACTACCAATAAATTCAGCAGTCTCTAAATTAGTGATATCTAAGTCATCAAATATTTCATTGCTTAAAACTTCCATTGTGTCAGCTAATATTCTTTTATTACTCTCTACTGTTAAATCTTTTAAAGAAAGATTAAGCTCATTACCTATTTTGATCAAAAGAGGAACAGTAAGTGTTCTTCTGCCATTTTCTAAAAGATTTAAATAACTTGCTGAAATACCAAGATTTTTTGAAAAATCAGATTGAGATATGCCTTTTGATCTCCGCTCTTTTCTAATTCTAGGACCAAGGTTTATTAATTCAGAAGATTTCATATTTACAAAATTTACAAATTAAGATTTTTTACAATCACGTTCTTTACATAAATTATGGCTGAAATTCAAAAAAAAAATTGATTTTTTTTAGATTAGTAAATAATGTCAATTATCGAGGAAAACTATGCAAAAAAATGAAAAAACTAAGAAAAAAGCTAAAAGTAAAGAGTTTAATAATACTCTAATTACTAATGAATTTACCAAAAAAGATATTGAAAAGTCTTATGATTTAGACAATTTAAAAGGTACTGAAGCCTATTACTCAAATAGATATGGCTGGACCCTAAGAAAATCTATCGATTAAATTAACTTTTATATTTAACCTGTATTTTTCATTGAAGCTGAAATACCTGAAATAGTAACAATCATTGCATCCATTAGTATTTTTTTGCTTTTTGTATTTATATTTTTCTTGTTTAATCTTTTCATTATATCTGCTTGAAGTAAGTTTAAAATTTCTGCATAGGTATTTCTTAATTTGATTGATTTTCTGAAAGCTTTTCTTTGGTTTATTATATTATTAGGAATGATTTTTTTATTAATTTCAATTAATTCAGTAAGTTTCGCCCTTAATTCATTTCCAATTTTTTTTAATTCAGGAGTTGCTAAACATTCTTCATAATATCTAATTACTCGTTGATCTGTTTTTATCAAAACCATATCTAACATATCCATCATTTCATAAAAAAATGGCCAGTTTTTAATCATCTCATCTAAAATTTTTTTATTTTTTCCTTTTGAAGCAAAATTTAAAGCTTCATATGTGCCCAGCCATGCTGGTAATAACATTCGAATTTGTGTCCAGGCAAAAACCCAAGGTATAGCTCTTAAACTTTTAATATCTTTTGAAGCATTTCTCTTAGAAGGTCTCGATCCTATATATAATTTGCCAATAATATTCTTTGGGGTGACTTTATCAAAATATTTTAAAAAATCTTCATCTTCTAATAAATAATGTCTATATACCTTACTAGAAATAATGCTCATTGAATCTATTAATGCCCTCCATTCCTTACTAGGCTTGCTAGGAGGAGATAAAGTTGCTTCAAGTACTGCTCCTATATAGGTCCCTAAACTATATTCAGCCATAGATTCAGATCCATATTTTTGTTGTATTACTTCTCCTTGTTCAGTTACTCTAGTCATTCCCATTACAGTGCCTGGTGGTTGAGATAAAAGTGCTGCATAAACTGGGCCTCCACCTCTACCAACTGACCCCCCTCTTCCGTGAAAGAAATTCAATTTTATTTTATGCTTATTAGCTACTGAACATAATTTTTCTTGAGCACAATATTGAGCCCAGCTAGCTGCAAATTTTCCAGCATCTTTACTGGAGTCTGAATATCCAATCATAATTTCTTGCTCATTTGAAAAAATATTTGTGTACCATCTATTTTTAAATAAATTATCTACAATTTTAGATGAATTTTGTAAGTCTGATAATGTTTCAAAAAGTGGCACTATTCTTAAAGGGTTTTTAACTCCAGCTTCTTTTTGCAATAGTAAAACAGCTAGAATATCAGAAACTTTAGATGTCATAGAAATAACATAAGCTCCTAAAAATTCGTTTGAAGTATTGGCAATCATTTTAAAAGTTTCCCATGTTTCTTTATCAGTATCATTAAATTTAATTTTGTTAGGTATTAGTGGTCTTTTAGATTTATATTCTCTAGTTAAAAATTTTATTTTTTCTTGTTCTGATAATTTTGTATATTCCTTTAATGCTAATTTCTTACAAATTGTATTTAATAATGAAGTATGCCTTGATGACTCTTGTCTAATATCTAATTTTGCTAAATTTAATCCAAAAGTATGACTAAGTCTTATTATATCGAGAACTAAGCCATTAGCTATAATATCACATTTTACTGAACATAAAGAATTATAAACTTCATTTAAAGGATCAAGAATTTCATTTATAGAATTAACTAATAATTTTTTTTTAGGTTCTCTTTTCTCTAAAAGAGCATCTTCTATTTCTCTTTGAGTTTGTTGTAACTTATTTCTAATAGGTCTTAAAAAAACTCTGTATGGTTCCCAAGTTTTACCTACTTGTTTTTTTATTTTTTTTGAGCAATCAAATAATGATAAACTTTGAATTAATTTAGTAAATTCTTTCTCATATAGGCTCGCTGCTTCCCATCTAGATAACAAAACTACTTCCATAGTTGTTTTAGATGTAACATTTGGATTTCCATCTCTATCTCCACCCATCCAAGAGCTAACCTTGATTGGAGAATAATTAATAGGTAAGTTTTTATTAGTAAATTTATTAACTGCATTATCAAATCTTGAACATATTTTAGGAATCGAATTCCAGAGTGAGTCCTCAATTACAGCCAAACCCCATTTGGCTTCTTCAACAGCCGTGGGTCTAGATCTTTTTATTTCATCCGTTTTCCATACTGAAGTAATTTCTTCTTTTAATTTTTTTTCAAGTATTCCTTTTTCTCTCTTAATATTTTGTCTTTTAAGAATTTGTATATTATTTAATTCGTCTAATATATTATTTACATTGGCATATTTTTGAATCAATGTTCTTCTTTTAACTTCTGTAGGGTGAGCTGTTAAAACTAAATCAATACTTATATTTTTTGCTACATTAAAAAATTTATTTTTAGAAACATTTGGATTTTTTTGAACATCTAATAACGCTTCTTCTAAAATTACTATTTCATTAGTCTCTTGAGTTTTACGAATAACATGATCATGAATATTGTGAATACTATACAATGATTCAGCAATATTAGAAAAATCTAAAAACCTACTAAATGATTTAGCTATAATTAAGGTTTCTGTCGAAGTAAGATTTGAAATTTGATTTTTTAATTTTTTAAATGATTGCTTATTTAAACCTTCATTACTTCCTCTACTATTTTTTGAAAGAGTTCTAATCTTTTCAATCTTATCAAAAATAGCAGTGTTTTCTTGTTTTTTTATAACACTACCTAATATTTCTCCTAAGAGATGAATAGTAGATGAGAGTTCAATTTTTTTTGTCATAAATTTTTTTATGTGTAAAAAAGATAATTTAGAAAAATTAATATATTAATATTTTAATAAATACAGATGATTTTTTTATTAAAACTCATGGGTTTCTATTATAAATTTTACTTAAATTATTAAAAAATGGTAATTTAATTAAATAACTTTTGGTGCTCTATTTAATACGCTTGTTTTGAACAAAATTATTTTTTTTATTTTTTAATATATTTTTAATATTAGATTCATCTATAAATTATTTATTTTTCCAAACTGGAGATCTTTTTTCAATAAATGAGTTTATTCCTTCAATAGCATCTTTTTTCATCATATTTTCTGTCATAATTTTACTAGCATATGTATACGCTTGCTTCATAGGTTGTTCTAACTGTTTATAAAAAGCCTCTTTTCCAATGGCTAAAACTAAATTTGATTTTGAAGAAATTAAACTGGCAATTTTTGTTACTTCCTTATCTAACTTTGAAGAAATAAAAAAATTATTTATTAAGCCTATTTCTTTGGCATACTTTGCAGTAATTGGTTCACCAGTAAGAAGCATTTCCATAGATCTTTTTCTATTAACTTTTCTGCTCAAAGCCACCATAGGAGTACTACAAAATAATCCAATATTAACACCTGGGGTAGCAAAAATTGCTTTGCTATCACTGTAGGCCAAATCACAACTTGCAACTAATTGACATCCTGCAGCAAATGCTGCACCATGAATCTTAGCTATAACTGGTTTTTTGTGATTAACTATATTTAACATTAGTTCAGAACATTTATTAAATAATTTTTGATATTCAAATTTTCCTTTTAAACCTTTTATTTCTTTTAAATCATGTCCAGCACAAAAACCTTTTCCTTGACCCTCAATTATAATTACTTTTACTTTATTATCTAAATTTAATTTTTTAAAAATTTCTATTAAAGATAAAATCGTTTTAAAGGATAAAGCATTGTAAGTTGAAGGTTCAGCTAAGATAATTTTAGCAATACCTTTCTTATCAATTGATAAGATAATATTTTTGTAACTTTTCATTTGATGAAATTTATCTATTTTGCATTAGTATACTTAGCAAAACTATATTAGTATAGAAAAATAATGATTGAGAAAAAGAAAAAATACATTCTGGATGGAGGTTCTGGACAAACTCTACTAGAAATGGGTCTTAAACCAGAAGGAAGACTTTGGTCAGCCACAGCTTTGATTAATAAAAATTTACATAAAATGATTATAGATATGCATTTAGATTTTATAAATGCTGGATCAGATTTAATTGTAACTAGTAATTTTTCTGTAAGAAAAAGAAGGTTTTTAGAATATAATAAGTTAGAATTTTTTGAACAAGCTACCAATGATTCAGCTATACTAGCTAACAAGGCAAAAGATATTTCTCGAAAAAATGTTTTAATAGCAGGATCTCTTCCTACTCAAGAAATTGTTTATTTTTCAAAAAGGGTCGCAGATGATAAAGAAATATATAATGGCTTTAATGAAACTGCTAAAATTTTAGATCCTAACGTTGATTTATTTTATTTAGATGTTTTGAGTAGTATTAATGAAATTAAAATTGCTTGTGAGGCCATTAAAGATTTTGAAAAACCAATTTTAATTGGTGTTCATTTAAATAATAAAGGTTATTTGCCTTCGGGAGAAACAATCGATGATTTAATACCAATTACCAGTAATTATAATACTTGTGGAATAATAGCCGCTTGTGTTTCTCCAGAAATAGTAAATCTTGCAATGCCTAAATTAACAAATCAAAAATTACCTTTCGGATTTAAGGTTAATGCATTTAAAAATATACCTGAGAATAATCCTTTAGATGCCGATTTATATGATAATGGATATCCAACAGAAAGATATGGCACACGTGCTAATGAATTTAATCCAGAAGTATTCAAAAAATTTGTTCAAAATAAATTAAAAGATGGTGCAACTTTATTGGGCGGTTGCTGTGAAATTAAACCTAGACACATAAAAGCATTAACTAAATAATTAAAATTTTAAATCTAAATTATTTATAAATTTCAGCTTTTATAGGCTCTTCTTCTTTTCCTAAAATTAGATCTGAAGCTTTTTCTGCAATCATTACTGTTGCTGCATTCAAGTTACCACTAACAATATCTGGCATAATAGAAGAGTCAATAATCCTTAAATTTTGTATACCATGAACTTTAGTTTCTTCATCTACAACTGACATTTTATCGATACCCATTTTATTAGTACATGAAGGATGATATGCTGTGTCTCCGGTATTTCTTATTATCTCATCTAGTTGTTCATTAGATTTACAATCATTTCCTGGGCGAATTTGCTCGCCTAAATAAGAGGATAAACTTGGTTGTCTAAAAATATTATTTGCTATTTTAACACTTTCTCGCATTTGTTCTAAATCTTCTTCTTCTTTTAAATAATTAAATTGAATTATGGGATCATCATTGGTATTTTTACTGCGAAGCTTAACAAACCCTCTACTTTTTGGTCTATTAGGAGAAGCATGAAATTGAAAACCATCAAATGAAGGATTGGTTAATCCATGATTAATTACTAAAGATGGAAAAAAATGGAATTGTATGTTTGGATGTGAATAATTAGAATTAGTTTTAACAAAACCACCTAATTCAAGGTGTGAATGAGCTAACATCCCTTTTTTAAATAAAAACCATTTAAGTCCTTCTATACCTTGTGTGATATAATTAGTTGATAAATTATATAAAGTTTCTTTTTTCTTTGATTTGTGTTGTATATATATTTCAAAATGATCTTGAAGATTTTGACCTACTCCAGGTAAGTCATGAATTATATCAATATCCAATTTTTTTAGCTCTGTTGCGTCACCTATTCCTGATAATTGCAATAATTTAGGTGAATTAATTGATCCAGCAGATAATAAAACTTCTTTTCTTGCAAAAAATCTTTCTTTTTTGTTATTTACTTGTACTTCAATGCCAATTGCAATTTTGTTTTTAAACAAAATTTTTAATACATTAGAATTTGTAAAAATTCTTAAATTTGAATTATTTTTAATTGTATTTAAAAAGGCTTTTCCAACTCCATATCTTTGTCCTCGATTGATAGTCACATCAAATGTACCAAAACCTTCTTGTTTAAATCCATTTGAATCTTCAAATAATTCAAAGCCAGCTTCTTTGGCTGCATTTAAAACAGATTGAAATAATGGAAATCCTTCATTAATTTTAGATCTATTTACTTTTAATGGGCCATAACCTCCTCTATAAAGATTTTCACCTCCAGACCATGTTTCTAATTTTTTAAAATATGGCAAAACATTTTCATAACTCCATTTTTTTAAACCATAGGAAGCCCATCTATTAAAGTCTTCTGGATGTCCTCTTACGAAAACCATCCCATTATGTGAGGAGCAACCTCCAATCATTTTTCCTCTTGGACAAAAAATTCTTCTGTTATTTAAATATGGTTCTGGTTCAGAATAGTACTTCCAATTCATTTTTGGATCATGCATTGTATATAAAAGTGCACTTGGCATATTCACTTTCCAGGTATTATCAGTTAGTCCTGATTCAAATAATGCTATAGAATTTTTTTCATTAGAACTTAAACGATTTGCTAGAACGCACCCAGCAGACCCTGCGCCAATTATTAAATAATCGAAGTCTTTGTCCACTAAATCATTCTTTCAGTATTTCCATCCACACTTATAGATTGACCAGATATATTTTTTGAAAAATTACTTAGTAAATAAATTATAATAGAAGTTATTTCATCTTTTGACACAAATGATCTCATAGACACCATAGATTCAAATTCTTTTTTTATAATAGAGGATTTACTCTTTAAAAGATTAGCTTTTGCTTCAATCACCCTATCCATTCTCTTACCTTCTACTGACCCAGGACAAACAGCATTAACTCGAATATTATGTTTTCCTAACTCCATAGCCATACTCTTGGTAAGACCTACAATTGCCCATTTGCTTGCTGCATAAGGTGTTCTTTGAGGAAAGCCGTATAAACCTGCTGAAGAAGATATATTAATAATAGAGCCAGACTTATTTTTTTTTAATAACGGAACTGAATATTTTGAAAAATAAAAATGACTATTTAGATTAGTTGATATTGTATTTTCCCATTCGGTATTTGTAATTTTATCCAAATATTTTGTTGGGCCTGCAATACCAACATTATTAATCAGACCATCAATACTTTTTATAAAATTTATAGACTCAAAATATTTTTTTACCTGTAAGAAGTCATTTGCATCTAACTGATAAGCATGAATCTTATTTTTATATTTCTTATTTCTTTTAAGCTTGTCTATCTTTTTTTTATCTATATCCGTAATAAAAACATAGCCTCCAAGATCAATAATTTTTTTTGCAATAGAAAAACCAATACCATCTGCTGCTGCAGAAATTATAAATTTTTTATTTTTAAAATTAATTTTCATATAAATTATTTAAAATATGGAATTACTTTTTCAGAAAATAAATTCATACTTTTTAATATTTTTTTAAATTCTATACCTGGAAATTGCTGTAATAAAACAATATGCTGAAGATTAATTGCTTCAATGTAATAATTAATTTTTTCTTTAATGTATTTGCTATCACCTACCCAAATTAGATCATGATCTAATAAAAAATCAAACCAACTATTATTTAAATCATTGTTTGTTAACTCAGCCCCTTCATCTAAATATGATTTTCTTGACCATTCTCCAGATGGTCTACTTCCACTTAAAAATTCATAATACAAATTAATTGATTGCTCAACATCTCTACGAGCTTCTTCTAAAGAATCAGCTACATAAATTATAACACAGATACCTACATTTTTTCCTAAATCAATTTTATCATTTCTATGCTTTAAAGCTGATGATTTATATTGTTCCCAGCAAGTATTAAGTTTATTTAAAGGATTTGACATTCCAATAACATTATATCCCTTCATACCTGCAAGATTATAAGTTTGAGGAGTATTAGACATTAACCAAACAGGGGGATGTGGTTTTTGAAAAGGTTTAGGGTGTATATACATACCTATATATTCGCCATCTTCTTTGTGATATTTTTTGTCCAAAGGATTAAAAAATCTATTTGTCTCTTTCCATCCTGGCTCTGGAAATTTGTAAAACTGCCCTTCATATTTAAAAGGATCTTCTGTCCAAGCTTTTAAAATTATATCTAGACATTCTTTAAATAAATCATTACTTTTTTTATTATCTCTTCTGTCAGCATCCTTATTGAATTGTATACAAACTCTTTCATTAATTCCTTTGCTTGCCCCAAAGTCAACTCTCCCTTCAGTTAAATGATCCAATACAGCTATATCTTCAGCAACTCTAAGAGGATGCCAATCAGGCAAAACAACTGGGCTTTGACCAACTCTAATTTTTTTTGAATGAGCTGCTAGGTCAGCACACATTAGTATAGGATTTGGAGGAGCATTTAAGTAACCATTATGTGCAAAATGATGTTCAGTTAACCATACTGTTTCAAAACTAGCATCTTCAGCTAGTTGAGTTTGCTCTCTCATCATCTTAGCAGTTGCGATCCAAGGAATATTTTCACCGGGATTAAAAAAAGGTATAAAATCAAATCTCATAAAGTCTTCACAATATTATTCATAATTTTCTTAAATAAATTACTATTTGAATCGCCAATACAATCTACAGTATCAAAATGATCACAATTTTCAATAGGTAATAAAGAAATAGAATTTGTCAAAGAAGAAAATTTTTTAAATAGATCAATAGATTGTCTTTGCATATCTGGAGGTTCTTTAGATCCATAAGCAATGAGTAAGTTTTCGTTTAAATCAAATGTTCTATAAAAAGGACTTTCATCTATTGCCTCCTTGTGATTTAATTTTAATCTTTCATTCTCTGAACATTGTAATAAAGGAATTAAATCATATATTCCAGAAACAGCAACGGAATAATTTATAAATTTATGTGGCATAAAAGAATTAATTTTATTCCAATCTGTCATTAACATTTCAACTGTTAAATGAGCTCCTGCAGAATGACCCATTAAATTAAAGTTTTGTTTATTGATATTTAGTTCATCTGCATTTTTCCAAAGATAAGTAATTGCTTGTTGAATTTGATATTTAATATTAGAAAATTTAACTTGAGGACACATTTCATAATTTACAAAAGCAACAGAAATATTTAAATTATTATAAGGTTCTGCTAAAAAACTATAGACAGATTTATCGCCTCTTTGCCAATAACCTCCATGAATATAAAGTAAAAAAATTTTACTATTATTTACAGAATATAAATCTAAAACGTTTCTTTCATTCTTTCCATATTTTAAGTTAAATTTTGGTTTTACTTTTTCAGAATAGTCTTTAGATTTTTTAATCCATTTAGGTATTACTTCAGTTTGATAATTAGGTCTTAAACCTCTTAAATAATATTGATTCTCTATTTCATCTTTTGTAAGCTTAGTAAATTCTTTCAAAAAATTATCCTTTTTTTTCTATTTCAAGCCATTCATTTGGATTTGTTCCAAATTTATTCATAGCATGTTCTTTATAAGCTTCTCTTTGGCATAATTTATTATACCATTTCTCAATATTTGGAAAAGATGGTCTTATTATATCAAGTTCAAAGTATTTAAACATTCCTGCTCCAACTGGAATATCTCCCATTGTAAATGAGTCACCTATAATGTAATTTTTACCATCAAGTTGTTTTTCTAAAATCTCCATAGTAGAATTTAAATTTTTTACCAATTCTTCTATTTTATTATTATCTCTATCATTTTCTGAAACTCTAACTTTATTCCAAAAAATAGGAAATAATTTTGGCATAAGTGTTTCTTGAAACCATTCAATCCATTGATCTGCTAAAGCAGCTTCACAAATATCTTTAGGCCATAAAGAACCATGTCCATATTTTTTTGATAAATAACGGATAATTGCATAAGATTCCCATAAAATAAAATTTCCATCTTTTATAGTTGGTATATATAAATTTGGATTTAACTTTTTATAATCTTCATTTTTTAAACCTCCAAAAGACCCGCCAACATTGTGTCTTTTATAATCTAAATTCAATTCCCCAACAGTCCACATGACATGTATAACCTGGTTAGAATTTTTTCTTCCCCATACTTCTAACATTGAACTGTTTTATTTTTGGTGAGCCGTTTTGCTTAGTGAAATAGCTAATTCTTTTTCTGTTATATAGCCCATTGTATCGCCTTTATTATCAACTACAACAATTGTAGATCTATCAGATAAAACTTTAGGAAGAAATTCTTCAATATATACACTTTCATTTACTTTGTAAGTATCAGATAGCTTCAAATCTTTTGCATTGAATTGATCTGCTTTAATCATGACAGTTTTAGCTCTTAAAACTTTTGCTCTATTTACATCTTTTACAAATGCTTCAACATAATCATCAGCAGGATTCATGATAATTTGCTCAGGTGTTCCTACTTGAACCAATCTTCCTCCATTTAAAATTCCAATATGGTCTCCAAGTCTCAAAGATTCATCTAAATCATGCGTTATAAATACTATTGTTTTTTTTAATTCTGATTGCAATTCAATTAATTGTTGCTGCATATCACTTCTAATAAGTGGATCTAAGGCACTAAAGGCTTCATCCATTAACAATATACCTGGATTAGTTGCTAAAGCTCTAGCCAACCCTACTCTTTGCTGCATTCCTCCTGAAAGTTGACTGGGATATTGATTCTCAAAGCCAATAAGTCCAACAGCTTCAATTTGTTTCATAGCTATTTCATTTCTTTTTTCTAATTGCATCCCCTGTATTTCTAACCCGTATGCAACATTTTGAATAACAGTTTTATGAGGAAATAATCCAAATCTTTGAAAAACCATACTCATTTCATTTTTTCTAAAGTCAATTAATTGATTTTCATTTAAGTCTAAAACATTAGTACCATTTACTATCACTTCACCATGAGTTGGATCTATTAATCGATTGATATGTCTAATTAAAGTTGATTTACCTGATCCAGATAAGCCCATACAAACAAAAGTCTCTCCTTCTTCAATTGATATTGATACATTATCAAGCCCAACTGTATGACCTGTTTCCTCAAGAACTTGTTCTTTTGATGCTCCTTTTTGAACCATTGGCAAAATACTTAATGGATCAGTACCAAAAATTTTATAGATATTTTTTATTTCAATTTTAGACACAATTATTTTTTCTTTTTAGCGGGTTGTGTTCTTTCTTGAATTCTTTCTCCATAAGCTTGAGTAATTCTATCAAAGACAATTGCTAATAGAACTATGGCAAGTCCTGCTTCTAATGAAGATCCAACATTTAATTGTTGTAAACCAAGCAAAACTTCATCACCTAGACCTCTTGTGCCTATCATTGAAGCAACAACAACCATAGCTAACGCCATCATGGTGCATTGATTTATTCCTTGCATTATATTTGGTAAGGCTAAAGGTAATTGTACTCCCCACAATTTTTGTTTTTTATTTGCTCCAAAAGATTCAGCTGCTTCTAAAATTTCTTTATCAACTAATCTTATTCCTAGGTCTGTTAATCTAATTAGAGGTGGGCAAGAATATATGAATATACCTATAATTGCAGGAATAGCACCTAAGCCAAACAAAATGATTCCAGGAATTAGATAACAAAAAGCAGGTATTACTTGCATTAAATCTAATATAGGAAGAATTGCATTTCTAACCTTGGGGCTTCTCGCCATAGCAATTCCAATTGGAATTCCTACAATTACACATAATACGATACCAATAAACACAATTGTAGTTGTTTCTATTGCTTTATCCCAAAAACGTGGATTTAGAAAACCAATTGAAAAAGTACACAATCCAACAAATAAAGTAGTTCCATATTTCTTTCCACTTGCATAAAAAGTAAGAAGGACAACTGCAAAAACTATTATTGGCCAAGGAACATCTACAAGAAAGTTTTTTATAATTGAATATGAACGCAATAATCCATAACCAATAGCATCAAATATAAGTCCATACTTGGCACTAAATGCCCTCCATCCGTCATTTATCCAGACCATAAAAGGTACATCTAGCCATTTAGGAAAATTATTTAACCATCTAAGATCAGTAATTAATTCTCCAACACTGTCCGGCTTTCTCTTACTTGAATTATAACTTACTATTAAAAGTAATATAAAAATTAAGAAGAAACCAAAATTAAAATATTTTTTATATTTTTTTAACATTATTGAAAAAATCTAGGGGAACTTAATCCCCTAGAAAATTATTAATGATTATTTAAAGAGCACTTTTGATTTTAGCTGCAACATCAGCTGAAACCCAAGACTCCCATACGTCATTAGTAGATAAGAAATGCATAGCAGTTGCTTCCATATCTCCACCTGACTCATCTACATAATATGCTAACATTTCATTAACTAACGGAGTAGGTAATGAATAGTTTTTAATCATATCATTTATCTCAGGATTTGCTTCTGCCCATTTAGTAGTAGACATTTTAGTCAAAGCCATATCTTTATATTCACATGCACAAGAAGGAACATATGATTCTTGACCATTAGCTTTAATATCTTCTACTACTACTGACATAGCTTGCCAACATTCAGCATCATATGCTGGCTCTTCAAGTCTTACCATATCAATATCAGGCTTACCCATTAAACTTGTTGGAGTCCAATAGTAAGAAAATACTGGTTGACCTTTTGCAAATCCACCAGCTATAGCAGCATCCAATGCGCCACCAGAACCTGGATCAAAGTTTGTATAGAATTCATCTAAACCATATTCTTTTTGTTTAACAAAATTAATTGTGTAACAAGTCCATCCAGAAATACAGCTAGTCATTCTTCCTTTTGAAGGATCTTCAGGATCTTTAAACAATTCCCAAATGCCAGGTTTTTTCATATCTTCAACTGATTTTAAACCATGTGCTTCAGCAGTTGCTCTATCAACCCAAAAAGCTTGTTCAGAAGCAGGGGTATTAATTCCTAAATGCTGAATTGTTCCAGCCTCAAAATGAGGTTTTAATAATTCAACTAAGTTATCTTCCCAAACTTCAGTTACAACATCAATTTGTCCATCAAAAAAAGCAGCCATAATTGGTGTAGTGCTTCCTTTAGTCACTTCAACATCACAACCATAACCATGTTCAATCATAAAAGATGAAATAGCAGTATGAATGTTTGCACTATCCCAGTCAAAATCACCTAAGTGAACACTGCAACCAGCTTTAGCACTAGATGCACCTAGTGAAATTCCAGACAATAAAACTAGAGATAGGATAAATTTTTTTACGAATTTCATAAATTTCCTCCTAAAAAAAATTAATTAATTAATTGCTAGCACTTAAACAATATAAGTGAAAAAATACAACAGTAAATTTAGAAAAAAAGCCTGTAATTGCCCAAATTTTTTATATTTTTATTAATTTATATGTATAGAAACGGTTTATTTCCAATCAGTTATAGCTTTAACTTCAAGATACTCTTCGAGGCCCCATTTTCCTCCTTCTCTTCCATTTCCAGATTGACGAAAACCTCCAAAAGGAGTTCCACCAGATACACCCTTACCATTTACTTCAACTCCACCAGATTTAAGTTGTCGCGCTACTCTTTTTGCTTTTTCCTTATCTTGAGTTTGAACATAGTTAGTTAACCCATAATCAGTATCATTAGTGATAGCTATTGCCTCTTCTTCAGTTTCAAATGGTATAATTGATAAAACAGGACCAAATATTTCTTCACGAGCAATTGTCATATCATTATTAACATCTGAAAAAATTGTAGGTTTAACAAAATATCCCTTTTCTAAATCATCAGGTCTATCTGGACCGCCAGCAACTAAATTTGCACCCTCTTTTATTCCAGTATGAATTAAGTTTTGAATTTTATCATATTGAACTTTTGAAACTACTGGGCCTATGTGATTTCCTTTTTTTGAAGCAATATCAACTTTAGTATTTTGTGCTTGTTCAATAGCTTCTTTAACTGCTCTCTCATAGATTGATTTCTCTACAAGCATACGCGTTGGATGATTACAAGATTGCCCTGAATTTCCCATTACATGCTTTACACCTCGCTTAATGGCATCAGGGTCAGAATCTGCAAAAACTATATTGCCACCCTTGCCTCCAAGTTCTAAAGTAACTCTTTTAATAGTATCGGCAGAATTTTTAGTAATTAATTTACCTGCTCTAGTTGATCCAGTAAATGAGACCATATCAATTTTTGGATGACCAGATAATTGAGTTCCAACTCCTTCACCATTTCCATTAACTAAATTAAATACACCTGCAGGAAATCCTGCTTCATGAACCATTTCTGCAAAAACCATTCCAGATAAAGGAGCAATTTCAGATGGTTTTAATACCATTGTGCATCCAGCAGCTAAAGCGGGAATTACTTTTAGAGTAATTTGATTAATTGGCCAATTCCAAGGAGTTATTAATGCACATACTCCTATAGGCTCATAAACAATATGATTATCTGATTCTTCGTCAAAAGTAGATTCAAATTCGAATTTCTTTAATGTTTTAATAAAATTTTTAATATGATTAGCACCTGATTTACTTTGTTCCTCATTTGCCCAATCGTAAGGTGCGCCCATTTCCAATGAAATTGATTCAGTCATATCATTCCATCTAGCTTTGTATATTTCATATAACTTTTCAATTAATTTTAGTCTTTCTTCTTTTGAAGTTTTGCTCCATGAAGGTAATGCCTTGTTTGCAGATTCAATTGCTAAATCGGTATCAGCTGAACTACCTAATGAAATTATAGCGCAAACTTCTTCATTAGATGGATTAATTACTTCAAGATCATTAGGAGCAATAGGATCTACCCATTGTCCATTTATATAAAATTGTCTTTTATCTAACATAACAGTAGTCTTTTCTATCTTACTTTAAGAGTATTTTCAATTTTGTTTTCTCTATAAGCTATGTATAAACCTCCTAATACAATCAAAATAGCCCCTATAACTATAGAAGAATTAGGGATTTCATTATAAAAAAAATACCCCATAATGCCTACAAAAATAAAAGAAGTGTATTCAAAAGGTGAAATAACAACTACTTCAGCATATTTTGCAGCTTGAGACATAAAGTAATGTCCTAGTGAACCAGTAAAACCTAAACTCATTAGAAAAATTAATTGAGGTAATTCAGGAAAAACAAAGTTTTTAGGGAAAAAAATTAATGAGGTTATTAAAAGAGCAAGAGAGTAATAAAAAATAATTGCTATACTTGAATCAGTATTCATTAGTGAACGAGTACTTAGATAAACACTAGCCATAAACAATGCTGATATCAAAGGTAATAGGGATACTAGCTTAAAAACGTCAGATCCTGGTTTTACAATTATAATTACTCCTATAAAGCCAACTAAGATTGCACTTATTCTATGTATGCCAAGTTTTTCTCCTAAAATAGGTACTGCTAGCAATGCGGCAATAATTGGAGCAGAATGAACAATTGCAATATTTTCTGTAAGAGATAAATATTTTAAACCAAAAAAATAAAAAACTACACATCCAACAGCTGAAAAAGCTCTAACAAAATGTCGAATAGGTTTTTTAGTTTTTATTGATTTAATACCAAAGATAAATATTAAAAGTAAAGAAACCAAAATACCACTAAAAGCTCTAAAAAAAATGACCTCCCACACTGGAAAATAACTATTTAAACCTTTTACTATTACATCATTAATACTAAGGCATAACATGCCAATAGTCATAAAAATTATACCTAAAATATTATAATTAATTTTTTTCATGTTTTTTAATTTTAAAAAAAAAGTTTATATTTAATTATTAAATGATTTTTACATAGATGAATAATAAAGTGTTTGCCATAAAGAAAATTACATTATCATCTACTGCTGTTAGTATCATTTGGGAAGATAACAAAAAAAGTTTATTTCATTTCTTATGGCTTAGAGATAATTGCCCTACTTCATTTCACCCAGATACGAGAATGAGAATATTCAATATTTTATCTGTTTCAAAAGATATTTATCCTATGAAAATAAAAAAAGAGTATAATAGATTAATAATTCATTGGAGTGAGAATAATCACATAAGTAAATATGATTTAAAATGGTTAAGGAATCATTGTTATACTAATAAAAATAGCCAAAGTACTGTTTCTAAAAAGATTTTTTGGAAAAATAATCTTAAATCAAAACTAAGTTTAATATCTTTTAATTATGAGAAAATTATTAAATATGAAAAAAATTTTATTCAATGGCTTGAATTGCTTACTTCCTATGGTGTAACAATAATTAAACAATCGCCTACAACTACTAATTCTGGATTTAAAATATTAAAAAAGATAGGTACTTACAGAGAAACTTTTTTTGGAACACCGTTTGAAGTAGCCAATATTCCTAAACCAAATAATCAAGCTTATACTTCCGATGCGCTATCTAATCATACTGATCTACCATACTATGAATATGTGCCTGGGTATCAATTTTTACATTGTTTAAAAAATAACGCTAAAGGTGGGAATTCAACAATCGTTGATGGATTTAGTGTCGCTAATTATTTAAAAAAGAATGAAAAAGAAATTTTTAATATTCTGACTAATACTGAAGTTAAATTTAAAGATAATGATTATACTCAAAAATCTTTAAGAATCTTTTATTCACCAATAATTAAATTAAATTTACAAAAAAACTTTGATGAAATTAGAATTAATTTGGGTGCTATGGCAACTTTGGATATAAAATCAAACAAAATGAAAAGATTTTATGAAGCATATCGTTTTTTTTATTCTTTATTACATAATAAAAAATATTTAGTTGAATTTAGATTAAAGAAAGGTGATTTGCTATGTTTTGATAATAGGAGGATTCTTCATGGAAGGGCATCTTTTAATCCACATTCTGGTAATAGGCATTTACAAGGCTATTATATAGAACGTGAAGAAATTTATTCAAAATTAAATTATTTAAAAAAAATATTAATATAATTAATTTTTATAAATACTATTTTTTTGATCAAGTAATCTTAATAATGCAGGCCATTCATGGTGTCCTAATCTAAATCTTGGATCTTCATACTGTCCTGCTGCATATTCCATAATATTATCTGAAGGAACTATAATTGGTTTTCCGGTGGACATAGTATCAAGTTGATTCTTACAAGTTTTATCTAAATAATACATTAGTATAAATGCTTCTCCAATAGTTTCACCGCAAGTTAATAAGCCGTGATTTCTTAAAATCATAACTTTATTTTTGCCTAAGTTTTTTGCTATATCTTTGCACTCCTCTACTTCAGTAGACATACCTTGCCAATCATGATAGCTAACTCTATTGTGAAAAATTGCTGCATCTTGGAAAGTTGGTTTTAATCCATCTTTTAAACAAGAAATAGCCAAACCTGCTCTTGTATGTGTGTGCATTACACAGTTAATTTCTTTTCTTGCTTTATGTACTGCTCCATGAATAATATATCCAGTGTAATTTATGTTTCCTTCTCCACTAACAATATTTCCATCTAAATCTATTTCTAAAAGATTTGAAGCTGTCACTTCATCATATCGTAAGCCAAATTGATTTATTAAAAATGTTTCTTTTTGCTCAGATGTTTTTGCAGTGATGTGGTTCCATATTATATCAGTCATTTGAAAATGATAAGCAAGATGATAGCAAGCTGCTAAATTTACTCTATTTCTCCATTCCTCTTCATTAAAATCTTTTTTTAAATTCATTATTCTTTACTTTTAATTCAAAAATTTATAATCATAAATAAGAAATGTCATTAAATAATATTACTTTAGATATAGAATACGTAAAAGCTCAATTTCCTGCTTTTACAGACCCATTAAGCTCTAAATGGACATTTATGGAGAATGCTGGAGGCAGCTATGTTCCTCACAATGTAATAAATCATCTAAATAATTTTATGACTTCTACAAAAGTTCAACCATATGCAGATTTTGATATGTCAAAAATAGCTGGTCAGAATATGGATAAAGCAACTAAATTATTTGCAGATATGATTAATGCCCAAAAAGATGAAATTATTGTAAGTGGCTCAACTACCATGAATATGTATGTATTATCTAATGCGATTAAACATATTTTAAAACCAGGAGATGAAGTCATTGTAACAAATCAAGATCATGAAGCAAATATTGGATCTTGGAGAAGACTGGCTTCATTAGGAGTTACTATTAAAGAATGGAAATTAAATCCTAAAAATGCAGAACTTGAAATTGATGATTTAAAAAAATTACTATCAAATAAAACAAAAATTGTATCAGTAACTCATTGTTCTAATATTGTGGGTTCAATAAATAATCTTAAATTAATTGCTAAGATAGTTCATGAATTTGGCGCCTATATTGTAGGTGACGGTGTCTCATATGCTCCTCACGGATTTCCAAATGTAAAGGACTTAGACGTGGATTTTTATGCTTTTAGTTTATATAAAACTTATGGTCCTCATTTAGGATTATTATATGGAAAAAAAGAAATTTTAGATAATTTGACTAACCAAAATCATGAATTTTTAGAAGGAGATGTGCCTTACACCTTAAATCCTGGAGGTCCAAATCATGAAGAACTTGCTAGTTTAGTTGGCATTTATGAATATTTTGATAACTTGTATAAACACCACTTTTCAGAACGCAAGGTGTCTACAAGAGAAAAAATAAATCAAATTAATGAAATAATTTCAAATCACGAAGAAAAAATTGCCAATCCCTTACTTGAATTTATTAATTCTCATAAAAATATAAAGTTAATTGGAAAAAATAAAATAGAAAATAGAAATAGAGCACCAACAATCGCATTTACTTTTAATAACAAATCATCAAAAACTGTAGCTCAAGAACTTGTTAATCAAGGTATAGCAACTAGAAATGATAATTTTTATGCATGGAGATGTTTAAAAGCTCTTGGCATTGATACTGAAGATGGTGTTATTAGAACTAGCCTTGTGCATTATAATTCCCAAGATGATGTTACAAAACTAATAAACGCTCTAAAAAATATATAATTATTAATAAGCAGAGTTTGATGATTTAGATTTATTTTTATCTTTTATTTCTTCAATTATATTATTAGCGTAAGTAGACATAATTCTAAAATCAGAAGATACAGAAATAAATTTAAATCCTAGATCAATCATTTCTTTTGCATAATTAACACTACCAGTATGAATCCCTGCAATCTTATTGTATTCTTTAGTTTTTGTAGCAATCATCTTAATATTAGAAAACACTGGATCTTCTTTAATATCAAATTTAGGTTTTAATCCATAAGAAGTACTCATATCTGCTGGACCTATATAAATACCCGTTAAATTAGGAACAGATAATATTTCTTCAAGATTTTCTACAGCTTGTTTCGTTTCAATCATTGCCAATGAAATAATATTATCATTAGCTTTTTCAAAATAATTTTCTCCAAAAAACATTTGTGCCCTCATTGGCCCAAAACTTCTTTGTCCAATTGGGGGATAATAACAATAAGAAACAAAATCTTCACATTCTCTCTTAGAATTAATCATAGGTGCAATAATTCCAGTAGTACCCAAATCTAACATTTTCATAATAATACCTGGCTCATTCCAGGGAACTCTCACTATAGGATTAGGATTATTGATACAAATTGCTTGTATCATTGATACAGAAGAAGAATAATCATTTTGACCATGTTGCATATCTATTGTTACTGAATCCCAAGGCATTTTGCTAAAGGCCTCAGCTGTAAATGAATTAGGTATAGATAACCAAGCATTGATACATGGTTTGTTCTGCTCCCATAAAGATAAAATTTTATTTTTCATATTAAAAATAAATTACAGTATTAAATTAAAGTATGCAATCTTTTATATATTTTCTAAAAAAAATATTAATCATATTTTCGTCTTCATTATCTAAAATATTTTGTAATTCATCAATAAATTTTTTGTAATCACTAATATGATTTTCTTTATAATCATCTTTAAATATATATTTATTTTCAGTATTAACAAAATGTTCACCAAGAGTAAGATCCTCATGTAATTTTTCACCTGGTCTTAATCCTATAAATTCTATATCTATTTCACCATTTTTATCATCTAATTTATTTTTATAGCCAGCTAAACTAATCATTTTTTTTGCAATATCTAAAATTTTTATTTTCTTTCCCATGTTTAATATAAATTTATCTCCATCTTTAGACATAGAACTTGCTTCTAAAACTAGACCAACGGCTTCTGGTATACTCATAAAATATCTTGTAACGGCTGGATCAGTAACTGTTATAGGGCCTCCATTTTTAATTTGTTGATTAAATAATGGTATTACAGATCCTTTTGAATTAATAACATTTCCAAATCTTACTATAGAAAATTTAGATATTGGAGATCTATTTTTATCAAATGAGTTTGTTAATAACATTTCTGAAATTCTTTTAGACGCACCCATTATACTAGAAGGTTTAATTGCTTTATCTGTAGAAATATAAATGAAGTTTTCCACTTTATATTTGATTGCATTTTGCATCAAATAATAGGTGCCAATAATATTGTTTTTAACAGCCTCATATTTATTATTTTCAAGTATTGAAACATGTTTATATGCCGCAGAATGAAAAACAATATTAGGTGTATATTTTGAAAAAATTTTATTTAATTTACTTAAATCAAAAATATCCCCTAAAATGAATTGAATCTCTATTTTTTGTAATTCTTTTTTTAAATTAATTAATGAACTAATTTCATTTGAAATCTTAAATAAATTAAATTCATTATTATCAAGTATCACTATTTTTTTTATATTATAATTTAATAATTGTTTTGATAATTCACTGCCAATTGAACCTCCTGCACCAGTTACTAAAATAACTTTTTTAGACAAAAATTTAGAAATTTTTGACTGATTCCACTTAATGTCTCTATTAATTAGATCTGATGTTATAAACTGAAATTTATCTAAATTAATATTATCTATTATTAAATCATTTAATTGAGGTACAATTTTTATTTTAATATTAAATTTTTCACACTTGCCAATAATTTCTTTTCTTTTTAGTAGGCCCAAACTAGGTATAGCGATAATAATAAATTCTGGATTAAAACGCTTAATAAGAATTTCTAGTTTATCAGGATTAAATATGGAAATATTATTAATTTTATTTTGAATTTTGTTAGTGTCATCATCTATAAAACAACATATATTAAAATTATTATTACTTCTCTGAGATAATGCATAGCCTGCTTCACCAGCACCATATATTATAACATTTGTTTTTTTATCTAAACTTAGTAATTCTTTATAAATTATAACAAGAAGCACTCTTGAATAGATTATTAAAACATAAAAAATTAAAGATTGGAGTATTGTAATTATTAAATTTTCATAAAAGAAAAGAATAAAATAATTAAGAAAATAAAAAATTACACCATATAGAAAAACAGCAAAAAATGATTTTAGAATAAAATCAAAGCCTAAATAACGTATAATCGATTTATATAGTCCTACAGAATAAAAAATTGGTATGAATAAAAATAAAGATATAAATATTATTACTGGATAATCAAAAATACTAATAAATAACTGTTTAGTTATAATTGCTATCGAAACATATAAAGCTAAAAAAGCACTCAAAAAATCTATTAATAACAAAAATAAAACTTTATTTCTTCTTGATAGGCTAATTAAAAAATTTTTTATAATAATCATTTTGTTGCTTTTGAAAAAATATCATTGAGAACTTTGCCAATATATTTAATTTCACTTATTTTTAAATTATGATGAATATTTAATGCAATAGACTTTTGACCTAAAATTTTAGCATTTGGCAAAACTTTTTGTGAATTATTACCTAAATTGGTGAAAGATTTTTCTAGATATATCTCAGGGCAACTTCCAGAACCACAATTAATTCCAAAATTATTTAAATATTTAAGAATTCTATTTCTTGACCAATTTTTTTTAAGGAATTTTGAATTCAATTTAAAATAGTATCTATAATAAGAATTAGTGTAAGATTTGTTATATTCAAATAAATTAATAGACCGATAATTTTTTAAAAGATTATTAAAGAAATTAGCATATTCATTTCTAATTTTAATTCTTGATGAAAGTTTTTTTAATTGATTAATACCTAAAGATGCTTGCATTTCTGTTATTCTGTAATTAGAGCCAAAACTATCATGGATATACTTAAATACATTATTATTATTTTTCTTAAAATATTTTGTATGATCTTTTCCTTGGTCCTTATAACTCCAAATAAAACTCCAATATTTTTTTTTATTTGTAGAAATCATTCCGCCTTCTCCACCAGTTGATATTATTTTATCATTACAAAAAGACCAAGTGGCAATATCTCCAAATGTGCCAACATATTTATCTTTTATTTTTGCTCCATGTGCTTGAGAGCAGTCTTCGATTACAAATAAATTATTTTTTCTTGCAAATGGTACTATAGAATTCATATCACAAGGATATCCTCCTAAATGAACACAAATTATAGCTCTAGTTTTCTTTGTCATAACTTTTTTAATTGAATTAAGTGATATATTTTGAGTTTTTAAATCTACATCTGCAAAAACTGGCTTACCATTAGCTTGTATAATTGAAGCTGCAGAAGAATAATATGATCGGGGAGTTACAATAACTTCATCATATTTAGAAATTCCGACAGCCTTTAAGGCTAATTCTAATGCCACTGTTCCATTAGATACAGCTACTGAATATTTTATATTAAAATATTTAGAAAAATTATTTTCAAATTTTTTTCCTAAATGACCAAAAAGATAGTTTACCTTTCCAGAATTTAAAACTTTTTGAACATCATTGATTTCAACATCACTAAAATTTGGCCAAATTGAAAATTTATTTTTTTTCATTAATTATAGTATTTTGAAAATTATAGTATTTTGTATTTGAAGAGATATCTTTATAAACAATTGTGCCTGCACCTATTGTTACATTAGTTCCTATTCTAATATTTTGAATTATCTTTGTGCCTATTCCGATAAAACTCATTTTTCCTATTTTCACACCTCCAGCTATATTAACTCCAGGACAAATATGACAAAAAGAATTAATTGAACAATCATGATCTATAGAACTAGACGTGTTAATTATACATGAATTTGATATTTTTGTAGAAGCATTGATAACTGTTTTTGGCATAACTACAGAGCCCTTACCTATTTTTGCATACTTACTAACAAAAGATGATGGATGAATTAATGAAATAATTTTATATTCTTTTTTAATCAATTCAAAAAAGATATCTTTTCTTTTATTGTTATCACCAATAGCAATAATAAAAGGTATAGCCTTATATTCTTTTGTTTTATTTATTTTTCCAGCATAATTTCCAAGAAACTTTATTTCTTTAGATTTATTTATATCATCAAAATAAAAAATTTGATTATAATTTAAGCTTAAAGCTATATCGCCAACAACTTTACCATGCCCTCCTGCTCCAATTATACCTAATTTCATTTTTCGATATTTCTTATTAATAAAAATGCTTCAGCAAAATTTTTAGAAATATTACTTCCTCTATATTTAGCTAAAGATTTAATAGAATTTATAGATCTAGGATGATTATTTTTTTTAATTTGTGATTTATAGAAATTAAATGCTGAAATTTTTTTCTTAATATCATTAGAGCTAAGTACAATATAATAATTAGGAATAAAATATAAATTATCTTTTTTTACTCCCCATTCAGTTTCAGATAACGTTTCATAAGATAAAATTAATTGTATACTTTTAGGTGATAAAGGTCTGGAAGCTATCAAACTTGCTTTATGAATAATTTGATGATCTATATGAGCGTCACCTAAATGAGGTATAAATAAAATCTGAGGATTTATTTTGTTAATTAGTTTTTTTAATTCATCACTAATTTTTGCAATAGGATATTGGTCTAAATATGGAGCTGGAAACTCATAAAAGAATGTTTCTTTAATTCCTAAATATTTATGAGCTTTAATAGATTCTTTTCTAACATTTGTTATATAATTTTTAGAAAATTTTATTTTATCTCCTTTGTTAGCATTTGTTAAAATTGCAACATAAATTTTATAGCCCTTTCTTTTATAAAAATTAATCGCACCACCACATCCAAGTATTTCATCGTCAGCATGTGGAGCAATAATTAGTATATTTGTCATTAACTTATATATTTATCAACTGTATTAACAGTAATAAAGCCTCTTTTCCTATTTAAATTAACATATTCTAATATTTTCTTTAAAAGAAGAAATTGACTTTCAGTATTATAATAAAAATTAGAGGGATGAAACCATAGATGAAAACATTCTTTGTTTTTAATAGCATTATCAATAGCTTTTTTTGCTTTTGAAAAAATAGAATATTCTGTAATAATCTTTTTATAACCATTTCTACTGATAAAAAGTAAAGATGATTGTAATTCAATAAGATGATGTAAACTAATTATTGGAGAAACACTATTAGCTGATAAAGGAACAGTTTTATCCAGTATATTTGCAAATTTTCCTAATAATTTATTATATTTATAAACTTTTTTGTAAAAACTTTTATCTAGTCCTCTATATATTTTTATTCCATATTTATTAAGCAAATTAAGATATCGTATTTTATTTCTTGGAAAAATAAATGTATTTATTTTTATACCATAATTATTAAAAAAATATTCTGCTTTTTGAAAGTCTTCTTCTATTTCTTTTTCTGAAAAGTTGATAAAATTTGGGTGAGCATATGAATGAGAAGCAATTTCTTGATATTGTTTAGAATTTTGAATTTTTTCAATAATTTTAGGATTATACCATGCTTTGGGATTATAGTTTTTTATCATAGGATTATTTTTATCCAGCATACCTGCTACAATAGCCCAAGTTGCATTAATATCAAACTCATTAAAAATAGATAATAAATCAAAACATATTTTTTCATCAAGCTCTAAAGTTTTTTCTATAAATTTATGAGATATTTGTTCATGCACTCCCCAAGCTAATTCACAATCTATTGAAATACAAAAACTAGCTTGTTCTTTCATATTTATTTAATATTTGTATAAATTTATTATAATTATTACTAGAAAAAGAATGCATATCAAATTTTTCAAAATTTTTATTTAATAAATTATTGTAAACAAATTCACAATTATCAAGTGAATCATTATAAAAACTTATTTTATTTTTTTTAATTAATTTTTTTGAATTATTTCCATCTCTTTTTTTTAATCTTTCATCAATTTTTTGCCAATCATGTTCCATAAGTACTAGACTATAATAATTAAAGTATTTATCTAAACAAGCGAATAATTTAGATATAATTTTAGAAATTTTATTCAAATCATGTTTATGATTTTTAGAAAACAAGAAACTGGATAATAAGCATTGAATAAATCCATGATCTATAAGTAAAACCGTTGAAGTTTTTGAATGAGCTTTAATATAGCCAATACAATATAAAAAACTAATTAAATTTTTAATTTTAATAAATCTATTTTTATAAATAAATAATTGTTGTAATTCGAATATAATTTTTATTTCATAAAAACCTGTAAAAAAAATATAATATATCTTTTTTATAAACCTTATTATTCTATTATTTTTAGTTATAGATAAAAAACTATTATCTATCTTTGAGTTTATGTTAGCTATTTTTTTGGCTGAATAAGATTTACCAGAACCTGAAAAACCAAAAAAATCAACAATTATCATTAGTTTGAGATAATATCATTTTATTAGTAATTAATAAAACATCTTCTATAGAATTAGATAGTTTGTGGTTATTATTGTATAAGCATTTGTTATAAGACTCAAATTTTGATTTTTCAAACAAATGATATCTTCTTATTATTTCTTCCTCATTTTTATACAAACCTTTTTTACGTTTATTATTTCTATTTATCGCTATCTTTAATTCAGTGATTAATCTTATTTCATAATCAAGAGGTTGAATTTTTTTATAAAAAAATAATTCAAGGTTTTTACAAAAATTAACTAAAATGTTTTTTGAATGAATTGAAATTCTAGGTCCATTAATTTCACCAATATTTTTTGAAATATATCTATCACATATTATCAAATAATTTAGTTTAAAATATTTTTTAATTTTTCTATAAATTAAATATCTTAAAAAAGCTAAATTTATATTTTTACTCATAGAAATAATATTTAAATGTAAATTACTTTTTTTATTTATATTCTTTGTTTTTGTTCTTTTTGTATAGTTTCTTTTTTTTGCTAAGTTAATAATAAAATTAGGATATGGTTTAGCAATGTTATATACTTTAACATCAATTTTTTTACTATAAATAGTATTAAGATTTCTTACTAAAGTAGATTTTCCACTTGCGTCACATCCACTTATAAATATAGAAAATCCTTTTTGTAATCTAAAATTTTTTTTATTAAATATTTTTTTTAAAAATAAATTAATGGAAAAATTGAAATATATATTTATTATTTCAGAAAAATTTCTAATTTTGTATTTAAAGATATTGTTTAAAATTTTTTTTGACAATGCATTATCAATTGTTGATGATTCAATATTCAAATTATGATCAAAAAAATATTTTTTCTTTAAATTTAAAAAAAATAAGCCATTAATATCAATCGAATTTTTTAAATTTTTATATTCTTCAATATAAGAATTTTTTTGTTTTTTATATATGTATCTACCTAGTAAATTTGAATTTTTTATAAAATACCTTAAGTAAAATAATAACAATTGCATATTAAAATCTAAAATCCATAAATTATAATCTTTAGAAAAAAATTTATCATTAGATTTAACCAAACTAGTAAAATCATATTCTTTTAAGATAGAGTCTCCTGTGATTATTTTATTATATATATGTAAATGATATATCTTATGATCTGTGAATAAAAAATAATGATCAATAAATTTATAATTTCTAATATTATTTATAAGTTTTATCCAGTTATGTTTTACTAATATTTGCTTAAATTTAATATAATTTAAATCATCAATATAAAGATCTAAATTTTCTTTTCCCAAAAATTAAAGTATTTTTCCAAACTACATAATTAATGTTATTTTTATGTATTTCATCAAAAAAATTTTTTAATAGTTTGTCATTATTAATCATACAAATAATTTTTTAAGATTAATATGTAGTAAATAAAATTTTAATGTATTAAATACTAAATATATATATGCTAAAGATATTATTCCATAAAAATTAATTGATATAAACATAGTAATAATTTGAGTTAGCGAAATAAATAATGTAATTTTTTTTACATAATTTTCCTGACCACTCATATTTAATGAATTTTGAACAGGGCCAAAAAATATTCTTACTAATGAAGCTAATATAAGTACTTTAAAACAATGATTATACTCACCCCCATAAATATTAAAAAAATATTTTAAAAAAATATTTGAAAAGAAAAATAATATAATTGCTATAGGAGTACATATAAGTATTCCAATCATTTTACATTCATTAAAACTTGCTTTTAATTCTATCAAATTGTTAGAATTATATTTAATAGCAAATATTGGTCCATAAATAGAATTTAATACAATTGGTATAAAAAGTGGGGCAAAGGCAAGCCAATAAATAGAACTAAAATCTGCTAAACTTTTTGCACTAAGAAAAAAACTACAAATAAAAATAGATCCCCAAATAAATACATAATTTATAAAATCTATTATCAAAAAATCTAATAATGATTTTGGTAAAATTTTTTCTTCATTTATAGTATTTGATTGATCAAAATTTTGAAATTTATTAATAAACAAATAAAATATTATTAAATTGAAAAAAGCAAATAAAATGACATTGATAATTAAAAAAAGAAAAGCTAATCGATAAATGTTAATACTGAATCCAAAAAAATTTGAAAAAAAAGTAAATAAAATTACTAAAATCAATATCATTCCAACATCAGCCAAAGGGGCTAAATAGGGAATTTTAAATGATTTAAAAATTGATTTTTGTATTTGTACAAAAGTATAAAATGGTAAAGATAATACTAAAATAGTTAATAAACCTCTTATATTTCGATTATCATAAATATTGAATGCAATAAAATCTTCAAAAATAATAACTAAAAAAATTAAAAAAAAACTTATTAGACTAGACAAAAATAGTATTTGTTTAATATGTACAAAAAATTTTTTCTTATTTTGATTGAAATATAATACACTCATAATTCTCAATACTACATATGATAGACCAGCTTTAGAGAATATTGAAAGAAGAATAACTAATGAAAGACATATTAGAAAATTTCCAAGAGCTTCTTTTTCTATAAAATTTATCATGTAGATATTAAAAACTATAAATCCTAAACTTGATAAAAACTTAATAGGACCTGTGAATAGAAATAATTTAATATTGTGTGAATCAATTTTTAAAATTTTATCTAACATTAGTTATAAAGTTAAGCCTTTCTTATTATGATTAAATCTTTTAATTAGAACAGGTAAGGTTAAAAAAATTATTTTTAAATACAAAATATAATTAAAATTATTTATCATTTCTATATCTAAAATGATTTTATCATCCCAAGTTCTTTTTTTCCCAGTATAATTAATTTGTGCCAACCCTGTTAATCCAGGTTTGATAGACCTTCTTACCATAACATCTTTTGCATTTATTTCCCTTTCAAGCTCAAGAGGTAGTGGCCTAGGGCCTACTAAAGACATATGGCCTAAAAGAATATTAAAAAATTGAGGTAATTCATCTAAACTTGTTCTTCTAATAATATTACCAATAAATGTGGGTTCTTCTTTTATATGATTTTTAATAGATCTAAATTTTAAAATAGTAAATTCTTTACCCATATACCCAATTCTTTTTGAAATATAAAAAATAGGCAATCCAGAAAAAAAATAAATTAAAAAAAATAAAATAATAAAAATTGGTGAAAAAATAATAATCAATATTATTGTTAAGACAATATCACTAATTCTAATCAAAATTAATGAAAACATCAGTATCTCCCATTTGAAAAATATTTCTATTTTGAAATTTCTTAAATAATGATTTCAAACCCTTTATATCAATATAGCTTACATTGAAATGACTAATATTTAATCTTTTAAATCCTAACTTTTTATAATTTTGAAAATCTCTTATGTTTTTTTGATTTATCCAATAAGATAAATAAATTGAATTAGATTTACAAAAGCTGAAATTATTATTTAAATATAAAATTAATTCATTTAAACATTTGTTGTAATTTTTAGACAA
>CACFOQ010000009.1 GCA_902567855.1 uncultured Alphaproteobacteria bacterium
CATTAATTATGTTTTCTTCATTATAATTAGTGTTTTTAGGTGAGTCTAATCCATCCAAATCATATTCTAAAGATGCAAATCCTTTTTGTATTGATTCAGTAAATGACCGTCCAATACTCATTGTTTCTCCAACTGATTTCATAGAAGTAGTTAAATTGGAGTCCGTTCCTGTAAATTTTTCAAAAGTGAAACGAGGAATTTTACTAACAATATAATCTATACTTGGCTCAAAACTTGCTGGAGTTGTAGTAGTAATGTCATTCTTTAATTCATCTAAAGTGTAACCTATTGCTAACTTAGCAGCTATTTTGGCAATAGGAAAGCCTGTAGCCTTTGATGCTAAGGCAGAAGATCTACTTACTCTTGGATTCATTTCAATTACATTTATTTCTCCATTAATAGGATTTATAGCAAACTGGACATTTGAACCTCCAGTATCGACTCCTATTTTTTTTAAAACCTTAATACTAGCATCTCTTAAAAGCTGATATTCTTTATCAGTTAAGGTTAGGGATGGTGCTACAGTAATACTATCTCCAGTATGAACACCCATTGGGTCAACGTTTTCAATTGAACAAACTATAATACAGTTATCTTTTGAGTCTCTTACAACTTCCATTTCAAATTCTTTCCATCCAGCCACTGATTTTTCTATTAAAATTTGGCTTGTTGGACTCGCATTTAGACCTCTATTGCACAATTCTGTAAATTCACTATTTGTATATGCTACTCCTCCACCTGTGCCCCCTAAAGTAAAACTAGGTCTGATGACTAAAGGTAGTTCTAAATCTACTTTAACTTTTTCAGCATTTTCAATATTATTTACTATTGTACTTTTAGGACATGATAGACCTATTTCTTTCATAGTATCTTTAAACTTCTGTCTATCTTCAGCCAATTCTATGGCTTTTGGATTAGCCCCAATCATTTTTACTTTATATTTTTCAAGAACATTATCATTAAATAATTCCATAGAGACATTTAGTGCAGTTTGACCTCCCATAGTAGGTAGCAATGCATCAGGTTTTTCAATTTTTATTATTTTTTCTACAAACTCTTTAGTTATTGGTTCAATGTATGTTCTATGTGCTAATTCAGGATCAGTCATAATAGTAGCAGGATTTGAATTTATTAATACTATTTCATATCCTTCTTCTCTTAAGGATTTACAAGCTTGAGCTCCTGAATAATCAAACTCACAAGCTTGACCTATAACAATAGGTCCTGCGCCTATAATTAATATCTTTTTAATATCATTTCTTTTCGGCATATTTTTCTACTTCTTTATAAAATTTCTTAAATAAATAATGACTATCATGTGGGCCAGGACTTGCTTCTGGATGATATTGAACACTAAAAATAGGAAGCTCTTTATGTTCTATACCTTCATTAGTCCCATCAAAAAGAGAAACATGTGTCTCAATAACGTTTGATGGAAGAGTATTTTTATCAACCTCAAATCCATGATTTTGAGACGTAATTTCTACTTGAGATGTTTTTAAATTTTTTACAGGGTGATTTGCACCTCTATGTCCCTGAAACATTTTTTTAGTTTTGGCACCTAAAGTTAAACTTAGGATCTGGTGACCTAAACAAATTCCAAAAATAGGAATCTTCATATCTATTATTTTTTTAATTGTTGGAATCACAATTTTTCCAGTAGCAAAAGGATCGCCTGGACCATTTGATAAAAAAACACCTTTAGGATCAGTATTTAAAATTTCCTCAATCGTTGAATTAGCTGGAAGAATTTTTGGTAAAAAAAAATTGTTATTTAGATTTCGTAAAATATTTTTTTTAATACCAAAGTCTAAGCAAGTAATATTAAATTTCCCAGCATTATTCTGATCATATTTATTATTAAGTTGATCCCATATACTTTCATTGGTTTCATATTTATTATCAGTAGAAACTAAGGTAGCAAGGTCAAGATTTTCTAATCCTTTCCATTCAGTTATTTTTTCTTTTAAAGCATCTAAGTTTTTTTCTTTATTTCCAAAGTTAATAATAGCTGCTTTAATTGCCCCTTCTTTTGCTAAAATCCTAGTCAAATATCTTGTATCTATATTGGTAATGCAGGGAGTATTATTATTTTTTAAAAACAAATCTAAGTTATTTTGACTTCTCCAATTGGAATAGTGATCAATTTGTTGATTTAATATACATCCACAAGCATGAATTTTGTTGGACTCTAAATCAAGATTGTTTGTTCCAACAATACCTATATGTGGAAAAGTAAAGGTAATAATTTGTTTAGAATATGAGGGATCAGTAAGGGTCTCTTGATAACCAGTTTGAGAAGTATTAAAACAAAGTTCTCCAATATTATATGTTGCGGCCCCAAAACCTTTACCCCAGAAAACTTGACCATTTTCTAAAATCAGGGCAGCTGTAGGCTTTTTTATAATAAATTGGTTATTAAGATCCTCCTTCATACTTACGAAACGTCAAACGCTCGTTTTACTAGGCATTTTGATTTATTTAGTCAAGGATTAGTTGTAATTCGTAATAAGAGTTATAATAATAATTTGCATATATTAAAACGATTCTATTTATTAAGGTACAATTATGAGTTTAAGATTAAAAATTGAAGAAAATTATAAGAATGCAATTAAAAACAAAAATAATAATGAAATTAATACATTAAGACTAATTAAAAGTGCAATTAAAGATAAAGATATTGAATCAAGGACTAAAAATAAAGAGGAAGGAATAAGCGAATCTGAAATAATGTCATTGCTTCAAAGCTTAATTAAACAACGCAAAGATTCAATTGATTCTTTTAAGCAAGCTTCAAGAGATGATTTAATTGAAATAGAACAATCTGAAATAAATATAATATCTGAATTTCTTCCTAAGCAAAAAGATCAAAAAGAAACTGAAATATTAATTGATAAAATAATTAATGAAAACAATTATGAATCTATAAAGGATATGGGTAAATTAATGGGAGATTTAAAAACAAAATATTCAGGAAGTATAGACATGGCTTTGGCAGGGAAAATAGCCAAGTCTAAATTTAAAGTATAATTTCATTATAATGTCTTTTTCAAAAATTGATCTAGATAATATTAAATCTAAAATTTCAATTAGAAGTGAGTTAGAAAAAAAAACAAAACTTATACAAAAAGGAAAAGATTATTGGTGTTGCTGTCCATTTCATGAAGAAAAAACACCTTCTTGTAAAATAAATGATGATCACGGCTCATTTTATTGTTTTGGTTGTGGAGCTAAAGGGGATATTTTTACAATTTATACTGATTTATATAATTACAACTTTATTGACGCAGTTAAAGAATTATCTCAGAGAGCAGGAATAAAAATTAATTTTGAAAGGGATCAAACATACAAAAATAAAAACAAAATAGAAGAAATTTTAAAATTATCATGTTTATGGTTTCAAGAAAATCTTAATCATTCTTCAGCTAATATTTGTAACAAATATTTAATAGAAAGAAAGCTTAAAAAAGAAACGATAAAAAAATTTAAACTTGGTTATTCTTATAATAAAGATATAAATTTATATAAATATCTTAAAAGTAAATCATTTACAGATGAGGAAATATTAGAAAGCAATGTTGCAAAATTAGATAATAACCAAAAAATAAGAGATTTTTTTTATAAAAGATTAATTTTTCCTATCTGTAATATACAAGGAAAGGTAGTAGGTTTCGGAGGTCGCTCATTAGATGGATCTAATCCTAAATATATAAATTCACCAGAGAGTAATTTTTTTCAAAAAAGATATTTATTATATAATTTAAATATAGCTAAAGAATTTGCTCGTAAAAAAAATAATTTATTAATCTGTGAAGGTTATATGGATATCATTTCCTTAAATCAGAATGGAATATATAGTGTTGTAGCTCCTTTAGGCACAGCGTTAACAGAAGAACAAATTCATCTTGCTTGGAAATATTCTAGCAAACCTACAATTATGTTTGATGGAGATAATTCAGGAGTACGAGCTTCATATAAAGTTGCGATTATGGCATTGTCTTTGATATCAGCTAATAAATATTTACAATTTATTTCATTACCATCTGATATTGATCCTGATACATACATAAATGATTACTCATTAAAAAATTTTTTATCAATATTGAAAAATCCAGAAACTCTTTCTCATTTTATTTTTAATCAATCCATTAAATCAGTTTCACTTAATAAAGTTGATGAGAAAATATCATATGATAAATATCTAGATGATTTAGTAGATACAATTAAAGATAAAAAATCTCAATATTTTTACAAAAATGAATTCAAATCACTTTTTTTTAATAATATTCGCGCAAAGGGTAAAAATATACCTCAACACAAATTATCTAATATTAAACCTCAAAACAAATTAAACAAAATTCAAAATTTATCTTTTATAGCTACAATACTTAATCACCCATCTGTAAGAAATGAAATTTTAATTGAGTTTTTGAAAAGCGATATATTTAATAAAGATGAAAAATTACTGCTTAATGAACTAAAGAATGAAAGATTTAATAAATTAGAAAACAATGAAATATTAAAAATCTTAGATAATCAGGCTTACATCCAAATTGTGAATCAAAGTCTATCTAGCAAAATTTATAAGCTTTTTCCTTATTCTTCTCCTAATTATGACCCCAAGTTATCAAGAGATGAGGCTTTAAATTCTCTAAAAAATCTTAATACAAGGCTTTTAAATTTGCAAAAAATAAATAAAAGCCTAGATACGTTTATAAAAGAATCTAACCAACTTAATTGGGAGGATTTGCAAAAAATTAATATTGAAATTACGAATGAAGATTAATTTATATGCCTGTAAAAGCCAAAAATAAAAAAAAACAAATAAAGAAAAAATCCTTAAATAGAAAAGTTTCATCCAAAAAAAAGAAGGCTTTACCTAAGAAGAAAAAATCTAAAATAATTAAGAAAAAAAAGGTTTTGAGCTCTCAAAAGAAAGTTAAAAAAAGTATAAAAAAACAAAAAAATACTAAATCTTCTAAAAATATTAAATTGAAAAAAACTGCTTTTAAAGAAAAGAGAATTGTTAAAAGTTCAGTCAAACCAATTAGAAAAAAAAGAGAGAAAAAAGTAGTCAATTTTGATGATTATATAAAAGGAATTGTAACTAAATTAATTGAAAAATATAAAATTGATGGAATTTATACAAATAAAATTATTGAAAAGAAAATTCCAAAAAAGTTTAGAATACCTGAAAATGTTTTGAAAGTTACCAATGTTTTAAAGCAAAATAATTTAACAATAGTTAGTGAAGAAGAGGCAGCTGAATTAGCAAAAATTGAAAAAGAATCTAAACAAAGTGCAGAAGGTTCTGGTGAAGAAAATAAAAAACAATCAGGAAAAACTGATGATCCTGTAAGATTATATTTACGAGATATGGGAGCAGTTGAACTTTTAAGTAGAGAAGGTGAAATAGCAATTGCAAAAAGAATTGAAGCTGGAAGAGAAAAAATGATTGGTGCAATTTGTGAAAGTCCAATGACAATGCGATCAATAATTAATTGGAAGGAATCTATTAAAGAGGGAACAATGCTTTTAAGGGATATTGTTGATCTTGAGCAAACTTATGACATGTCTGATATTGGTGATTCAAAAATAGATGATACTTTAAGCCTTATAGAAGGTTCTGGGACTACTTCTAAAGAAAATAAAAAAGAAGAAAAAACAACAAAAGATCAAAGTGAAAATGATGATAATAGAGAATCTATTAATGAAGATGATGAAGAAGGTTTAAATGTTTCTCTTGCAGCAATGGAAGAAAAATTAAAACCAAAAGTTTTAAAAGATTTTGATGAAATTACTAAACTTTTTAAAAAGCTACAAAAATATAGCCAAGAGTTAGTTGGTGCTGATAAAAAAAATGAAAATCAATATAAGTCTTTAGAAAAAAAATATAAAAAAATTCAAAAAGAAATGATTTCTTCGATGAAGGAAGTTCATTTTAATGCATCTACTATAGAAGCTTTAATGGAGTCTTTATATGAGTTAAATAAAAAATTATTAGTAAGAGAAGGAAGAATGTTGAGGTTAGCTATAAATTCAGGAATCTCAAGAGATTTATTTATTGAACAATATCTTAAATTTAATTTCGAAAAAAATTGGATTCAATCACTTTTAAATTTAAAAGATAAAAAATGGGAAAAATTTATAAATAAAAATCATATTGAAATTAATAATTTAATAGATGAGATAAAAGAAATTCAAATTGCATGTGAACTTCCATTATTTGAATATAGAAGAATAGTAAGTACTGTACAACAAGGGGAGAGATCAGCAAATCGTGCAAAAAAAGAAATGATTGAATCAAATCTTCGTTTAGTAATTTCAATTGCAAAAAAATATACAAATAGAGGCCTTCAATTTTTGGATTTAATTCAAGAAGGTAATATAGGACTAATGAAGGCTGTTGATAAATTTGAATACAGAAGAGGTTATAAATTTTCTACTTACGCCACTTGGTGGATTAGACAAGCTATAACCAGATCCATAGCTGACCAAGCTAGGACTATTCGTATACCAGTTCATATGATCGAAACAATTAATAAAATTGTTAGAACAACTAGACAAATAATGTCTGAAATAGGAAGAGAGCCAACTCCTAATGAACTAGCCGAAAGACTTCATATGCCTTTAGATAAAGTAAAAAAAGTACTTAAAATAGCAAAAGAACCAATTAGTTTAGAAACACCGGTAGGAGACGAAGAAGATAGCTCTTTAGGTGATTTTATAGAAGATAAAAATGCCCTTATACCTATAGAAGCAGCAGTAAAGAGCTCTTTGAGAGATACTACTACAAGAATTTTATCTTCTTTAACTCCTAGAGAAGAGAGAGTTCTTAGAATGCGTTTTGGGATAGGGATGAACAGCGATCATACTTTAGAAGAGGTAGGACAGCAATTTAGTGTCACTAGAGAGCGTATTAGACAAATAGAAGCAAAAGCTCTTCGTAAATTAAAACACCCTACTAGAGCTAGAAAATTAAAAACATTTTTAGATGAATGATGGAATTAACACTTCTCGGGACTGGTTGTCCAAAAGTTGATTACAAGAGATTTGGGCCAGCAAATTTAATTTCTACTAAAATGACTAATATTATAGTCGATTGTGGATCTGGAATTACACAGCGTCTAGATCAAATCAATATATCTTCAGCTGAAATTGATGCATTATTTTTAACCCATCTTCATTCTGATCATGTAGTTGATTTGTATCAATTAATTATTTCTTCTTGGCATTCTTACCGAACAAAACCTTGGAAAGTATATGGACCTAAAGGAACAAAAAAATTTGTTTCTAAAATCATGAATGCTTGGCAAGAAGAAAGAATACAGAGAATAAATTATGAAAATAGATCTTCTACTAAGGCTTTTAATATAATTGTTAAAGAATTCTCAGCTTCAGGAATAATTAATATTAAAGATTTAAAAATAAAATACTTTGAGGTTGATCATAAACCAGTACCTTTTGCCTATGGATTTTGTTTTTTAAAAGATAATAAGAAATTAACTATAAGTGGTGACACAAGGCCATGTGAAAATATAATGAAATTTGGTCAATTATCAGATGTATTATTACATGAAGTCTTTATTGAAGATGAAATAAAAGAAACAAATAAAATGAGAACTTCAAAAACTCTTCATAATGTCAAAGACTATCACACACCTTCAAGTATTGTTGGAAAAATTGCAAATATAACTAGATGCAAAAAACTAGTACTCACTCATTTAGTTCCAACTAAATTTAATGAAAAAAAATTAAAAAAAATTGTTAAAAAAGATTTTGGTAAAAATCCAATTATTGGAAAGGATTTATTAAAAATTAAGATATAATGGTGGGCCCTCGAGGACTTGAACCTCGGACCACTCCGTTATGAGCGGAGCGCTCTAACCAACTGAGCTAAGGGCCCTCAAAATGCTATTATAGTGGTATAACTAAACTTTCAATATTAAAGATTAAATATTAAATCCATTATTTTTAATTACTTCAGAATAGAAATAATAAGATTCTTTAGGTGTTCTTTTTAGTGTTTTAAAATCAACATGAATTAAACCAAATCTTTTTTCAAATCCAAGAGCCCATTCAAAATTATCAAAGAGTGTCCAAGCAGTATATCCTCTAACATTAGCACCATTATTTATTGCTTTTTGTACAGCTGCTAAATATTTTTTATAAAATTCTATCCTTTTAAAGTCATCAACCTTTCCATTTTCAATTTTATCAGGATAAGAACATCCATTTTCTGTGAGGTAAATAATTGGATCATTGTATTCATTTTTTAATTCCATTATTTGTTTGTAATATGACTCTGGAGCAATTTCCCAATTCATAGATGTTAATTCAACATTTTCTAAGTTAAAAGGTTTTTCATTTCCATATGCACCTCTAGCTTTTAATAAATGAGTAGGATCTGCCTTGACCCTCGTATGTTGATAATGATTTAATCCAATATAGTCACTTTTTTGATTGATTATTTGCATATCACCATTTCTAAAATACTTATCAATTTGTTCTAAAAAATCTTTTGGATATTTTCCTTTATACATAGGGTCTAAAAAAATTCTGTTCCAATACATATCGTAAATTCTAGACGCATCAATATCGTCTTTATTATTTGTACAAGGAATACAAGGTCCAAGATTTAAAACACATCCTAATTCTAAATCAGATCTAATTGATCTCATTGATTGCATGCTTAATCCGTGAGCTAAATTCACATTATGCACTGAAGAAATAAAATGATCAAAATCAGATATTCCTGGAGCCATATATCCATCAGCTAGACCATGAATGGTAAAAACAGCAGGCTCATTAAATGTAGATACAAAATTTATTCTATCGCCTAACTCTTTAATAACAATATATGCATAATCAGCAAATATTTTTGATGTATCTCTATTAGACCAGCCACCTTCATCTTGTAGAGATTGAGGCAAGTCCCAATGATAAAGAGTAACTAAAGGTTTTATATTTTTGCTTAATAATTCATCAATTAATTTAGAATAAAAATCTATACCTTTTTGAATAATCTGACCTTTACCTTTAGGAAGAATTCTTGTCCAGGAAATTGAAAATCTATAAGCAGACATATTAATTTCTGCCATTAAATTTATGTCTTCTTTGAATTTGTGGAAATGATCTATTGCAATATCACCATTATCATTATTTTTAATTTTTCCTGATGTGTGTGCAAAAGTATCCCAAATGCTCTTTCCTTTATCATTCTTTGTATGAGCACCTTCAATCTGATAACTAGAAGTAGCCACTCCCCACAAAAATTTTTTTGGAAATTGTATGTCCATAAATAATAATCTATATTATATATTAATTTAAAATTCAGAATCATTAAAAATAGGATATCGATTAATAAAAATATGCCCTTAATTAGTATGCGCCAATTATTAGATCATGCAGCAGAAAATGATTATGGTGTTCCTGCATTTAATGTAAATAATTTAGAACAAATTAGGGCAATTATGGAAGGTGCTCAACAAATGAATAGCCCTGTTATTATTCAAGCTTCAGCTGGAGCAAGAAAATACTCTGGAGCAATATTTATAAAAAATATGATGCAAGCTGCAGTTGAGGAGTTTCCAACAATACCTATTGTAATGCATCAAGATCATGGTGGCACACCAGGTGAATGTAGGGAATGTATAGAATTAGGATTTACTTCAGTAATGATGGATGGCTCTTTATTAGCAGATCAAAAAACTCCATCAAATTTTGAATATAATGTAAAAGTGACAAAAGAGACGGTAAAAATTGCGCACCCAAAAGGAGTCTCAGTTGAAGGTGAATTAGGGTGTTTAGGTTCACTTGAAACAGGTACTGGAGAAAAAGAAGATGGAGTTGGGGCAGAGGAAGTTTTGACCCACTCACAACTTTTAACAGATCCAGAAGAAGCAGCAGAATTTGTTGATCATACAAATGTTGATTGTTTGGCTATTGCTATTGGGACAAGTCATGGAGCATATAAATTTACTAAACCACCTACTGGAGAAGTATTAGCTATAAAAAGAATAAAAGATATCCATACAAAAATACCTAATACACATCTTGTCATGCATGGATCCTCTTCGGTTCCTAAAGAATTATTAGATATTATTAATCAAAATGGAGGTGAAATTATTGAAACATATGGAGTTCCTATTAAGGAAATTCAAGAGGGAATCAAACATGGAGTTCGAAAAGTAAACATTGATACCGATTTAAGACTTGCAGCAACTGCGGCCATTAGAAAGTATTTTGTTGAAAATCCTAATCAATTTGACCCTAGAAAATATTTAATTGAAAGTAAAAAAGAAATGAAAAATATTGTTATAAAAAGATTAACAGAATTTAAAAGTGCAGATAAAGCTTCAAAAATAAAACCAATACCTCTTTTTGTAATGTCCAGAAGATATTCATCAGGTGAATTATACTAAAATAAAAAAATTAATTTATTAATTTTTGATAGCTACTTTCGTTTTGATTTTTTAGAATAACATTTAATTCCTTCAAGCTATAATTTACATTTTTCAACATTGAATTAAACTCTGATCTTTTTGTGACAACTATAGATATGTCAGCTACTAAAAGGTCAATTACATAATATCTCTCTTTAGATTTTTTTACTCTCCAAGTAACAATAAGACTACCTGTATCATTATATATTTCCATATCTATTAATGTAACTTGATTTTTTGAGTCATATAGAGAATTTATAAGGGAATATTTTTGATCAGAATAACCTTGCATCATTGAAGCTATGTTTAGAGCTAAATGTCTTTTAAAAAATTTAATATATTCTTTTTTTGTATTCTTATTTGCATTTTTCCATGAGTCTCCTGCAACAAATTTAGCAATACCTGTACCAGCAAAATTATAATTTATAGTATCTTCTATCATTAGAAATCTTGTTTCATTTGACATACTTTCATTTTTGTAAGCATCTAAAATAATATCTATTTCTTTTTTTAGCCATTTTGACGCTTCTTGAGCCATAGACTGACTTGGTAAGATTAAGGACAAAAAAATTACAAAATATAATATTCTCATAAAAAAAATTATTCAAATTCAATACTGATTAAAGGAAGAGGAGTTTCTGATTTATCATCTAAATTTAAAACAGCTGCTTTTCGATTTTGGTAATAAGAACTGCGAACAGCAGCATAATAATCAATAGAATTATTTCTCAAAGCATTTACTTCATCAATTATTTTTGATCTTTGATCTATTGCATTGGTAGCTGTTCTAAGGGGAAGTAGCCATGCCTCGCCCTCTCTTACTGCATAAGCATTTATCGGATCTGTAGTGTAAGTTAAAATCATTCCTGCTGTATCTCTAACATTTGAAGGTCCAAATATTGGAAGAACAATATAAAAACCATCTCCAACTCCCCAAGTCGCTAAAGTTTGTCCAAAATCTTCTTGCGTTTGTTCTAAACCTATTTTTTCAGCAACATCAATTAAACCAAATAACCCTGCTGTAGTATTAACAATAAATCTACCTGAAGACTCCGCAGCATTTTTACCTTGTCCTTGCAAAAGTTGATTGACAACAACAAGAGGCAATTTTAAATTATTTAAAAAATTACCTATTCCAGATTGTACTGGGGCAGGGAGCTTTTTATAACCTTTTGCTGCAGGTTCTAAAATAATCTTATCAGCAAAATTGTTAAAACTAAAAATAGCTCTATTGACTGGTTCTAATGGATCAAAAATTTCATCTTCATAATTACCAGTATTAAAATCAGCGGAATCAGTACTAACATTATCAGATTCAGAAGCTATAATATTAGAGGCAAAAATTGAAATAAAGATAATAAAGATGAGGTTCTTATAAAATTTCATAATAAGTATTAAATTATCGTTAGACTATATAAATATATATCAATAAATATAACATAAATATGTCAGAAAATTTAAATAATTATCTTGATTTTTTAAATATACAACAAAGAGATGCTGTAAAAAACTCAGATGGGGCTTTACTAGTCTTAGCAGGCGCCGGAAGTGGCAAAACACGCGTACTTACATTTAAAATTTTGCATTTACTTGTTGAAAAACTGGCATTTCCTAATCAAATATTAGCTGTTACCTTTACAAATAAGGCAGCTTTAGAGATGAAATCTCGCGTTACAAATTTATTAAATTATCCTATTGATAGTATGTGGTTAGGTACTTTCCATTCACTTTCAGCAAAAATTTTAAGACAGCATTCTGAAATAGTTAATTTAAAATCTAATTTTGTTATTATCGATTCGGATGATCAATTGAAACTAATCAAACAGATTTGTGAAAGAGAGAAAATAGATATCAATATACAATCTCCAAAATTATTTTTGAACAAAATAAATGGTTTAAAAAATAAAGGTATTTTTTATGACTCAATTCCTTTAAATTTATATAAGAAAATTCCAGAGATCAAAAAAATTTACAAAATTTATCAGCAAGAACTTATCAGGTTAAACTGTGTTGATTTTGGAGATTTAATACTTCACTGTATTAAGATATTTACTATCGATAAAGATATATGTTTTAGATACCAGAAATTATTTAAATATATTTTGGTTGATGAATATCAAGATATAAATCTAGTTCAACAAAAGTGGCTTGAGATACTATACAATGGAAATAAAAATATATGCTGTGTTGGAGATGATGATCAGTCAATCTACTCTTGGAGAGGAGCTGAAATAAATAATTTATTAAATTTTGAAAAAAATTTTGCTAAACCTGTAATAATACGTTTAGAACAAAATTATCGTTCAACAAAAAATATTTTAAAATGTGCTTCTTCACTGATTAAAAAAAATGATGGAAGATATGGAAAAAATCTTTGGAGTGATAATGATGTTGGGGAAAAAATTTCTATTAGAGGATTTTGGCAAACTAAAGAGGAATCTATATTTGTTAGCGATGTAATAGAAAAGCTATTACTTGAAAAAAAATCTCTTAAAGAAATTGCAATTTTATTTAGAGTTTCTGCTCATACTAGATCATTTGAAGATCGTTTTATAAGTTTAGGCTTACCATATAGAATAATTGGAGGCTTAAGATTTTATGAAAGAAAAGAAATTAAAGATGTTATAGCATATCTAAGGTTAGTAAATAATTCAAATGATGATCTAGCCTTTGAGAGAATTATTAATGTTCCCAAAAGAGGAATTGGAAAGACTACTATTCAAAAAATTTACTCTATTGCTAGATTAGAAAAGATTTCAATGTTTGAAGCTTCAAGTATTATTATTCAAGATTCAAATAGTAAAATAAATAATGAAATAAGAAATTTTATTAATAATATTAATCAATGGTCAAATTTAAAAAATAAATTAAATCATATAGATCTTGTTCAATTAATTTTAGAGGATTCAAAATATATTGATTTCTTAGAAACAGAAGAAAAAAAATCTAAAAATCCAGAAAACTTAAATCGTCTAGACAATATTAAAGAATTTGTAGAAAGTTTAAAAGATTTTGAAAATTTAGAAGGGTTTTTAGAACATGTCAGTTTAGTTATGGAGAATAATACAAATACTTCAGACTCAACAATTTCACTCATGACTATACATGCTTCTAAAGGTTTAGAATTTGATTATATATTTTTAGCTGGTTGGGAAGAAGGAGTTTTTCCAAGTAAAAAATCTATTGATGAACTTGGCAAAATTGGACTTGAAGAAGAAAGAAGACTAGCTTATGTTGCCTTAACTAGAGCAAGAAAAAAGATTTATATAACTTATGTAAATCAAAATAGATATTCTTACGCTTCTCATGATTTTAATTTACCATCTCGTTTTATAGATGAACTTGATAAAAATTTAATTGAAATAGTTGACTCTAGTTATTTTGTAAATAATGATTTAATTGACGAAATGAATCAAAGTAATCAATTTCAAGAAAATTATATTACACCAGGTAGAAAAAGATTATTATCTAAAATAAATCAAGATGATGATAACTGGGAATTTAATCAAGATTTTGAAATAGCAGAAAATTATTCAAAATCGATTAAGAAAGGTTCAAGAGTATTTCATCAAAAATATGGATATGGGTACATCCTTAGTTTTGAAGGCGAAAAAGCAGAGATAAAATTTGCAAATTCTTCTCAAAAAAAAGTTTTTTTAAAATATCTTAAAATCATTGATTAGTTTTTTTTATCCACTCTTCTTCGGTAAGAATATTAATTTTTAATTCTTTAGCTTTTTTTAATTTGCTGCCTGGTTTTTCTCCTACTATTAAAAAATCAGTATTTTTGGATATGGAACTTGTAATTTTAGCTCCAAGTTGTTGAGCCAAATATTTACATTCTTCTCGTGACATTTTTTTTAATGTCCCTGTAAAAATAATATTTTTATTAGTAAAAAAACTTAATTTATTAATTTTTTTAAAATTATTTACATTAATAATTTTTATTAATTTATTTAGTGTAATTAAATTAGTTTTCCTTTTAAAAAAGTTTAACAGTGAATTTATGGCCTTTGGACCAAGCCCATCTATCAATAGTAATCTATCTTTGTTACTCATATTTTTTAGAAATTCATTAATGTCTAAAAACTCTTTAGCCAGTATTTTTGAAATTGTTTCACCGATATATCGTATGCCTAAAGAAAAAATGAATTTATCAAGTTCAATATTTTTACTATTATTAATTGCTATTATTAAGTTATTAAAAGATAAATCTCCCCATCCATTAAGAGTAATAATTTGTTTTTTATATTTTTGTAATGAAAAAATATCTTCTATTTTTCTAATAAATTTTAATTCATAAAATTGTTTAATTTGTTTTTCTCCAAATCCATCAATATTAAGGCTTTTTTTACTAGAAAAATGAATTAACTGACCAATAATTTGATCTTTACAATCATTAGGATTTGTACATCTTAAAATTGCTTCATCCTCTTCTTTTATTGTAGGGCTTTTACATGTTGGACAGTTAGTAGGCAAAAGTATTTTATTGCCTCTATTCTTTGATTTTTTAATGACTTTTACAATTTGAGGTATTACATCTCCTGCTCTTTGTATTTCAACTAAATCATTAATTCTAATATCTTTTTTTTCTATTTCATCAAAGTTATGAAGTGAGGCATTTGAAACTAATACACCGCCTATATTTACTGTCTCTAATCTAGCCACAGGTGTTATTGCGCCCGTCCTACCTACTTGCAAATCTATTTCTAAAATTTTAGTAGAAGTTTTTTCAGCTGAAAATTTAAGGGCTACTGCCCACCTGGGATTTTTACCTACAAAACCTAATCTATTTTGAATATTATAATCATTAACTTTATAAACTATACCATCAATATCATAGTTAATTTTGCTTCTTATATTTTCAATTTTTTTATAAAAAATATACATTGCATTAATTGTATCAACTTTTTCTATAATTTCATTAAATGGCATTTTCCATAATTTTAGATCATTATAAAAATTTTCTATAGACGAATATTTTTTATTTGAATATCCTAATCCATGAGCAATAAATTTAAGTGGTCGATTTTTAGTAATATTTGGATCTAATTGCCTCAGACTGCCTGCTGCAGCATTTCTGGGATTAGAAAATTTTTCGTTATCTAAAAGTTTAGAATTTAAAACAAAAAAATCTTTTTTTTCTAAATAAATTTCCCCTCTTATTTCTATTTCTTTTGGAACATTTGAGCTTATTAGCTCTTTAGGAATATCTGTAACATTATAAATATTATTTATTACATTTTCTCCTATAGTTCCATCTCCTCTTGTAGTAGCAGAAGTTAATTTTCCTTTTTTATAGTAAAGATTTAAAGATAATCCATCTATTTTAGGCTCACATATAAAATCTATTTTAGAACTAGAACTTTTGTTTAAAAATTTTTTTATTCTATCTACAAAATCTTCAAGATCTTTTTTGTTGAAAGCATTAGCAAGTGACAACATTTTTGCCTTATGTTCTATCTTTTCAAATTTATTAGATACTTCAGTTCCTAATGAATTATTGGGACTTTCTTTTAATATTAAATGAGGATATTTTTTTTCTAATTCATTATTTTCTTTTATCAGTTTATCAAATTCACCATCTGTTATTTCTGGATTATCTTTTTGATGATAAAGAATATTATGTTTTCTGATAGTTAGAGCAAGTTCTTTTAGTCTTTTTGTTATTTTGACTTCTTTATTCTGTAGGTTCATTTTTCTTAAACAAATTTAATATTTTTTTTCCTAAAGTAGTTTTATTTTTTTTATAATATTCTTCATTAATTAAGTTATATGAATCTTCATACCATTTAGATTTTGGATAATTATAAACTATTACAGAAGCTGCTATTTCTGCTTCTTCTACCATTCCTAAAATTGTATAAATTTCTACTAATCGATATAAAGCTTCAGGTATAAATTTAGACTTTGGATATTTCTCAATAACTTTATTATATCTTCCCAAGGCAGCTAAATATTGTTTTTGTTTAAGATAAAATATTGCTACCTCCATATCCTTTGCAGCAATATTCTCATTAATAAAAATTAATTTATGCCTACTATCCTTTGCATATTCTGAGTTTGGAAACCTGTTTAGTAATTCTTGAAAATTGTTTTTAGCTTCTACATTGCTTTTACCATCAAAATTCTCTCCAGAAATTTGTTCAAAATAAGAAACTGCTCTCATATAATAAACATAATCTATATTTTTATGTGAAGGATAAATTTTTATAATTCTATTAAATTTATAAATTGCATCATCATAATTTAAACTTAGGTAATCTATAAAACCTAACATGATTTCAGATTGAACACCTTCGTTAGATAAAGGATATTTATAAATTATTTCTTTAAATTTTAAAGTAGCTTCTTCATAATTTGTTTGATCTAAATCAAACATTGCTATTTGATAAAGCTCCTTAGATGTTTGTTCAATAGAATTGCTATTTAATTCTTTATTATTACTTGAACAGCTCAAAATTATAATATTTATGCAGGTAATATATAAAAATATCTTTAGTTTTTTCATTTAAATTTTATATATATGTAAAGGTAGTTAATTTGAATGAAATTTATAAATAAATATAAATCAGTTAATTTTAATTTAAGGAAAAAAGGCCATAAAATTAAATATGTAATTCTACATTATACAGCAATAAAGTCTGATTATAAGGCAATTCAGCACTTAATAGATAAAAAGAATAAAGTTAGTAGTCACTTTTTAATTAACAAAAAAGGAAAAATTTTTAGTTTAGTAGATTTAAAAAAAAGAGCCTGGCATGCTGGTAAATCTTTTTGGAAGGGAGATAGAGACATTAATTCAGATTCAATTGGAATAGAGCTAGATAATACTGGCCATTACTTAAATTTTGAAAAATACACAAAAAAACAAATAGATTCTTTAATTAAATTGTTAAATTTTTTGAAGAAAAAATATGATATTGATAATTTAAATTTTTTAGGTCATTCTGATATATCACCATATCGAAAAAATGATCCTGGAGAGAAATTTCCTTGGAAAAAATTATTTAAATATAATTTAGGATTTCTTCCTTATAAATTAACTGAAAGAGAATATATAAAAATTAAAAAGAAATTAAATTTAAACAAAAATAAATCTTTAAATCAAAAAGTTATATATATGCTTTCAAATATAGGTTATGATATCTCTCAAATAGAAGAAAATAAAAAAAATTTTTTTTTATTAATCAGGGCATACCAAATGCATTTCAGACAAAAGTTAGTAAATGGGAAATTAGATAAAGAGACTTTGAAAATGATAGTTAGCCATTTTAATCAAACATTGACCATTTAAACTTTTTATTTTATCATGCCAATTGAGATGGTGCGATGATCGCTTGATTTATCAAGAGGAAAGTCCGGGCTCCACTGGAAAATAAAACCAGGTAACACCTGGCAAGTGAAAGCTTAGGGAAAGTGCAACAGAAAACAAACCGCCTATGAATTTAGGCAAGGGTGAAAAGGTAAGGTAAGAGCTTACCGCGATATTGGTAACAATATTGGCATTGAAAACCCTTTTAGGAGCAAGGCCAAATAGGAGTAACGCTATATTCCAGTAAAGTTACTCGGGTAGGCTGCTTGAGGCAAATGGTGACATTTGTTCTAGATTAATGATCATCAGATTTTTAATTAAATTTACAGAACCCGGCTTATGCACCATCTTTTACTTCATCTTTAATATTTAATAAGAACATATATAGAACAAATTATCTTTATTATCCTTACCCATTGACGCCCATAATTTCCCATGATAACCCAAATATAGTTTTTTGGAGTTAGTTTTATATGAATTTATTTTTATCTGAATTTACAAATAAAGTAGATAAGAAAGGTAGGATTTCTCTACCTTCTATTTTTAGAAATGCTCTTCCAAATAATAATAAAAACGAAATTATTTTATATAAATCTATAAAGTTTCATTCAATTGAAGGGTGTAATAGTAAAAGAATAAATGAAATAGCAGAAAGAATAAATAAGCTTGATATTTTTTCTGATGATCAGGATGATTTTGCAACCTCTATATTTTCAGAGGTAGTTCCAACTAATTTAGATAAAGAAGGAAGGTTTTTGATACCGGAGTCGCTCAAAAAACATGCAAATATATCTTTAGATGCAACATTTATAGGGCAAGGACATTTTTTTCAAATATGGGAGCCAAAAGCTGCATTAGTAAGAAAAAAACAATCAAGAGAAAGATTATTGAAAGAAAAGAAAACTTTAAGCTCAATAATTTCAAATTTGAAAGTCAAAGATGGAAAATAAACACATACCTGTAATGATAGAAGAAGTTAAGTCTTACATTCCTATTAATAAAAAATTAAATATAATTGACGCAACATTTGGAGGCGGTGGTTATTCAAAGATAATTTTAGAAAACTTTAAAATCGGAAAGTTAATAGCTATAGATCGCGATCCTTTATCTAATTTTTTTGCAAAAAAATTATCTGCAAAATATAATAATTTTAAATTAATTAATGGATGTTTTGGAGAAATAGATAACTTAATTGAAAAAGAGAATTTAAATAATACATCACAATTTGATCTAATTATTTTTGACTTAGGATTATCTACAAACCAGCTAGAAGATCCAAAAAGGGGATTTTCGTTTTTAACAAATAGTCCATTAAATATGGGTATGGGTCATAATAAAAAAACAGTGTTAGATGTTATAAATAAATATTCAGAAGATCAATTATCAAATATATTTTATAAATTTGGTGAAGAAAAATTTTCTAGAAAAATAGCTAAAAAAATAATTAATGCGAGAAAAATAAAAGATATAGAAAGTACCAATGAATTATCAAATATTATTAAGCAAAGTTATAATAAAAAATCTAAAATCGATCCAGCAACAAGAACATTTCAAGCTCTTAGAATATATATAAATGATGAGTTAAATGAATTATCAAAAGCATTAGAAAAGAGTTTAAATCTCCTTAAAGTTCAAGGAAAAATTATAACAGTTTCTTTCCATAGTCTAGAAGATAGACTTGTGAAAGATTTTTTCAACCACAATAGTGGTAAACGATGGCGTTCCTCCCGCCACTATCCGGAGCTTACTGATGATGGTCCAATCACCTTAAAACTAATCACCAAAAAACCTATTAGGCCATCAGACTTGGAAACAAAAATCAATCCAAGATCTCGTTCAGCTAAGCTTCGGATAGCAGAAAAAATATCAATTAATTAATATGAGATATTATAGTACAATTATCTTTTTATTTTTTTTTAGTATTTTTGCAGTCGTTTTATTATTGTATTTTGCAAATATCACTAGGAATATTGAAAAAGAAAATTTTATTTTATTAAGTAAAATAAAAAAATTAGAAGATCAAATTAATATAAATGAAATAGAATTAAGTTTTTATAATAGTTATGAATATTTGCTGAAAATGCAAAAAATTTATTTTGAAATTCCTGAAGAAAATTACTTAAATCAAAGAATAAGTTTTTATAATTTCAAAAATAAAAATTCAGATAGCTTATATACTGTAGGAATCAAGTAATCATAAGTGATTATTCAATCTAAAAAATTTAAAATTTTTGACAGTGATGCTTTAAAAAAATTTCATAAAAGAATATTTTTCTCTATTATTGTTTTTTTATGTTGTTATTTTTTAGCTGTTTTTAGAATAGCAGATGTAATGATATTAGAAATTAATTTAAATAAAAACCAAAATTATTCGTTCATTCCAGAAAGAGGCAAAATTTATGATAGAAATGGGCAGTTGTTATCAACTACAGTTAATAGCCATTCACTTTTTGTTAATGCACAAAAAATTAAAAAAGATAAAAAAATTCTTTCAAAAAAAATATCATCTATAATTAACATTAATGATAAAGAAATATATAAAAAATTAACTTCTAACAAAAAATTTATTTATTTAAAAAGAAATATTTCACCTAAAGAACATCAAAAGATTATAGAGCTTGGCGAAATTAACCTCCAAACTTCAATAGAAAAAAAGAGAATTTATCCTTTTAGAAATATTGGTTCTCATATTATTGGTTATGTTGATGTTGATAATAATGGACTAGCTGGAATTGAAAAAAGTTATGATGAAAATTTAAAAAAAGGGGAGGATATATATTTAACTCTTAATATTAATTTACAAAACGCTTCAACTAAAGCACTATCAAAAACAATAAATAAATTTTCAGCAGAATCAGGTTCAATAATCATAATGGATATTGCAAATTCTGAAATATTATCTTTGGTCAATTATCCAGACTTTGATTCTAATAATGTTAATCAATCAAATTCTAATCAAAGATTGAATAGAGTTCTCCAGTCTAATTATGAAATGGGATCAACTTTTAAGCCCATAACTGTAGCCATGGGAATTGATTCTGGAATAATAGATCAAAATATGACTTTTGATGTATCAAAACCAATAAAAAATAAAATTGAGGATTGGGATCCTTGTAATTGTAGTTTAAGTGTTAAAGAAATTGTTGTCAGATCTTCTAATATTGGAACTGCGAAAATTGCAGAAAAAATCGGAAAAGATAATCAAATAAATTTTTTTAAAAAAATTGGTTTTTATGAACCTATTAATATTAAATTAAACGAAGCAGCCAAACCTTTTGGACAACCCTATCATTGGGGAAAAATGGAAACTATGACAATAGGTTATGGACATGGTTTTGCTGTGACACCTCTGCATTTGGCAGTTGCTTACAGTGGAATGTTAAATAATGGTATTAAAACTGATCCTAAAATAATTATTGATGATAAAATAAAAAATTATAAAAAAATAATTAACAAAGAAACATCTAGTTATATTTCATATTTATTGAGATCAGTTGTACAAGAAACCAAAATTACTGGACCAAAGGTAAGAATAGAAGGATATGACATTGGTGGAAAAACTGGGACAGCTGAATTAATTAATAGTCAAAATGACTATGATAAAGATTTAAATAGAACAATATTTGTCAGTGCTTTTCCAATGTCAAATCCAAAGTATCTAATATTAAGTTTTATCGATAAACCAAAAAGAAAAAAAGAAAATAACTACAGTATTACTTCAGCAACAGTAAATGCCCCATTGGTAAAAGATATTATAATTAAAATAATAGAGATTTTGAAACTTCCACAAGTAGACAATGAGCATATTCTTAATGCTGCCACATCAATAAAATATAGTCAAATTAATGCTATTAACTGAAATTCCAAATCATATAAAATGTAAAAAAATTTCTAATTTAAAAAATATTAGTTTTAATAAAGTTTATACTAATTCAAGTTATGTTACAAAATCTTCAGTTTTTATTATTGAAAAAAAAACAAGATTAAAAAAAAAATACATCAAAGAAGCAGTAAAAAAAGGCGCTATTGCAATTATATCTAACGAATTTATTCAAAATCTATCAATAACACAATTCGTAGTATTTGATACTAATCTAAGTTTATTAAATATTTTAAAAAAAATAAAATCAAATAAACCTTTAAATACAATAGCAATAACTGGAACAAATGGTAAAACTTCAGTTGTTTGGTATATTTCGCAAATATTAAATTATATTAATATTCCCGTAAAAAGTTATGGAACATTAGGCTATTATATAAATTTAAAAAAAAGATATAGTTCACAGTTAACTACGCCAGATTTTTCAACTTTATATCAAACAGCTTATTCTTCTAAAAAAAATTTATATAGTTATATTTTTGAAGCTTCAAGCCACTCCTTATCTCAAAATCGAATTAAAAATTTTAAAATAGATACCGCAGCTTTAACAAATATATCTAGAGATCATCTGGATTATCATAAAGACTTTAAAAAATACAAAGAAGCAAAAATAAAATTATTTTTTAATCATTTAAAAGAAAATGGTTATGCAATTCTAAATGACAAGATTAAAGGTATAGAAGTTATCAAAAATAAATTAAAAAAAAAAGTTAGAATTATATCATTTGGCATGCCTAAAAGTGATGTCAGTATTATAAAAGACAAAAATAGTGTAGCAATTACAATTTTTAAAAAGAAATATTTGATAAAAACTAATTTAAACTCATCTATAGAATTTGAAAATTTAGCATGCGCTGTAGCTTGTTCTCTATCTATTAATATTAAATCTACAAAAATACTTACTATTTTAAGAAAAATTATTAATCCTCCTGGAAGACTACAAAATGTTTTAAATAATAAAAATTTTAAAGTTTTCATAGATTATGCTCATACTCCTGAGGCTTTGAAAGAAGTTTTATTAACCAAAACGACTAACGATAAAAAACCAAATATTGTTTTTGGATGTGGTGGAGATAGAGATAAGGGAAAGCGAAAAAAAATGGGAAAAATAGCAAATCTTTTTGCCAATAGAATATATATAACTGATGACAATCCACGTTTTGAAAATTCTTCAAAAATTAGACAATCAATTTTAAAGTACTGTAGTAATCGGGCTTTGGAAATTCCTGATCGAAAAAAAGCAATAATAAATGCAATAAATGATTTAAAAAAAAATGAGACATTAATCATTGCAGGAAAAGGCCATGAAAGCTCTCAGATTGTAAAAAACATTTCTTATCCATTGGATGATTATAAGGTGGCAATAAAAGCTTTAAAAAAAAAATATAAATGAAAAAATTAACAGAATATTTAATTAACAATTTTGATAAAGTTAAAATTCACAGTAGCTATCTTGATAAAGGTGATGTTTTTGTTGCATTGGCTGGAAAAAATAATCATGGTAATGATTTCATTCAAGTAGCTATTAAAAAAGGTGCTAAGTATATAATTACAGATCAAAAACCAGATTTAAATTCTCGTAATAAAAAAATTATAGTAGTAAAAAATTCTTTAAAGTTTTTGAAAGAAATATCAATTAAGAAAAGAAAATTATATAATGGAAAAGTTATTGGTATTACAGGAAGTATTGGTAAGACTAGTATTAAGGAAAATCTTAAGTTTTTTTTAACTCCATATTTTATTATTTCTGCCTCAATTAAAAGTTATAATAATTATTTAGGTGTTATTATTTCATTAATAAACTTAAATTTAAAAAGTGATTTTGCAATATTTGAAATAGGTACAAATGATTTCTTTGAAATTAGAAGGCTAACTTCTCTTGTCAAGCCATCCCAAGTTATTATTAGCAATATTTATCAAACACATCTTGAAAAATTAATAACTACTAGAAATATTGCTATAGAAAAATCTGATATATTTAACCCTAAATATAATTCTCTTACTAAATTATTAATTATACCAAATGAAAAATTAGATGAAAAATTCATTATAAATAAGGCAAAAAAATCTAATATTAAAAATATAATAAGTATAGGAAAATCATCAAATTCAGATTTAAAGATTCTAAGTTTAAAAAATAAAAAAGATTTAAGTATTAATGTTAAAGTAAAAAATGATGAAGAAATTATAAATTTTTATATTAATAAAAGTCAAATACACAGAATTAATAATATAATTTGCTGTCTTGCAATTTTTATTTATAACAAAATTAATTTAAGATATTTTACTTCTTTAACAAATGAGATACCTGAAATAGAAGGAAGAGGGAAAATAAATCAAATTAATTTAAATAAGAAAAAAATTAATTTAATTGATGAATCTTATAATGCAAGTCCGCAATCAATGAAGACATGTATAAGTTATTTTAAAGATATTAAAACAAGAAAAGAACAAAAAAAATTATTGATTTTAGGTGATATGAAAGAGTTAGGAGATAATTCTTTAGAATATCATATTGAAATTTTAGAATATCTTGTAACAAAAAAATTAAGTGATGTAATTATTTGTGGCGAATTATTAAAAATCGCATTAGATAAAATTTGTAATAAAAATATTTTAAGTATGAATGATATAAATTCAATTATAGAGTTTGCAAAAAATAATTTAAATGACAACGATATAGTTTTAATTAAAGGTTCAAATTCTTCAATAACTAGAAACTTAGCTTTAAAACTTTTAGAAAATAGGAGGCCTTAATTGTTTAATTATTTAGCAACTGAATATACAATTTTATTTTCCTATCTAAACTTATTTAATTATATTACTTTTAGAACCGGTGCAGCTATCTTGACTTCTTTATTTTTTTCTTTAATTTTTGGAGAACTAATAATTACAAAGCTAAGCCAAATTCAACCAATAGGACAGCCTATAAGAGAAGATGGACCTGAAAACCATATAATAAAAAAGTCTGGAACCCCAACTATGGGGGGAGTTTTAATTTTAAGTAGTATCACAATTTCTATTTCTTTGTGGGCAGATCTTTCTAATAAATTTATTTGGATTTGTTTTTTTTCATCAATTATATTTGGCTTAATAGGTTTTGTAGATGATTATCAAAAGGTTAAATATAGAAATCACAAAGGCATTAAAGCTTCAACTAGAATAATATCTCAAGTTTTTATAAGTTTAATTATTATTTATTTTACACAACAACTGCTTTCTGAAAATTATAAAAGTTCGTTAAGCTTCCCATTTTTTAAAGACCTTATATTAAATTTAGGAATATTTTATTATATTGTGGGAGTAATTGTAATTGTTGGATCAGCAAATGCTGTAAATTTGACTGATGGTCTTGATGGCCTAGCTATAGTTCCTGTTATGATTGTTGCATTGTCATTTGCATTTATTTCTTATGTTTCAGGAAATATTATTTTTTCAGAATATTTACAAATACTATACATCCAGAATAGCGGAGAGTTAGCAGTTTTTTGTGGTGCAATTGTTGGTGCAGCATTAGGATTTCTTTGGTTTAATGCACCTCCAGCAAAAGTTTTTATGGGCGATACAGGATCTCTTGCAATGGGTGGGGCACTTGGGTCTCTTGCTATTATTGTGAAGCATGAAATTGTTTTAGCTATTATAGGAGGCTTGTTTGTTCTTGAAACTTTATCAGTAATTATTCAAGTTTTAAGTTTTAAACTAACAGGAAAAAGAATTTTTCGGATGGCACCATTACATCATCATTTTGAAAAAAAAGGATGGGCAGAGCCAACTATAGTAATAAGATTTTGGATTATCACTATTGTTTTAGCCTTGATTGGGTTAGCAACTTTAAAAATAAGGTAAAAGAATTCATTAATGAAATATATTTATGGTTTAAGAAAGAGTGGGGAATCAATCATTAATTATCTAAACTCTATTAATGAAAATTTTTTTTGCTGGGATGATAATATAAAAATTAGAAATAAAATAAAAAAAATAAGTAAAAAAAATAATTTAATAGAACCAAATAAACTAAATTTTAAACTAATTAATGAGTCTTTTGTTACTCCAGGTATATCTTTAAAAAATAAAAAAATTAGTATACTAAAAAATTATAAAGTTAAATTATACAGAGATCTAGAGTTATATTCTCGTATAGCATATAAGAAAAAAATCATAGCTATAACTGGAACAAATGGTAAATCAACAACCACAAAATTGATAAGCGATATATTAAATCAAAATGATATACCTAATTTTATGGGAGGAAATATTGGTATTCCTTTATTAGATTTTCCAAAAAAACATAAGAATTTAAAATATCACGTTATAGAGCTTAGTTCTTATCAATTAGAATCATTTAAAAAATTTAATCCCTACATTTCAGTACTTTTAAATATTTCTAGAGATCATTTAGATAGATATAAAAATTTTAAAGAATATATTTACCAAAAAGAAAAATTAATTTTTACTAATAGTAAGGGTTACAATATAATATGTATTGATGATAAAAATACTTATTTAATTTATCAAAAATATAAAAAAAAGACTATACCAATATCTTCGAAGCCTTTTAAGGGTGCAATATTTTATGAAAATAATGCTATAATTGATGATTATTTTGAAAAAAATAAAAAAATTGAACTAGCAGAGATTTCAAGTTCACTTTTTGGAAATTTTAATATTCAAAATATCTTAGCTGCATATGCAGTGTCAAAAATTTTAAAAATAAATTTAATTAAATTTAATAGTATTTTAAAAAAATTTAAAGGATTGCCTCATAGACTTGAATTAGTATTTATTAATAGAAAGTATTGTATTATTAATAATAGTAAATCGACAAATTTAGAGTCATTAGTTAATTCAATTAAAAATTATAAAAATATTAAGTTAATTTTGGGAGGTAAACCTAAAGATAAAAAATTTAAAAAGTTATTAAAATATAAAAATAGAATTAATAAAATATATTTAATAGGAGAATCTTCTAATTTTATCTCTAAAGAGTTAGAAAATGAGATTTCTGTTGAAATATGTAATACTCTGCAAAATGCTATTAAAAAAATTTTTTTAGATATTAAAAAAGAGAAACAATTTACTAATGTGCTATTTTCTCCTGGCTGTGCTTCTTTTGATCAATTTAAAAATTTTGAAGAGAGAGGTAATGAATTTAAGAGATTAGTAAAAAAAATTAATCATGAATAGTTTTTTTAATTTACAATTATGGTGGAAAGAAATAGATAAAATTAATTTTATACTTATTTCTATTCTTTTGATAGTAGGAATTATATTATCTTTCTCTTTAAATGAATCATCTCTTTTTTTTAATAAGCATTTAGTCTTTGCTATTTCTTCATTTTTTATAATGATTTTCTTATCATCTTTAGAGCCTAAAATACTTAGAAGAGTGTCATTATTCTTTTTGGTAATCTTTATTTTTGCCTTGGTAATAGTTTTGTTATTTGATAATGAGATAAAAGGATCAAATAGATGGCTTAAATTTTTAGGTTTTAGTTTGCAACCTTCAGAATTTATTAAACCTTTTTATTTTATATTAAGTGCCTGGCTAATAATTCAAGGTATTAATGGAAGACAATATTACCTATTGGTTCTAATTTTATCTTTTCTTTTAATTTCTAGCTTAATAATTTTACAACCTGATTTTGGAATGACTTTTTTGTTTTTTTTAACTTTTTTTTGTCAATTATTTATTGCAGGTCTTTCAATTTTTTTAGTTATTTTTTCTTTATTTGCTATCTTACTTTTAACCTTTTTTTCATACTATTTTTTTGATCATGTTCAAAAAAGAATTGATCTTTTTTTTAATTCAAACTCAGGCGGATTTGAGCAAATTGATTATAGTTTAAGAGCTTTTAAAAATGGAGGGTGGTTTGGAAAAGGACCTGGGCAAGGCATATTAAAAGAAAAAATTCCCGACGCAAATACTGATTTTATTTTTGCTGTGGCAGGTGAAGAACTTGGTTTTATTTTTTGTTCAATCATTATTTTATTGATATTAACAATTATTATTCGTTTTTTGCTTAAGTTACTTAAAATGCAAGATCCATTTATTATTATATCAATAGTGGGATTAACATGTTGTTTTGGATTACAATCATTAATAAATATATTCAGTTCTTTATCTATTATTCCAACAAAAGGAATGACCTTGCCTTTTATAAGTTATGGAGGCTCTTCAATGATTTCAAGTTCTATATTATTTGGTTTTTTACTAGCTTTAACAAAAAATAAAAATTTTTATGAATAAAAAAATATTAATTTGTACAGGTGGAACAGGGGGGCATGTAATACCTGCAGTAAATTTTGGAAATTTTATGATAAATAAAGGTTTTGAATGTTGTTTAGTATTAGACCAACGAGGAAATAAATTTTCAAAAAATTTTAATGGTAAAATATTTATTATTAGGTCTTCTCATTTATCTGGTAATATTGTTTTTAGATTTAATTCTTTAATAAATCTTTCAATAGGTTTAGTTCAATCTTTATTTTTTCTAAATAAAATAAAACCTAATACTTGTGTTGCATTTGGAAGTTATGCAACTTTTACACCATTATTAGCTTTGTTTTTTTATAAACTTTTTAGAAATATCAACTTATATTTACATGAACAAAATTCTGTAATAGGTAAAGTAAACTTATTTTTTTTACCATTTACTAAGTCATTTTTTACTAATTTTGATGTAGTAATTAATTTACCTGAAAAATATAGCAATAAAAGATTGCATGTAGGCTTACCTAATAATAAAAAATTAAATATAGATATTAATAAAAAAAATGATTTTTTAAAAAAAATAATTTTTATTTATGGAGGAAGCCAAGGTTCTCAAAATTTAATAAATAATTTTTTATTATTGATAAAGACTATTGATGATAGGGAATTAAATAAATTAAAATTTATAATACAATGCCCTAAAAAACAAAATGAAATACTTGAAAAAAATTTAAAAAATCTAAAAGTAGATTACCAGATTAAATCATATTTTGATGATATAGATAAAATACTTTTGGAAACTGACATAGCCATTACTAGAGCTGGTGCAGGCACAATTAACGACTTAGTTAGATATAAAGTTCCCTCTATTATTTTTCCTTTGCCAAATTCAATTTATAATCATCAGTATTATAATGCTAAGTTTTTATTAGATAAAAAAGCATGTATAGTAATAAATGAAAATAATTTTGATCTGAATGATTATTCAAAAGGTTTTAATAAATTAATAAATGAAAAAAAATATTTTCATAATATGAAAGAATCTATCAGCAAAATTGTCTTACCTGATACTAATGAATTAATTTTAAAAACACTATTACATAAAGATAATGAACAAATTAAATAAAATTAAAATTCACTTTGTAGGTATTGGAGGTATTGGCATGTCAGGTATTGCTGAATTAATGTTTGATCTTGGTTATACAGTTCAAGGAAGTGATATTAGTATGAATGCCAATATTAGAAGATTAAAAAAAAGGGGAATAAAAATTTATAATTCTCATCGCAAAAAAAATATTCATAACATGTCTGCTATTGTATTTTCTACTGCCATTAAAAAAAATAACCCTGAATTATTAGAATGTACAAGATTGTATATACCTCTAATTACTCGAGCAGATATGTTAGCTGAATTAATGAAATTAAAAAAATCAATTGCTATTGCTGGTTCTCACGGCAAGACTACTACTACTAGTTTAGTTGGATCAATCTTTGATAATGCAAAATATGATCCCACTATAGTTAATGGAGGGATAATAAACTCTTATTCAAAAAATAATCGCTATGGCAGAAGTAATTGGATGATTGTTGAAGCAGATGAAAGTGATGGTTCTTTCTTAAAACTACCTCACGAAATAAATATAATTACTAATATTGATATAGAACATTTAGATTATTATAAATCAAAACAAAATCTTCTTTTAGCTTTTGAAAAATTTGTAACAAATCTTCCTTTTTATGGTTATTCAATAATATGTATTGAAGATATTAATTCCAGAAAGATTTACAAAAAAATTAAAACAAGAAAAATGATTAGTTATTCAAAAAGTAAAAATTCAGATGTTAAAATTATTAAAATAAACAAAGATAAGAAAGGAAATAATTTTTCTTTATTTATTAAAAAAGGAGTAATTAAAGGCATACAAGGACAATATAATTTTAAGACTAATCTTTTGGGGGATCATAATATATATAATGCAACAGCAGCAATAATAGCATCTTTACTTGTTGAAATTCCCATACAAAATATTAAAAATTCTCTAAAAATTTTTCAAGGAGTTAAAAGAAGATTTAGCTTTATTGGTAAAATAAAAAAAGCATACATATATGATGATTACGCTCATCATCCTTCTGAAATAAAAGCAAGTTATGATATTGCTAAACAAATTTCTAATAAAAAAATTGTAATTATATTTCAACCTCATAGATATTCAAGAACAGAAATTTTACAAAATGAATTTATAAATATTTTAAAAAAAATAGATGTATTGTATATTCTTGATATTTATTCAGCAGGAGAAAAATCTATTTCAAATATAAATTCAAAAAATCTTGTAAAAAAAATTAAAATTAAAAATAAAAATACTTTTTACATACAAAATTCTAAAAATTTAAAATGTGTTCTTAAAAAGTATTTTAATGATGAAAATACTATTGTTTTTATGGGTGCTGGCTCAATAACTAATTTAGCTCATGAGTTAGTTTTAAAGAAGTGAGAGAAATAATAGATAAAATTGATTATAATTTTAAGACTAAATTCTATTACAATTATGATACTTCAAAAAATGTTTGGTTTAGAACTGGAGGAAAAGCTAAAGTATTTTGTATTGTAGATAATGAAAAAGAATTAAGCATTATTTTAAAAAATATAGGAGATATTCCTTATGAAATAATAGGAGTAGGATCAAATATTCTTGTAAGAGATAATGGGTATGAAGGCGTTTTAATCAAACTAGGAAAAAATTTTAATCAGATTAAATTAAAAAAAACTTCATTAGAAGTTGGAGCAAGTATTCTAGATATAAACTTATCAAAATTTGCTTTACTAAATAATTTAAAAAATTTTGAATTTTATTCAGGTATTCCAGGAACTATTGGTGGTGCTGTTAAAATGAATGCAGGATGTTTTGGATCAGAAACAAAAGAAATATTAATAGATATTAAAACTATGAATAATAAAGGCGAAATAAATACTATTAATAAAAAAAATTTAAAATTAGATTATAGACAATCTCACTTACCTGAAGGCGATATAATCATATCTGCTAACTTTCAATCCAATTATGGAGATAAAAATGAAATAGAAAAAAAAGTTAATGAAATTAAACTTATCAGAGAAAAAACCCAGCCCATTAAAGAAAAAACAAGTGGAAGCACATTTAAAAATCCAAAAAATAATTTTGCAGCAAAACTAATTGAAATGTCTAATTGCAAAGATCTTTCAGAAGGGGGAATATTTGTTAGTAATAAACATGCAAATTTTCTAATAAATAAACAAGAAGGAACCGCAAGTCAGATTGAAGAATTAGGAAATAAAATTATAAAGAGAGTATATGATAAATTTAGAATTAAATTAGAATGGGAAATTAAGATTATAGGACAGGAATAGATGGAAAAAAATAAAATTTTGGTTTTAGAAGGAGGTTTTAATGAGGAACATGAGGTTTCTCTAGCTACAGCTAAAGAAATTAAAAAATCATTATTTAATCAAAATATAGAATTTAAATCATTACTAGTTTCTCCAAAAAATTTTGATGAAAAAATAAGAAATTTTAATAATGAGTATATATGTATTAATGCTTTACATGGTCCATATGGCGAAGATGGACAAATACAAAAAATACTCGAAAATTTATCATTTAAGTTCTCTCATTCAAATTCAGAGGCTTCTAAGTTAGGTTTTAATAAAAAATTAACAAAAAAAATATTAAAAAACACTAAAGTATTAATGGTAGATCATGAAATTTTAGAGAACAGATCAATAAATAAAGAAAAGTTAATTGAAATTTTTTTAAAATTAGGTTCGTTTGTACTAAAACCTGCATCAAGTGGATCAAGTTTTGGAGTAAAAATTTTTAAAGATATTAATGACATCAATTCGTTTTCAAAAGATCTTAAAAAAAATTTATCTTTATATAAAAAGCATAAAGAGGTGTTGTGTGAAAAATATATTCAAGGAAGAGAATTAACAGTTGCAGTTATAGAAAAAAATAAAGAAAGTGTTGCTTTAGAAGTTACTGAAGTTATATCTAATATGGAATTTTTTAACTATAAAGCTAAATATTCACCCAACATTGCAAAACATATATTACCGGCCAAAATTCCACATAAAGCCTATGAAACATGTAAAGAATATGCAAAAATAGCTCACGATACAATTAACTGTAGAGGATTAAGTAGATCTGATTTTATATATTATAATGATAAAATTTATTTTATAGAAATAAATACTCAGCCAGGCCTAACAGCTTTATCTCTTTTGCCCGAACAATTAAAATATAAAAAAACCTCTTTCGATCAAATGATAAAAAATTTGATTGAATGTTCTTTGTGAAAAATCGATTTAAAAATAAAAGAAAAAAAAGATTTTTTACAATTAACATATTATTTTTGTCATTACTTATTTTTTTCTTTGTTTATTTATATTCAAGTTTTAACAAATTTACTGATATTACATCATACTTAGTGCAAAAATATTCAAATAAATATAACTATAATTTAGAAAAAATTGAAGTTTTGGGTTTAAAGAATATTAATAAAACTGAAATACTTTTACCCTTTAACAAATTTAAAAATTATTCTGTTTTTTTAATACCAGTTAAAAAAATTTCAGCTGAAATTAAAAAAAATAAATGGATTCATGAGGTTAGTATAAGAAATGATTATAAAAATACATTAACCGTAAATATCAAAGAAGAAATTCCAATGGGAATTTTTGAGAATAATAATCAAAAAATACTGTTTAGTAACAATTTAGTTATTCTAGAAATATTAGATAGTAATCATGATTTTAAAAATTTAATAATTTTTTATGGAGAAAATTCAATAAACAATTCAAAAAATTTAATTTTAAAAATAGAAAAAGACATTAAGAGAATGATAAAAACTGCAACATTTATTGAGAATAGGAGATGGAACATAAAATTAAAGAACATGATTGTTTTAAAACTACCTGAAATAAATATTAAAAAAGCAATAGAGAATTATAAAAAAATATATTCAAATTTATCTAATAAAGATTTAAAAGATATTGAAATTATTGATTTAAGAATACCTAACCAAGCTATAATAAAATATAGAAATGCATTAAATGATTAAAGTAGGAGTAGATATAGGAAACTCAAAAATCTCATGTGTTGTCTGTGACTTAAAAGAATTAGATAAGCCTAAAATATTATCTTTTGTTAGTTTACCTACAGCTAATGTAAACAAAGGTTCATTTACAAATTATAATTCAATTAAACAAGAAGTATTGGAGATAGTTAATGCTGCAGCTAAAGAGTCTGTAACAGAAATAAAATCAATAAATCTTAATGTTCCTTTAATTAACTCTAATTCTTTATTTTATAACTCTGAAATAGAAATAGAAAATGAACTCGTAAGTGAGCTTCATCTTAAAAAAGCTATCAATAGATCAGAATTTTTTGAAGAATCAACAAGTCATCAAATTTTAATGAACTATATTATAAATTATGATCTTGATAATAAAACTATTTCAGGAAGCCCTCTAGGAAATTATGTAAAAAAATTAAATCTTAATTTTTATAAACTCTCAGTAGATAAAAATATTATAAATACTTATTTGAATTTGTTTAAAGAATTAGATATTCATATTGAAAATTTTATACCCACACCTCTTTCTTCAGCATTATCTACTCTAAATAAAGATGATAAAGATTTGGGTAGTATATGTATTGATCTTGGTGATTCATCAACTTCTTTAGCTGTTTTTGAAAACTCTAAATTAATTTTTTGTGACTCAGTAAATGTGGGAAGTAAAAATATAACTAACGATATTGCTAGAGGAGTCTCAACTACCAAAGAAAGCGCTGAAAGACTAAAAACTTTATACGGTTCTGTTATATCTTCTCCAAGTGACGAATATGAGATCATTGAAGTACCTTTGTATTCATCGGATGAAAAACAATTTAAACAAATTAATCGTAATACTATTAATTCCATAATAAAGCCTAGAGTAGAGGAAACATTAGAGTTAGTTTGGCAAAAATTAAAACAATATAACCTTCATAGAAAAAGAATTAAAAACTTAATATTAACAGGTGGAGGTTCTCAATTAGAAGGTATTGTAGATTATGCTCAAATTATTTTTGATAGTAATGTAAGATTAGAAAAACCAACTTTTATACTAGGGGCAAAAAAAGAATTTTCTGGACCTCAGTTTGCACAAACTTTAGGGGCAGTTTTCTTTGATAAGCAACATTATGAAGTAAATTTTCTTAAAAAAAGCCAAAATTTGAGAAAAAACTCGATATTTCAACGTTTTTCTTCTTGGCTAGACCAATATATATAATATAACATACAACATATAGTTATATTTATTGACGGTTTCGAATGCAAATCGTTAAAAATGTAAAAAAACGGCGGAGAAAATAAATGACTATAAACATTTCTATACCAGATGTAGGACAAAATTTACATCCACAAATAACAGTTCTTGGAGTAGGAGGCTCAGGAGGAAACGCAGTAAATAATATGATTAACTCTAATTTAGAAGGAGTTGATTTTGTAATAGCAAATACTGACGCTCAAGCTCTTCAAAATTCACACTGTAAGAAAAAAATTCAATTAGGAGTTCAAAGTACAAGAGGACTTGGAGCTGGAATGCGTCCAGATATAGGCAGACAAGCAGCAGAAGAAACTTTAAATGAAATAGGCCAAATGCTTGAAGGAAGCCATATGCTTTTTATTGCTGCAGGTATGGGAGGTGGCACAGGTACTGGTGCAGCACCTATAATTGCTCAGCTAGCGAGAGAGAAAGGTATTTTAACTGTAGGAGTTGTTACAAAACCTTTTCATTTTGAAGGATCTCAAAGAATGAAATTAGCAGATAAAGGTTTAGAAGAATTACAGCAATATGTTGATACTCTTTTAACAATTCCAAATCAAAATTTATTTCGTATCGCAAACGAAAAAACAACTTTTGCCGATGCATTTAAAATGGCTGATGATGTTTTATATGCTGGTGTTCGAGGTGTTACAGATTTAATGGTTCAACCAGGATTAATCAATTTGGATTTCTCAGATGTAAAGACTGTAATGTCTGAAATGGGCAAAGCAATGATGGGGACTGGAGAAGCTTCAGGTGAAGGTAGAGCAATCGCTGCAGCTGAGGCCGCAATAGCAAATCCATTAATAGATGATGTATCTCTTAAAGGAGCAAAGGGATTAATTATTAATATAACTGGAGGCAATGATATTACTTTATATGAAGTAGACGAAGCAGCTAATCGTATTAAACAAGAAGTTGATGAAGAAGCTAATATTATTTACGGAACAACCTGTGATGATAGGTTAGAGGGAGTTGTCCGAGTAAGTTTAGTTGCTACAGGAATAGAAGCTAATTCATTTGTATCTGCAAAACCTTTACCTAATACTAATACTATTTCCATAGATAATTCAGTATATGCTGAAAAAGTAGATTTAAATGAAGAATTAAACTTATCCAATGAAGAAGTTTCTTTGGAAAATATTAGCTCTGAAACAAATTCATTACCAGAAAATGAAACAATTTCTGAATCCTTGGAAAATACAATAGAAGATGTTTCTTCTAAAGAACTATTAACTCAAAAATCTATGGATTCAGATGATGAAGAAATTTTAGATGAGCAATCTATCTCAAATATTGATACTCCTTCAAATGATGAAATAATACAAAATCATCAAATTGAAGAAGAAAATATCAAAACTAATGAACTTAATCTTGATTTAAAAGAAGAGGAAGCAAAAACTAGCGTTAGAAGATTAAGCCTATTTGATACTCTTGATAATCAAGAAAATAAGCAAGTTTCTGAAAATAGTGAAAAAATGGAACCAAAAATTGATGAAAATATAAGTGATTCAATTGAAATTGATGAAAAAAGTCATGATTTAGATGAAAAGAAAGAGTTTTCTCCTGAAGAATCAATTGTTGAAGAGGAATTTAATCAAGATCATGAAGATGAAGAATTACTAGATATTCCTACTTTTTTAAGAAGGCAGGCAAATTAAGTATTTCATTGAAATATTTAGTAATATTCAGTTAATTGTGGAACCATAGAATAATATGTAATAGAAAAAGTGCTGCAAGACAGCACTTTTTTTTAATCAATGATAGCTAATTCAAATATATCTTCAAATCAACAAACCATAAGAAAAAGTTTTTCTTTGGATGGAATAGGGCTTCATACAGGTAAAAAGGTTAAAATAACTGTTGAACCAGCTAAAGTTAATAATGGTATCAAGTTTATTAGAACTGATTTGATAAAAGATAATATAGTGCCTGCTTTGTGGTCAAATGTTTCCTCTACAAATTTATGTACTACAATTAGCAATGAAAAAGGAGTTAGCGTTTCTACAATCGAACATTTAATGAGTTCATTGTCAGGAATGCACATTGATAATGCTAATATATTAATTAACAATCTTGAAGTTCCTATTATGGATGGTAGCTCATTACCTTTTGTGGAAGAATTAGAAAATAGTGGAATGGAAATTCAAGAAATTCCTCGTAAAATAATTTCTGTAAAGAAAAAAATTCTTGTTTCTAATAATGATAGTTATGCCAAGATAACTCCCAACAAGCAATTTTCGATTGATTTTGAAATTGATTTTGAAAGTCAATTAGTAAGCAAACAAGCTTGTCAACTTCAATTAATAAATGGAAATTATAAAACTGATGTTTCTTCAGCTCGAACTTTTGGCTTTGAGAAGGATGTTGATTATTTGCAAGCTAATGGGTTAGCGCTTGGTGGTTCTTTAGATAATGCTGTAGTAGTTGGTGAAAAAAATATTTTGAATAAAGAAGGTTTACGATTTACTGATGAATTTGTACGACATAAAATATTAGACTCTATTGGAGATTTATATCTAGCAGGTAAACCAATTCAAGGTTATTTCTATGGCAGCAAATCAGGTCACTTTTTAAATAATCAATTATTAAGAGAACTTTTTTCAGATAAATCTAATTTTGAGATAATATAATTTTATCAAATCATTTTTTTTGGATCTACAATTCCATCAAATTTTTTTATATCTACTAATTTAAGTTTTACTGCAGCTTCTTTTAAAGTTAAATTTTCTTTAAATGCCTTCTTTGCTATTTTTGCAGCATTATCATAACCAATAAATTCATTTAACGCTGTTACAAGCATAAGTGAATTTAATAAATTTTCTCTAATATTCTTTTTATTAGGCTTTAATCCTTTAAGACATTTTTCAACAAAATTATTTATTGAGTCAGATAATAAATTTAAAGACTGAATGATATTGTAAATTATTAATGGTTTAAAAGCATTCAATTCAAAATGACCTTGAGAACCGGCTATTGTTGTTGTTAAATTATTACCCATAACTTGTAAACAAACCATAGATAATGCCTCAATTTGAGTTGGATTAACCTTGCCTGGCATAATCGAAGATCCTGGTTCATTAGTGGGTAGAATAATTTCTCCTAGTCCAGCTCTAGGTCCAGAAGCTAAAAATCTTAAATCATTTGAAATTTTAAAAAGTGATGTAGCAAGACTATTAAGAGCACTAGATAAATTAACTAAGGAATCATGTGCAGCTATTCCTTCAAATTTATTTGAAGCAGGCTTATAAATGCTTTTGGTAATTTTAGATAAATTTTTACAAAAATATTTATCAAAATTTTTAGGAGAATTAATCCCAGTTCCTACAGCCGTTCCACCTTGAACTACAAATTGAAGTTCTTTTTTTGCTTCTAATATTCTTTTTTCATTATTTTTTATTTGCTCTAAATAACCTGAAAATACTTGTCCCAAAGTAATAGGTGTAGCATCTTGAGTATGAGTACGCCCAATTTTTATAATATTTTTATAAATTTTTGTTTTATTACTTAGGACTGTTTTAATTTTTTTTAATGAATGAATTAATTTTTTTTCTATAATTTTATTACTTGCTATATGCATAACTGTAGGAAATGTATCATTTGATGATTGAGACAAATTTACATGATCATTTGGATGAACAGGTATTTTAGTGCCTATTTTACCTTTAAGTTTTTTAATTGCATAATTACTTATCACTTCATTGGCATTCATATTTGTTTGTGTTCCAGACCCTGTTTGCCATACAGAAAGTGGAAAATGGTTGTTTAAATTAGAATTGATTATTTGATCACATGCTGCGATTATTGCTTTCCCAATTTTTTTATCTAATTTACCAAGCTGTATATTAGTCAGAGCTGCGGCTTTTTTTTGGTATCCTATAGCAACTATGATTTCATTAGGTATTTTTTCAATTCCAATTACAAAATTTTCAAGAGATCTTTGAGTTTGGGCTCCCCATAAACAAGAATTTTCTATTTTTTTATTACCAATACTGTCTTTTTCTATTCTAAATTTTTTTTTCATTTTTTATATAATTTTAATTATTTTTTTGTATAACACAAAGTATAACAAACTTTAAAAATAAATCTCATATGAATAGATTAATTCTTCTTAGACATGGACAAAGTCAATGGAATCTGGAAAATCGTTTTACAGGATGGAAAGATGTGCCATTAACCAAAAAAGGGATTGAAGAGGCAAATAAAGCAGGTTTATTAATTAAAGAGAGTAAAATCAAAATTGATATTGTTTTTAGCAGTATATTACAAAGAGCTAATAGAACTGCTGAATTAGCACTTAAAGAAAAGGATTTTGTTCATTTATGGAAAGATAATCAGTTGACTATGACAAAAAGTCAAAATCTTAATGAAAGAGACTATGGCGACTTGGTAGGATTAAATAAAGAAGAAACTTCGCAGAAGTTTGGTAAAGATCAAGTACATATTTGGAGAAGGTCTTATGATGTTTCTCCTCCTGGAGGTGAAAGTTTAAAAAATGTAGTTGATAGAGTAGGACCATATTTTGAAAAATTTATACAGCCTCATTTATTTGGTGGCAAAAATGTCATTATTGTTGCTCATGGAAATTCTTTACGAGCTACTATGATTAAAATTGGCCTTTATAAACCTGAAGAAATTTCTAAAATTGAATTACCTACCGGAAGCCCTTTTGTTATTAATTTTTCTTCAGGAAAATTACAAGATGCAAATTATTTAAATTAATTTTTTTTGTATTTATTAAAATCAACAATATTACTATCCATATTTTCTGTTTGATTTTTTACAGATTTTTTTATTAACTTGTCTTTTTCTTTGTCACGATTTTGTAATAATTTTAATCCAAAGTTAGCATAAGGATCAGCAAATGAAATTATACTATTATAGGGAATAGTTAAATCAGCTTTTATATTGTCAAATGAAAGACATAAAGAAAATTCATAATTTTTAACCTTTAGATTCCAAAATTCGTATTGTATAATTATTGTTATTTCTGAAGGATATTTATCTTTTAACCATTTTGGAATTATAACTTTTTTGTTTTGGGTATTAATATTTACATATAAGTGGTGACCTTCTTGAAATCCTTTTTTTTCAACACTTAAAAGTATGTCTTTAAAAACATTAATCATATTTTTTTTAAGGATTTTTGAATAATCAATTTTCATATTAAATAAACATATTATAATGAAATATAATAATTAATACTTATATTCTTAATTTATGAAAGAAATAATTACATATTTTCATACAGATTGTTTGCTTAAAAATAATGGCATCAACCATCCTGAAAGAAAAGAGAGATTAGAAGTAGTTTTAAAAACTATTAAAAAAATTGAGAATATTAAAATTACAATTAAAAATGCACCATTGGCTGATTTGGATACTGTAGCTTTAGTGCATCCTAAAAATTATATGAATAATATTTTTTCATTAATTCCTAACGATGGCTTAAAAGGTGTAGAAAATGAACCATATGCTGACACTTATTTATGTAAACATAGTAAAAATGCAGTTTTAAGAGCCTGTGGAGCAGGTATTGCTGGCGCAGATAGTCTTATCAAGGAAGATGAAAAAAGAATTTTTTGTTTAGTAAGACCTCCAGGACATCATGCAGAAACAGTAAGAGCTAATGGGTTTTGTTTTATTAATAATGCTGCTGTCACTGCTAGATATTTACAAAAAAAATATCATATTAATAAAATTGCTATTATTGATTTTGACGTTCATCACGGAAATGGATCTCAAGAAATATTTTATAAAGATAATAGTGTTGCCTATGGATCTATACATCAACATCCATTATTTCCTGGCACTGGATCTGAAGAAGAAACAGGGGTCGGAAATATTTATAATGCCCCTATTAATGCAGGAACTAGTGGAGAAGATTTTATTAAGATATTTGATAACAAAATATTGGATAGGATAGAAAAATTTAAACCTGAAATAATCATCATTTCTGCTGGATTTGATGCACATAAAAGAGATCCTTTATCTCAAATAAATTTAGAGTCAGAACATTTCTATACGATTACAAAAAAGATTGTCGAAATTTCCAATATTCATTCCCAAGGAAAGATAATCTCTTTTCTTGAAGGGGGGTATGATCTAGTTGGTCTATCTGAAAGTTTTGAATATCATATAAAAGGTTTAAGTGAATAGCGTATTATCAAAAATGTTATTAAAATTTCTTCTATTATTTTTTTAAATAATAAGTAATAGAGAATTTTTTAAATTACTGAAATCAATGAATTTACAAAAATATAAATATAATTTTAATTTTTTTAATTGGATAAAAAAAACTGAATTAGTTGAATTATCTGAAATTAATACTCAAGATGATCCAATCAGACCTGAAATAAGTAATAAATTTAGAACTTCTCAAGGTAGAAAAATATTTGGATTAAAATACAATGGAGATATCGAAGGAGTTGTTTGTATTGCTTTTACATCAGATATTCCCGCTACTGTTAAAGAATTAGAACTAATGAGCGTTAATGAAAAAGAAGGCAAAATTGCTATTGCCTATACGTTATGGTCTTTAAAAAAGGGAGCTGGAAAAAAAATAATGAAAGAACTTCTAAAATATATGAAAGAAAAAAATCATCTTGATAGTATCATGACTCTATCACCTTTAACTCCTATGGCTACACATTATCATATTAGAAATGGCGCTAAATTAATCAAAATTAATCCAACAACTCAAAATTTTGAATATAAGATATAATAAATTTAATAGATAGATAAATTATAATTAAAAATTTATATTATTCTTTGGCAAAATTAAATTTAATCAATGAAAAATAAAATAAGAGAATTAAAGAACTGGGATAACAAAACGTGGTTGTCTTCATCTGCATATATTAATTCATTTAACACTTTTTTACTTAAGAAGAAAAAACTTAATAAAAATTCTCAAATATTAGATATTGGATGTGGTAGAGGTAAAATTTTTGGTGCTATATCTAGGAAGATTAAACTACTTAATAAACCAATTGGAATAGACCCGATAGTTCATAAGGATGTCGATAAAAATATAGATTTTAGAAATGAAGATATATTTAAATTCTTTAAAACTAATCAAATTAAATTTGATTTAATAATGATTAAGCAAACCCTCCATTTTTTTAATAAAAATAAAAGATCTAAATTAATAAAAGTTTGTAAAAATAATTTAAAGAAAAATGGTGTGTTAATTATATTTTCTTTAAATACCATAAATAATGAAATCCCATGTTTTAAAGTAATGAAACAAAAACTAAATAAGGGATTGATTAGAGATTCTATAATGATTAAATCAACTTGTAAGATATTAAAAAATTATAAGATTGATAAATTTCAGTTTAAAGTTTCAATAACTAAATGTAAATATATTCAAATGTTAAAACAGAGATACATCTCATGTCTTGTTAATCTAAATAAAGAGCAAATAAATAAAGGGATTAAAGAAATAAAAGATATTTACCCTAATAAGATTTTATTCAAAGATATTTTAATTTGTTTAAAATATAAGAGTTAAGTTATTGGAGCGTTCTGTAGTAGAATTAATTACAAAATGAATAAGTATTATGATTTGTTTATAATTGGAGGTGGAATTAATGGTGCAGGTATAGCAAGAGATGCTAGTGGTAGAGGCTTAAGTGTTTATCTTGCAGAAAAGGGCAAAATTGGTTCTGCAACATCTTCTTGGTCTTCTAAATTAATTCATGGTGGTTTAAGATATCTCGAAAATTATAATTTTAAACTAGTAAGAGAGTCTTTGAAAGAAAGAGAAGTTATTATAAACATTGCCCCAACTATTACCAAAACTTTACCTTTTATAATACCTTATACAAAAAAATTAAGATCTAAATTATTAATAAGGTTAGGGTTATTTTTGTATGATAATCTTGGAGGAAAATCTAATATGCCTAAATCATCAAAAATTAATTTAAATAAAAAATATTCTAAAATTTTAAATCAAAAATTTTCATTTGGATTTCAATATTATGATGTTCAAGTTGATGATAAAAAATTAGTGGAAATGAATATTGATGATGCTAAAAAATTAGGAGCAACGATTATTGAAGATAGAAAAGTTATTAATGCTTTGAGAATTGATGATGGTTGGAAAATTATTCTTGATAATAATGAGATTATAAAATCTAAAATACTTATCAATGCAGCTGGTCCATGGATTAATGAAGTAGTTAATAATGTCATTAAAATTAATGCTAATAAGTCTATAAGATTAGTAAAAGGAAGCCATATAATTATAAACAAGTTGTATGAAGAAGAAGTTGCCTTTACATTACAAAATGATGACAACAGAATTATTTTTGTTATTCCCTATAAGAAAAAATATTCGCTTATTGGAACAACTGAAGTAGATGTTAAAACGGCAGACAATCCATCAATTTCTATTGAAGAAAAAATATATTTAATAAAAACAATTAATGATCACTTTGTTAAACAAATTTCTATTGAAGATATAGTAGAAACTTATTCAGGAATAAGACCATTAATTGAAGATTATAATGAAACTTCAAAAGTAACACGAGATTATGTATTAGATTTAAATCTTCAAAATAAAAAATCTCCTTTACTTAATATCTATGGAGGTAAGCTTACTACATATAGAAAATTATCAGAGAAAGTGATGGAAGAACTTAATCCTTATTTACCACTTAAAAACACAAAAAATTGGACACATTCTAAGATACTATAATAATGTCAATTTTAATTATTTATCATGGGCGTTTTGTTGATCATCTCAAGTAAGATAATTACCATATTTATTTACTAAATAGAATTTCTGCATTGCAAACTTCATTGTCTTTGTTGTTCATAATTACTTACTATTTTTATCTTTTAAGAAAAATATTTTTTTTTGGTAATGTTTGTTTATATTTAGTTTTTCTATAAAACTTGGATTTTTTGTATTTAAAAGATCTAGGTTTTGTTTAGTGTTGATCTTATCTATTCTAAGTATATTTATCTTTATATTTTTTTTATCTAATTTTTTTAGAGTTTGTTCAGCAATTATTTTTGATTTGGTGTAATCATCATCTCTTTTTTCATCTATAAAAACTGTAGAAGGATAAAAAAATTCTATATTAAAATTTCTAGGAATTAAAGATATAATTTTGATTGGTATATCTATGAAAAATTTTTTATATTCAATAATTTTGGAAGCATTATTTGTTGTTAACAAAATTTTTGGTGAAATAAAATAGTAAATTCTTAAATTGGTATACTGATTTAAAATAGGTTTAATTTTTTTTAAAATATTTTTAATATCAATTTTGTATAAATTTATATTTTTTTTATTAGATGCAATCTTGTTATTATTATAACTTGCAATAATTTTTATATTATTGTTGATCTTAAAAATATCAAATATTTCTTTTCCAATTCCAGTACTTGCGCCCAAAATCAAGACTGGGATTTTTGTGCTCAAAGCATAGTTTTTAACTTGTTTGCTTATTCTAGTATTTGTTTTTTTTAAATGTGGTCTTATGAATGTTTTAAACTCTACAATAAATTTATCAAATTCAATTCTATTGTGAATAATTGGATATCTAGGTTTTTTTTTAGAATAAATTTTTAAACTTTCTGATTTTAAATTGTTTGAATTGTAGACTAAATTTATACTGTTAATAAGTGAATATTTACCTGGATTTATCATCCCCACATACCAGGATAAATAATTTAATAAAACTCTTATTTTGTTATTCGAGTTAATACTTTTTAATTTAATAATCTTTACTAATTTTAATTTTTCATTTTCAAACTCAAACAAACTTTTCTTTAAAAAATTAATTCTCGCCAATCCAAAATTTTTTTGACAAATTGTTTTTGTATTAAATTGAATTGGAACATCATATTTAAATGCATTTATAAATTCAATTTTAATACTGTATTGATTTAATTTTTTATAATTAAATTGTTTTAAAACTTTATGAAAAATTAAAGTTCCGTGAACAATTTTATGATTAAAAATTGAATTATAACCTACTAAGCTATCTAGATGAATTTTATTTTTATCTCTACTTTCTAAAGAGTAAGCGTACCCTTGATTTTCTGCAATTTTAAATACTTTCATTTTTTTTAGGGGGCTTTTTGTTTCTTGTTCCAAATTAGATAATTAGCATATTTACTTACTAATTGGAATTTCTTCGTTGAAAACTTTGTTGAGAGAAACATCAATTTAGTCCTCACCCTATCTTTTGACTTCGTTGATTTCGTTAAACTATACTCTCTTTAATGTTACCTTAAATATTGCTAATCCTAGTAACACAACTCCTCCTAATCTTTGTATTCATGGGAATATTTTGGATAAGTAATCTTTTGATGTATTTGAGCAGCAAGCATCGAATATGCCAAAGCATTAATACCACCAAGTCCAACAAATATCATAATCATTATCGAAAACCGTGGTTCTGATGGTTTAGTTAAGGAGCATTCTGTTGTCCACTGCTTCAAACCATTTTAAGTTAAGTAAAAATTAAATATTAACTGGACTTATTTCCCACAATTGAATACTTTCAATACATTCATCCCAAATAGGTTTTGCTATCGGATTATTACCGGAAGCTAATTCTTTCAAACCTTCTTCGTTATGAACAGAGAGTTTAAACATAATGTAACTTTTATCTGGTGCTACTGCAGGAACTGTTTTTTCAACATGAGCGACACTTTTTCTTACACCCATTCCTTCATCCGACTGCATCCATCCCATGAATTTTTCAAATGTTCCTTCTTCAGATTTAAATTTTGCTAATACAAGCATTCCCTTTTCCATAATTTTATCCTTTCTTTATAATTATTTAGTGTATTTAATATTATTTTAACATAAACTTACAAATTAGTAATATTTAAATTTTACGATCTTTGAATTAAATATAAAAATTATTTAAAATATCAAAATGTTTTTTGATTATTAAGCTTTCAATATCAAATTCTTCAGATACTTTACTATAAATTTCTTTGTATATATCTCTACTAAAAAGATAGTGACTACTTGAAAGAAATTTAACATTTTCAGTATCTTTTTTATCACACCATTTTTCCCATTTTTTTGATTCAATTACTTGTTTAATAAATTCTTGAGTTAACTGAAAAAGATTCATTTCATTAGCTGTCTCGATAACTTTTTGTGACTCAGCAATTGCCAATTCAGGACCTATATTAAATGCATCGATACCTGAAATTTTTCTCAATTTTATATCTTCATGATTTAAATAGTCACAATTATGATCTTTAATTTTAAAATTTGATTCATTGATAATTGCTAACATGTTTTTACAATCATCTATGTTAAATTTACCAGTTTGTTTAATTCCTTTAACTAGACTACCAGTAGATCCAGTTAAAAAAATTCCATTTTTTAAATCTTTAACTATATTAAAAGTTTCTAAAAAATTTTTCTTATTAAATTTTTCACCATGGTCAGTTGTTCCAAATTCAAAATGTATTTTTTTATCTTTTAAGGAATTCTCAATGCAATAATCATATAACTCTTTTAAAATTTCTAATTTTTTCGTGCCACAATAAGAAGTATCAATATGAATTAAATCAAAACTATTTTGTATATCAGCATATAAACTCGTTTTAGTATTTTCTAGCTCATTAAAAAAATTATCACTTATTTTGTCAGATGTGTATGGGCCTGAATGATCGCGACAGACATATAAATAAGGGTTACTATTTTTTAAAATTTTAATTTTTTTCATAAATGTTGCGGTATCAAGATTCATAAAATAACCTCCTCCTAAAGAGGAGCATTCTATTTGATTTCTTGAACAAATAATCATCAAATTTTTTTGATTTTCTAAAGAAAACTTATTTATGGATTTCAAAGCATTTTCAGTAACTGGACTTATGCCTAATATGGAGCTAGATATTGTTGTCATTATATTTTATAAAGTTTCTTCAATAAAGTGGTTAAAAAATCATGAGGCACCTTATTTTAAAAAAACTAGTAAAACAATATTTTAAAGCATTTAATATTCATTCTACAGATCAATTATCGAAATTATTTTCTAAAAACATTCAACTACGGGACTGGGACGTAAATTTAAAAGGCATAAATAATGTATTACTTCACAATAAAAAAATATTTTCAAATAATAAAAAAATTCATGTAAAAATAAAAGATCTTTCTTTTAATAAAAAAACTGTTTTTGCAGAATTGTTAATTCAAATTAATAAGAATAAAAATATTAATGTAATTGATATTATTTCTTACAATGATAAAAATTTAATTAAATCAATAAAAGCTTTTATAGGATAAGTTCTAAAGGAAATTTTGAAATGATAAGTAATAAAATTTTATTATTTGTTCCATGTTATAATTGTTCATCTCATATTATTAATACCTTAAACAATGTTAAGAAAAATATTGGTAAAATGATTGATGAGATTATTTTAGTAGATAATGGAAGTACTGATAATACAATACAAATTATAAAAAAATATTTAAAGAATACTAATGATCTAAAAATAAAACTACTAATTAATAAAAATAATTATAGTCTTGGGGGGTCTCATAAAGTGGCTTTTAACTATGCTTTAAATAATAATTTTAATTTTGTTATAACTATCCATGGAGATAACCAAGGTGATGCTAAAGATATATATTCTATATTAAATGAAAAAAAATATATTGATTTTGATTGTTTTTTTGGCTCAAGATTTCATAAAAATTCACAATTAAAAAATTACTCTAAAATAAGAATTATGGGTAATTATATATTTAATTCAGTTTTTTCTATTTTACTTTTTAAAAAAATTTTAGATATTGGCGCAGGTATAAATGTTTATAATAAATCTTTTTTTCAAGATAAATCTTTTTTACGATTTCCAAATTCATTAATGTTTAATCCCTATTTACATTTTTATGCTATCTTAAATGGTTATAAAACAAAATTCTTCCCAATAGATTGGTCTGAAGAAGGTCAAGTTTCTAATGTAAAATTTTTTAGAGAAGTTTATAGTCTTATAAAATTAGTTTTCTTATTGGTTTTTTATAGAAAAAGTTTGATTAAAAATAATTTTACTAAAAAAATTAATTATGAATATGATGTAGTTTTATGAAAAAGATACCTGAATATTTAATTATAGATGTAGATGGTGTTATGACTACAGGACAATTTATTTATGATATATCAGGAAAAGTAATGAAAATATTTGGAGCTCATGATAATGATGGTCTTAAAATTATTAAAAATTATTTTAAAATTATCTTTCTGACTGCTGATAAAAAAGGCTTTAAAATTACCAAAAAAAGAATAACTGGAGATATGGGGTTTGATTTAGAATTAATAGACGAAAAAAATAGATACTTATATTTAGAAAAAAAATATAAATTTAATAATATTATTTACATTGGTGATGGCATATATGACGCAAAAATTTTATCAAAAGCAGAGTTAGGTATATGTCCATCTAATGCGAGGAAAGAAGCAATTAAATCTTGTAACTATGTTACTCCATCAGAATCGGGTAATGGAGCAGTTTTAGATTCATGTCTATATATTTTAAAAAGATATTATAAAAAAGAATATACTTCTTTTATTAAAAATATCTAATGTTAGTTTTTATACCTTCAGCTGGTACAGGAAGTAGATTAGGTCACCATACAAAATATATTAATAAAACTTTGCTACCTGTTGGTAAACTCCCAGTACTTTCTCATATAATTAATTTTTATCCTCCTAAAACAGAGTTTTTAATTGCTCTAGGATACAAAGGGGATCAAATAAAAAATTTTATTAAAATTTTTTATCCAAACAGGAAGATAAATTTTGTAGAAATAGAAAATTATAATGGTAATGGTTCAAGTCTTACTCATACAATTAAAATATCTTTAGACAAAATAAATACTGAATTTATTTTTCATGCAAATGACTCAATACTTAAAGATAAAATTAAATTAAACTTTAAGCAAGATACTATGTTCATATCTAAAAAATATTTAGGAAGTAAAGACTATCGATCTGTAAATCTTAATACCTTAAGTGAAATAATTAAAATTAATAATAAAAATGACAAATTAAAAAAAACTAATTTATATAACTATACAGGTATTTGTTATATCAAAAATTATAAATTATTTAAAAAAATAATAAATTTATATGATAATGATTTAGCAGAACTAAATTACTTTGTAAATAATCCTCTTAAAGAAAAAATATATTCTAAAAAGGTAAAAAATTGGTACGATTTTGGTAACTTAAAATCCAGAATAGACACTATAAATAAAATTTCTGATTTTAATAATCTCAATAAATATGATGAGGCAATTTTTTTTAAATCAAACAAAGTATTTAAGTTTTATACTAATAATCAAACTATAAAGGAAAAAATATATAGGGCAAAAAAACTGAATGGTTTTGTGCCCAAAATACAAAAATATAATAAATATTTTTTTCAATATCAATATATAAAAGGAACAGTACTTTGTTCAAAAGACTTAAATAGATTGGCTTTTATAGACTTATTAAATTTTTTAAAAAATAATTTTTGGATAAAAAAATCATTAACCAAAATAAATATCAAAAAATTTAAAAAAGAATGTAATAAATTTTATTTTGATAAAACTATAGAAAGAATTAATTTATTTTTTGCAAAAACAAAGCTTAAAGATAATAAAAGTATAATTAACAAAAAAAATTATGAAAAAATATTTACAATTTTAAAAAAAATAAAATGGAAAGAAATTAATAATGGAATAGCATCTAATTTTCATGGTGATTTACATTTTGAAAATATTGTTAGTGATAACAAAAAATATACTCTTATTGACTGGAGACATAATTTTGGGGCAATTCTAGATTATGGAGATATCTATTATGATTTTGCAAAGATTTATCATGCTCTAATAATTAATCACAATCTAATAAGAAAAGAATATTTTAAAATTAGTATTAAAAAAAATAGAATAAACTATGATTTTAAAAAATATCCTAATAATAAGTTATTGATTAATATTTTTGAAAATTTTTTAATAACAAATGGCTATTCTATTAAAAAAACTAAAATAATAACAGCATTAATATTTCTTAATATAGCGCCATTACATGATGGAAATTATTCCTACCTTCTTTTTTTTTTAGGAAAAAAAATGCTTAATGATATAATTAAAAATTATGAATAAGAAATTACTGTCAATAGATGATTGTCACTCATTAAATATAAATGAAATAAAAAAATTATACAAAAATCATATAAGCAATGCTCTTGTTAATATTTTTGAGGGATTTTCTTTTGGCAATGAAACAGTTAAATATGCTGAAGGTCAATATATTTATACAAATCAGAATAAAAAAATATTAGATTTTACTGGAGGACTTGGGGTATTAAACATTGGCCACAATAATTCTAAAGTTATATCTGAAAGAATAGATTATCAAAAATCAAAAAGAATGGAGGTTTATAAAAATTATTTGTCACCATATTTAGCAGGTTTAAGTCATAACATTTCAGAGATTTTACCAAGTGACTTAAATTATAGTTTTTTTTGTAACTCTGGTTCAGAAGCGATTGATGGAAGTATAAAAATTGCTTATAAATATCACAATGGTAGTCGTAAATATATACTTCATTCTAATAGATCATTTCATGGTAAATTATTAAGCTCTTTAAGTGTAAGTAAAGACAATTATGAAATTAGTTTTCCCAAATTAGCTGGAACACATGATTATGAATTTAATAATCTTGATTCATTAAATAAAAAAATTAGTGAGCTAAAAAAAAATAATGGGCAATCAGATGTATATGCAATTTTAGTAGAACCTTTTTCAGCATCATCAATGACTTCAAACTCAAAAGAATTCATGCAAGGTGTCAGAAAATTATGTAACAAACATGATATTGTTCTTATATTTGATGAAATTTACACAGGTTTTTATAAAACAGGGAAGTTATTTTATTTTGAAAACTTTAATCTTGTACCTGATGTTTTAGTTTTAAGTAAATCTTTAGGTGGAGGCAAATCATCAATATCGGGATATATTTCAAGAAATAAAATTGCCAAAAAATCCTATGACAATATGAGTGATGTACTAATGCATAGTACAACTTACAATGGTTTTGGAGAAGAATGCATTACTGCAATTTCAGCAATAAATCAGATGATAGAAAATGATTATGAAACTAAGTCTTTAAGCCTAGGTAAAGAACTAAATAAAGAATTAAAAAAGTTACAAGAATTAAACCCAAAAAAAATTAAAGATATAAGAGGAACGGGATGTTTATATGGATTAGTATTAAAAATTGATAGTCTTGCAATTAGGTCTATAAAAATCATACCGTCAAAATTTTTATCTGATGAGAAATTTATAGATAAGTTAGTTGTTACTGCTATTATGGAAGAATTATATACAAAACATAACATTTTAACGACATTTAAAGATAACACAGAGGTTATACTTTGTGTTGAACCTTCAATAATTTCAACAAAAGGGGATATTATTTATTTTACTAAATGCTTAGATCAAGTTTTAAATAAAAATATTGTGCTTTTGGTATCTAATCTTTTAAAAAATAAAATAAAAAACAATAATCTATTTTTGCATAAGCCTTAAATATTGATCAGTAGCAAATAAATTATTATTATCACTTATATTTTTTTCATTAACAAAATCAATAAAATTAGGAAACAATTTTTTAAAATTTTTTTTATCTAAATGGAGATCTTTTGTTAAATAAATTTTGCCATTTATTTTAAAGAGAAAATTTGAAATTTCATCAATAAAATATTTAAATTGATAATTAAAATTTTTATTAATAGGTATGTCTAAAACAATACTATATCCATCACCAGAAAAATGAAGTTCATTGGTAATTTTTGCTTTTTTATATTTCTTTATAGGACATAATATTCCTTCAAATTTATATTTTTGGCAAATTAACAAAATTTTTTTTATATTCTTATTTGCATCTTTAATTGGAATGAAAGGTTGGATTGTAAATAAACCTTCTTTGATAAAAATATCAGGATAATTAGGAATAAAATTATTATCTATCCAGACAAATTTTATAAAGTTAACTTTTTTAAGTCCTAATGAAGAAAAACTAAAAATTATAGAATTTGCAAGTTTAAATAAGAATCTACAATATATTTTTGAAAGTATCCATATTGTAATTTTTTGTGGTAAAAATAAAAATTTTTTTTTATTTTCTCGAATAGATATTTTTTTTTCTAAAATTGAATGATTATCATTTTTATTTATAAAAGTAGCTGTCCTAAATAAACCTCGGCCAATTTTTTTATCTCTAGAAAAACAATCTATCCATCCTATTGCATAATCATATTCTTTAGTATTCAAATTTTCAAAATTTTTTATCATTGAATCAATATTATCAACTCTTTTAGTGTGAGTTTGTAAAACTAGTGATTTTTTCTTTTTTAATTGTAAGGTTACTTCTAAGATTAGATAGTATAAACCCATGCCTCCAAAAATATTATTTAATTTATTAGAATTATTTTCATTAAATTTAATTTCTTGAATTTTTAAATTTGAATCCAAATACTTAATACTAGAAACATTTTCATTAAAATATCCATTTTTAAAACAATCTTTTCCATGAATATTATTTGAGATAGCCCCTCCAACAGAAACCTGTAAACCTCCAGGTGTAGATTCTAATATAAAATTTTTAGATAATATATGCTTATAGATTTCAATTAACGAGATTCCTGCCTCCACAGTGATTAATTGACTTTTTGAATCAAAATTTATGATTTTATTAAATTTAGATAAATCACATGTAATTTCATTTTTGATATAAGACTGATCACCAAAACTACAACCTCTACCTCTAATAGCTATTCTTTTTTTTTGATTTTTGGCAAACTTTAAAACTTCAATAATTTGATTAATATTTTCTGGATAGGTCAAGTTTGTTTCTACAAATTTTGATTTAGTCCAACCAGAAATTTTGACTTTTTTATAATAATTATTTTCTTTTATATTTGTCATGTATTCTAACTACATCATCTAAATGCGGGGTTGAACATTCTAAATATAAGCACTCATTATCTTCTACGCTCATTCTATGTTTTTGATTGGGAAGAATAGTAATAGTTTCGAAGGGTTTTAGAATTAAATTTGTATTTTTAATTTGGATATTTAATTTACCTTTTAAAACTATAACAGTTTCTGTTTTTTTTTCATGGTATTGTAAACTTGTCATTTCATTTTTATTTAAAGTTAGTTTTTTAACACAATAATCTTTTGATAAAAAAATTATTTCTTCCTGACCCCAGGGTTTTTTTATTATTTTAGTCATTTAATTTTACAATTTTTTTTAGTTATAGAATATGAACCTTTATCATCAATGATTTTTGCATCTTTGCAATCTAAAAAATTTAAATTATTAATTTCATTAAATATAAAATTTCTCACATAGTCGTCTTTTTCATAAATTATTTCAAAATTTGTTTGCCAAGGCCAATAATTTTTTTGATTTTTATTTATTTTTATTCCATTAAGCTTAATAAAAGTATCATCATTTAAGAAGAATTGAATTTTATGATCTTTGATCTTTTCATAATTTATTTTTATCCATTCATATTTATCTTTAGTATTAAATTTTATATTATAATTATCACTTTTAATTTCTACATTGTTATTATACGTGTTTAATAATAAGAAAAAATATTTATCTTCATTTTGAAAATCAACTGAAGAAAAAAATAATGTAGATTTATCTTTGATAAGTAGATCACTCATATAAGTTCTATTTTTGCCATACCACCCTCTTTCAATACATTTACTAAAACCTGTTAACGAAAAACATTGGGGTCTTTTTTTCTTGTAAGATAGATTATTGGCAATCATTGGAGACACTGAAACAATATAAACTGAATTATAATTTTTTTTACTTAGAATTTTTTTATATAAATTAACAGTCATTAATTCATCAATAAAAATATTTTTTATTATTTCCACCTTCTAATATAAATTTATATACAATCGATTTAAATGTGGAGTTATCAATATTTCCTTTATTAAAGATTATGATATCTTCTTTGTTTAAAGACTTAAGAAAGCTTGCTATTTTTATAGAGTCTAAGTTAATATTGAGCGTTTCCTGATTGCTTTTTATTTTAAGATTTAGATGTTGAAAATTAAAAAATGTAGAAAATGAAAAAATACTTAAAACAAAGAATAAAATAACTATATTTTTCTTTTGTAGATTATTATTTAAATATAAAATGTAATTTTCTTTAAAAAATAAAAAAATAATAGAAGAAAAAAATAATAATATTGTACTAGTAAAAATCTGTTGCATTCTTGTAATTACTGATGCTTCGGGT
>CACFOQ010000010.1 GCA_902567855.1 uncultured Alphaproteobacteria bacterium
AAGAAAAAAATATTAAATTGGGGATTATTAAGTACTGCAAGAATTAATGAAAGACTAATTTCTCCAATTAGAAAATCGTCAAGAAGTAAACTTTTAGCTGTAGCAAGTAGAGATTTAAAAAGTGCTAAACGTTTTGCAAAAAAATTTGATATACCTAATACATATGGTTCGTATGAAGAATTATTAAATGATAAATCAATTGATATCATTTATATTCCTCTTCCAAATCATTTACATTGTGAATGGACAATTAAAGCTGCAAAAGCAAAAAAACATATTTTATGTGAAAAGCCTCTAGCTCCTTCTATTAGTGAAATTAATCAGATGATAGCTATTTCAAAAAAAAATAAAGTTATGATTCAAGAAGCAACGATGATGAGATTTCATCCTCAAACCAAATATGTAAAAAAAATGATAAAGGATAAAAAAATTGGTAATGTTCATTATATTTCTGCAATTTTTTCGATAACTAATTTAAATTATAATGATATCCGCTATACTTATTCTCAAGGGGGAGGAGCATTATACGATTTAGGAAGTTATTGTACGAGTTTTGCTCGAGGAGTTTTAGGAAAAGAGCCCATTAAAGTATTTGCTAATCAAGGCATAACAAAAGGAAAAGGAAAAGTAGATCAAATATTTTCAGGTTTTTTAGAATTTAAAGATAACATTGAAATGCAATTTCATTGTAGTATGAGATCTTTTCCCCATGAAAATGTAACTATAATAGGAGAAAAAGGTGTTTTAACACTTGATCTACCTTATTGTAATTTACCAGGAGAAACAGGTAAGGTGGATTTTATTAGTGAATCAAAAATTAAAAAAATAGATAAAACAGCCTTTGGAGATTCTATGAGAAAAAATTTTTCTAATATTAGTTTTGATGAAGATGCTTATGATTACCAAGTAGAATCTGTTGTTTCTACAATAATAGATAATAAAAAACAAAACCTATCATTAGAAGATAGTAAAAAAAATATCAAAACAATATTAGCTCTAATAAAATCTTCAAAAATAAATAAAATTGTTAAATTATAGATTGTATGAAAAACTTTTTAATAGAAATAAAAATTAATGACTAAAGAAAAAAAAGTTGTTTTTGGCCGTTTAGGATTAATGAGAAATGATACTCTTTCAAAAAATAAAAAGATCAAGATAGGTTTCGTTGGAGGAGGTCCAAGCTCTTTTATAGGGTATACACATAGATTGGCTGCTAGATTTGATAACCGATTTGATTTTGTTGCAGGAGTTTTTTCAAGAGATAAAAAAAAATCAATAGATTTTGGTTCATCTTTAGGTCTTGATCCTTCTCGTTGTTATGCAAATTATAGTGAAATGGCAAAAAAAGAATCAAAAAGATCTGATGGTATTGAAGCCCTAGGAATAATGACTCCTTCAGGAGATCATTATAAAATAGCAAAATTATTTATTGAAAATAAAATACATATTATTTGCGATAAACCTCTGACAGCAACTGTAGAAGATGCCATTAAGCTTCAAAAATTAGTAAAGAAAAATAAAATAGTATTTGCTTTGACCCATAATTATTCTGCATACCCCATGTTAAGAGAAGCTAAAAATTTAGTTGAAAAAGGAAAGTTGGGCAAAGTATTATTGATTAATGTTGAATACCCTCAAGGTTACACCGTTGGCATTAAAAAGAAAGATGAAAAATCTACATTAAAATGGAGATTGGATAAAAAAATGTGTGGACCTTCAATGATTTTGGCTGAAATTGGAACGCATTCCTATCATTTACTTAGGTATGTTACCAATCTAGAAGCTAAAGAAATTAGCGCTGAAGTTAACTCGTTATCTTCAGAAATATCTGTAGATGATAATGCCTTTTTAATTTTAAGAATGAATAATAAAGCAAGAGCTTCTATATGGGTATCCTCTGCTGCTACTGGCGGAGAGAATGGTTTAAAAATAAGAGTATATGGAACTAAAGGAGCTGTAGAATGGTTTCAAGATGAACCTAATCATTTAAAATTTACTGAACTTAATAAATCAGCTAAAATTATTACTAGAGCTAGTAATGATGTTTCTGATTTCTCTTTAAAATCATCTAGATTAGCAGCTGGTCATCCTGAAGGATTTTTTGAAGCTTTTTCAAATATTTACACTGAATTTGCTGATTGTATTCTTTCTAATAAAAAAACTAATCATACATTTCCTAATATTGAAGATGGAGTAAAAGGTATTAAATTTATTTTTGCTGCAAAAAAATCTTCAAATAATAATTCTAAATGGGAAAAAATTTAATGGTGATTATTTTGAAGTTAATAATATTTATTAAAAGGAGTTTTTATGTTTAATTTTTCTTTAATGGGAGCTGGACGAATTGGCAAAATGCATGCTGAAATTATTAATTCTCATCCAGAATGTTCTTTAAAATATATCTTTGATATAAACAAAAAGTTTGCTAATGAACTTGCAGATAAATATAATGCAAGTGTTGCTTCAACTGCAGAAGAGGCATTAGAAAATAATGATATTCAAGTAGTTTTTATTGCTTCTGCTACTCCTACACATACTGAATTTATTATTAAGGCAGCAAAAGCTGGTAAGGCAATTTTTTGTGAAAAACCAATTGATCTAGATATTAATAAAGTAAATCAATGCTGGGATGAAATAAAAAACTTAAAAGTTCCAATTCAAATTGGTTTTAATAGACGTTTTGATACAAGTCATAACCAAGTACAAAAAAATGCTCACTCAGGAAAAATTGGACAACTTGAAATGGTTGTAATAACTAGTCGAGATCCAGCTCCTCCAAGTTTAGACTATCTAAAAGACTCTGGAGGTATATTTAGAGATTGCACAATACATGATTTTGATCTTGCTAGATTTATTCTAGGAGATGATCCAGTGGTAGAAGTTTCTGCATTTGGAAGCCAAATGGTCAATGATGATATTATAAAAATTAATGATCATGATACTACAATGTGCATACTAAAATCAAAAAAAGGAGTTTTAGTTCATATCAATAACTCAAGAAGAGCTGTTTATGGTTATGATCAAAGAGTGGAAGTTTTTGGCAGTAAAGGTATGTCGATTTCAAATAATCAAACTCCAAGTTCAGTTGAATATTTTAATGAATCTGAAACTTTTTCTAAAGAACCAATTCTAAACTTTTTTATTGAAAGGTATTCTCAAGCATACAAAGATCAATTTAAAGATTTTGTTCAAAGTATCAAATTAAACAAAGATACAAATGTTACATTTAAAGATGGGAGAAATGCATTAATATTAGCTAATGCAGCCAATGAATCACTTAACAAAGGTCAAAATATTAAAATTAATTATGATTAAATTTTTTAATAATAAAATTAGTTTACTTCATTAAGGAGAATTTTATGAATAAAGAATATATTAGCAATCTAAGTCATCAATTTAAAGATAAGGTCATTGTTGTTACAGGTAGTACTCAAGGAAGTGGTGCTGAAACAGCAAGGCTTTTTGCAGCAAGAGGAGCAAAGGCAATAACTATTTGTGGTCGACAAGAAGACAAAGGCCAAAATGTTAAAAATGAAATAGAGTCTTTAGGAGCTCAATGTATTTACGTGAAAGCCGATCTTTCAAAAGTTGAAGATTGTAAAAAATTAATTTCTGAAACAGATAAAAATTTTGGAACAATTCACTCTCTAGTAAATATTGCTGGTTACACTCAACGAGGAACTATTCTAAGTGCTACTTTAGAAAATTATGAAAGTAATTTTAATGTTAATACAAGAGCCCCATTTATTTTAATGCAAGAGACTATTAAAATAATGATAAGAGATAAAATTAAGGGAACAATAGCAAATCTTTTATCCATGGCGATGTATAGCGGTATGCCATTTATTGTTGCATATAGTGGCTCAAAAGCAGCTTTGGCAGCAATGACCAAAAATATTGCTAACTCAGTTTCAGGTCATCAAATCAGAGTTAATGCTCTAAATATTGGTTGGACTGATACTCCTGCTGAACATGATATTCAAACAAAAGTTCACAAAGGAGGTGAGGATTGGTTAGAAAAAGCAGAAAAAAAAGTACCTTTTAATAGATTAACAAAACCAATAGATGTAGCAAAAGCTATAGCTTTTATGAGTTCAGAAGACTCGGGACTTATGACAGGCAGCGTTATTGATTTAGACCAAACTGTTCATGGTTGGCATTCATATAGTGCTTATGATACAAATATTTTAGATGATAGTTTATTAGGAGAATAATTAATTTATTCCTAATAATTTTTTTCTTTCATCAGTCCAAGTTCGAATTAAGTTATCTACTGCTAAGCAAATAAAAGATACGAATATCCCTAATGTAAAACCTATCCCAGCACCACCAGGCCTAGATAGACTGCCCATAATTATTTGACCTAAATCTTCTGTTCCAATTAATGCCCCCAAAACAATCATCATTAATGCAAAAATAACTGTTTGATTTAATCCAAGCATAATATGAGGCAAGGCAAGAGGAAATTCTATCGAGATCCATCTTTGTAGATTTGATACTCCCGACATAGATCCTGCATCATGTAAAGATGATGGCACACTTCTTAGTCCTTCTACAGTATATCTTGTTGCAGGAACTGAAGCATAAGCTATTGCAGCAATCATTACTGATGTATCTGTAATTCCAAAAAGCAGAATAACAGGAATAAGATAAATAAAGGATGGGAAAGTTTGAAAAAAATCACAAATAGAAAGTATAATTTTGGTTGAGATTTCATTACGAGCGCATAATGAACCCACAACAATTCCATTTATTGCAGAAATTCCAACAGCAAATGTTGCCATATAAGCAGTAATTAAAGCTCTGTCCCAATATTCAGATAAAGCAATAAAAAGAATTAGACCTCCAACAATTATACAAGATCTTATGCCTCCTATGATATAGCCTGCCCCCATAATTAAGAAGAAAGTTGATATTACTGGCATTCCTAAATACGCATCTCTCATTACAAAAAGAACATAAGTAATTAAAAATTTGTTAAAAATATTTAAATAATAGAAAAATGTTTCCCAGATCCAATCTACTCCAGCATCTAATAAAGGCGCAATTGTTAATCCTTTACCAAAAGGTATTAAATATAAAAAATTTATTCCTTCTTCAAAATAGAACGCACTAAAATAAGCAATTATTCCTAGTATTAATGTTAGAAATAAAAAATATACAAATGCCTTGTTTCTCTGAAAAAAACTTAAGTTTGCAAAATAATCTTTTTGTTTATTTGCCCAAGCTAAAGATAACTTGTCTAAAACAACAGCAATAATAACAACACAAATACCTATTTCTGCTGCTTTACCAATTTTAAGACCGTTTAAAGCAACTTTTAAATTAAAACCTAATCCTTTAGCGCCAATAAAAGCAGCTATTGTTGTCATTGCTAGACATTGCATGATTACTTGATTTACTCCTATTAAAATATCTCTTCTTGCAGTTGGTATTAATACTCTAAATAATAATTGAAATCTATTGCAGCCACTCATCAATCCTGACTCGACAATTTCTGGTGAAATTTTTCTTAGTCCTAAAATTGTTAGTCGTATCATAGGGGGTGTTGCAAAAATAATCGTTGCTACTGCTCCTGCATGATCTCCAACTCCAAAAAATACAATAATAGGAACTAAATACGAAAAGTGAGGCATTGTTTGAGCTACGTTTAAAATTGGTTGGAGAGTAGTTTCTACTTTTTTACTCAAATAGCCTAAAATTCCAAAAAACAATCCCAAAAAAAAACAAATAGGTGCAGTTACTAGAACTAAAGATAGTGTTTCCATTGTAGGTTCCCATTGACCAAAAACAGAAACATAAAAAAAACCTAAGCTTGCTATTAAAGCTAAACTTAAACCTTGTAGTTTATAGCCTAGAATAAATAATCCCATAATAACAGCTGTCCATGGAATTGCTGGTAGGTAAGCCAATTTAAGTCCTTTTAACGAGTCTCCAGTTAGCGAACTAATTGTTTGCATTCCTCCGAGAAAAAACTCTCTTATAAATATAATCAAAAATAAAAGAAAATCAGAAATTGATCTTGTTATTAATCTAACAATAGCTTGATCTTCATACATACCCCAATCAGGATCGTATACTGGAATAGTAAGCCAATTAAACATTAAATTATCTAATAAGTAATTTATAAATGCTGGAATATCCTTTAGCAAAGGTGGCAATCTCCAAAGTAAACTATTTTCGTCTTCAGGAACAACAAAGTATAAAAAAAGAAATATTAAAATTAAAAAACTAAATTGTTGTGGTTTTGATTTTTTAAAATTGTTTAACATTGAACATTTTGTAATTATTTTCCAAATAAAACTTTTATTACTTTTGCAGGATCAAGCGATCCGACTATTTCATTATTTTTGTTAGCATCAACTACTTTCAATATTTCTTTGCTATTAAGTATTGACTCCGCTAATGTTTCAATAATAGCATCTTTAGAGACCTCAATATTGCTTGATGCATTAGAATCAATAGGATCCATAATTGATTCAATTTTAAGAACTTTTTCTCTAGGAACATCTTCGGTAAATTTTTTAACATATTCAGTAGCTGGATTTAGAACAATATTATCAGGTGTATCTAGTTGCTCAATAATTCCATCTTTCATTATTGCTATTCGATCAGCCAATCTTAGAGCTTCATCAAAATCATGAGTAACAAACATTATTGTTTTTTTAAGAACTCCTTGAAGCCTTAAGAACTCATCTTGCATTTCTTTCCTAATTAAAGGATCAAGTGCTGAAAATGGTTCATCTAAAAACCATATATCTGGTTCCACAGCAAGTGATCTTGCTATACCAACTCTTTGTTGTTGACCGCCACTTAATTCTCTTGGAAAATAATTTTCTCTACCTTTCAGGCCTACTAACTCAACCATTTCCATTGCTTTAGTAATACTCTCATTCGTATTAGTTCCTTTAATTTGAAGAGGAAAAGCTATATTTTCTAATACTGTTTTATGTGGCAACAAAGCAAAGTTTTGAAAAACCATTCCCATTTTATTTCTTCTTAATTCAATTAACTCTTTACTATTCATTGATAGTAAATCATCTCCATCTATAAATATTTTACCCGCTGTCGCATCGGTTAATCTTGAAATGCAGCGAAGTAAAGTTGATTTACCAGATCCAGACAATCCCATTACAACCAACATTTCACCTTTTTTTACATCGAATGAAGCATTATTTACTCCAACGATACATCCTGCTTCTTGAAAAGTCTTTGCATCAACATTTCCATTAGAGTTTTCTAAAAGCCTTTTAGCATTGTTGCCAAAAATTTTAAAAACTGACTCACATTTAATTACAGGAAGATTGTTATTATCTGACATTTTTATTTATTATTTATTTTATAAATAATGAAACTATTACAACTTATATTTAAATAAAACAAAAAAATCCTCCCTTAAAGGGAGGATTTTTATTTCAAATATCAAAAATATTAATTTTTCCAAAGATCAATAAGATCTCTATGTTGGCTAATAAATTCTGTAGCAGCTGCAGCATGATCCATGCCTTGGCTATCAACTAAATCTGCCATCAAGCCAATTTGTGGAGCTGTAAATGACATTTTTGTATAGAATTTATAAGCAGATGGATGAGTAAGAGGGAACTTGATATGAGCAGCTTTTTTCAGCCATCCTTTAGGAGAACCACATCCAGTAGTTTCTAAAGTTCCTCCATTTTCCAATCTACATCCTTCAAAATAAGGTGGAAAATCAATGAACGTAAATCCTGCAGCATCAGTAAAGTTTGGAGACCAGTTGAAAATAACTGTTCCACGACCTTCTGCTTTTGCAGCTTTTAATTCAGCCCATAATGCGTCTGCACTACCAGCAAATTTAACTGTCCATAGATCATCAATTCCTAATCCTTTAAGTCTATTAGGCATAACTTCAGTATGCCATTCATAAGGACCTTCTAACCAACGACCTTTTCCATCTGAGTCTGCGGTAGCAAAGTTTGCTGCACATGCAGGATCTTTCAATGCTTCCCAATTTGGTAGACCAGGACATAATCCTTCTTCAATTACCCAGTTTGGTACACCCATTTCTTCAAAAGTAATTAAATTGTGACTTCCAGCATCAATTAAACCACCTTTGTCCATTGCTTCATAAAATGGAAGAGCCATAGTTGACTCCCATGTTTCATGAGCAACGTGAAGATCTCCAATTCTAACTGCCTCATATCTTGAAGCAGATTCAGCTGGAACTAATTCTGCTGTATATCCCATTTCTTCAAATACTTGAGCCATAACATTTGCCATAACAATTTGGCTCGACCAGTTTAAAACTGGAATTCTAATAGGATCAGCTGCTTTTGAAATACTACTAAATAATAGTACTGAAAAAACTGCAGCGACCTTAATTAAAGTCTTAAACATAATTCCTCCTATAGGTTCGTTAAGATTTAAATCTAATAAAACGGTAATTAATAATGAGAATAAAGCAACTAATTTGTTGCATATTATGAAATAACTTTTATCTTTTAATATTTTAATTTTTAGGGAATAATTGAAAATTTAATATATTGAGGTAAAAAAAATGACAAAAGTAGCCATTATAGGATCAGGACCATGCGGTTTATCAATGTTGAATGCTTTTCAAACGGCTAAAAATAATGGAGAAGAAATTCCAGAAATAACTTGTTTTGAAAAACAATCAGACTGGGGCGGTTTATGGAATTATAGCTGGAGGACTGGTTCAGACCAATATGGCGATCCAGTTCCAAATAGTATGTATCGATATCTTTGGTCAAATGGACCTAAGGAGTGTTTAGAGTTTGCCGATTATTCTTTTGATGAACATTTTAACCAACCAATCCCATCTTTTCCTCCAAGAGAAGTTTTATATGAATATATTTTAGGTCGTGCAAAAAAAAATGATTTAAAAAAATATATTAAATTTGATACTGCAGTTACTAATGTAGCATATAATGAAAACCAATTTCAAATTACCTCTTTAAATAAAAAAGAAAACTTATCCTCCAAAGACAATTTTGATTATTTAGTTATTTCTTCTGGACATTTTTCTGTACCATATATTCCTGAATATGACGGTATGAGTTCTTTTCCAGGAAGAATTTTACATGGCCATGATTTTAGAGACGCAGAAGAATTTAGAGGAAAGGATGTTGTTGTATTAGGTAGTAGTTATTCAGCAGAAGATATTGCTCTTCAATGTTACAAGTATGGAGCTAAATCAGTAACTATTGGTTATAGAAATAATCCAATGGGATTTAAATGGCCAGAAGGAATGAAAGAAGTTCATTATTTAGATAAATTGGATGGGAATAAAGCTACGTTTAAAGATGGGCATAGTCAAAATATAGATGCTTTAATTCTATGTTCAGGATACCTCCATCATTTTCCTTATTTAGAAGATAATTTAAAATTAAAGACTCATAATCGATTGTACCCACCAAAACTATATAAAGGAGTTATATGGCAAGACAACCACACTCTTGCATATTTAGGCATGCAAGATCAATTCCACACGTTTAATATGTTTGATTGTCAGGCTTGGTATGTAAGAGATGTGATTATGAAAAAAATTCAAATACCTAATGATCAAGAAATTGAAAAAGATATTAATGAATGGATAGAAAAAGAAGAGAAGTTAGAAGATCCTATACAAATGATAGATTTTCAAACAGAATATACCAAAGATCTATATGCTGCATCAGATTATCCTAAGATTGATTTTGAATTAATACGGAGTCATTTTAAAGAATGGGAGCATCATAAAGAAGAAGATATAATGACATATAGAAACAAATCATTTTCTTCTCCTGTTACTGGAACTATTGCACCCCCTCATCATACACCTTGGGCAGAAGCAATGGATGATTCAAAAGAAGCGTTTTTAAAAACCAAATCATAGTTTTTTGGTAATTATTGTTCTTATTTAAAAAATTACTATATGAATAATATAATATAAATGACACACAAAACTGATGTAGTAATTATTGGTTCAGGTCCGGTAGGTTTATTTGCTGTTTTCGAATTGGGCTTACTAAATTTAAAAGCTCATCTTATCGATAATTTGGATAGAGTTGGAGGTCAATGTGCAGAACTATATCCTGAAAAACCAATCTATGATATTCCTGCTTATCCAAAAATAACAGGACAAGAATTAACAGATAAATTAATTAGTCAAATTAAGCCTTTTGAGCCAACATTTCATTTAAATCAACAAGCTGATAGTATTGAAAAAGTAGATGATGGTTGGAAAATTGTTACATCTGAAGGAACAACTATTAATGCTCGATGTATAGTAATTGCTGCCGGTGCTGGTAGCTTTGTGCCAAGAAAGCCTCCTATTGATAATATTGCTGAGTTTGAAGGAACAAGCGTTTTTTATGCAGTTAGAAATAAAGAGTTATTTAAAAATAAAAAAATTTTAATTGTAGGAGGAGGAGATTCAGCATTAGATTGGACTAATGATTTAGCCACAATTGCCGATGTAACATTAATGCATAGAAGAAAAGAATTTAGAGCAGCGCCAGACTCTGTTAATAAAATGCTTAACTTAGAAAAAGAAGGAAAAATTAAATTTTTACATGGACAGTTAAAATCATTGAGTGGAAACAATAAAATGATTAATGAAATCAAGTACTCACATGAAGAAAAAGAATATTCAATTGGAGTGGATTATTTATTACCTTTTTTTGGTTTAAAAATGGAATTAGGACCCATAGCTAATTGGGGAATAAATCTAAATGAAAATCTAATTAAAGTTGATACTGAAAAATTTGAAACTTCTGAACCTTCTATTTTTGCAATTGGTGATATTAATACTTATCCAGGAAAATTAAAATTAATTTTATCTGGGTTTCATGAATCTGCACTAATGGCACAAAAATGTTTTGCATATTGTTATCCTGATAAGAAAAATGTATTTCGATACACTACTTCTTCAAAAGATTTACACAAAAAATTAGGATTATAATACATGGGAAAAATCAAAGTTACTGATAGGGAAGGAAAGTTACATGAATTAGAAGCAGATGTTGGATCAACAATTATGGAAATTATTAGAGATGCAGGTCTTGATATAGAAGCTGCTTGTGGAGGTTGTTGTGCGTGTGCAACTTGTCATGTTTATGTTACTAACGATAAAATTAATGAATTGGAACCAATAGACGACGATGAAGAATCAATGCTTGATCAAGCTTTTCATGTTAATAATAATTCAAGATTAAGTTGTCAAATAGAGTATAAAGAAAATTTAGAAAATATTGAATTAACTTTGGCTCCAGAATAAAAATTAATTTAGATATCTATTTATTATCTTCAAATGCCCATTCATATGCATGTAAAGATACTGATCCTCCTGTATGAATGAATAATATTTTATCATTATCATTAAAATATTTTTTTTGAACTAAATCAATTAACCCATCAAAACATTTACCTGAATATACTGGATCTAATAATATTGCTTCTTTAGTTGCTAATAATTTAACTGCTTCTTTCATTCCTTTTGTCGGAATACCGTATCCATCCCCTACATAATTATCAAATACTACTACTTCTTCTCTAATTGGTTCATCACATTTGATATATTGACTCGCTTTTTTTGCTAAATTAAAAACTTTTTCTTCTTGAGCAATTTTTGTATCTTTAACACTTATCCCTAATATTTTCATATTACTTTTATAGTAATTCTTTCCTACAATTGATCCTGAATGCGTACCTCCGCTTCCTGATGCAAGAACTATATGAGTAAAATTTTTTTCTGTATCATTTTCAATTATTTCTCTTATACATTCAACATAACCCAATTCTCCTATTTCATTACTTCCCCCAACAGGAATAAAATAAGGTATTTCATTATTTTTCTTTCTTTCTTCTATTATTTCTTTGGCAAATTCTTCAACATTTTTATCTTGAGGACACATTAATATTTCAGCTCCTAAAATTTTATCTAAAAAAACATTTCCTGAATTCATATACGCAAGAGGAGCATCGTTTAATCTTTGCTCTAGAATAATTAGACATTTTAATCCAAGCAGCGCGCATGCAGCAGCAGTTTGTCTTGCATGATTAGATTGTACAGCACCAATTGTTACAATTAATGAAGCTTTATTTTTTATCGCTTCAGGCATTAAGTATTCTAATTTTCGAGTTTTATTTCCTCCTGTAGCAAGACCAGTACAATCATCTCTTTTGATATAAATTTTAGGACCATTTAAGTGTTTAGTTATATTTTCCATAAATTGTATAGGAGTTGGAAAATGTCCAAGATTAATTCTTTTAAAATTTAAAGTCATAATTAGCTTTTGAATTATTATTAATATTTCCTAGGATCGAACACGAGTCTTTTCTGGATCATAGAAAGGAAATTTTACAACTTTAGCTGGTAAACGCTTTTGATGACCATCTAGTTTGCCAATTTCTAAGTCAGTTCCTAGCTCAGCAGAATTAATATCAACTCTACATAAAGCTATATTCTTATTTAAGATTGGTGAAAGTGTACCACTAGTTACAATACCAACTTGTCCTCGTCCACTATGTACGCAATCACCATGACTAGCTTTTTCATTTCCTTCTATTTCTAAACCTACCAATTTTCGATGAGGATGAGCCTTTCTTTCAATCAATGCTTCTTTGCCAATAAAATTTTGATCTTTTGATTTTAGAGGAACAGTAAAACCTATACCAGCTTCAAAAGGATCAGTTTCATCGCTAAACTCATTTCCTCCTAAAACTAAACCAGCTTCAATTCTTAACATATCTAATGCTTCAAAACCCATAGGTGTTATATTAAATTCTTGCCCAGCTTCCCATACTGAATCCCAAATAGTTGTAGCATCTTTTGGATGACAATAGAGTTCATATCCAAGTTCACCAGTATATCCAGTTCTTGAAACCATTAAAGGAGATCCTTTATGATCTCCAATTCGACTAATTGAAAAATTAAACCAATTTAAATCATTTACATTTGGACTATCTGGAGGAGTCCATATTATTTTTGATAACAATTTTCTACTATTTGGTCCTTGAACAGATATGTTATGAAGCTGATCCGTTGAAGTTTTGATCCATACACTAAGATTTAGTTTACTAGCCAATTCTCTTAGCCATTCACCAGAGTAATCACTTCCACATATCCATCTAAAATTGTGCTCAGTTAGTCTATAGAGAGTTCCATCATCAATCATGGTTCCATTTTCATAACAAAGTGCTGAATATACAACTTGTCCTATCGATAATTTCTTAATATTTCTTGTTAAAGCAGTGTTCATTAATTCTTCAGCATCAGGCCCAGTAATTTCAAATTTTTTCAAAGAAGATAAATCCATAACAATGACATTTTCTCTGCATGCGGTGTATTCAGCAATACTTCCATAATTATTATATTTAGATGGTATCCAATATCCTGCACTTTCCATCATATCTTTAGTAAGTTTTGAAGTTCTAGGATGAAAACCAGTTTCTTTTGTTAGCATAAAATCTGAGTCTGCATTTTTTCTATAACCTATAGATTTAGAAAATTTATTTTTTTCAGAATATATTCTAACAAATATATCTGTAGGATTCCAGTCATTTGCAGGACTAATATTATCAGGACAACCTGAAGATACACATACAAGGTCTTTTTGAGCTTGAAACAAAACGTAATCACCTGCTCTTGACCAAGGCATATCAGAAGTAAAGGCGTTAGTAGTATCTATACCTGTATTCCAAAAAAGATTTACAGCTTGCCATGCATTTCTTTTTTCAATTCCATAATCATCCAGAGCAAAATTAAAATTATCTGAACAATTTGTATGTCCAAAATATCCTTGATCTTCATATGATTTTAATGTGCAGGCAGTTCCAAATGTATCATGCCTTCCAATACTATCTTGCATAACTTCTACGAGCGGATCTTGATTGCGGTCAAAAAATTTAGAAGCTAGACCTGGCATGGGATATGAGTTACCCACTAATGAGCGAGTAGCGGTAGGATCTATTGAATATTCTTTACCTTTTTGTAATGCCTCGCTATCAAAAACATTAAAATCAGAACATTGTCTTCCATATAAATCTATGACTTGAATAAAATCACCTTTTTGTACTTCGTAAGATTTTGCAGTACTACTATTTATTAAAATTTCATCTTTGATATCTGCTAAAGGTTCAGGAAATATAGCTTCATTTTTTTTATTTTCTTTATTATTTCTTTTAATATAAACATAAAAATCAGTTGCAACATTACTAGAGCCAACATCCATGTTATGACCTGGTGCCGCAATTAATGCAAATCCATTTTTTTCAATATTTAAGTTTATTTTTTCTCCAGATAATGATTCACTATTAAAAAAATTAAAAGATTTTAAATTTTGAAAATTTAATTTTCTTTTTTTTAAATTTTGAATAAAATTTCTATAGTTTTCTGACTTGATTTTTTCTTTAATAAAATTTGCATTAGAATTAAAATCTTTATTTACAATTGCATCACAATTTCCTGAATTATTAAAAAATGTCATTTCACAAACTTGAGATCCTTCAATATTAATGACACTTAATTCATCATCTTTAAATAAATCTACAAAGATCATCTCCATTCCACTTACAACATATCTTTCTGTATTTTTTGGGAGTCCTGCTTTTCCCAAAATAATAGGCGAAGTCTGTCTCACGTTATAATTTTCTAGGTTTAAGTTCATAATATTTAATTTATTTATATCTTTATTTTAGTATAGAGGAGATATAAACTATTTCATATAGTGAAATGACTAGAAATTATCTCAGTGGATCAATAAAAAAAGCTTTATCAGTGATGGAGTGTGTTGGTAAGTCTACAAAACCTCTGAAAGCAAGTGAAGTTTCAAATTTTACTAAACTTGAAAGAGCCACTACTTTTAGAATTTTAACATACCTAACAAGTCTTGGATATTTATTTAAAGATAATAGTACAAATTTGTATTCATTAGGTCATAAAATATTTGAGTACGGTGATAAATCTGATTTCTTAAAGTCTTTAACTACATTGTGTTTAGATTCAATTCGTCAACTTTCAATTGAAACACAACACATAACTTATCTGGCAGTTTTAGAAGGCCCACATGTTGTTTATTGTGATAAAGTTGATCCGGCAGGAGACTCTGCTCCTAGAGCATTTAGAATGCGACTTGATGCTCATAGTTGTGCATTAGGAAAGGCTATGTTGGCCCACAAAAGTTATGATGAATTAAAAGAAATTTACAAAAGTTATTCATTACACAAACATACTTCAAACACCATTACGTCACTTGATAAATTATACAATGAATTAAGAAAAATTAAAAATACAGGCTACAGTGTTAATGAAGCAGAAACTTTTGATTATGTTTACGGAATAGGAGCTGCAATAATAGATTCACAAAAAAGAGCAATTGCGGCAATTTCTATTTCTGGAACCAAAGGCAGCATTAACGTTAAAACAATACCACTTTTAGCAAAAAAGGTTCTAGAAACTTCAAGCAAAATATCCTCAAAATTATCGAATGATAACTAAATTTATTTCTTGATTATTTCATCCCTTGAAATAAATTATAGCTTGAATTATAGGTCTAAATTAAACCAAATCTTTAAAAAGAGGAAGATAGATGGCATTACCTGATAAGGTAGATTATTTGATTATTGGAGCAGGGATTCATGGACTGAGTACTGCATGGCATTTAGCAGAAAAATTAAAAGCTAAAGGCAAGGGTGATGGTTCAAAAATTTTAGTTGTAGATAAAGATAGTATTGCAGCTGGCGCAAGTGGAGTTGCATGTGGCGTAGTAAGAAATAATTATTATCAACCTGCTATGCGAGAACTAATGGCAATGTGTGTTGATGTTTGGGAAAGCGATCAAAAAAATTTTCATTATCATAATGTTGGTTATATGCAAATTAGCCCAAAATGCATGGAAGAAGATGTGGCTTCTATTTATGCGCAGCAAAAAAATATTGGTTATGATTCTGTTTTTATTCAAGGTGAAAAAGAATCAAATGATTATATGAAGAAAATGTTTAGTGACTGGCAAGCAAAAGGTATCACGAGTGTTCTTCATGAAAAAAAAGGTGGCTATGCAAATAATACTTCTGCAATTTATGGATTAGCGGATAAAGCTGAATCAGAAGGTGTTAGAATTTTAACTGGGACGGAAGTAAAAGGTTTTCAATACGGATCTAATTCAAAAGCTGTTACAGCTGTTGAAACTGATAAGGGTATAATAAAATGTGATAATGTAATTATTGGAGCTGGACCTTGGGCTAAATCATTTTGGGATATGCTTGAATTACCTAAATCAGTAACAATTAAAGGATCAGATGGTTCTGTTCACAGCAATGTGCCAATGTGGAATTATTGGTTTTTAACCGAAGGTGTTTTGGGAGTAGAGCCTGATTTTTTGAAAACTGATGAAGGCATAATGCCTCCAGTAATTCATGTAGATACTGATGCACCTTTATATTCTGATGTCGATAAGTCTTTAATCACTGATGAACTTTGGGGCATTTACTATAAACCAGATTTTCATTTTAATGGAGTTCAAGGAGGTGCTTCTCCTTATAAAGTTGGTGAGCCTGGAGGTGAGGGCGTTCAAGTTGATCCATATGGACCAAAATCTTCTCAATTTGTTATAGACGATAATTTTGCTCATATGTGGACATCGGCATTAGCTTTTTGTCATAAAAGGTTTGAAGGTAAATCTCATTTGTTTAAAAAAGGAGCGACAGGTGGTTTAGGCTGTTTCACTCCAGACTCATTTCCAGTTTTTGATCAATTTAGAGAGAATGTATATATAATTGCAGACTCTAATCATGGATATAAAATGATAGGAGTAGGAAAATTAGTAGCTGAAGAGGTTATGGGAGAAAAATCATCTCTTTTAGAACCTTTTCGTTTTTCAAGATATGAGGAAGGTAAATTACATCCAACTTCAAATAGTCCTTTTCCGTGGAGTTAATTTGATGTTGAATGATAAAGTAATTAATTAAGGGGGTATTATGAGTGATTTAGAGAATTTTGTAAATCAATCAGGTAGAGATAAATTAGTTAAAGATGTTAGAAAAAAAATTGATGAGTTAGGTATAACTTATATTTATTACCAGTTTGTTTCTGTAACTGGAAGAATTGTCGGCAAAGGAGTTCCAGCAGATCATTGGGAGTCATTAGCAGAAAAAGGATTTCAATTAGTATACGGTGCTACTGCAAATTTATTTGTAGATAGACATGGTGAATATATTGGATACGGCCCTGAATCTTCTGAACTCGTAGGAATACCTGAACCAGATACTTTTGTTCAACTGCCATGGGATAAAAGAGTAGCACGTGTTTGGTGTACCTGTTTTAGAAATAGAGAAGAAGAAGAAAATCCAGGTGGTCATTTAACTTCTGATTGCAGAGGTAATTTAAAAATTTTCCAAGATCAATTTCAAGAAAAGTTTGGCATGAATATGCGAGCTGGTACAGAGCCAGAAATGATGTGGTTAACGAAAAAAGATAATGGCGAGCCAACAGGTGATGGATTTTCAAGACCTTATTGTTATCATATTGATCAATTTGAATCATTAAGACCAGTATATATGAAGGTTATAGAATATTGCCGAGCTATGGGCCTTGATGTTATTCAAGGTGATCATGAAGACGCTCCTGGTCAGTTAGAATTAAACTTCATGTATGATGATGTTTTAAGAAACGCTGATAGACTTACAACTTACAGGCAAATTTGTGCACAAGTTGCTAGAGAATTTAATTTAATTGCATGCTTCATGAGTAAACCATTTATGGGTGTATCTGCAAATGGCTGTCATACTAATGTTTCATTATGGAAAGGTGGAGATTTAAAATCCACCCCTATAGGAAATAATCCTCTTCCTGGCATGGATCAAGTTTTTACACATATTTCAGGTGGAGAAAATATGTTTATGCCAGACCCTAAAATAGATGCGGTTAAGCCAGGACCTGTTGGTTTAAATAGTATAGCTGGATTATTAAAACACTTACCAGCTTTAACTTGTCTTGGATCTCCAACAGTTAATTCTTATCGACGACTTTGGGATACAGGTTTTTGGGCTCCAGTATATGCTGATTGGGGATACCAAAACAGAACATGTAGTGTTAGAGTATCTGCTCCTGGACGTGTTGAATATAGATCAGTTGACTCATCTCATAATCCATATTTGATGGGTGCAGGAATATTAAAAGCTTTTGAGGATGGTTTGGACAACAAAATGGATCCAGGCGAACCTGAGAAAAAAAATATTTATGATGCAATGAAAGAAGGAAAAGAAGTTGATAAACTTCCTTTAACTTTAGGAGAGGCTATTCAACGTCTAGAAAGTGATGATGTTGTTAAATCTGCCTTACCTGAGGATATGTACAGAGTGTTTATGCATTATAAAAAAGATGAGTGGGAGAAATTTCTTTCTGCCGTTACGCAGTGGGATGTTGATACTTATTTGGATGTCTTACCATAAATCAAAGAGAGGATAAAAAATATGTGCGGAATTGCAGGAATAATACATAAAGGAAAGTCGACAAATGTTGGTGGAGAAATGCAACAAATGTTGCAATCTTTAAAACATAGAGGACCTGATTCAACTGGATATGCTTTGTATGGCACTGGAGGAACCCAAGACTATATTTTAAGATTTAAAGTTGGAGAAAATGTAAAAGAAGGCAGTTCAGCTATTATGGAAGATGCTTCTCTTTATGAAAAAAGAAGAAATGAAGTTAATGAAAAAATAGTTGAAGCTGGTGGAAATATTGTCAAAGAAGAACAAATTACCCCTTATTCTTTTAGATATGTAACCAGCTTTGAAGGTGATTTATTAGAGTTTGCAAGAAAAATAGAATCTGTCGAGATGGCAGAAATTTTATCTTTAGGTAAATCTCTAGAGTTAGTAAAAGATATTGGTGACGCAAAAGTTGTTGCTGATCAATATGGTTTAAATAATTTTGAAGGTACTCATGGAATAGGTCATACACGTATGGCAACTGAATCAGGAGTTGATATTAGATCAGCCCATCCTTATTGGGCTTATCCTTTTAGTGATGTATCAGTAGTGCATAATGGACAATTGACTAATTATTGGAATAACAGAAGAGGATTAGAGAGAAAAGGTATGAGATTTATGTCTTCTTGTGATTCAGAATTGATTGCAGTTTATTTAGCTAATAAGATTCGTGATGGAATTGGATTAGAAGAAGCAATGCGTTCATCTCTGACTGATCTAGATGGAGTGTTTACTTATATGGTTGCTACTCAAGATCAATTAGGCATGGCTAAAGACTCAATGGCAGCAAAGCCAATGGTTTTATATGAAAGTGATGATCTAGTTTTATGTGCTTCTGAAGAAGTGGCTATTAGAAGTTTGTTACCTCACGAAATAGATACTTACGATCCTTATGAAAGCGAGGTTAAAGTATGGCAAGCGTAAAAGAACATAAATCCCATGATATGGGATTACACCAAGAGGTTTTAACAGGAAGAACTCAACAAGTTTTTTTTAATCCAGAAGAGTCTGAAAACTTTCTTTACAATGATGCTTATGATGTTGATTTTAATAAACGTACATCCATAGATGTTGAAAAATTAAATTGCATAGAAGTTAATTCAAAAATTAAAGATTTAATGAAACAAGGTTATGGAACAATAGTTTTAAAGAATCCTGGAGCAAAACATAGTCTTGGAGTTGGAATTTTAAATAAACTTAATCTAATTATAGAAGGAAGTTTAGGTTATTTTGGAGTAGGCTCTATTGATGGTCCAGTTGTAAGAATATCTGGCCGAGTAGGTTGGTCTTGTGCAGAAAATATGATGGCTGGAAAAGTTGTTATAGAAAAAAATGCTGGATCTTGTTTTGGAGCAGCTATCCGTGGTGGCGATTTAATTTGTAAAGGCAGTGTTGGTGCGCGATCTGGAATAGATATGAAAGGTGGTACCATAATGATTGGTGGTAACGCAGGTGCTTTTACTGGCTTTATGATGCAAAGAGGAAGAATTGTTATTTTAGGAGATGTAGGACCAAATCTAGGAGACTCCCTTTATGATGGAACTATCTTTGTCGGTGGCAAAATAGAATCTCTTGGAGCTGATGCAGTTGAAGCTGAAATGACTGACTTAGATGTTGATTGGCTTAAAAGAAAACTAAAAGTAGCAGAAATTGATAAAAAAATTAATTTTAGTAAAATGACAAAAATAGTTTCAGGAAAAAAATTATGGAATTATGATAACTTAGAACCAACTGAACGAAAAGGAGCTATCTAGTTTATTAGAGGGAGGAAATAGAATATGCCAAAAAATTTAAAAAATAAAAAAACTAAACAAGATAAAAGTTTGTTAGGTAAAAATTCAATTTTTACTCCAGATGTTATTAATGATATTCATATAAAATCTCAGCTTGGTAGATATCGTATGCGAGGTATGGCATTAATGAAAAAGATACCTCATTGGGATGACCTTACCTTTTTACCTGGTACATTAACTAGGTTTGTTATTGAAGGATATAGAGAAAAATGTGAAACTAAAACTGTAATAGGTCCTAATTGTAAAAATCCTGTTAAATTAGATATACCAATTTATATCACTAGTATGAGTTTTGGTGCTTTATCTTATGAAGCAAAAACAGCACTTGCTCGTGGAGCAACAATGGCTGGTAGTGCTACTTGTTCAGGTGAGGGCGGTATGATCCCTGATGAAAGACGTTATTCTCAATTATGGTATTATCAATGTATACAGTCAAGATATGGATTTAATCCTCATCACGCTCAATTAGCTGACGGCATAGAAGTTTTCATTGGACAAGGACAAAAAGTTGGTATGGGAGGTCATTTAATGGGACAAAAAGTTACTGATCAAGTTGCTGAAATGAGATCTTTACCTGCAGGAATTGACCAAAGATCTCCAGCTAGACATCCAGATTGGTTAGGCCCAGATGATTTAGCATTAAAAGTTGAAGAACTTAGAGAACTTACAGATAATCAAGTGCCTATACAATTAAAATTAGGTGCTGCAAAAGTTTATGATGATGTTCGTATGGCTGCAAAATGTAATCCTGACTCTATTTATTTAGATTGTATGGAAGGATCTACTGGTGCAGGTCCGCATATAGCAGCTGCAAATACAGGTATCCCCGGAATAGCAGCAGTAAGAGAGGCACGTAGAGCTTTAGATGATGTTGGAAAAACTGGAGAAGTAACATTAGTGTTTGCAGGAGGAATAAGAGATGGTGCTGATATGGCAAAAGCTCTTGCACTTGGAGCAGATGCTATAGCAGTTGGTACTGGAGCATTAGTTGCTTTAAACTGCAATAAAGATATTCCTGAAGCTGATTTTGAGAAAGAATTGGGAGTTGAAGCAGGTCTTTGTTATCATTGTCATACTGGTAGATGTCCAGTAGGAGTAGCTACTCAAGATCCAAAGTTAAGAAAACGTTTAAATCCAGATGATGCAGCTCTTCGAGTATATAATTATTTACATTCAATGACATTAGAAGCTCAATTATTGGCAAGAGCATGTGGAAAAACAAATATTCACTCATTAGAACCTGAAGATTTAGCTGCCTTAACAATGGAAGCTTCAGCTTTAGCAAAAGTTCCACTTGCTGGAACTGAATATACTGTAGGTGTAGATAACTTCCATTCAATTTAGGAGTATAGAGATGGCAAAGAAGAAAAAGAATAAAACTAGTTCAAAGAAAAAAGATTCAGGCATAAAAACAACTAGAGAAAAAATGATTGGTCAGCACATAGGTTATAGATATGATGTAAACCTATTACCTGATTATACTAGATTAACTCCTTTTCTAAAAAAATATATAGAAACCATGGGATGGGATGATCTTAATTGGCTTGAAGATGTTCATATGGGCTATGAAAATGATAAGCCTGCAGTTTTTGATAGAAATATTAATGGCTGGGTAACAGCTCCAAAAAATCTTAAACTTCCAAAAAATCAACAAGATAGAGATATGATAGCAAGGGAACTTTTGATAAAATTTCAAATGTCTCCTAACCACCCTTTGGTTGTATTAAAAAAAGCTTATAAGAAATTTGATTAAGATATTTCCTTCAAATTAGTTTTTAAAGGGCTAAAAAAAAGTATTTCAATATTTTCATTTAGAGAAGGATTAAAGAAAAAGTTATGGTAAAAAGTGTATTTCCATTTTGGATCAGTTTTTTTTAATTTTTTTATAGTTATTGGAAATTGAAAACCAGTTTCTTTTTCAAAGAATTGTACATTTGATTTTTTTAAATTTAATAATTTTTTAAAAGTACTTGAGTTTTTATCAAAAGTTGCTGTAAATGATCCTTCAAAATTTGCAGGGGTATTATAATATTCTGAAGACAAAAATTTAACAGCTTTATCAAATCTAATTTCTGGTTCATGCGTTTGTTTAATCATAAACTCAAACATTTTAGCAGTATTTAAACAATTTTTTTCAATTAATACTGACCGAATATCAAAAATTTGATTATCTGTTTTAATATCTATTATTTTTGCAATAGTTCCTTCAGAAGGTTTACCACTAAACATTCTAAAATTTCTTTGCCTTAAACTACATTGCCAGATAACAAAGTCACTCCAACCAACCTTAGGCATCAGTACTATTTAACAGTCTAATGTGTTGTCTTTTTCCCATTGAGTAATAATATTGGACTTTGTAGATTTTTTTGCACCCTTGAAGCCAATTTTTTTCTCATTGGATAAATTATATTTTTTTATCTCTCTTTTTTTCAAAGTTAAGTAGGAATTAATAACTTCTTTACCAAAAGCATCTTTTAAAACTTTACTATTTCCTAAATTTGTAAGTGCTTGCTGAAGGTTTAGAGGAAGTTTTTTAGCTCCTTTTACTTTATGTGACTCTTCATACATATTAACATTTACTGGCTTGCCTGGATTTCTTTTTTTCTCTATTCCATCAATTCCTGCAGCAAGTATTCCAGCTTGTAATAAATAAGGATTTGTAGCTCCATCCATTAAACGCAATTCAAATCTTCCTGATCCAGGAACACGTATCATATGAGTTCGATTATTTCCAGAATAAGTAATAGTGTTTGGAGACCATGTTGCACCTGAAGCAGTTACTGGAGCATTAATTCTTTTGTAACTATTAATAGTTGGATTAAACCAAGCTGTCAAAGCTTCTGCTGAGTGCATAATGCCACCCATAAAATTATATGCAGTTTTTGATAAACCTAATTTATCTTTTTTGTCTAAAAATAAGTTTTTCTTTTTCTTATTCCAAATTGATAGATGTGCATGACATCCATTTCCAGTTTTATTAATAAAAGGTTTTGGCATAAAAGTTGCTCTTAAACCTGATTTTTCAGCTAAAGTTTTAACCATAAATTTAAAAAAAACATGACGGTCAGCTGTTTGTAGACAATCTGAAAAATCCCAATTCATTTCAAATTGACCATTAGCATCTTCATGATCATTTTGGTAAGGACCCCATCCAAGCATAATCATACAATCACAAATTCCTTTTATTAAATCATATTGTCTCATCAAAGCAGATTGATCATAGCAAGGTTTATCCGCAATATCATTTTGATCAGCTATGGAATCGCCAGATGGAGAAATTAAGAAATACTCACACTCAACACCACTTTTAAGATACATATTTTTTTTTGCTAATTTACTAATTTGATTTCTTAGCATTACTCTTGGAGAAGCTTCTACTGGTTTTCCATTCATCCATAGATCAGCTGCTAACCAAGCTACATCCATTTGCCAAGGTAGTTGAATCATACTTTGAGGATCTGGTATTGCAGCCATGTCAGGATCAGAAGGAGACATATCTAAATAAGTAGAGAAGCCTGCAAATCCTGCGCCTTCTTTTTGCATTTCTTTAATTGAGTGTGTTGGTACTAGTTTAGATCGTAACACACCAAAGAAATCAACATAACTAATAAGAAAATATTTTATTTTTTTCTTTTTTGCTATTTCAAATAGATTAATCGCCATTTTTCCTCCTTGATATAATTCTACTGCATTCTATTTAAACATCAAAAATCATTTAATAAACACATTATTTTATCAAATTATTATTATTAAGTGATAAGTATACTCTTCCTTAAAAAAAATCCATATGAAAGCAATTATCTTAAATTTAGCAGCCTGGTCTATTTTACCAATAATGGATGGATTAGCTAAACATTTAAGTACTGAAATTCATTTTGTAGAAGTTGTGTGGGGAAGATATTTTTTCATGTTACTTATAAGTTTTCCGTTAATTTTTTTATTCTTTAGAGCTCATATCAAATGGCCTAAAAATATTCTCCTTCAATTTTCAAGAAGTATTTTTCTTTTTTTATCAACTATTCTATTTTTTTATGCCATTTCAATTATTTCTTTAGCAAAAGCATTAACTTTAGCTTTTGTTGCTCCAATTATAGTGACGATATTGTCTTCTTTATTATTAAAAGAAAAAGTTGGTTTGAATAGATGGTGTGCTGTTACTGTTGGTTTTATTGGAGCTTTGATAATTATTCAACCAGGTATTATAAAGCTTAATTTAGCTTCTTTAGCTGGAATAGGTACTGGCATATCTTATGCATTTTATTTAATTTCAACGAGAAGTCTAACAGCAATTGACAGTCCTTTTTTAACTCTAATTTTTACGGGTTTATTCGGAGCAATAATAATAAGCTTTATTGTTCCTTTTTATTGGACTACACCTAATATCAATCAATGGATAATAATGATTTGTTTAGCTGCAGTTGGAACGTTAGGACATTTTTTATTAATATTATCTTTAAAATATGCTGAAGCTTCTAAACTTGCGCCCTTGGCTTATTTTGAAATTGTTAATAATATCATAATAGGATATTATTTTTTTGGAGATTTTCCTAATAGATTTCTTTGGTTAGGTTTGTTTTTCATTGTATCAAGTGGCCTTTATATAACTATATCAGAGCATAGAAAAAATAGAATAAATTAAATGAACTTAACAAATAAACAAAAAGGATTAGGATTATCCTTAATAGGTGTATTATTAATAACTCCTGACTCATTATTTCTTCGTTTAATTGATCTTGGTGCCTGGGAGTTAGTTTTTTATAGAGGCTTAGTTCCTTTTATATGTTTATTAATTGTATTAAGTTTTTATTATAGATCACAATTTATAAAATCTTTTTTGGTTTTAGGCATACCTGGCTTAATTTATGCAATATTAATTGCTTTAGGCAGTACAACATTCGTTATTTCAATTGAGAATACATATGTTGCTAACACTTTAATTATGATTGCATTACTTCCTTTTGCAACTGCCATTTTAAGTTCAATTTTTTTAAAAGAACATCCAAGTAAAAGGATGTGGCTAACTATAATAGCTTGTTTTGCTGTAGTTTTATTTATATTTTATGACTCTTATCAAGGTAATCGTTTATATGGTGATTTTTTTGGCTTACTAACAGCTATAATGGTTGGGGGAAGTGCTGTAGTTGTTCGTTATGGTAAGAACTTTAATTTTTTGCCCGCACTTTTGTTATCTAAGTTTTTTATTATGTTAATAGCTATAATATTTATGCAAAACTTTCCTGAAACATTATTTGTAGATCAGAAAAATTTATATTTAATAATTGCGATGGGGGTATTTGCAGTTTTTATTCCACTAGCTATGATTACTCTAGCTCCAAGATATATACCAGCTTATGAAGTAGAAATTTTTTTTGTTCTAGAAACTATTTTAGGTCCTGTTTGGGTATGGCTTGTTATTCATGAACAACCAACAAACAAAACAATTATTGGAGGAGTTTTTATAATTATCATTATATTAATTCATACTATTTTGGAGCTTAGAGAAAATAAAAAAGCACAATTAAATTCATAATAATTGAGAATCCCAGAATTCTGGGAAAAAGTATACCCATGTTTATAAAAAAAGATGAGTTAATTGTTGAAACTCACCGTAAAAGATAAGATAAAGCGAGGTATTAATCGTTCATCTCATTTGCTGCATGAGACGGAAGTAGGTTAGAAGACCGAAGGAACGCAGTTCTTTTAAGTTTTCATAAATTACTTTCATCGAGCTATGTGATTAGCGGTTGTAAAGATAAACTCAAAAAGAGGGGGTCTAATGACGTTAGAAGAATTAAATGTCTTTGTCACCACACAAGCTAATGTAGGTATGGAAGCCTATTATTGGTGGTGTACAGGACTGATGATTATTATTCACGTTGGGTTCTTAATGTATGAAGTAGGGGCAACAAGAATGAAAAATGCCGTTTCTTCAGGTGTGAAAAATTTATTAGCATTTGCATTTATGATTCCAACATTTTGGTTATTTGGCTGGTGGATCTATTTAGCATTTCCTGGAGGTTTTGTTCCTATTGATTTGGAAGGATATGGAGTTCCATGGAATGTTTCAATGGGGCCTATGCTAAGTGATCAAGCTACTGGTGTATTTTGGGCTGCATTTACGTTGTTTGCATGTACAACAGCTTCGATTTTTTCTGGAGCAGTAATTGAAAGAATTAGAATAAGTGCTTTTGTATTTTTAGCAGTTATTCTTGGATCAGTAGTATGGATCTTGGCTGCTTCTTGGGGATGGCATCCTGATGGATGGCTAGTAACAGGATTTGGTTTTCATGATGTAGCGGCTGCAGGTTGTGTTCACACAGTTGCAGGATTATTTGCATTTGGTGTATTACTAAACCTTGGTCCAAGAGTAGGAAAATATAATGATGATGGATCAGCAAACGACTTAGAAGGTCATAGCTTAGTTCTTTCATTTGTTGGCTTATTAACTCTGATTGTAGGATTCTTTGGATTCTTAGGAGCTTGTTTAATTTGGGCAGGATCTGATTTTGGAGGTTGGATAAATATTTATGGTGCTCCAGCTACATTATCATCTTTTGCTTTTAATACTTTAATGGGTCTAGCAGGTGGTATGATAGGTGCCTTCTGGTGGAGTAAAGGTAATCCATTTTGGATGATGTCAGGAGGTCTAGCAGGTATATTTATATGTGCTGGTGGTCTTGATATTTGGTATCCTGGATTTGCTTTTATTCTCGGAACAGTTGCGGGTTGTGTAATTATCCCTGCTAATAATTGGCTTCACAATACATTTAAAATTGATGACTGTGTAGGTGCAGTATCAATTCACGGTGTATGTGGTATCTTAGGTATGTTGGCTGTAGGTCTCTTTGCTTCTGGTTTTCCAGCTGCAGGAGATATACCTCCATCAAACTTAATGGGTCAAATTGTTGGTATCATCACTATGGCGTTAACTGGATTTGTACCTGGCTATGTTATTTCTTTAATTATGAAAATGGCTGGCTGGTTACGTGTTCCAGATCACGTTCAAGAAGCGGGTATTGATAAAACAGAGCTTGAGCTTCAAGCTTATAACCAGTAACAAAGAGAAAGGAACATATTATGAATACATGGCCTGGACCAGAAAATAGTTGGGAAGGTGTAGATGCTTATTTTACATGGGCATCCTCATCAGGTATGCTTGTTCTGTTCACTTTAGTTACAGCTGCAATATGCTTAGGAGTGATTATAGCTGCTGCTAGACATGAGTCAGAAGTAGCAGATAGCAACAAGTAAAAAAATTTTATAAACAAAAGGGCAGTATTATTACTGCCCTTTTTTTAATTAAAAATGTAATATAAATTATGAATTATAAAGTAGTCGAAAACATTCTTAGTAATATTTATCAATTTGCTTTTGATAATAAAATTATAGTAGCTGTTTTATGGATTGCTGTTATGTTTTTCTTACTTAGAAAATTATCCAAAAGAGATAATGAATTTTATTTAAAAGATTTTTTTAAAAAAAAATAATTCAAATTATTTTTTGGGCACAGTTATTAAAGAAATAAAAATTAAAAAAATAAAACTTATAATTCCACAAAAAACTGAACCAAAAAAAATAAAAGATAGAGTTAGCATAATATTATCACTAGTTATTTTGTTAAAAAAAAATGGGTTTTGTAAAATTTGATCAATAAAGCATATAAAAGCTAAAACCATGAGACCGGTTATAAATCCTCTTTTATAAAATTTAATCCATTTATCTTTTATTAGTGTAATATTCATAAATATAATTCATCATTATTTTAATAAATCGTTAATAGCATTATCTAGTGCCACCTCAAAATTTTTATCATTTCCAGGATTAGCAACACAATGTCCCCATATAGAATCGAATTTTCTTAATTCAGCATTTTGCATATGTTTTATTTCAAATTCATTATCTTCTGGAGGAAAATAAAGATCATGACTACAAGGCATTAAAATAGCCTTTGCTTTAATCCTATTCAATGCTTCAGTAAAATTATTATTATAAATTGGACCCGTGCTAATATCATTTTGTTGCCAAGTTAGAAGTTTTGTTAAAAGGTTATTAGCATCCCAGTTATTGACATGATCATTTTCCCAATCAATTAATAATTCTTCAACGTTTTTAAACCCTAACTCTTTGTATTTTTTTTCTCTAAAAAAAGACTGTGAAAATGCCCAACCAGCATAAACTCTTCCAAAAGCTTTTAATCCTTCAATAGGTGGTGAAGAATAATTACCGTTATTCCATGTTGGATCAGCGCAAAGAGCTGCTTTTACTCCTTCTAAAAAAACAAAGTTATGTTCTGAAGTTTTGGCAGAAGCACAAAAAGGCAAAATAGCTTCAACCATATCAGGGTATTGAGCAGCCCATTGATAAGATTGACAACCTGCCATGGACCAACCAGCAACCAAAGCAATTTTTTTTATATTAAAATTTTTAATTAATAATTCATGTTGGCATTTAATATTATCCCATAAAGTTATTGTTGGAAATTTTGATCCTCTTTGTTTTTTGTCAGCATTACTTGGAGATGTAGAAAGTCCGTTTCCAAATAAATTTATTGATATAATAAAATGTTTTTCAGGGTTAATAGCTCTATTTGCACCAAAGAAACCTTCATTTCTTTTATGTGTACCTGTATAAAAAGTAGGTAATAGAATAACGTTATTTTTATCTGAATTTAAAGCTCCATATGTTTTGTATGCAAGCTTAGCTGAGAGTAGGGTTTCTCCAGATAAGAGCTCTATATCTCCTAATTCATAATTATTCATTTAATAAACTAACAATATATTTATTCTATTAGTATAATCGTAAATATTCTTTTACTTCCCAGTCTGTAACTGCCTGATGATACCTTTCCCATTCATCATTTTTATAATTAACATATGAATTTAACATAACTTTACCTAATACTTTTTCAGCAATTTTATTTTTATGTAAAGCTTCAGTAGCCTGAAGTAAATTTCTTGGGAGACGCCTTATTCCTAGCTTCTTCATTTCTTTATTACTTAATGCATAAAGATCAAAATCAGAAGCCTTGCCAGGATCAATTTTATTTTGAATACCTTCAATAGCCGCAGATAATGTCATGCCTAGTGCCAAATATACATTCATTGTTAAATCTGCTGCACGGTTCTCTATGCAATATCTGTTTTGGGGTAATCTAAATTGAGCAGATCGATTATTATGACCATAAGTTATATTAGTTGGCGCCCAAGTATGTACCCCACCTTCAAAACCTCCTACAGTTGGTACAAGTCCATTATAAGAATTTACTGTTGGACATGTAATAGCCGTAATTGCTTCTGAGTTAGCAAGTAATCCACCAACTGCATACATTGATTCTTGAGACCATTTATCACCATCTTTAAAAATATTAGTATTACTCTTTATGTCATTGAGTGAGAAATTTATGTGACCCCCTGATCTCCAATCGCCAATAGTAGGCTTTGGCATAAAAGTTACAAACATATCATGCTTTTTAGCTACTTCTTTTAAAAGAATTTTTAAAAATACCAATCTATCTGCCATCTGAAGCAAATCTGTATAGTGAAAATCTAATTCAAATTGAGAATAAGCTCCTTCTGCAACAACATCATGAAGGTCCCATCCCAATTCTCCTAAAATATCAATCATTTCTTTTAAGAAATGCATTGAGTCTAGAGAGTATTCAACATCATAACCAAATGCTTGTCTTCTTGGACGAATGCCTTGAGGTGGATCATTATCTATAGCTTTAACTGGTTCACCTTTTTCATTATATTTCATCACAATGAACTCAGGTTCAATTCCTGCAAAACCAGAATATCCTTCTTCTTGTTTTTCTTGAATAATTCTTTTTAAGGCTTGCCTTGGGCATACATTGTATGGAGCTCCTTCCCAAAATAAATCAGCAAAAATTATGGCGGTTGTTTTGTCCCAAGGACAAATATAAACTGCATTCAGATCAGGAAGCATAATTTGATCAGGATCAGCTGGAGATAATTCAGGCACAAAAGATACTGAATGAACAGCAAATTGAGGACCTTTTCCCATACATAAAGCCTCAAAATCACTCATTGGAACAGGTTTAGTTTTTGGAATTCCATGCATATCAATCCAACTAGATAAAACATATTTGACACCTGCTTCCTCCAGCTTTCTTTTAGTTGAAGCTATATTAGGTTTATTTCTTTCTATGGCTTCCTCTAAACTTTCATAATAAACTTTATTCATGTCAAATATTCTCCTTTAGTTGAATTGTTTTTATTCTATACCCATATCTTCAGGATCGATACCAGGTACATGAGTTAATCCAGCTTTTTTCTTCCAGTCATGAGGATAGGCAGCATAAAAAATTACACAAGTTTCATCACATTCATACGCTATATGGTTATCTTTTGGAACATATAAAACGTCTCCAGGATTGCAAATATAAGACTCTCCATTACAAGTTAGTCTAAAGGTTCCTTTCATGCAGTAAATTATTTCATCACAAGTTAAATCCCAAGGGACTGAAATATTATTTAAAAAATTTAAACCTCCACACATCGTGTCACTTACTTTGGATGTTACAAAAGGCTTAATATAAGTTTGTCCTGGTTCTAATGTGTGCAATCTATGTTCAATATCTGCAAATTTATATAATTGAGGCTTGTTACCCATGAATATTTCCTTTCTTTAAGAAGTTTTTATTTTTTCATTTAATTCTACTTTATAACCATCTGGATCTTCACAAAAGGCTATTACTCTTGTTCCATGCTTCATTGGTCCTGGAGGTCTTGTAATTTTTATTCCAGCTGATGATAAATCATCACAAGCTTTATAGACATTAGCAGTTTCTATACAAATATGTCCCCATCCATTTCCTTTGTCATAAGAATCTTTTTGTTCCCAGTTATGTGTTAGTTCTAATGTTGGAAATTCGTTTTCTGGTCCATAACCAATAAAAGTATTGGTAAATTTTCCTTCAGGATAATCAGTTTTGCGAAGAACCGACATTCCCAGTATTTCACAATAAAACTTTATAGATTCATCAAGGTTTTGAACACGTATCATCGTGTGAGCTAGTCTGAATCCTTCATTGATTTTTTCCTGAGTCATTTTTTAAGATTTATTTAATGATTTAATCACAATTTTTTGAAATGCGCGAACACTTTTTTCCCAGTGTGGAGATAATAATCCACCGTTTTTAGCTGCAGATGATAATCTTCCCAGTTGTAATCTCTCACATATTTCATGATCTTCTTTATGAACATCCCACCACAAGTTTCTCAATTTCTCAATCTCTTTTTTCTTTAGCTGCATGTCTTCTGTAGTATAAATAATTCTTTTTTGACGAGTAATCCCTGGCTTAATAGGAATGTTTAAATGCACACCAATTTGACCAGGATAATAAGTTCCAATGATAAAATTTGGAAATAATGATAAATATTTAGAACTGACAGCTAAACTGTCAGCTGCAGTACTTTCTTCCTTTAAATCTACCCCACTTCCATAACATCTTCCATCTACTATTGTGTAATGATCTTTAAGTGGTTGACTAGTAGTTTTTTTATGAACAAATTGAACATGATAAGGTTCTATATAATTTTCAATTAGAAATTTCCAGTTGGTGTTAATTTCTCCAAAATCTAAAGTAGCTACAGGTACAATTTTCTCTAAGTTAATATCCCGAAGATGTTTCATTAAGGAAGAGGCATATTTTTCAAAAGGCAAAGCTTTTTTGTTTAAATTAATAAAAATCCAGTCATGCCAAATTTTCATTCTAACAGATTTTAATCCATTATTTTTTCTAAGAAAATTTTTAGGTTCATGATTATTTGTACCTCCAAAGTGAGGAGAAGAAACTAAATTTCCTTTAAGATCATATGACCAAGCATGGTAAGGACAGCTAATAATTTGACCAACATTTTTTTCTTTTTCTACTAATTTTAAACAACGATGACTGCAGACATTATGAAATGCATTAATTTTATCTTTAGATTCTTTAATCAAAAGAACAGGTTGATCTGCTACATTTATTGGAAGTACATCTCCTACATTTTTTAATTCATGTGCAAAACCTACAAAAACCCAATTCTTTGAAAATACGTTCTTATTTTCTTTAGCCCAAAAAGATTTATCTGTATAAGCTTTTGAAGGTAGCCCTCTAAATATACTATCAGGCATAATCTTTATATGCTCCAAAAAAGAAAAAGAAAATCATATCCACAAAACCTTATCACAAACTCATTTAAAATAAACTATAGTGTTTATCAATTCATGATATAAGAAATTTAGTATGACAGATAATACTTATGACGAAGGTAGATTGAATTTACCTTTTGTGGGTATATGCACATTTGGAAAATATCCTTATATTGAAGATTGGGATAATATTAATGCAGATGTTGCAGTTATGGGTGCTCCTTTTGATTTTGGAAGTCAATTTCGCACAGGATCAAGAATGGGACCAAGAGCAATAAGAGAGGCGTCTACATTGTTTTCATTTGGTCATGCAGGAGCATATGATTTTGAAGACGATATTACTTATTTACCATCAAAAACTACTAAAATTGTAGATATAGGTGATGCAGATATTATTCATACAGATACGTTAAAAAGTCACGCAAACATTAAATTTGGTGTTGAAAAAATTTTGGCTTCAAAAGCAATTCCTATTATTATGGGAGGTGACCATTCTATAAATATTCCTTGTATAGATGCTTTTGAAAAAGAAGATCCATTTCATATTATTCAAATTGATGCTCATTTAGATTTTGTTGATCAAAGACATGGAGTAAAATATGGGCATGGCAACCCCATGAGGAGAGCTTCTGAAAAGAAATATGTTTCAGGAATGACTCAGATAGGTATTAGAAATGTTTCATCTACTGCTAAAGATGGATATATAGATGCAAGATCACGAGGCTCTTCAATTTTTTCTGTTCGGCACTTTCGTCGTCTTGGTATAGAAAAAATATTAGAAACTATTCCTAAGAACAAAAGGTATTATATTACAATAGATATAGATGCTTTTGACCCTTCAATTGCACCTGGCACAGGTACGCCTAGTCATGGTGGATTTTACTATTATGAGGTTCTTGAATTACTTGATGCTATAATTAAACAAGGAGAAGTTATAGGCATGGATTTAGTTGAAGTTGCTCCAGATTATGATCCAACTTTTTCCACATCAACACTCGCAGCTCAATTGTTAATGAATGCTATTGGAAGAATTTTGTATTATAAAAATTTATAGAATAAAAAAATCGAAATGAGTTCAGTTTTAATAGACGATAATAACTGTTTGTTAATTCAAAGTGATGATCTATCAAAATTTTTGTTACACCCTCAATGGCTTCGAGAAAGATTATCTGAACCAGATTATGTGGATACAAATAATAAGCAAAGACTTTACGAGCCATCATTATTAAATCAAGATTTAAAAATAATAGAATATTCTTTAGAAGGAAATAATTTAAATATTCATTTTTCAGATGGCGCAAAAGGCACTTTCTCATTACAGAATTTGTTAGCTGAAATAAGAAAGGTTGATATTATTCCATTAAAAACACCTTGGAAAAATAATTTTACTAAGTTGCCAATTTTTGATCATGAAAAATTAAGTAATCAGAAAAATTTAATTAAAATGTTAGAAAATTTTCAGCAATTAGGTTTTGTTATTATTTCAAATATATCAAAAGCTGAAGGTACTGTAACAAAGTTTGCTGAAAGTTTGGGTCCAGTAAGAACAACAAATTTTGGCAAACATTTTGATGTTGTTTCAAAACCAGATCCTAATGATTTAGCATATACGAGTCTTGGTCTTACGGCTCATACTGATAATCCTTATAGAAAGCCAATTCCAGGAATTCAAATTTTGCATTGTATTGCTAATGAAGCAAAAGGAGGAGATTCTTGTCTTGTTGATGGATTTGCCATAGCTGAGCATTTAAGAGAAACTGACAAAGAGGCCTTTGAAATATTAACTCAAACAGACGTTTTGTTTAAATTTACTGACAAAGATATACTTTTAGAAAATTATGGCAAATTAATTGAATTAGATGATTTTGGAAACTATGTGCAAAGTAGATTTAGTGGAAGATTAGATTTTGTAACATATTTAGAGCCAAAAAAATTGGAAAAATTTTATTCTGCAAGAAGAAAAATTTTTAACTTATATGCCTCAAAAGAATTTGAAATTAATTTTAGATTAGAGGGTGGTATGCTTATGATGTTTGACAACTTAAGAATATTACATGGACGAACTGAGTATGATGTGAGTACTGGCTTCAGACATTTACAGGGATGTTATATTGATCACGACTCTACTGAAGGTAAGCTTAGATTATTAAAATCTATTAAATTTAATGAGTAATTTAAAAAATTAAATTATCTGATTATAAAAGGATCATCAATTTCTTTTGTTGAGGTATTAATCCAAGTAGTTTTTGTATTGGAATAATCTTTCATTACCTCTAATCCTGACTCTCTACCATACCCACTATTTTTAAATCCACCAAATGGAGCAATTGGAGAAATAAGTCTATAAGTATTAACAAATACAATTCCTGCTTGTACAGCTTTTGAAACTCTCATTGCTATTCCATTATTTTCTGTAAATATTCCAGCTGCAAGCCCAAAACTATTATCATTCATTAATTTAATTGCATTTTCTTCATCTTTAAATTTCATTACAGATAAAACTGGACCAAATAATTCATTCTCTGCAACAGGCAAATTATGATTTGCACACTCAATTATTGTAGGCTCAAAATAATAACCATTTTTAAATTTATCAACTTTATTTCCTCCAGTAATTATTTTACCTCCTAATTCCTTTGTTTGTTTAATTTTTTCTTCTATATTTTGTAATTGATTTAAAGTAGCAAGGGGTCCTAGTTGAGTTGTAGTTGATAAAGGATCGCCAATTTCAATTTCTTCTACTCTATTTTTTAATTCCTTTAAATATTCATCATAAATTTCTTCTTGCAAATAAAGTCTTGAACCAGCAATACAACTTTGACCACCTGCCCCGAATATACTTGCCATAATTCCATTAATAGCGTTGTTTTTACGAGCATCTTTAAAAACTACTACTGGACTTTTTCCACCAAGTTCTAGAGATATTTGAGATAAATTTTCTGCAGAGTTTCTAACAATATGTTTTGCTGTATGGACACCTCCTGTAAATGCTATTTTATTAATTTTTGGATGCGAAGTAAGTAACTTGCTACAAGTATCTGCAAAACCAGTTATAATATTTACTACACCTTTTGGTATTCCAACTTTATCAATAATTTTTGCAAATTCTAATAATGGAGTAGGGGCAATTTCTGATGCCTTAATAATAATAGTATTACCCATTGCTAAGGCTGGAGCAAGTTTGACTGCAGTGAGAAACATTTGTGAGTTCCATGGTATTATCGCAGCAACAACACCAACAGGAACTCTGGTGGTGAAAACATGCATATCTTCTTTATCTATTGGAAGCGTTGATCCTTCAATTTTGTCAACCAATCCAGCATAGTAATAATAATATTCAGCGATATAATTTGCCTGAAATCTTGTTTCTTTAAATAATTTCCCAGTATCTTTTGTTTCTATTGTTCCAAGTAATTCTGCTTTCTCCTTAAGTTGATCACCAATTGCTCTTAAATAGTTTGCTCTTTTACTAGGAAAAATTTTTGACCATTCTCCATAAAAAGCATTATGCGCTGACTCTACGGCTGCATTTACTTCATACTCTTCCGCGAGTGAAATTTCTGCAAATTCCTTTTCAGTCGATGGATCAACAGACTTAAAAGATTTACCTAATTTAGATTCAGTGAATTCACCGTTTATATAATTTTTAAACTGCTGCATCAAACCTCAAATATATTTTTATTATCATAATATTTGCTCATATTTGTTTTCCACTCATAATAGTTGTTTTTGTGTATTAGTGACACAGTGAATCCTCCAAATCCTCCTCCGGTTAATCTTGCACCCTCTGCTCCAGATGTATTTGATCTTTCAACAATCAAATCAACATCTTCAGTTGAAGCTTCAAAATCTTTTGAATATGATTGATGGCTTTCATTCATTAACTTTCCAAATGATTTAATATCTTTATTTAATATATACCCCTTTGCTTCGAGGACCCTAGCATTTTCAGTAATAACATGTCTTGCTCTTTTTAATATTAATTCATCTTTTATTTTATTTTGATCAAATTGCCCTGGTTTAATTGAACCTAAATATTCTGTGCCAAGATACTCTTCAGCCTTTTTAAGTTGGTTATACCTTTCATTATATGCACTATCTCTAAGATTTCTTTGTACCTCAGAGTCTACTAAACAAAAAACCCAATTATCTGGTAGGTCTATCAATTCAAATTTTAAACTTAAACAATCTAAAAAAAAAGCTTTTCTGTGAATGCCAATTGAGGAAACCATTTGATCCATGATCCCTCCTGAAACACCTATATAATTACGTTCAACTTTTTGAGCTAAAATTGCAATATGTTTTTCTGTGTATTCAGTATTAAAAAAACTATTTAGTGACTTTAAAACGGCAACGCAAAGAGCTGATGATGATGAAATGCCACGACCTATTGGAATAGTTGAGGATATATAAATATTTAAATGAGTATTAGGTATGTTTTTGTTTTCATCATAAAATACAAATAAAGAACCTTTTACATAATCAACCCATTTATTATTTTTTGACTTAATAAAGTCAGTAAAATTTATTTGCTCGTTAAAATGTTCAGAATAAACTTGATATTTTTTGTTTTCATTTTTTGAAATTTGAATAGTTGTTTTAAAATTTAAAAGAGATGGCAAAACATACCCTCCTGTATAATCAGTATGCTCACCTATTAAATTTACTCTTGCATGCGCACTGTTAACAACTGAAAAATCAGTATGAAATATATCTTTAAAACTCTTCATAAACTAAATATATAAATTATTGATAATGAAAATAAACTCAATTTTTACTAAAAATAATAAATTAAAAATATCCATTTTTAATAACCAATATAAGCATGGTGATTTTAAAATTTGTTTTTCTCTGATTTATTCTATTCAAGAAATTGATGGTGGAACAATTTCAAAAAAAATTGGCAGATACTATGAAATATTCTCTGAACAGGATGAAGTAACTCTTACACTACAGGAACCAAGGATAGGCTCTTATAATCTTTCATGCGGCCCTGAGGGATTGTTTGTTTTAGGAAAAAATGATCAAATTATAGAGTGCAAAATTGATCTCTTAAAATTTGAAAGCCCTATACCTCAAATTTTATATTCTGATGATCATGATAAAATATTTGATCCAGTAATCCCGCTCCCTAATATTTCAAAATTAGAAAAAGAGACTATTCATATTAAAAATTTAGATTTTAAAATACCTTCAGATGAAAAAGATTTTTTTAAAAATTTTGATAATTTACTAGAAGTATCTAATATAAGATTTAATTTATCAGCGGGACATTCTATAGTTTTGAATAAACAAAACTTAAGATCTGAAGAATATAAAATTAAAATTAAGAAAGATTCAATTTTGATTGAGTATTCTGATTATGGAGGAAAGTTTTATTCAATAATAACCCTGATACAACTTATAAACTTTTATAATACAAATTTACCTCTTGGATGTATTGAAGATAGACCAGCTTTAAATTGGAGAGGTATGCATTTAGATTGTGCGAGACAATTTTATACCATTGATGAAATAAAAAGACTTATGGACTATATGTGTTTTTTTAAATTAAATCGTTTTCATTGGCATTTAACAGACAATGAAGCTTGGAGAATTGAATTAGAGTGTTATCCTAATTTAACAAAAGTGGGTGCATTTAGAGGTTATAATCATTCAATTCCACCTTTCTATGGCACTGGTTACAATAAAACGGGAGGTTATTATTCTCGCAATCAAATCAATGAATTGATTGTGTATGCAAAACAAAGAAATATTGAAATTATGCCTGAGATTGATTTACCAGCACACTCTTGGACATTGCTTCAAGTTATGCCTGAGTTAAGAGACTCAAGCTCCAATATAATTTCAGAAGACGTAGGTAATTATACTAATAATACAATTAATCCTGCATTAGAGGAGACAAACATTTTTTTACAAAATATTTTAGAAGAGTTAAGCAAAATATTTTCATTTAACATAATTCATGTTGGAGTTGATGAAAGACCAAAAGAGTCATGGGAGGGATCACCCAAAGTAATTAAATATATGAAAAAAAATAATATTGAGTCGTTTGATGAATTGCAAGATCATTACATGAACAATATCATTAGTATTCTAAAAAATTCAAATAAACTAACAGCAGCTTGGAACGAGGCTGCACTACCTCCTCATAATGATATTGGTTCTGCTGGAAGTGGAGGAAAAGTTGATAAAAATTGCATTATATTTGCTTGGGAGCATCCTGATGTCGGATTAATGTCTGTAAAAAAAGGTTTTAAAACAGTTCTTTGTCCTGGTAATAAAACATATTTTGATATGGCTTACAATAACTCTACATATGAAAGAGGAATTTGTTGGGCTGCCACAATAGAAGTAAAAGAAGTTTTTGATTGGAATCCTCTTCAAGATTATGAACCTGATGATTTAGAAAATGTGTTAGGTATTCAGGGTCAACTTTGGTCAGAAACAATTACAGATAAAGAACACTTTGATAAAATGATTAACCCTCGTCTTTCTGCGCTTGCAGAAATAGCTTGGTGCACAAAAGCAAAAAGATCATGGGTTCAATTTAGATCATCGTTAATAAATAATTTAGAATATTTATCAAAATTGGGGTGGAAGTTTCATAATTTTTAGTATTATGATTATTATTTTAGGACGATAAAATGAAAATTGGAGCAGTAGGACTAGGAAACAGAATAGCACATATATATCATGAATTATCTCAAATTAACAAAGATGCTGAATTAATTGCCTATACTGATCCTTTGCCGATAGGTAGGGAATATGCAGAAAAAAATAATTTTTTTCCTAAAAAAAGTTACCCTACTCTAAAAGAAATGATTAGTAGTGAATCTCTTGATTTACTTATGATTGGATCACCAAATCATTTGCATTTAGAACACATAAAAGAAGGACTATCTTCAGGTTTAAAAATTTTTGCCGAAAAACCAATTGTAGTTGATGAAAATCAAACTGTTGAATTAGCTAAACTTATTAAAGAATATGGAAGAGATAAAATTCTCGTTGGATTAGTCTTACGTTACTCTCAACATGCTAGATCTGTTAGAGATTTAATTAATAGAGATATAATTGGTAACGTTATATCAATAGAGGCATCTGAACACATTATGCCCTGGCACGGAGGTTTCTTTATGCGGAATTGGAGAAGAAAAGAAAAATATTCTGGAGGTTTTATGTTAGAAAAATGCTGCCACGATATTGATTTCTACTCCATGATTACAAATAGTAGGCCAATCAAAGTAGCTAGTTTTGGAGGAAGAAATTCATTTATTCCCAATAATCAACCTAAAGATTCAATTGAAGAATATACAAGATATAATTTAAAGGGATGGGAGGCAAATGAAAAAGTATTTGATAGTGATGCAGATATAGTTGATCATCAAGTTGCTATTATTGAATATGAGAATGGTGCAACTTTAGCTTTTCATACTAACATGCGTGTACCAGATGAATTCAGAAGATTTGCTGTTATTGGAACTAATGGGATGGTTGAAGGAGATTTTGTAAGAGGTTTTTTAAAAGCTCATGATCAAAAAAATAATATAATATTAGATGAAAATTATGGAGCAGCTTTTGGTATGATAAAAGGTCATTATGGTGCAGATAGTTTAATGCTCAAAGATATTAATGCACATTTAATTAATTCTGAATCATCGCCATTGCCAGTTGGAGTAATAGATTGTATGGAAGCAGGAATTGTTGCCATGAAGATAGATGAATCAAGAAAAAGTGGTAAAATAATTGATATAAGACCTACGTGGAAAAATATAGATAGTATTCTTGGTTAAAAATGAAAATGAAAACTAAACTTAGGTCATATAATTCTCCTACTTTTTTAGCTTATGCTCTCATAGCTCCTGCTGCTATTTATATTTTATGTATTGTTGCTTGGCCATTAATTGAAACTGTTAGATTATCTTTTACTAATTCAAGTTTAGCTGGAGAAGAATATATTGGTTTTGAAAATTATGAAAAAATGATTTCGAGTAAAAAATTTAATAAAATTGTTATTAGAACTTTTGTTTGGATGTTTTTTTCTGTGAGTCTAAAATTAATAATTGGTTTAATAGGTGCAGTATTACTAAACGCGAATGTATTTGGAAGATCAGCTTTTAGAGTTTTAGTAATGCCTCCATGGGTAGTCCCCATAGCCATTGGAATGCTTGGTTGGCTTTGGTTATATAATGGATATTTTGGAATAATCGCAGGAGTTGGAATGAGGACAGGAATATTAGACGGACCTTTTGGATTTCTAGCTTATAAACAAAGCGCTTTTATTTCAACAGTAATAGCTGATGTTTGGGTTGGTGTACCTATGGTAACAGTTTTTTTTCTTGCAGCTATGCAAGGTGTTCCAAAAGATTTATATGAAGCAGCCTATTGTGATGGCGCTTCAAGATGGTCACGATTTTTTAGAATTACATTACCTCAAATAACACCTGTTATTGTGACTATGTCAATACTGTCTGCTATTTGGACATTTAATTCCTTTGAAATTATTTGGATTTTAACTGAAGGAGGGCCAAGAGGAGCAACAACAACACTTATTATTGATACTTATAAGCAAGCTTTAGGTAACTATAAATTTGGAAGAGGCGCTGCAAGGGCAGTTGTAGTAATGATTTTGTTAACTTTATTTGCAGGCTTTTATTTAGCTTTACTTGCGAGGATAAACAAAAGGGTAGCTCATGAATAAATATACAATTTTAGAAAAATTATTAATTTATTTTGGAATTTTAATATTTATGACATTTATTCTTTTACCTTTTGTTGAAATGTTTTATGCCTCTTTAAGGCCTTTAGACCATTTATTTAGATCACCTTATCAATTTTATTCAGATGATCTTTCATTTTGGGCATATAGTGAAATGTGGAAAACTGTTCCTATGCTTGGACGTTACATTTTTAATAGTTTTTTTCTTGCAACGGTAACTTCTTTATTAACTTTATTATTTGTTATTCCAGCAGCTTATTCATATGCAAGATTCAATTTTCCTGCAAAGAATACTAGTTTGTATCTTTTACTTGCAATTAATATGTTTTCTGGTGCTGTACTATTAATACCGTTATATAAATTATTAAGAACATTTGGTTTGTTAAATACTTATCAAGCAATGATAGTTCCAGGAGTAGCTTTTTTAATTCCTACTTCAATTTGGTTATTAAAATCATATTTTGAAAAAATTCCAATTGAATTAGAAGAAGCTGCCTTTTGTGATGGAGCTACAAGAATTCAAATACTTAGACATGTTATAGCTCCTTTAAGTACACCTGGTTTAGTTGTTGTAGGTATCTATGCATTTATAGGTTCGTATGCTCAACAATTTTTATTTGCAATTTCATTTAATCAAAAGAAAGAATTTATGCCTATACCTGCAGGTCTTTATGAATTTATTGGTTACACTACTGTTAAATGGAATGAAATGATGGCTGCTTCCTTAGTAGGTATAGCTCCTGTTCTCCTTGTTTTTTTATTTTTACAAAAGTATATTGTGGAAGGATTAACAGCAGGAGCTGTAAAAAACTAGAAAAACAGTCCCTTTTTTTTTAAAAATAAACAATATTCTTACTTGATACACTTCTAGTATTAACTTAATCATAATAGTTATAAATATAATTATACGGAGGAAATATGAAATTTACCTTTATTAAAACAACACTTATTGCTTTTGTAGTGACTCTGTTTAGCTCATTTCATTTAATGGCTACAGACATGCATGGTGTTATGTGTGGTGGTGAAATTCGACCTGCAGACCAAGCTGTAGTAGATCAATTTATGGCAGATAATCCTGGTGTTAATGTTACTATGGAAGCTGTTCCTTGGGGAACTTGCCAAGATAAAGTTATAAACTTGGCCATAGCAGGAGATCCTGTGAGTTTTTCTTATGTAGGATCAAGAACTCTAAAAGGTTTAGCTGAAAATGGACATATTGTTGCTGTTAATATTCCTGATTCACAAAAGAAAATGTATCAACCAGGTATATTAGACACAGTATCTTACAAAGGGGAAATTTGGGGATACCCTCATGCTTTTTCTACAAAAGCCCTTTTTATGAATTGTGGTATTCTTGAACAAGCTGGTTTAGCTTGCAATGGCCCACAGTCTTGGGATGAGCTTTATGCAATGGCTGAAACTATTAAAAATAATACAGGAATTGCAGGTATTGGTTTAACCGGAAAAGATTTTGATAATACTATGCATCAATTTTTGAACTATCTTTATAGTAATGGGGGACAAGTAATTGATCCTGATACTAATGAAATAACTTTAGATAGTCCGAATACTGTTGAAACTTTAGAGTTTTATGCAAAGTTAGCAAATGTTTCTCAAGAAGGACCGTTAGCTTGGGAACGTTCCCAGTTAACTGAACTATTTAATGATGAAAAAATAGCTATGTATATCAATGGTCCTTGGGGAGCTGGGCAACATAAAGAAGAACTTAGTGTGAAAACTGTAAGAATTCCTGCTGGTCCAAATGGTAGCCAAGGAACACTTTTAATCACTGATAGTGTTGCAGTCTTTAATAATACTGGTCATGAAGATATGGCGAGTGCTCTTGTAGCTCAGCTTACTTCAGGTGATGCTCAATATGATTTAGATACTAGTTGGGGTCTAACTCCAATTATGCAATATCCTCAAATTGGTAAGGTAGCGCCATACAATACAGATTATTGGATGATGTTTATTGATGCCATTGCAGATGGAGGTCCTGAACCTCTATTTGTAGATTATAAAGCTTTTCAATCAGTTATGAATTCTATGATTCAAGGAGCAATTCTTGGAGAAGGAGATGCGGCTGATTTAGTTGCTGAAGCAGCTGAAGAATTGGAAGAGTATAAATAGACAAATTTTAAAATAAGGACTGCCTTTTGGCAGTCCTTTTTATTTAGTATAAAAATTTTCTAAACAATTTTGATATTTAATAGATAATAATCTTAAATTATTAATGTATATATAATATTCAATGTGTGGAATTGTCGGTATTGCTAGCAAAAATAATTGTATAGATAATATTTTGTCTGGATTGTATTCTCTTGAGTACAGAGGCTATGATTCATCAGGATTAGCAACAATAAAAAATAATCATTTTGAATATAGTAAAAATATTGGTAAAATTTCTAATTTACAAAAATCTGTTAAAAATAATAAATTAACTGGAAACGTTGTAATTGCTCATACTAGGTGGGCAACTCATGGCAAACCTTCTATAAAAAATTGTCATCCATTTATAAAAGATAATTGTGTTTTAGTTCATAATGGTATCATAGAAAATTATACAGATTTAATAAATTATTATTCAATAAAACAAAAAAATATTAAATCAGATACGGATACTGAAATAATTGCTGAAATATACAATAAGCTATTAAATGAATTTAATAATCCTATTGAAGCTATCAAAAACCTAAATAAAAAAATAGTAGGATCATTTTCTTTTGCATTTTTAGTTCATGGATCAAAATCAATATATGTAACAAGAAGAGGGAGCCCTTTAGTCTTAGGGAGCGGAGAAGGATTTAATGCTGTTAGTTCTGATGTCTTGGGTTTGCCAGATAATACAAAAGAAATTATTTTTTTAGAGGAAAATGATATTGCCGAAGTAAATGATTCTTCAATTCTAATTTATGATAAAAATCAAATCATCAAGAGAGAAAAACATAAATTTATTCCAAAAAAAGAATTTAAAGTTAAAGGAAATTACAAACATTTTATGGAAAAAGAAATTTTTCATCAACCAATAAGTATTGAAGATACAATTTTGAATTTTGCTGATAAAAAAAGAAAAGTTGTTTATTTACCTAAAACCAATATTAAATTTAATGAATTTTCAAACATCATTATAGTTGCTTGTGGAACAGCTTACCATTCTTGTATGGTGGCAAAATATTGGATTGAAGAGATGACTGACTTCAATGTTTCAATCGATATTGCATCTGAATATAGATATCGCAAAAATAAAGTTAATAAAAATTCATTTGGAATAGTTGTATCTCAGTCAGGCGAAACTATGGACACCTTAAAATGTTTAAATAAATTTAAAAAAAATAATATTTTCACAATATCTATAGTAAATGTTTTAAATAGCTCAATTGCAAGGTTAAGTGATTTTATTTTACCTACTTTAGCTGGCCCTGAAATAGGAGTCGCTTCCACAAAAGCTTTTACTTCTCAATTATCTGTTTTAGCTCTATTTGTACTTAATCTTCAGCAAGGAAGTAAAAATATTAATAAGATTTTTTTTAATTCTATTTTTAGTATCCACAAATCTGTTAAAGAAATTTTAAAAAAAGAAAATGAATTTAAGAAAATAGCTAAAAAATTAGTTGATACTAAAAGCATTTTTTATATTGGTAGAGGTGCCATGTATCCTATTGCATTAGAAGGCGCTTTAAAGTTAAAAGAAATTACCTATAAGCATTGTGAAGGCTATGCCGCTGGAGAACTAAAACATGGTCCGTTAGCCTTAATTGAAAATAATATACCCGTTATTGTTTTAGCTCCTTTTGATGAAAATTATTCTAAATTACTCTCAAATATACAAGAGGTTAAAGCTAGAGGTGGAAGAATTATTATGATTACAGATAGGGATGGTGCAAAAAAAGTAAAAAAATATTGTGATCAAATTGTAATAATACCAAAAACAAATTTTTTAACATCCCCAATATTATATTCGATACCAGTCCAGTTAATTGCTTATTATTTAGCAGTTTTTCTTGGAACAGATGTCGATCAACCAAGAAATTTAGCGAAATCTGTTACTGTAGAATAATTTTACTTTAATTTATTATTGATAAAAGCATATTTTTTTTCTAAAATTTTATTATGTTTTTTGCTATTAGGTAAATTGGAACTTAAGTAAAAAGGAAAAGGATTTTGATTTTTTAATTTTGAAGACATTTCAAGCCACAAGGAATTCAAAATAAATATTCCTGCAATTGTAGAAGATGAAGTTACTCCAAAATCTTTATAATTTATTAAAGTATCACCTATAGGACTGTAATTATCTATATAAATATCGTTATAGAAATAAAGTTTTGATTTTTTGATTTTTTTCAACTTATCTGAATAAGTTTTAGAAGTTACACCGATAACATATATTTTTTTATTTTTCATTATCTTTGCTATTTCTATAGATAATTGATTAATACCACTGGTTGAAAAAATAATTATAGAGTCATTTTTAGTAAAATTATATTTCTTTAAAATATTTTTAGCTAATTTTGGATTTCTTTCATT
>CACFOQ010000011.1 GCA_902567855.1 uncultured Alphaproteobacteria bacterium
AAATTCTAAAATTATAACTTGTGAAATATTCGAAGACGGAAACATTAATTTAATTAATCAAATAAACGAATTACAAATTCATAATATTCGTTTATTTAAAGGTAATGTTTTACAATTATTAGATGAGTTAAAAAAAAATATAATATTTAATCAAGTATGGATACTATTTCCTGATCCATGGCCAAAAAAAAGACATCATAAAAGGCGTTTAATTAATCATACCTTTTTAAACTATATACATAATTTTCTTAAAGATTCCGGTAGAATTATGATTGCTACAGATTCAAGTTCGTATATGCAATTAATATTTAATTTAATTTATGAGCTTAAACATAAATATGAATGGGAAAATCAAAATTATCAAACTTGGAACTATGAATTTTTAGATTTGGTTGAAACTAAATTTTATAAAAAAGCACTAAATTCAAATAGAAAATCGACTTTTTTTTCTCTAAAAAAAATTTAAGCCTTGAACATTTCAATTTTTTTTAATATAGGATCATAAAATTTGATTAATTTCAAAGGTGGGGTTGCCCGCCTTTTTTTTGTATATTTATATGGCTAAACAAAAAATTAAAGTAATAAGAGAAGAAATGCTTCAAGTAGCAAATAATGTTGCTCAAGAAAAAAGTATTGATAAAGATTCTGTATTTGAGGCGATGGAGATGGCTTTAGAAAAAGCTGCAAGAGTAAAATATGGATTTGAGCGTGATATAAGAGTTACTGTAAATAGAGAAAATGGAGATATAAATTTAAATTCTTATCTTGAAGTAGTAGAAACAATATCTGAAGAAAATCAAGTTAATCAAATTATACTTGAAGAAGCTATTAAAATTAATCCAGAAATCAAAATAGGAGAGTTTATAATAAAAAAACTTCCTCAAATAGATTTAGGTAGAGTTGCTGCGCAGAATGCAAAAGGAGTAATAGTTCAAAAAGTTAGAGAAGCAGATAAATCTAGACAATATAATGAATATAAAGATAAAGTTGGAGAAATAGCAATTGGTGTAGTTAAAAGAACTGAGTTTGGTAATTTAATAGTTGATCTAGGTAAGAGTGAAGCTATTATTAAAAGGGAAGAATTAATACCTAGAGAAGCATTTAAAAATGGTGACCGTGTTAGATCATATATTTATGATGTAAAAGAAGATGTAAAAAGTTATCAAATCTTTTTATCAAGAACACATCCTCAATTTTTATCTCATTTATTTAAACAAGAAGTGCCAGAAATATATGAAGGTGTTATAAAAATTAAAAGTGTTGCAAGAGACCCAGGCTCTAGAGCTAAGATAAGTGTTTTTACAGAAGATTCAACTATAGACCCTGTAGGAGCTTGCGTAGGAATGAGAGGCTCAAGAGTTCAAGCAGTAGTTAACGAATTACAGGGTGAAAAAATAGATATAGTTATGTGGTCAGATAATCAAGCAACTTTTTTGGCTAATGCTTTAGCTCCAGCTGAAGTAAGTAAAATATTTTTATATGAAGAAAAAAATAAAGTTGAAGTAGTAATACCAGATGAGCAATTAAGTTTAGCAATTGGAAGAAAAGGACAAAATGTTAAGTTGGCATCTAGTCTTACTAATTTAGAAATAGATATTTTAACTGAAGAAGAAGAGGCTGAAAGAAGACAGTTAGAGTTTAAGGAAAAAACTCAAATGATGATAAAATCTCTTGATGTTGAAGATGTTATAGCTCAATTATTAGTTACCGAGGGATATGTTTCAGTTGAAGGTATTGCATCTGAAAGTGTAGAAAATTTAGAAAAAATAGAAGGTTTTGATAATGATTTAGCAAAAGAAATTATTTCTCGTGCTACTAATTATATTAAAGATCAAAACGAAGAAGATATAAAAATTATTAATGAAAATATAAAAGATGAAGAATTAAAACAACTAGAAGGGATAAATAATAAAATGCTATCCCTTTTAGCAAAAAACAACATTTTAACTCTTAATGATTTTGCAGATTTAGCAACTTTTGAACTGACTGATAAAGAAGAAGGTATCTTTAAAAATCTTGATATTGATGAAAAAGTTGTTGATAGTATGATAATGAAAGCTAGAGAAAAATGGTTTTCAGAGGAAGAAAAAGAAAAGTAATTAAATTAAATAGGTAATTTAAATTGGAAAAAAATAAAGATAATAAGAAAAAACCTCTAAAATTATCATCTTCAGGGAGATTACAAATACGAAAAAATCTTGGTCCTGCAGGAGATAAACCTAGAAACGTAGGTCAAAAAAAAACTATTCAAATAGTTTTTCGTAATAAAAATAATCAACAAAAAAGCTCTTCTACAGCACAAAGTAATTTCAGAGGTTCTTCTTCATTTAGAACCCCAGGCGCAGCGTCTAAGACCACCCCTCCTACAAATTTTTTTAATCAGCCTAATAAAAATTATTCAGGTAAAAATAAAAAAACTTCAGAAGCGAAGAAAAACTCTCCTAAAAAATCAACTCTTAAGCCTCAGGATAATGATTTAGGAAAAATTAATATAAATAAAATTTTAGAACAAGAAGAACAGGAATTTGATAAATTCCCCAGTTTAGCAAAAATAAAAAGAGCAAGAGAGAAAGAAAAACTACAATCTCAAGACCCAACAGAACCAACCACAAAAGGTAAGGAGATAACAATACCAGAAATTATAACCGTTCAAGATCTTGCAAATAGGATGGCAGAAAAAACAGCTGATGTAGTTAAAACTCTTATGAAAATGGGAGTTATGGCAAATGCTACTCAATCTTTAGAGGCTGATACTGCAGAAATTGTTGCTAATGAATTAGGTCATAAAGCTAAATTAGTTACAGATGATGATATCTTAAAGGAAATAGAAGATATTAAAGATTCTAAAGAAACTTTACAATCTAGAGCTCCGGTAGTTACAATTATGGGTCACGTTGATCATGGAAAAACTAGTATATTAGATGCTTTTAGAAATTCTAATGTTGTTTCTGGAGAGTCTGGTGGAATTACCCAACATATTGGAGCTTATCAAATTAATAATAATGATAAAAAAATTACTTTTATTGATACTCCAGGACATGCAGCTTTCTCTAATATGAGAGCAAGAGGTTCAAAAACTACTGATTTAATTATACTAGTAGTTGCTGCTGATGATGGATTAAAACCCCAAACAATAGAATCAATATCGCATGCTAAAGCTGCTAAAGTACCAATGATTATTGCAATTAATAAAATTGATTTGCCTGCAGCAGATCCTGATAAAGTTAGAAATGAATTGTTAAGTCATGAAATTGTTGTAGAAAAGTTAAGTGGAGAAGTATTAGATGTAGAAATATCTGCTTTAAAAAAAACAAATTTAGAAAAGTTAGAAGAAGCTATTCATTTACAAGCAGATCTTTTAAATCTAAATGCCAATCCAAACCGATCTGCTAGAGGATCTATTATTGAATCAAAGCTTGAAAAGGGAAGAGGTTCAGTTGCTACTGTTTTAGTTCAAAAAGGTACTTTAAAAATTGGAGATATCTTTGTGTCTGGATATGAATGGGGAAAAGTTAAGGCTCTAATAGACGACAAAGGAAATAATATTAAACAAGCCCCTCCGTCTATGCCTGTTGAGGTCCTGGGTTTTGATGCAAATCCTTTGGCTGGCGATGATTTTATAGTTGTAGATAATGAAAATACAGCAAGAAAAATAGCTGAATATAGATTTAATAAAAAACAAATACAAAAAAATAAAGTTGTGAAAACCAATGTGGAAGAAATGTTTGAACAAATTTCTGCAGGAGAATCAGTTACTTTACCAGTAATTATAAAAGCAGATGTTCAAGGATCAGCTGAAGCTATAGAAAATTCAATTACTAAATTATCTACTGAAGAAGTTAAAACCTCAGTAATACATAAAGGAGTAGGGGCAATTACAGAAAGTGATGTAGCTTTAGCTAATTCAGGAAAAGGGTTTATAGTTGGTTTTAATGTTCGAGCAATACCTCAAGCAAGAGACATGGCAAAACGAGATGGAGTTAATATAAAATATTATTCTATTATTTATGAACTAATTGATGACATTAAAAACTTGATGTCAGGATTATTAGATCCAGATATATCAGAAAAAATAACTGGAAATGTTGAAATAAGAGAAGTTTTTTCAATTTCGAAAGTTGGAAACGTTGCTGGATGTTTTGTTAAGGAGGGTTTCATTTCTAGAAATTCAAAAATAAGAATATTACGAGATAATGTTGTAATTCATACTGGATCAATCAATAGTTTAAAAAGATTTAAAGAAGAAGTAAAAGAGGTAAAAACAGGATACGAATGTGGAGTAATGATTGAAAATTATTCTGATATTAAGGTTAACGACATAATTGAAACTTTTGAAGTAGTTGAGTCAAAAAGAGAGTTGTAAAATTAAATTATAATTATAATTTTTATGACATCACAAAGACAAATAAGGTTCGGAGAATTAATTCGCTCTTTAATTAGTGATTGTTTACTCAAGGAAGATTTTTATGAAGCTGAAATACCATTCACCACCATTACTGTGTCATTTGTAAAAATGTCTAAGGATTTGAAGATTGCAAATGTATATTTCATGCCTTTAGGTGGAGAATTTAAACAAACTTTACTAGATGTTTTAAATTCTAAAAAATATATATTTCAAAAATATATTGCTAAAGCTAAATTACAATCAAAATTTACTCCTAAAATAAAATTTTATATTGATGATTCTTTTGAGGAAGCTGAAAAAATTTCTAAATTGTTAATGAATAAAAAAGTATCAAGAGATTTATGATAAAACAAAATCAAGGATGGCTTAATGTTTATAAGCCAAAAGGAATTTCCTCATTTAACGTAGTTTACAAAATAAAAAAAAAATTTGATTTAAAAAAAATTGGTCATGGGGGAACATTAGATCCTTTGGCAGAAGGTGTATTGCCTATAGCAATAGGAAAAACCACAAAATTAATACCGTTTATAAATAGAAATATTAAAGAATATGAGTTTGAAATTAAATGGTGTGAACAAACTAACACTGATGATAGTGAGGGAGCAGTTATTGCTAGATCTACAAAAATTCCTACATCTTTTGAAATAGATAATCAAATATTAAAAATGAAAGGAAATATTTTGCAAAAACCTCCATATGCTTCAGCTATTAAAATTAATGGAAAGAAAGCTTATCAACTTTTAAGGGCAAAAAAAAATTTTCATATTAAGGAGAGATTGGTTTATCTTGATGATGTTAAAGTGATCAGCTCTCGAAAACAAACTACAAAATTTTTTATACGATGCGGCAAAGGTTTTTATATTAGGAGTTTTGCTAGAGATTTAGGAGATAAACTTGCCACTAAAGCCCATATATCTTCTCTTAAAAGGATAAAAGTGGGTAAATTTGAAGCAAATAATGCGAATTTACTGGACGATCTACTAAATATAAGACAAACGCTCTTTGAATTTAAAGGTTTCCACTCATCTTCGTGTATGCTGGACGACATCTTGGCATATGAAATAGATGATGAGAAAGACATAACTAGTATTTCTCAAGGTAAGTCAATAAAATTAGACATAAAAAAATTGATTAAAACCCCTTTAGATTTGACTGAAGAAAAAATAATTTTTTTAACAGTTAGGAATAATGTTGTTTCCTTTGGCAAGTTAAGTGGTGATTTGTTTAAACCAAATAAAGTTTTAATATAGGAGTAGTGATGTCGATATCAAAAGAAAATAAAAAAATAATAGTTACTAAATTTGCTACAAATCCAAATGACACAGGTTCAGCAGAAGTACAAATAGCTGTTTTAAGCGAAAGAATAAATAATTTAATAGAACACTTTAAAGAACATAAACATGATAATCATTCTAAAAAAGGATTATTAGCTATGGTTAACAAAAGAAAAAAATTATTAAATTATTTATCAAAAAAAGATAATGCAAAATATAAAGAACTTATAGATGCATTAAATATACGTGGTTAGTAAAAATAAAAAATAATTGTAAAATTAAAGTAGGAATAGGAAAATAAATGTTTGAAATAAATAAAGTTGAAATTAATTGGGCAGGGAAAAAGCTAATATTAGAGACAGGTAAAATTGCAAGACAAGCTGATGCTTCAGTTTTAGCTACATATGGTGGAACTACTGTTATGGCAAATGTAGTAGCAGCTAAAAAAGAAAAACCTGATATAGATTTTTTCCCTTTAACTGTTAACTATCAGGAAAAATTTTATTCTGTGGGAAAAATACCTGGAGGTTTTTTTAAAAGAGAAGCAAGACCAACAGAAAAAGAAACCTTAATATGTAGATTAATTGATAGACCTATACGGCCTTTATTTCACAAAGATTTTAAAAATGAAACACAAGTTATGTGTACTGTATTATCTCATGATCAAGAAAATGATTCAGATATTGTAGCAATGATTGCTACAAGTGCTGCGCTTACTTTATCTGGGTTACCATTTATGGGCCCTTTAGGAGCTGCAAAAATAGGAATGGTAGAGGGAAAATTTATTTCTAACCCAACATTATCAGAAATTAAAAATTCAAATTTAGAATTAGTTGTAGCTGGTACTAATAAGGGTGTATTAATGGTAGAATCAGAAGCTCAACAGTTATCTGAAGATGAAATGTTAGAAGCTGTCGAAATAGGTCAAAAAACTTATAATGAAGTTATTGATGCTATTATAAAATTGGCAAAAAAAGCTGCTAAAGATCCTTGGGATATTAAAGAAAAGGCAGAAGAAATTAAAAACTTGCCTTCTGAAATTGAAAAAAATTACAAATCAAAGTTTATTGATGCATATAAAATTCAAGAGAAACAAAAAAGATCTGAATTATTAAATGAATTAAGAGCTGAAATAAGTGAAAATTATGAAACTGAGATTTTAACCTCAGTTATTGTTAGTGATGCAACAAAATCAATAGAGAAAGATATAGTCAGAAGTGAATTGTTGAAGACTGGAAATAGAATAGATGGGCGTGATACCAAAACAGTTAGACCAATTAAATGTGAAGTTGGTGTTCTTGAAAGAACACATGGTTCTGCTTTATTTACTAGAGGAGAAACCCAAGCATTAGTAGTTACTACTTTAGGAACAGGTCAGGATGAACAACGTATTGATGCAATAGAAGGAGAATATAAAGAAAACTTTATGCTTCATTATAATTTTCCTCCTTACTCAGTTGGTGAAGTAGGAAGAGCAGGTTCAACTAGTCGTCGAGAAATTGGACATGGTAAATTAGCTTGGAGAGCAATTCACCCTATGCTACCTTCAGCAGAAAAATTTCCTTATACTTATAGAGTAGTGTCTGAAATTACTGAATCAAATGGCTCAAGTTCAATGGCAACAGTTTGTGGAACTTCTTTATCTCTGATGGATGCTGGAGTTCCTCTTGAAAAATCTATTGCTGGAATTGCCATGGGATTAATCAAAGAAGATGAGAATTATTTAGTTTTATCTGACATTTTAGGAGATGAAGATCATTTAGGTGATATGGATTTTAAAGTGGCAGGAACCAAAGATGGAATTACTTCTCTTCAAATGGACATTAAGATCACTAGTATAACATCAAATATTATGAAAGAAGCACTTGCACAAGCAAAGGAAGGAAGACTTCATATTTTAAATGAGATGGCAAAAGCTATTGATAAATCTAGAGAAGAGATTTCTAATTATGCACCTACTATAACTACCATCCAAGTTCACAAAGATAAGATACGTGAAGTTATTGGAAAAGGTGGCGCAGTAATAAGAGAGATCACTGAAAAAACTGGTGCAAAAATTGAAATCAATGACGAGGGTCTTGTGAGCATTGCAGCAGTTGATGGTGAGTCTGGTCAAGCTGCAATTGATTGGGTAAATAGTATTGTAGAGGAGCCTGAAGTAGGTAAAATATATGAAGGAAAAGTTGTTAAACTTATGGATTTTGGAGCCTTTGTGAATTTTATGGGTTCTAGGGACGGATTAGTTCACATCAGTCAACTTAAAAATGAAAGAGTTGAAAAAGTTAGTGATGTTGTTAATGAAGGAGATACTGTTAAAGTTAAAGTTTTAGATATTGACTCACGTGGCAAGGTAAAATTGTCAATGAAAGACGCTGATAAAGAATAGCTTTTATGTTAAGCCTCCCTAAACTTATAGGCCATAGGGGGGTAAAGAATTTAGCTCCAGAAAATACATTAGACTCAATAGAATTAGCTCATAAACTGGGTTTGAAATGGATAGAGGTAGATGTCAAAATTACGAAAGATAAAATACCAATAATTTTACATGATGATTCACTTGATAGAACAGCAAATTCTAACGGTTTAGTAATAGATTTTTTGTATGAAGAAATTAAAGCATTAGATGCGGGTTCTTTCTTTTTTAATTATAAAACAAATATTTTTATTCCTACTTTAGAAGATATTTTTAAATTTTGTATAAAGCATGAAATGGGTATTAATATTGAATTAAAACCCAATAAAGGTTTTGAAATAGACAATGTTAAAGCTATTTCAAAAATAATTTTTAAATATCAAGACTTAAGCAATTTTTATTTTTCAAGTTTTGATTTAAAATCCTTGCTTGAAATGAAAAAAATTTTTCCAAATTTTTATTATGGTTTATTAATTGATAATTTTGACAATAATTACTCTTTGCATGAATATATAAAAATTTGTAATAATTATAATTTTTTTAATTTTGGATTAAATAAAAAACTTATTAATAATGAAATAATTAATGAAATTAAAAAAAATAATTTAATTATAACTACTTATAGTGAAAAAAATATTAAATTAATTGAAGCCAATGATCTTTGGAAGTTGGGAGTAACTAGTATATTTATTGATGATCCAAGTAACTTTAAAATATAAATAGTTACTTCGGTATGCCAATTATATTAAAGCCACAATCTACATAATGAATTTCTCCAGTAATAGCTTTAGATAAATCACTAACAAGATACAAAGCACTGTTCCCAATTTCATTTAATTCTACATTTCGATTCAATGCTGAATTTTTTTTGGTATAGTTAAATATTTCCCTTGAATTAGTTATTGCTGCACCAGAAAGTGTTCTCATTGGGCTTGCAGATATTGCATTTACTCTAATTTTCTTATTTCCTAAATCAACACTAAGATACTTTACGCTCGTTTCTAAAGCCGCTTTTGCTATACCCATAACATTATAATTCGGAATAACTTTATTTGATCCATAAAATGTTAATGTTAATAAACTTCCTTCCTCATTCAATATTTTAGAAGAGAGTTTAGCAATTTTAGTAAATGAAAAACAAGATATGTTAAGGGTTTTAATAAAGTTTTCTTTTGATGTAGATATATATCGACCATTTAATTCAGATTTATCTGAAAAGGCAACAGCATGAATTACAAAATCAATTTTTTGAAACTTATCTTCAATAATTTCAAAACATTTTTTTAGAGATTCTTCTTTATCAAGGTCACATTCAATTAAAAAACTGTTATTTAATTTTTCTGCAAGGGGTTTAACTCTTTTTAATAGTGACTCATTTTGATAGGTTAATATTAATTCCGCCCCATTTTCTGAAAGTTTTTTAGCTATACCCCAAGCAATTGAGTGATCATTTGCAATTCCAAAAATTATACCTTTTTTATTTTTAATCATTAAATTTTGAAAAAATTAGAGTTGCATTCGTGCCACCAAAGCCAAAGCTATTTGACATAACATTTTGAATGTCATCTTTATCAATTGTTTTTTGAAGAATATTATGCTTTTTAGCAATATCATCTAAGTTTTCAATATTAGCTGAACCACTTAAAAAATTATTTTTTAACATTAACAATGAATATATTGCTTCATGCACTCCAGTTGCACCTAAAGAATGACCTGTTAGTGATTTTGTAGAGCTTATATAAGGTTTGTCTTCATTAAAAACTTCTGAAATTGCTTCTAGCTCTTTTATATCCCCTATTGGAGTGCTTGTTCCATGAGAATTTATATAATCTATTTTACCGTTTATTTTTTTAAGTGCTAACTTCATACATCGTGTTGCACCTTCACCTGAAGGCTGAACCATATCGTGGCCATCAGAAGTTGCACCATAACCAGTTACTTCAGCATAAATTTTTGCTCCTCTAGATTTTGCATGTTCTAATTCTTCAAGAACAATCGTTCCTCCTCCTCCGGAAATTACAAAGCCATCTCTATTTTTATCATATGCCCTTGATGATTTTTTTGGATCGTCATTATATTTGGAGGATAAAGCACCCATAGCATCAAAAAGAACAGACATTGTCCAATGTAATTCTTCTCCACCGCCAGCAAAAATTATATTTTGCTTACCCATTTGAATAAGTTCGTAAGCATTACCAATACAATGAGAACTAGTTGAACAGGCAGATGTAATTGAGTAATTAACACCTTTTATTTTAAAAGGAGTTGCAAGTGTTGCAGAATTTGTACTCGACATTGATCTTGGAACCATAAACGGTCCTACTTTTTTGGAACCACCATTTTTAGCTAAATCAAATGATTTCATTAGATTAAATGTAGAGGGCCCTCCTGAACCTACAATGATTCCTGTCATTTCATTAGAAACTTGGCTTTCATTTAACTCAGAATCTTTTATGGCATCTTTCATAGATATATAATTGTATGCAGCACCATCACCCATAAATCTTAATGTTCGTCTATCAATTTCATCTTCCAATTTTATATTTGGTTTTCCATGAACTAAACTCCTAAAAGAATATTCTTCATATTCTGGAGCTTTAGATATACCAGAATTTAATTCTTTTAAATTTTTAATAACTGTTTCTTGGTCATTACCAATACAAGAAACAATACCTATTCCTGTTACTACTACTCTTTTCATTTTTTATTTATTTGGGGTAAATAGCCCAACCTTCATATCTTTAGCTTGATAAATTGATTCTCCATCCGCTTTTAAAACTCCGTCAGCAACACCTAAAATTAATTTTCTTAGAATCAATTTTTTTAAAGAAATATGATAAGAGACTTTTTTAACAGTATTTAATACTTGTCCAGTAAACTTTACTTCACCAACACCTAAAGCTCTTCCTTTACCAGGTTGTCCTAACCAACCAAGATAAAAACCAACAAGTTGCCACATGGCGTCTAAACCAAGACATCCCGGCATAACAGGATCATTTTTAAAATGACAATCAAAGAACCACAGATCAGATTTTATATCTAATTCAGCTATTACTTCTCCTTTAGAGAAAATCCCTCCATTTTCATTAATATTTATAATTCTGTCAAACATTAACATTGGGGGCAATGGCAACTGAGCATTACCTTCACCAAAAAGCAAACCTTTTCCGCACTCTATAAGTTTTTCGTAACTAAAGGAATTTTCTTTCATTTTGATATATAGATATAGTTTATTAAAATATTTTCAATTAAATCTTTATTTTTTAGATAGTATCAAATTACATTTAGGATTTTTATCAATTTTAATATGGTTAAATGATAAAGATTTACAATTTATTAAAGTTAGGAAATTATTATTTTGATTAAATTGCATTAAAAAATTTATTGTTTTTTGTGCACTTAATAAACCTGCAAGCCCTGCAGCAGTACCAAGAATGCCTACGGTTTCACATCTAGCCAATTCCATATCATTGTTATTAGGAAATATACACTCCAGGCATAAATGATTTTTCTTATTATTAACAAACAAAGCAATTTGAATATCAAATCCAACAACTGAGGAGCTTAAAAGTGGAATAGAATTACTTTGACAGTAATTATTTACTAATTTCATTGTTTTCCAATTATCTGTTGCATCGATAACAATAGAAGATTTTTTTAAAAGATCTAAATTATCTTCCGAAATTTTTTTATGATATGATTTAATGTTGGCAAGTGGATTAATACCTTTTAATCTTTTCTTAGCAATTATAGATTTTTTTTCTCCGATATCATTTATTGAAAAAAGAGTTTGTCTGTTTAAATTATTTTTTTTAATTATATCTTGATCAAATATTTGTAAATTTTTTATACCACTAGATATTAAATACTGAGCTGTAGGACATCCTATACCTCCAATTCCAATAATACTTATATTTTTATTTTGTAATTTTTTGAAATCTTTAAAATTAAACTCATCCAAGATGAGTTGTCTAGAAAAGATTTCCAGTTCTTCTTTATTGATATCCATATTACAATTTCTTATTTACATCTTTTCAATTAATTCAACTATATGTTTAGCTACTTTAATTTTTGACATTTTTTTAAAATCAATTTTTTTCTTTTTGGTTATAAAGGTCACTTTATTAAAATCTGAATTAAAAACATCATTATATTTATTTATTTTGTTAACTATTATTGCATCACATTTTTTTTCAAAAAGTTTTTTTCTAGCATTTGATATATGATCTCTTGTTTCTGCAGCAAAACCAACAATAACTCTTGGACGATTTTTCTTTAGATGAGACACTTCTTTAAGTATATCCTTATTTTTTTTTAGCTTAATAATTTGTAAATCATCTTTTTTAATTTTATTTTTAGATTTATTTAATGGAGTTAAATCACTTACAGCAGCAGCAAAAATTGCTATATCAACCTTTATATTTTTTTTCACAGCATTATACATTTCTTTAGCTGTTTTTACTTTTATTAATCTTGATTCTAATGGTGCTTGAATATTTGTAGGTCCAGATATTAAAGTTACAGATGCTCCTGCTAAAATCATCTGCCTGGCTATTTCATATCCCTGCTTTCCAGTTGAATTATTTGTTATATTTCTTATTGGATCTATGGGCTCTATTGTAGGCCCAGCAGTAATCAAACATTTTTTATTTTTAAAAATTTGAGATTTATTTACATTTTGGATTATTAAGTTTGTTATCGTTTTGGTATTCATTAGTCTTCCTAAACCAACTTCACCACAAGAAAGCTTTCCATACTCAGGTCCTATAAATTGGATACCAAGATTCTTAAGATTTGAAACATTTTTTTGATTCATTTTGTTATTCCACATTTCAGAATTCATAGCAGGAATAAAAAAAATATTCCTATTAGAAGCCACAAGTGTAGTACTAGCTAAGTCATCAGCTATTCCATTCGAATATTTTGCAATTATGTTGCTTGTAGCAGGACAGACTATAACTAAATTGTTTTTTCTTGTGAGAGCAATATGAAGCATTTTATTGTTCTTTTCATCAACATCAGAATAAATTTTGCCTGATATTGTTTTTTTTAGTTTCTTTAAATTTATCATTTTTTTAGCATTTTTTGTAACTATGCAATCTATTGAGATGTTGTTAGATGATAAAAATTGAAAGATTTCCTCACATTTTTTAATAGCTATTGAACCTGAGATTATAAATAAAATTTTCATAATTCTAAATCTTATAAGCGATATGTATGGAAACTATTCCATTAAATATATTTAAATAATTAGAATTCATAAAACCAATTTTATTTAATAATAAAACAAGTTTTTTTTGACTAGGAAACTGATCAATACTTTCTTCTAAATATTTATAAGCCTCTTTATTTTTAGCAACCTTTGAACCAATCCATGGGATAATATTTTTTTTATATTGATTATATAAATTTTTAATTAAACTAGATTCTGGAGAGCTAAATTCAAGACAATAAAATACTCCTCCAGGTTTTAAGATTCTATAAGATTCTTTTAATGCATCCTGAATATCAGTAACATTTCTTAGGCAAAAAGAAATGATATATTTATCAATACTAGAATTATTAAAGGGAAGTTTTTCTGCATTTGCCCTAACAAAAGTAACATTTTTGTTTTTGTGACGTTTTTCTGAATATTTCAACATTTCAGAATTTAAATCTACTGCATATATATTATTATTTTTTTTAAGTTTTAATATTAGATTAATTAAATCTCCAGTCCCTGAACCAACATCTATTATATTTTCATCCTCTTGAACATTCATTAAATCTATAAGTTCTTTTTTCCATAAACGATGGGATCCAAAGCTCATGATATCATTCATTAGATCATAATTTGAAGCTACATTTGTAAAAACATCTTGAACAAGCTTAGTTTTTAATTTTGTTGAAACTTTTCTTTTACCAAAGTTTGTTTTTAGATTATCCATATATTTTATATGCCCGAACTTCCCGAAGTAGAAACTACTATTAGAGGTTTAAAATCTATAGTTGGTTCCAAAATAATTAATATAAAAATTAATACCTCTAAACTTCGATATTTTATACCTAAAAGTATATTATTAATAAATAATGTTAGAATTACGAAAATAAAAAGAAAAGGAAAATTTATTATATTTTACTTACAAAATAAACATTCAATAGTTTTTCATTTAGGAATGTCAGGAAGATTAAGATTGTATAAGAAAATTGAATTTAAGCATAACAAACATGATCATTTTTTATTAAAAACAAATAATGGAAAGATTTTAATTTTTAATGACCCAAGAAGATTTGGTTTTATAGACTATGGCTTACACAAAATTATTGATTCAAGAAAATATTTAATTTCATTGGGTATAGATGCTCTAAGCACTACTTTAAGTGGTCCCTATTTGTTCTTTAAAATTAGTAAATCAATTGTACCAATTAAACAAATTCTATTAAATCAAACAATCATAGCTGGTATTGGCAATATTTATGCTAGTGAAATATTGTTTAATGCTAAAATTTCGCCTCTTAAGAGAGGAAAAGATCTTAAATTGTATCAATGTAATATGATATGTAAATCTACAAGAAAAATATTAAAAAAAGCTATAAATAGTGGGGGCTCTACTTTAAGGGATTTTGTTGCAACTGACGGAACATTAGGCAACTTTCAGAATAATTTTAAAGTATATGATAGAGAGGGTAAAAAAGTGTCAGGGAAAGTAGTTAAAAAAATAATTCAATATGGAAGATCTACCTACTTCTGCCCATTTATTCAAAAATAATAATTACTTTAAATTATTATTATAAATTAATTGTATTGACTTCTATTTTTAGTAAATTATAGACCGCAATATATGGCAAATCATAAATCAGCAAAAAAAAGATCAAGACAAACATTAAAAAGAAATAGAATAAATACCCAAGCATTGTCTAAGATTAGAACCAATCTAAATAACTTTAATGATCTCTTATTGGAAAAAAATAAAGCTGAATTAGATAAATCTTTAAGCCTAATCAACTCTTCTTTAGCCAAAGCACTAAAAAAAGGGCTACTTAAGAAAGAATTTGTGTCAAGAAAGTTATCCTCGTTATCACAAAAAATTAAAAATATTTAATTTTTTTTTTATTTTTTTTACTTTTCTTCTTGCCAAAAATCTCTAAAGAGTGTTGTCTATCGTAATAATTTGGTGATTATTATTTTGTGACTTTTAATCTTTTGCACAATGAGAAATAAAAAGATTAAATGAGGTGATTGGATGAAAGATTCTTTTTTGGATTTTAATGAAGATAAATGGCCACTTCTAAAAAAGGATCTAAAAAAAATCGTTGGAGATACAGCTTATAACAATTGGTTAAAACAACTTTCATTTATATCAAATAAAGAAAATACTATTACACTGTCAGTCCCAACAAAATTTCTTAGAGATTGGATTGTTAATAATTACTCAGATAAAATTAAAAATGAATGTAACAAGTATATTGAAAATATTGAAGCTATAAAGTTTGTTGTAAAGCCTGTAGGCGGTAGAGTTGTTCCTGGAACAACAAGAACTATAAAAAGTACTGATAATCAATGGAAAACAACCATGGATATTAGATCTAATCAAGGCTCTTCATACCCAACTGACTTTGGAGCACCTCTTGATCCAAGATTTACCTTTGATAATTTTGTTGTTGGTAAGCCAAATGAATTAGCATTTGCAGCTTCTGAAAGAGTTTCAGAATCTGAAAATGTTACATTTAACCCTTTGTTTCTTTATGGTGGGGTTGGTTTAGGCAAAACTCATTTAATGCATGCAATAGGATGGAAAATTAAAGAACAACAACCAGCCAGAAAAGTTATTTATTTATCAGCAGAAAAATTTATGTATCAATTTGTAAGAGCATTAAGATATAAAGATACTTCAGCTTTTAAAGAACAATTTAGATCTATTGATGTTCTTATGATAGATGATGTTCAGTTTATTAGTGGAAAAGATAATACCCAAGAGGAATTTTTTCATACTTTTAATGCCTTAATTGAACAAAATAAACAAATTGTAATATCAGCTGATAAATCTCCATCTGATTTAGATGGTGTTCAAGATAGGTTAAAATCAAGATTAGGCTGTGGATTGGTAGCAGATATTCATCCTACAACGTATGAATTAAGGTTGGGAATTTTAATTGAGAAAGCTCAAAAAAGAGGAGTAGAGATTCCTCCTAAGGTATTAGAGTTTTTATCTCATAGGATTATTTCAAATGTTAGGGAAATGGAAGGAGCTTTAAATCGTTTAGTTGCTCATGCTACTTTGGTTGGAACGGCAATAACAGTTGAAACAGCTCAGGTAGTTTTGCAAGATCTATTAAAAACTAGTAATAAAAAAATTACAATTGAAGAAATTCAAAAAAAAGTTGCTGAACATTTTAATATTCGATTAACCGATATGCATTCGCCACGTAGATCGCGATCTGTTGCTAGACCAAGGCAAATAGCAATGTACTTGGCCAAATCAATTACTTCACGTTCTTTACCTGAAATTGGACGCAAATTTGGAGGAAGAGATCATACCACTGTCATGCACGCTGTTAAAAAAATAGAGGAATTAAAACATAATGATATTAATTTTAACGAAGATATAGAGCTTTTAAAAAGATTAATAGATTCTTAGAATTTTTTTCATTATAAAAATATTAATGAAATTTACAGTTGAAAAAAGTAGCTTATTTAAATCCTTATCTCATGTTCAGAGTATTGTAGAGAAAAAGAATACTCTTCCTATTTTATCAAATATTTTAATAGAAGCTCAAAATAATTCTCTTGTTCTTTCTGCTACTGATATGGATATTTCTATTACAGAAAAAATAAATTGCAATGTTATAGAAGAAGGATCGACTACTGTTACCGCGCATACTCTTTATGATATTATAAGAAAGTTACCTGAATCTAGTGAGATTGAATTTATTTCTAATGATGGAAAAATTATGAGCTTAAGAGCTGGAAAATCTAAATTTTCTCTTAGCTGCCTTTTAAAAGATGATTTTCCAATAATAGAAATAGGTGATTTAGAAAATGAAATAAGTATTGAATCCCTGAAACTTTTCAAATTAATTGATAAAACACGTTTTGCTGTATCTAATGAAGAAACAAGATATTTTTTAAACGGCATTTATTTTCATAAAATAGAAAATAATAATAATATTTATTTATCTTTAGTAGCTACTGATGGTCATAGATTAGCAAAGTTTGATTGTGCATACAACGATACATTAAAAGATATACCTGGAGTAATAATTCCCAAAAAAACAGTTAATGAATTATATAAGTTGTTATCTGATTTTGATGGGTTAGTTAAGATAAATTTATCATCTAATAAGATTGTTTTTTTTGTAGGAGAATCTATTTTAATTTCTAAATTAATAGATGGTAATTTCCCTGACTACAAAAGAGTCATTCCTAAAGAAAATAAGAATACACTAAAAGTAGATAGACTCTCTTTTAGTTTAGCTGTTGATAGAGTTAGCACAATAACTAATGAGAAACTTCCAGTAATAAAATTAAAAATTATGAATAATATGGTTAATCTTACTTCAGTAAATAGTGAAAATGGTACTGCTACAGAAGATATAAATGTCAATTATAGTGGTGATGAAATGGAAATAGGTTTTAATTCAAAATATATTTTAGAAATGATAAATAATTTGGAAGATGATACTATCATTTTAGATTTCAAAGATTCTGCCTCTCCTGTAATAGCAAAAGAGGAATCAAATCCAGATTTAATCTATGTATTAATGCCAATGAGAGTTTAATTTCTTTGGGTTATTTTAAAGAAATAAATTTAAATAATTATAGAAATTTTGAAAATTTTTTTTTAGAATTTAAAAATGGATGCAATATTATATTAGGAAATAATGGCTCTGGAAAAACAAATATATTAGAAAGTTTATCTCTATTAGAAAAAGGCAGAGGGTTTAGAAAAGAAAAAATTGAAAATTTAATTAATTTTAATAATAGGCATAAAGATTTTAAAATTTTTTCTTTATTTAATAATAAAAATATTAATTTTAATATTTCAGCTTTTTCTCTAAATCAAAATAAAAAAAAAATATCTGTTAATGATAATTCTGATTTAACATCTATTAAACATTTTGAGTCTTTATTTTCTATAATTTATTTTTTACCTGAAATGGAAAGACTATTTGTATCTTCACCATCTTTTAGAAGAAATTTTTTAGATAGATTAATTTTCAATTTTAATAAGAATTATAATACAGTTGTAAATAAATATAAAAAAGCAATCGCTGAAAGACAGTTGTTACTTAAAAATTTACAATATGATGAAAGCTGGATTAAAAATATAGAAAATAACATTGTTGAATATGGAAGTATTATTTATAAAAATAGAGAAGAGCACATAAAAGTATTAAATAAGATTCTTAAAGCGATAAATACTTCAAAGCATTTTTCAAAAGATTTTGTATTAAAAATACAAGATAATTTTTATGAAACTAATAAAAAAATTTATGAAAATAAAGATATGTATGCTTCTCAGTTACATTTTAATAGAAAAAAAGACTTGTTTCAGGGGGGTTGTTCAATAGGTCCTCACAGGTCTGATATTTTGGGCTTTAATAGGTTAAATAATTTTAACTTAAATCAACTTTCTACTGGTCAACAAAAAACAGTAGTACTTTTAATTATTCTTGCTCAAAGTGAATATTTAATAAATGAATTAAATTTACACCCAATAATTTTATTAGATGAAATTTGTTCCCATTTAGATGACTCTAACAGAGAACTTCTTTTGTACTTAACTAATCAGCTAAAAGTTCAAGTTTTTATGACAGGCACTGAGAAAAATTTTTTCTCTTTTTTATCTACAAAGGCTCACTATTGTAATATAACTTAAGTATGAATTCTTCTGATTATTCTTCATCATCGATTAAGGTTTTAAAAGGCTTAGAGGCAGTAAAAAAAAGACCAGGTATGTATATTGGAGATACCGATGATGGATCAGGTCTACACCATATGATTTATGAGGTTTTGGACAATTCAATTGATGAAGCTCTGGCAGGTTTTTGTGATGATATTTCTGTTTTTTTAAACCCTGACGGCACTATTTCAGTAGAAGACAATGGAAGAGGTATACCAACCGATATACACAAGTCTGAAGGAGTACCAGCTGCTCAACTAATTATGACAGAATTGCATGCTGGCGGAAAATTTGATCAAAATAGTTATAAAGTTTCGGGAGGTTTACATGGAGTAGGTGTTTCAGTTGTAAATGCTCTTTCTGAAAAATTAGAACTTGAGATTAATAGAGACGGATTTGTTTATTATATGGAATTTTCAAACGGATCAGTTACAAAAAATTTAAAACAAATTGGAAAGTCAAAATTAGATGATAAGGGAAAACCATTTACAGGAACAAAAATTACTTTTTTACCAGCTTCTACAACATTTACTAATATAGAGTTTAATTTTAGTACTATTGAAAAAAGATTGAGAGAACTTGCTTTTCTTAACACAGGAATAAAAATTAATTTGATTGATAAAAGATCTGCTAAAGAAAAAATTATAGAATTTAAATATGATGGTGGAATTAATGAGTATGTGAAATATTTAAATCAGAGTAAATCTCCCATTCACAATAATCCAATTTATTTTACATCTCAAAAGAATGATGTCACTGTTGAATGTTCTTTGCAATGGACAGATGCTTATCATGAAAATACTTTGTGCTTTACTAACAATATAACCCAAAGAGATGGCGGCACTCATCTTGCAGGATTTAGAGGAGCGTTAACTCGAAGTATTGTAAACTATATTAATGCAAAATCTAAAACGAATATTAATGTTTCAGGTGATGATGCCAGAGAGGGTTTAACCTGTGTAATTTCAGTTAAATTACCAGATCCTAAATTTTCAAGTCAAACGAAAGATAAATTAGTTTCTTCTGAGGTTCGTCCAGTGGTAGAATCAATCAGTTTATCAAAACTAGAACAGTGGATGGAAGAAAATCCAACAGAGATAAAAAAAGTAGTTGATAAAGTTATAGAAGCATCTAATGCAAGAGAAGCAGCTAGAAAAGCTAGAGAGTTAACTAGAAGAAAAACAGGTTTGGATAGCTCATCTCTGCCTGGTAAACTTGCAGACTGCCAGGAAAAAAATCCAGAAGACTCTGAAATCTTTATTGTTGAAGGTGATTCAGCTGGAGGATCTGCAAAACAAGGCAGAGATAGAAAAAATCAGGCTATACTTCCATTAAAAGGTAAAATCTTAAATGTAGAAAGAGCTAATCCAAAGCAAATTTTAACTAGTAACGAAATAATCACTTTAATTACTGCTATAGGTGCTGGAGTAGGTAATCCTACAGGCAATGATGAAGAGGATAAAGCTGAAGGAAGATTTAATTTAGAAAAGATGCGTTATCATAAAGTAATTATTATGACTGATGCTGATGTAGATGGTAGCCATATTAGAACATTACTTTTGACTTTTTTTTATAGACATATGAAACCCATTATCGATGAGGGTAGACTTTATATAGCTCAACCTCCACTATATAGAGCTAAAAAAGGTACATCAATTCAATATTTAAAAGATGAATTACAACTTGAAGATTTTTTAATTAACGAGGGAACAAAAAATTTAATTTTAGAAATACCCAATTCTAAAAATAAATTTAAGGCAATATCAGGAATAGAATTATTAAATATAATTAATTTAGCTAGAAAGGCCAAAAAGCTAATAATGCCACTAACTAGAAGAATAGATAATCAAAAAGTAATTGAGCAAGCTTCTATAATAAGGGCAATTAACAAAGAAAATTTAAATAGCGATGAAATAGGAAATGAAATTGCTAAATATCTTCAACTAAGACTAAACACCATTGAAACTAAATCCTGGGAAGTAAAATATAGTCCTGGTAAATTATTGATAAATAAAAACGAAAGAGGTGTAAGTCATTCATATGAAATTAATAATGAATTTCTTATTACACCTGAGGCTAAATCTTTAAATAAATTACGTGATGATTTAATGGAAAATTTTGGAATTTTAAAAAATGGTTGTGCAGGTATTATAAAAAACTCTAACAATGAATATAAAATTAACGGACCAATTGATTTAATTGAAAAAATTTTAGAAATAGGAAAATCTGGTATACAGGTCAATAGATACAAAGGTCTTGGAGAAATGAATCCTGATCAATTATGGGAAACTACATTAGATAAAAATTTCAGATCTCTTTTATTGGTAAAAATCGATGAAGTTAATGAAGCAAATTCCTTATTTGAAACTTTAATGGGTGAAGTAGTAGAAGGACGAAGAAATTTTATTCAAGAACATTCATTGGAAGTAATAAATTTAGATATTTAATAATATTTGTGATTTAAGTAATGGATTCATTTACAAATAATATTCTATTATCTAATCTTACAAGAATTAGATGGTTGGCAATCATTGGTCAATTTATAGCAATTATTTTTGTATTTTATTACTTGAATATTAAAATTCCTATTTCTCCTTGCTTGTTAGTTATTTTAATATCAGTTTTGATCAATGGTTATAGCTATATTAGTAATAAAGCTGACAAATATTTATCAGACAAGCAGGCATTTAGCTTTTTAATTTTTGATACTATTCAGTTAAGTATATTATTATTTCTTACAGGAGGCATATATAATCCTTTTTCATTACTTTTGATTGCACCTTTAATTATTTCAGCTTCATATTTGCCAATTTTTTATTCAATATGTTTGTTAGTATTATCTTTGTTAAATGTAATTATAATTAGTAAATTTTTTATTCCAATACAGTGGAATCAATTATTTGAAGTCCCTTTATATTTTGCATATGGATTAACTATTGCCCTAGTTATATCCTTAGTTTTTATTTTTATTTATGTTTATCTTTTTGCAAGTTCATCTAGGAAATTATCTACAGCATTATCAGAAACTCAATCAGCATTATCTAATCAAAAAAAAATATCTGGAATAGGATCGTTAAGTGCAGCAGCAGCACATGAGTTAAGCACCCCTTTAAATACAATTTTTTTAGTTTTAAATGATTTAAAAGAAAATAAATTTATATTAAATAATTCATCAATTGCTAAAGAAATACGCCTTTTAAAATCTGAAGCTGAAAGATGTAAAGAAATATTATTAACTTTATCAAAAAATCCTGAAAATCTTAAAGATAATTTTTTAGATAAGACTAAAATTTCTAATATAATAAAGCTAAATTTTGATAAATTTAATTCTCAAAATATAAAATTAAATTTAAATATGCAGAACAAAAACGAAGAACCTTTAATACAAATTAAAGATGAATTAATATATTGTTTTGGTAATATTATTCAGAATGCTGTTGAACATGCTAGAAAAGTTATCAATGTAGAAATAAAATGGGATATTAAAGAACTTTTAATAACTATTGAAGATGATGGAATTGGTTTCAAAAATGATATTTTAGAAAAAGTTGGACAACCATATATATCAAAAAAAGAAAATGGTATGGGGCTTGGTATATTTATAGCAAAAAACTTAATTGAAAATATAGGAGGTTCTATTGCTTTTAGTAATAACAAAAATAAAGGTGCAAAGGTTGAAATAAAAATATTTCGTGTTACTTCAATTATATGAATAAAGATTTACTAATAGTTGATGATGACCTTCCGTTTAGAGATAGATTAAGCAGATCTATGGAAAAAAGAGGTTTTGAAGTTGAATCTTATTCTGATTATGCTTCATCAGTAAAAAGAGTTAAAGAAAAAAAATTTAATTTTGCAATTATTGATATGAGATTAGGTGATGGCTCTGGATTGGAATTAATAAAATTAATAAACTCAATTAGTCCTCAAACCAGATCTTTATTACTTACAGGCTATGGAAACATAGCTACTGCTGTGGCTGCCATAAAATCTGGAGCAGTAGATTATTTACCTAAACCAGCAGAAATTAATCAAATATATGATGCCTTGATTTCTTCAAAAGATACTTTGCCACCCCCACCCTCTAATATTATGACTGCTGATAGAGTTAGATGGGAGCATATTCAAAGAGTTTTTATACAATGTAATAGAAATGTTTCTGAGACAGCAAGAAAATTAAGAATGCATAGAAGGACTTTGCAAAGAATCTTAAATAAACACGCTCCTAAGGAATAAAAATTGGAATTATCTATAATTGTCCCAGCATTTAATGAAGAAGAGTTTATATTTTTAAGCTTAACAAAACTAACTAATGTTTTCAATCATAAAAGTTTAAAATTTGAAATTATAATAATCAATGATGGCTCTAACGATAATACTATCAATCAAATTAAAAAATTTCAAAATTTAAATAAAAATATTAAGACAATATTAATTCAAAATAATAAAAATTTAGGTAAGTCAGCTAGTGTTCACAAAGGAATAGACATAGCAAAAGGAAAATATACCGTTATTCATGATGGAGATTTAGAATATGATCCTGAAGATTTATTAAGTATGCTAAATCTCATAAAAAAAGAAGATAATATAGATAGTATTTATGGAAGTAGGTATTTAGATAAAAACATATCAAATAAACAAAAGATAATTTATTATATTGCAAATAAACTAAACTTATTATTGTTTAACATATTTTTTCAATCTAAATTAACAGATTTACATTCTTGTTATAAGTTATTTAAAACAAAGATAATAAAAAATTTTATTTTTACTGAAAAAAAGTTTGGATTTGAATTAGAGGTTACTACACTATTAATAAAAAATCACTTTATAATAAAAGAAACACCAATAAAATATCAAGCCAGAGATAAATCTTTAGGTAAGAAAATTAACTTTATGGATGAAATTAGTTTTTTAATTAGTATTTTTAAATTCAGATTTTTTAGTTGAAGCAAATTCACATAAGGCCATGGTCAGGCCAATAAGAAAAGATATAAAAATCATATTCCAATTTTTCAAAAAACTTCCAGTAGACATTATAGGCCAAAATATAGTTAAGATGATTACAAAACCAAAAATCTTAACATTATAATTTTTTGTCAAAAGTATTTTATAAAAAATTGAACAAACTAAGTTTATGAATAATAATAATCCTATGATTCCTGTTTCAACAAGTGCTTGTATATATAAATTATGCGGATGTGTAGTGCATCCAAATTCTTTATGATATTTTACATATTTATTTTCTGTTTTGCAGACCAAATTAAAATTATTAAGTCCAATACCAGTTATGGGATAATCAGACCACATTTTAAGAGAAGTAATATATATACTCCCATACGCAGAATCTTTAAAATTAAATAAAACATCTGTAAATTTTGGCTGTCTACTCACTTCTTTGTAACATATCTCATTTTTATTTTCTGGACACGGAAATTTTTTTTGAATTAAAAGACCTTCATGTTTTGCAGAAGCATTTATTATTGTATAATCATTAAAATGAGAATGAAAAATAGTATTTAAAAAAATAAAACCAAAACTAATTAGAATTATACTCAAAAAATATACTTTGTTACTCTTAATAAACAAAATAATAATTCCAAAAGCAAACAAGGCTATTGATATAGCCATTCTTTCCCCTGTAAAATATATTGTAGAAAGACTTAAAGTTAGTACAAAAAATATAATGATTTTGTTGTTAATTTTTCTATTTAAGTTGTGATCAATAAAAAAAATTAATAATACTAAAAAATAAAATCTTGCTAAGTACGCTCCTGGAATTAGGTCTTTAAAAGGTCCACTTAACCTACCTTCTAAACCTTCTGGTTTTATTCCAAATATATCTCCTTTAAAACCCAGAGCTGAATCATAATTATAGAACTGAAAAAGTGTGTCTAATGTTACAAATGAAAAAATTAATAAAGAAATATAAAATAAAATTTTTAGAAATTTAAAATCTATTTCAGAAAAAATAAAATAAATAGCAACAGTAAAAATTATAAATCTAAAAAAAATTATTCCATCAGAAAATGAAGTTATTTGATTATAAGCAAAAAAACTAATTATTAGAAACCATAACCAAAGAGCAATAAAACTAATAATCCAATAACTATTAATTATTTTTTTAAAATTTTTTTTAATTTTAAATAATAAAAAATAAATGCTTAATAACACTGCAGTAATGTCTGGCAATGCAGGACCAGTAATTAATAACAAAGGAAATATCATCACTATAAATTTTTCTATGTTAGAATTTTGGTAAAATTTATTAATCATTCATTTTTTATTAAATCAATAAATATATCTTCAAGATCATTTTCATATGTATCAATTTCCTTAAAAATAATATTATTTTCATTTAAAATATTTATAATTATCTTTAGATCAACTTTATTTTTTTCATAAGATAAAGTTAATATCTTATTTTTTATAGAAGCCTCATAAACTTCAAGTTTGTTGGGTATTGGATAATTTTTATCTAAAATAAATCTAACTGTTTTTTTCCCTATTAAATTTAACAAATTAATTTTTGTATCACTTTTTATAATTTTTCCTTTATTTAATATTGTAATATAATCACATAACTCCTGAGCTTCCTCTATGTAGTGAGTAGTTAAACATATGGTCATACCATTTTTATTAAGCTTTCTTATATAGTGCCATAAATTTTTTCTTAATTCAACGTCTACACCTGCTGTAGGTTCATCCAGTATAAGTACATCAGGATTATGTACTAAGGCCTTTGCTATTAGTAGACGTCTTCTCATTCCTCCTGACAAAGTTCTTGCATAAGAATTTTTTTGTTCAGCAAGCCCTAAATTAAATAAAATTTCTTCACTCTTTCTATTTTTTTTTTCGACACCATATAGCCCACCTTGTAATTCTAATAATTCTATTGGAGTAAAAAAAGGATCAATGTTAAGTTCTTGTGGAACAATACCAATTTTAGTTCTTGATAATTTTGAATTTTTATCAATATCAACCCCACATATTTTAATTGATCCTGAAGTTTTTAATACGAGTCCACCAAGCATATTAATAAAAGTTGACTTTCCAGCTCCATTTGGCCCTAATAGTCCATATATTGAACCTTTTTTTATATTGATATTAAAATTATTAAGAGCGTCTATTTTCTTATCTTTCTTATTGTAGATTTTATTAACTTTAATTGCTTCAATAGAGAATTTGTAATCAGACATAATATAAAATATATTCTATATACTTTTTATAAAATGAAAAAAGAAAATAGATTAATATTAATAGATGGGTCTGCTTATATATTCAGAGCATATTACGCTTTGCCACCAATGAGCAGAAAGGATGGAACACCTGTAAATGCAGTATTTGGTTTTACCAATATGTTGGTTAAATTAATTGAAGACTATAGAGAAGAAAAATTAATTGTAATTTTTGATGCAGCTAGAGAAAACTTTAGAAACAAAATATTTCCAAAGTATAAAGCTAATAGAGGAGAAACACCTGAAGACTTAATACCTCAATTTGATTTAATTAAACAATGTGTAGAAGCTTTCAAAATACCTCAATTAGAAATAGAAGGTTTTGAAGCAGATGATATTATTGGTTCTTATTCTAACCTAGCTAGTAAGCTAAAAATTTCATCACTTATTGTTTCGTCTGATAAAGATTTAATGCAACTAGTAAATGAAAAAGTAGAAATGCTTGATCCAATGAAAAATAAAAAAATAGGCATTCCAGAAGTAATAGAAAAATTTGGAGTAGAACCAAAAAAGGTTATCCAAATACAAGCTTTAACTGGAGATAAAGTTGATAATATACCTGGAGCCCCAGGTATTGGTCCCAAAACCGCCCTAGAATTAATAAAAGAATTTGGCGATATTGAAAATTTGATAAAGAATGCCAATAAAATCAAGCAAGAGAAAAGAAAAAATATCATAAAAGACTCGCAAGATGATATTAGAGTTAGTTTAAAGCTTGTAAGTTTAGATAAAGAAATTGATCTTCCACTTCCTATCCAGGATATAAAACCATTTGTAGAAATAATTGATAATCAAAAATCAATAAATAATTTTTTACAAGAACAAGGATTCAGAGCTATAGAACAACGATTACAAAACAATTCATTTATTAATATTTCGAAAAAAGATGTAAATATAAGAAATAATAATACACTTTCAACATATGTACTGATTAACAATATTGATGAATTAAAGAAAATAATAGAAGAAATTAAAATTAAAGGCTTGGTTTCTATTGATACTGAAACTAATTCTTTAAATTTAGAAAAAGCAGATTTGGTTGGTATTTCTTTATCTTTTAAAGAAGATAAAGGATTTTACATACCAATTAATCATAAAGATATTGAAAGTGGGAAAAGATTAAAAGAACAATTAGAAGAAAAAAAAGTTTTAGAGCAAATTAGATTAATATGTTCTGACCCTTCAATTTTGAAAATTGGTCAAAATTTAAAATATGATATTCGTCTATTAAAAAAATATAATATTTCATTTAATTCCATTGATGATACTATGCTTTTATCCTATGCCCTTGATAATGGATTAACAAGACATGGTATGGATGACTTATCTTACAGACACCTAAATCACGAAACAATAAAATACAAAGATTTAGTTGGTACCGGAAAAAAACAAATTTCATTTGATTATGTTACTATAGATCTAGCAACTAAATATGCTGCGGAAGATGCCCTAATTACTCTTAAGCTTTACAATGTTTTAAAACCAAGACTTATTAAAGAAAAAATTTCCTATATATATGAAAAAATTGATAAACCTCTAATTGATGTTTTATCCTTAATGGAAGAAAGAGGAATTAAGGTAGATTCTAAATATCTTCAAAAACTGAGTAAAGAATTTCTAAATGAGTCTAACAAAATTGAAAAATTAATTTTCAAAATTACAGGAAAAGAATTTAATATTGGCTCTCCTAAACAACTAGGTGAAATTTTATTTTTAGAAATGAAAATTAAAGGGGGCAAGAAAACTAAAACAGGAACCTATTCAACAGATTCTGGAATTCTTGAAGATTTATCATCTCAAGGTCACGAAATAGCAAAACTTGTTTTGGACTGGCGAGAAGTATCAAAATTAAGGTCGACATATACCGATTCTTTACAAGAACAAATAGATACAGATACAAAACGAGTACACACTTCTTACGCTACCGCAACTACTCTTACTGGTAGATTGAGCTCTAATGATCCTAATTTACAAAATATTCCTATAAGAACCGATAAAGGTAAACAAATACGCCATGCGTTTATAGCAGCAGAAAAAAAACAGTTAATTAGTTTTGATTATTCTCAAATCGAACTAAGATTAGCAGCAGAAATATCAAGAGATGAAAATTTTATAACCTCTTTTATTAACAATGAAGATATTCATTCATCAACTGCAAAAGAAATTTTTAATTTAAGTGATACTAAACCTTCATCTGAACATAGAAGGAAAGCAAAGGCAATTAATTTTGGAATATTGTATGGTATAAGCCCTTATGGTTTGGCCAAACAACTGAAAATAACTAATTCTGAAGCTAAATTATATATTGAAAATTATTTTCAAAAATATCCCAAGATCAAAGAATATATGAATTATCAAATTCAGTTTGCCAAATCTTCTAATTTTGTTTCTACAATTTTTGGTAGACGTTGTAATATTAAAGGAATTAATGATAAAAATTTTAATGTGCGCGGATTTGCTGAAAGACAAGCCATTAATGCTCCAATTCAAGGAAGTGCAGCTGATATTATCAAATTAGCTATGATTGAAATTCATAATAATATTCTCTCAAATAAAATAAATGCGAGGATGCTATTGCAAGTCCATGATGAATTAATATTTGAAGTAAATAAAAGTGAAATTAATGAAGTTGTAGAAAAAATTAAAATAATTATGGAGTCATCACATTTGAAATATAATGATTTTAAAGTTCCCTTGATTGTGGACTATGGTGTTGGAAAAACATGGGGAGAATCTCATTAAGTGACTAAGAAAAAAAAACAAAACCCTATCGCAAAAGATTTGAGAAGTCCTAAATATAAACAAAGAACAGTAAAAAGTAAGAAAATTTATAATAGAAAGAAAAAAAATACTACTTAAAAATCTTCATCAAAAGAATTTTGATCTAACCATTTTTTTAATTCAAAGTAGCCCCCAATATGTTTTTTATCTATTATGATTTGAGGAAAAGTTCTAGCATTTGGAAATTTTTTAAAAAAATCATCTCTATTGTAGTCTTGATCCAACATATGAATTTTGGGATTATGTTTCTGCAATCGCATTTTTGCTTTATCACAAAAAACACAATTTGTTTTAGAATAAATTTCTACTTCCATTAAAATGCGTCATCAAAACTTAGTGCCCTATCAGTTGGACGCTGATATTCCGAAACTCTTTTTTCAAAGAAATTTGTAACATTTTGAACATCCAGTGCTCTCATAAAATCAAAAGGGTTTTCAGTATTAAAAACTCTATCAAATTCAAATAAATCAGCTATTCTATCCGCTACAGCTTCAATATATTCACACATTAAGTCTGCATTCATTCCAATCAAATCAACAGGCAATGAATCTTTTACAAATTCTTTTTCAAAAGCTACAGCTTCTCTAACAATTTCTTCAAATTCAGATTGCTGAACATCTTTTGGGATTAAATTGGTATCAGCAATATCAGAATTATTTATCGTTCCATTATTATATTTGTCTCTTAGAGTTTTATACATTAAGGCTGAAAAACTAAAATGCATACCTTCATCTCTTGCGATCCAATCATTTGAAAGAGCTAAACCAGGCAATAATCCTCTTTTTCTAAAATAATAAATAGCACAAAAAGAACCCGCAAAAAATAAACCTTCAACAAGACCAAAGCCAATTAATCGAACTAATAAATTGTGGTTTCCATTTAACCACTTTGACACCCATTGAGCTTTATGATTTATACAAGGAACATTTTGTATAGCATCAAATAATCCATCTTTTTCTTTTTGATCTTTTACATAAGCCTCTATTTGTAAGGCATACATTTCAGCATGAATTGATTCATTCAACATTTGCATGGAAATAAAACATCTAGCTTCAGGCATTAATATTTCTTTATAAAATCTACTAGCAAGATTCTCATTAATCATTGCTTCAGAATTTGCAAAAAAAGCTAAAACACTTTTTATAAAGTGTTGCTCACCTTCATTTAAAGTTTGTAAATCTCTTAGGTCATCTTGCAAGGATACTTCTTCAGGTGTCCAAAAAGCTTGAATATGTAATTTATATCTATCCCAAATCTCTTGGTTTTTTATTGGAAATATTGACTTTATACCTTTAGATATCATATAGTTTTCTTTCTATGCACTACAAGTTAAACATTCTTCTGGTTCATTAGAATCATTAGTTTGCGAATTAATAATATTTTCTCTAGCCATTTTTTCTGATGAAACAGTAACCTTTACAGCATCAACAGCAGATCTACTTCTCAAGTAGTACATACCTGTTTTTAAGCCTTTTTTCCAAGCATACATATGCATAGAATTTACTTTACCAAAAGTTGGATTGGAAAGCCATAAATTCATAGATTGAGTTTGATCAATAAAAGGCGCCCTATCAGCTGCCATATCAATAACTGTACGTTGTGAAGTTTCCCAAACAGTTTTATAAATTTCTTTTAAATCTTCAGGAAACTTACTTATATTTTGAACAGATCCATTTTCTAAAATAATATTATCTCTCATTTCTTTATTCCATAGATTTCTTTTTGATAATTCTTTCACTAAATGTCTATTAACTAATAAGAATTCACCAGATAGAGTTTGTCTTTTATAAATATTAGATGTTTGTATTTGAAAAGTTTCAGTATTGCCCAATATAATACCTGTAGAAGCTGTAGGCATACAAGCGGTGGTTAAAGAATTCCTAACTCCATGTTTTTTCACCTTTTCTCTAAGAGCATCCCAATTCCACATTTCAGAAGGTTTAACATCCCAAAGGTCAAACTGAAATTTACCCTCAGATAGTGGAGAACCTTTAAAGGAAGAATATGGACCTTTTTCTTTTGCTAACTCCATTGAAGCTTCTAAAGCTCCAAAATATATAGTTTCAAATATTAATTTATTTATTTTTCCTGCTTCTTCACCATCATGAGGAATTGATAATTTGAAAAACACATCCGATAAACCTTGAATTCCCAAACCTATAGGTCGATGTAAATTATTTGAGGTATCAGTCTTACTAGTGGGATAAAAGTTGATATCTATAACTTGGTCTAAATTTTTTGTTGCTAGTTTTGCTGTTTGGTAAAGTTTATTATAATCAAATTCATTTGTTTTTTTATTAACAAAGTTTGGAAGTGCTATAGAAGCTAAATTACAGACTGCAGTTTCATTTTTATCAGAATACTCAACAATTTCTGCACAAAGATTAGAGGACTTAATAACACCTATATTTTTTTGATTTGATTTTTCATTTATTGCGTCTTTATACAGCATATATGGCTGACCTGTTTCTATTTGTGCTTCTATAATTTTAGACATTAACGATCTAGCTTTGATTTTTTCTAGATTAGGCATATCTTGTTCATACTTAGTATATAATTTCTCAAAACTCTTACCATAGCTATCAGATAATCCAGGACATTCATGTTCACTCATTAGAGTCCAATCTTCATCATTTTCAACTCTTTGCATAAATAAATCAGGAATCCAGAGTGCATAAAATAAATCACGAGCTCTAAATTCTTCTGCACCAGTATTTTTTCTCAGTTCTAAGAATTTTTCAATATCTGCATGCCATGGTTCTAAATAAATAGCAAATGAGCCTTTTCTTTTTCCACCACCTTGGTCGACTGATTTTGCGGTTTCATTAAATATTTTTAAAAAAGGTATAAGTCCATTTGATTTTCCATTAGTTGATTTAATTCTACTTCCACTTCCGCGTATATTGTGCGCATGCATTCCAATACCACCAGCAGTTTTTGATATTAATGCACAATCCTTAATAGTATTAAAAATCCCCTCAATAGAGTCATCTTCCATTCCAATAAGAAAACAGGAAGATAATTGTTGCATTTTTAGTCCACTATTAAAAAGAGTTGGAGTAGCATGAGTATACAGACCATTAGATAGAGAGTCATAAGTTTCTTTAAGCTTAGAAAAGTTAAATTCTTTACCTGAAACTGTTAAAGCAACACGCATCCATAAATCCTGAGGTCTTTCTATAGTTTGATTTTCAAATTTTAGAAGATATGCTCTTATTAAAGTAGTTAAGGCAAAATAATCAAAACTGTAATCTCTATCATAATCAATAATAGATTCAATTTCTTCAGCATTTTGAATAACTTTGTTATAGTAACTTTCATGCAATAAACCATCTTCAAATAAATTTTTAGTTGCTATCACAAAACCAGGAGTTAATTTGTGAAGAGCATTGGACTTTATTCTTGCAGCTAAATTAGAATAATCAGGATGCTCTACAGTTAAAGCAGCTGATGTTTCAGCTAGATAATTATCTATCTCTGTAGAAGTAATATCATTATATAAACCTGGTATTGCTTTTTGTGCCACAACTATTGGATCAATAGATAAACCAGTAGATAAAACGGAAACACGATTAGTAATTTTGTCTAAAGATACAGGTTCTTTTGTTCCATCACGTTTTGTAACCATCATTGAAGAAACCTTTACCCCAATTTGCTCCTTTAATTTTTTTGTATGATACCTCGAAGCTGCTCTTTGTTCCCTATATAATACATAAGCTCTAGCAACCTTGTGATGCTCATCTCTCATTAGAGCAAGTTCAACTTGATCTTGTATGTCTTCAATGTGAATCATATCTCCATCAGCTATTCTTCTAGTTAAAGCTGCAACTACTTTATCTGTTAAAACTTCAATAGTTTTGTGAATACTTGAGGTTTGTTCATTATCTTTTTCTTTATTGTTTCTTATTTTAGTCTGAGCCAAAAAAGCTTTTTTTATGGCATTAAATATTTTTTCAGATTTAAATTGAGCAATAGATCCATCTCTTCTAACAACACTTAAACTTAATAAATTTATTTCATTATTGTTTCTTATCTTTGCTGATACTTGTGAATTGTCTGACATCTATCCTTTATCAATCATAAAAATTTATTGTTGAATAACACTATATGTTGTGTTGCTACTTTTTCACAATACAACATTTGGTTAATATCGCAATAAGAACAAATAACGAACATAATAATAATTTTAAAAATGTCAAACAATATTATTTCAAACACCATATCAAATTATTCAATTTTTATCTCTACTATTTGAATTTGTTAGAATATCTTACTAACATTGTTAACAAGATATACATTTTCAAAAACTATTATTTGATAGTTTTTTAACATTTTTTTTAACTTAAATTTGCCATAAATCTAAAATAGTAATACTAGCAAAATATGACTCATATAGCTTTAGTAGATGATGAAACTAATATTTTAACATCAGTATCTTTAGGCTTAGAATCAGAGGGATTCAAGGTCGATACATATCTTAATGGAGAAGAGGCCTTAGTCGGTTTAGAAAAAACAAAATATGATTTAGGATTATTTGATATCAAAATGCCCAGAATGAACGGTAATGAATTACTAATGAGAATTCGCTCTAGTAAAAACCTTGAATTAAAAAATATGCCAGTAATCTTTTTAACTTCTAAAGACCAAGAACAAGATGAAATTATAGGTTTAAAAATGGGTGCCTCAGATTACATTAAAAAACCTTTTTCTCAAAAATTACTTAATGAAAGAATCAGAACAGTATTAAGAGTTCATGAAAATAGAAAAATTACTGACTCAGATGCGCTAAAAGAAAATAAAAATTTAAAAAAAGGCCATCTCGTCTTAGATGACCTTAAACAATTATGTTTTTGGAAAGATCATGTAATAGATCTTACAGTAGCTGAATTTAATTTAATTAAATCTCTTGCAAAGCATCCAGGTGTAATCAAAGATAGAAATCAATTAATGGATACAATGTATGGAGATAATATTTATGTTGATGATAGAACTATTGATAGTCATATTAAGCGATTAAGAAAAAAATTTAAATCTTTTGATACTGACTTTGATCAAATAAGAACTAGATATGGATCAGGTTACTCATGGCGTGAATAATCGATTTAATTTTTTTTTACTTTCAAATTATTCACTTACCAAACAAATTGTATTAATAAATCTTTTAATTACTTTGGTGGTATTGATTGTTATTGTTTTTTATAATTTTTTTTCGTTATCAAATAATAAAAATATTAATAATCATACTCAAATAATAAATTCAAAATTATATGAAACAACTAAATATTTAAGTGATAATGCTATTCAGAGAATTTTTACATTTGATGACTCCTGTAGTAGTGTTCCTGAAACACTAGAAAGTGGAGAAATCAAAATTGAAAATAGAGAAGAATATAGAACAGACTGTAAAGAAGCTGATTTAATTAGTAAAAATTATGAAGATCAACTTCCTCAGTTAGACATTACTTATACGCAACAATATATCTATTCAAACTTTTTAGACTCTGAATTAACAGTCAAAATATATGATGATAATTGGACTATATTGGCAGATACTAGCGAATTTTATGTTGCTGAAGAAGAAGTAATAATAATGGATATAGACTCTAATGATAAAAAAAATAATCAAAAAAATGATAATTTTTATCTAACATACCAAAAGGTTTATTTTGATTTTTATAATTCTTTATTAAATTATTTTGCTAAACAAAAATTAAAAAAATTAAAAAATGATAACATTACTGTAATGGAAACAATTAAATCAAAAGAAACAACATCTTATATGTTTGAAGATCAAGACGGAATTTTTAGTTCTATTTTTGCATCTCCAATTATCAAAGATAATAAAGTTTATGGCGTCGTCTTAATTATAGCGCCTATTGCGTATAATCCTGAAAGTGCTTATCAATCTATAACTATAACTAATTTTTTTATTATTTTTGTATCTATTTTGTTCTTATTTTCTACTTTATTTTCAAAAAGCATTGTTGATCCTATAAAGATTCTTTCTAAAATTACCCAACTAGAAAGAGATAAATCGTATAATAAAAAAGATAAAATTATTTATCCAGAACGTAGAGATGAGATTGGAATTTTAAGTAATGATATAAAAAGCATGTCAGAAGATTTAAAAAAAAGAGTTCAAGATATAGAACAATTTGCAGCAGATGTATCACATGAACTAAAAAATCCTTTGTCAGGATTAAAAAGCTCAAGTGACTTATTAAAAATAAAAAAATTAGATGAAAAAAAAACAGATTTATTGGTTAAAAATATGGGAGAAGATATAGATAGAATGAATATATTAATATCTGACATTTCAAATTATACATTAACGCAAGTTGAAATTTCTGAAGCTACTTTGGAAAAGGTAGAAATAATTAGTTTTTTAAATAAATTTAAGGATTCTCTGGTAAACAAAGAATATGATTTGAAAATAGAATCTCAACAAGAAGAGATTTATATAGAAATAAATAGAAATAAATTTTTACAAGTTATAAACAATCTCATTGATAATAGCCTGTCATATATAAAAATTAAATCTAAATTATTAATTAATATTAAAGGAGAGGGTCAATATTGTGTTTTCAATTATGTTGATCAAGGTCCTGGTATCTCGCTTGATTATAAAGATAAAATCTTTGAGAGATTCTATACTGATAGAAAAAATGATAGAAAATCGCATTCAGGATTAGGTCTTTCAATCTCTAAAAGTGTTATCGAAAGTTTTGGAGGAACAATTAATTTAAAAAAAAATACATATAAAGGCTTTGAAGGAGCTTGTTTCGAGATTAAATTACCTTTAAAAGAATCGTAAAAATCTATTAAACGAGGAGATTAAATGACTGCTGATTATAAAGTAAAAGATATTTCATTGAGTGATTGGGGCAGGAAAGAAATAGCAATTGCTGAAACAGAAATGCCTGGTTTGATGGCATTAAGAGAAGAATACGGTAATACGAAACCTCTTGATGGCGCGCGAATAGTTGGATGTCTTCATATGACGATTCAAACAGCAGTATTGATTGAAACCTTAGTTCATTTAGGTGCGTCAGTAAGATGGAGCTCATGTAACATTTTTTCAACTCAAGACCAAGCTGCTGCAGCTATAGCTGCAAAAAATATTCCAGTTTTTGCTTGGAAAGGTATGAATGATGAAGAGTTTTGGTGGTGTATAGAACAAACTTTATCAGGACCAAATAATTGGAAGCCTAACATGATTTTAGATGACGGAGGTGATGCAACCGGAATTATTCATGAAAAATTTCCAGAAATGTTAGAAGAAATTAAAGGTTTATCAGAAGAAACAACTACAGGAGTGCACCGTTTAAAAGAAATGGAAAAAGAAGGTAAATTAAAAGTGCCTGCAATTAATGTAAATGACTCTGTTACCAAATCTAAATTTGATAATTTATATGGTTGTAAAGAAAGCTTGGTTGATGGAATTCGCAGAGGAACAGATGTCATGATGGCTGGAAAAATAGCTGTAGTTGCTGGTTATGGAGATGTTGGAAAGGGTTCGGCTGCAAGCCTAAGAGGAGCAGGGGCAAGAGTTTGTGTTACAGAAGTTGATCCAATTAATGCGTTACAAGCAGCAATGGAAGGATATGAAGTAGTTACCATGGATGATGCATGTTCTTATGGTGATATTTTTGTTACTGCTACAGGAAACTTAGATATTATAACTTTAGATCATATGAGAAAAATGCGGGATCGAGCAATTGTTTGTAATATTGGACATTTTGATAATGAGATACAAACTGAAGCATTGCGAAATTATAAAACGGATGAAATCAAACCACAAGTTGATGAAGTAGAATTTCCAGATGGTAAAAAAATACTTCTTCTTTCTCAAGGGAGATTAGTTAATTTAGGTAATGCCACTGGTCATCCTAGTTTTGTAATGAGTGCTTCTTTTACTAATCAGGTAATGGCACAACTAGAGTTATGGAATAATTATAAAAACTATGAAAATAAAGTTTATGTTTTGCCTAAACATTTAGATGAAAAAGTAGCTATGCTTCACTTAAAAAAGGTTGGAGCAAAACTTACCACATTAACTGATAAACAGGCAGATTATATTGGAGTTAAAAAACAGGGTCCGTTTAAAGATGACTCTTATAGATATTAAGTAAGGAGATAAAAATGAAAAGAGATTATATTTTTACTAGTGAGTCAGTATCTGAGGGACACCCTGATAAAGTTTGTGATAGAATATCTGACATGGTTGTAGATAGCTATCTATCTTCAGGCGATCCTCAAACTCGAGTTGCATGTGAAACACTTACTACTACTAACAAAGTAGTTTTAGCTGGAGAAGTAAGGGGTCCATCAATATCAAAAGATCAAATCATATCTCAAGTAAGAGACTGTATTAAGGATATAGGATATGAACAAGATGGTTTTCATTGGCAAAATTGTGAAATAGATTATCATTTACATCCTCAATCATCAGATATTGCTATGGGAGTTGATTCAGGAAGCAATAAGGATGAAGGAGCTGGTGATCAAGGCATTATGTTTGGTTACGCTTGTAAAGATACAGATTCATTAATGCCTGCGCCTATTCATTATTCCCATCAAATTTTGTTGAAAATGGCTGAGCTAAGAAAAAATGGAACTAGAAATGAATTTGAACCAGATTCAAAAAGTCAAGTTACAATGTTATATCAAAATGGAAAACCTTCAAAAGTTACATCAGTAGTTGTTTCTACTCAGCATAAAGAAGGTTTAACACCTGATCAAATTAAAGAAGTTGTAAAACCTATTGTTAATGAATGTATCCCAAGTCATCTTATGCAAGAGCTTAAAGACGAAGAGTTTTATGTTAATCCAACTGGAAATTTTGTTATTGGAGGACCTGATGGTGACTCAGGTTTAACTGGTAGAAAAATTATAGTTGATACTTATGGAGGGGCTGCCCCACATGGAGGAGGAGCCTTCTCAGGAAAAGATCCAAGTAAAGTAGATAGATCAGCAGCTTATGCAGCAAGATATTTAGCTAAAAATGTAGTTGCAGCTGAGTTAGCAGATGAATGTGTTATTCAGCTTGCGTATGCAATTGGAGTATCAAAACCTCTATCAATTTATGTTAACACAAATGGAACAAGCAAAGTTGATGAAACAAAAATAGAAAATTTAATTCCTGAACTTTTTGATTTAAGTCCTAGAGGTATTAGAGAACATTTAAATTTAACTAACCCAATATACGTGCCTACCTCTGCCTATGGTCATTTCGGAAGAAAACCAACTACAGAAGGTCATTTTACTTGGGAGAAAACTGATTTGGTTGATGGTTTTAAAAGTGCTTTCTAGTATAAATTAATTGAATAAACTAATAGAATTTGAAAGCAATTTAGATGATTTACTAATTTTTTCAAAAAAAATTGCTGGTATTTCTAGAAAAGGGGATTGGTTTTTTTTAAAAGGAGATTTAGGTGCAGGCAAAACAACTTTTGCAAAATCTTATATTAAATCATTGTTTGAATTAAACAAAACTGATTTACCAATTAATATAAAAAGTCCTTCTTTTCCAATTGTAATAAGTTATCCATTAAAAAATTATACTATTTATCACTATGATTTTTTTAGATTAAATAATAAGGAAGAATTAAAAGAAATAGATATTTTTGAAAATAGTGAAAATAATATTTCTATTGTTGAATGGCCAAGCATTATTTTGGATAATTTTCAATTTTCTAATTTTTATTTAATTGAGTTTGATATTCTTGATTTGAATAAAAGATTAATCAGTGTTTTTCATAGTCTTAAGAATACCTTATAAATAAAATAAAAATATGTATAATATTAATTCGGAATATAAAAATTTTAAGTTTAATAAAATTAAAAGTGGGGCTTCAAAAAAAATATTCTATAGGTTGCAGAAAGATAATAAATCATTCATTTTGACAGATTTTAATTTAGATAAAAAAGAATATCTTAATCATTTGAAAATTTATAATATACTAAAGGATTTAGATATTTCTATCCCAGAAATTTATGAATCAAATGATACTGATTTATTTACTATATCTGAAGACTTTGGCAATTTGAGATTTGATAAAATAATAAATAAGGAACCTATTGATAAGCTATTGTTTCATGCTGTAGACTCTTTAAAAGTAATAAATCAATCATTACAATTTAATTCTGATCTCAATCTTCCTATTTATAATTATAAAAATTTTGAAGAGGAAATCATGGAGCTTCCGAAATATTTTTTGCCATATTTGTATAATAATTTAAACGAAAATGTATCTGAAGAATATTTATTAATTTGGTCAGAATATTTTAATAAATTTGATTTTAATTTTTCAAATTTTGTACATAAGGACTTTAATATTAATAATTTAATCTTATTACCATCTAAAAAAAATCATTTAAAATGTGGCATTATAGATTTTCAAAGTGCTTTTTGGGGAGAAAGTTGCTGGGATTTATTTTCATTACTAGAAGATTCTAGAATTTTTTTTACTGATGAGTTTAATGATCATTTTATTGAACATTTTTTTGATAAAACTGAACAAAATTTATCTATGAAGGAATATAAAATGAAATATCATTTTTTAAATTGTTCTCGCCAATCAAGATTACTTGGGAGATGGGTAAAATTATCCAAGGATCTTAATGAAAAATGGTATTTAGATTTTATACCTGTAACAAAAAAAAGAATGTTAAAAAGTATAAATTTTCTTAACAACAAAAGTTTAAATAATTTTTATTATAAATATATATTTGATAATGAGTTTTAGTAATGTAGGCATGATATTGGCTGCGGGTTATGGGAAACGTATGATGCCATTAACTCAATCAGTGCCTAAGCCTTTATTAAATATTAATGGCATAACATTATTAGAAAATTCTATAAATTTTTTAATAAAATTAGGATGCAAAAAAATAATAATCAATACTCATTATTTAAATAATCAGATTGTATCTTTTATTAATCAATTAAAAGAAAGAGAAAAAATTATAACGATTTATGAAAAAGAAATTCTAGATACGGGAGGTGGAATAAAAAATATTATTCCACATATTAATTCAAATAATTTATTAGTAGTAAATTCTGATGTTTTTTGGACAGCAAACAATTTGAATGATGCTAGGTTACTAATTAATAATTTTGATATTCATAATAATTCTACTTTATTACTATCAAATAAAGAAAATAGTTACGGGCTAGATAAAATGAATGGAGACTTTATCTTAAAAGACAATAAAATTATAAGATATTTAAAAGGTGAAGAAATAATCTTTTATTCAGGGTTACAAATTTTAAATGTGAATAGCATAAAAAATTTTTCTGATAAAAAATTTTCTATTAATTTAATTTGGGATATTTTAATTAATAAAGGAGAATTGCGTGGTGAACTTATGAAATCAAAGTGGTATCATGTTGGAGACCCAAAAGGACTAAGTATAGTTAAAAAGTTATTCTCTTGATATAATTTATTTAATGATTACATATATTTTATGGCAACAAATAAAACATCTGATAGTACATTTCAAGATGATATTTCTTCTCAATCTAATCTGGTATTAGTTGACTTTTGGGCTGAATGGTGCGGTCCATGCAAACAAATCTCTCCTATTTTAGAAGAGATCGCTAATGAAAAAGATAATTTAAATATTTTAAAATTAAATATAGATGAGAATCCAACTACTCCTCAAAAATATAATGTCCGAGGTATTCCGACACTTATGCTCTTCAAAGACGGCAAATTAATTGATACAAAAATAGGGAGTTTACCTAAATCTTCACTTGAGGATTGGATAAATAGTTATTTATAACTTTTATCTTTTATGCTTCCAATTAAGTATAGGGAGCCTGTAACCAATATAATCTTAGGTTTAATTGTTTTTTTTAAAAATTGATTTGCTATTTTAACGTTTGTTTTTTTATAACAAATTAAGTTTAGTTTTTTACATACATTAAGTATTTCATCAGAAGTAAAACTATTTTTTTCTTGTGGAATAGGAACTGCTACAACACCTTCAGTAATTGGTTGAAGTATTTTTATAAAATCATTTAAATTTTTATTATTTAACATTCCAATTATAATCCAAACTTTTTGATTTTTTTGTTTAAAGAAATTTAATAATTTTTTTGCACCATCTATATTATGTGCCCCATCTAAATAAACAGGTATATGGCATAGTTTTAGCTTTTCTAATCTCCCAGGCCAAACTGTTTTGACTATACCCTTATTAATAGATTTATTGTTAAATTTGTAACCCAGTTTTTTTAATATGAAAATAGAAGTTATAGCTGTACTTGCATTCTCTATTTGGTGTTCCCCAATTAGTTTGGGGTTATTAAATATATATTTTTTTTTATCATATTGTAGTTTAAAGGTTTTTGAATTTTTTTCTAAAATTTTAAATCTGTTACCATAAAATAAAGTAGTATTTTTTTTTAAATTTATTTTATTTAAAATATGATTTTTAACTAAATTTTTTTGTTTTGAAATAATAACGGTGCTTCCTTTTTTAATTATCCCTAATTTTTCATTAGTTATTTTTTTTAAACTTTTTCCTAAAAATTCTTGATGATCAATTCCTATAGGAGTTATTATATCTATAAGACTTTTATTGATAATATTAGTCGCATCTAACCTTCCCCCTAATCCAGTTTCAAGAATTAAAAAATCAGATTTTCTTTTAGAGAAAATATAAAAAGCAGTAGCAGTAGTAATTTCAAAAAAAGTTATAGGTTCATTATTATTTATTTTTTCTATTTTTTTTAGTACTGTATAAAGACTTTTTTTATTTATTAATTTATTTCTAATGATTATTCTTTCATTAAATGATTTTAAATGGGGTGAAATATAAGCATGAATACTATAATTATTTTCTATTAGTATAGTTTGTATAAAGCTTAACGTAGAGCCTTTTCCATTTGTTCCAGCAATATGAATAACAGGTGGAAGTTTAAGGTGAGGATTATTTAGTTTTTCTAAAAGCTTTCTAAGTCTATCTAAAGAAAGATCAATATACTTTGGATGCAACTTATGTAACTGCTTAAGTAATGCATCAAGTTTTTGAGACATTATTTAAGATATATGATGAAGTAAACTTGAAATAGTTTTTTTTAAATTTTTTCTTTCAACCACAATATCAACCATTCCATGATCATAAAGATATTCAGCTTTTTGAAAATTAAAAGGCAATTCTTCTCTTATAGTATCTTGTATTACTCTTTTTCCAGCAAATCCAATAGTTGAGCCTTTCTCAGCTATCGTTATATCCCCTAACATTGCAAATGATGCAGTAACTCCTCCTGTTGTTGGTTCAGTCAAAACTACTATATATGGAATCTTATTAACATTTAAAAGTTCAACAGCAGCAACTGTTCTAGGCATTTGCATTAAACTTATTGTTCCTTCTTGCATTCTAGCGCCACCTGATGAAGTAAAAATTATATATGGATATTTATTCTCAATAGCTTTTTGTGCTCCTCTTACTATTCCTTCACCTACAGCTCTGCCCATTGATCCGCCCATAAAATTAAAATTCATAAAGCCATAAATAGCTTTTTTGTTATCAATATCACCTATACCTAAAATAAAAGCATCTTCTCTACCTGTTTTTTTTCTATATTCTTTTAATCTATCTTTATATTTTTTCTTATCATAAAATTTCAAAGGATCATCAGGAATTTCATTTAGTTTTATTTCAGTAAATTTTTCTTTAGAAAATAAAACTTCTATTCTTTTCTCTGCAGTCATTCGAAAATGATAATTACAACTCGCACATACTCTTAGATTTTCATTTAAATCTTTATGATGAATCATACTTGCACAAGAAGGACAATTATTCCAAAGATTTTCTGGTACTTCTTTTTTACGAACTAAAGCACTAAGCTTAGGTTTTACAAAATTTGTTAGCCAATTCATTATTCTGTACCTTTTTTTAGTTCTTCAATAAAAGAGCTAACTTCATTAATCATTCTTTCTTTATTATTTAAATTAGTTTCAATAATTTTTACAATAGATGATCCAATTAC
>CACFOQ010000012.1 GCA_902567855.1 uncultured Alphaproteobacteria bacterium
AAAACAAGAATAGAAAGTTTAAGTACAAAACCTTGGATAAAGCTTACGCATGCTGATGCTCCAAAAAGTAAAATAACAAAGATGATACCAACTTATAAATTACTAGAGTTACCAATTACGGACAATATTAATGATAAAAAGCATTTTTTCTGGATGAGCTCCAGTGCATTTAAATACGTCAATAAAACTTTTCCTAATATAATTGATGCAAATCATTATTGTGGACCGGGAAATACTTATGAAGAAATTAAAAAAATAATAAAAGATCCAAATAAACTAAGAATTGCTTTATCCTACAAAGATTGGAAGAAAAATTTATTAAATGACTGATAATTTAATTAGTGTAATAAAACAATATGTCTAATATACTGTTTCAAAATGCATTGAAAAGAATTTCACAAAAAACACCTCCAATTTGGTTTATGCGTCAGGCCGGACGATATCATAGCCATTATCAAAATTTAAAAGAAAAATATTCATTTGAAAAATTATGTAAAAATCCTGAGTTGGCAAGTGAAGTTGCATGCGGACCAGTTAATGAGTTTGATTTTGATATATCTATTCTATTTAGTGATATTTTATTTCTTCTTGAGGGACTAGGACTGCCATTGCATTTTAATCCAGCTCCTATTTTTGGTGATTTTATCACTAAAGATAATTTATCAGAATATTCTAATATTGATAAAGCAATTGAACATATGGAATTTCAAAGCAAAGCAATTAGAATCACTAGAGAACAACTTCCAAATTCAAAAAGCTTAATAGGTTTTGTTGGTGGACCATGGACACTTCTACGTTTTGCAACAAACAAAAAGAAAAATTTAAATAAAATAGAAGATTTTCATTTTGATTTTTTAAAGAATATTTTACTCCCTTTGATTAAAAAAAATATCAATTTACAATTGGATGCAGGAGCAGAAATAGTAATGATTTTCGATAGTGGATTAAATGATATTCAGTCAGATTTTTTTAAATTAAACTATCTTTCTCTAATAGAAGATATTATCAAATCCTTTCCTAATAAAATTGGTTATTATTTTAAGGGAAAAGAATTAAATGATTTTAGTATTATTTTTAATTCATCTTTAGCAGGGATTGGAATAAATCATACTATTAATATAAAAGATACGTTTGCTTTGTATAAAAGTGGTTTTATTCAAGGAAATTTTGATGAAAGTAAAATGATTTTAAATCAAAGTCAATTAATCGAAGAGATAAAATATTTTTGTGAAGAAATGAAATCCATAGAAAGCTTAGAAGGCTGGATATGCTCTTTAGGTCATGGAATAAATAAATTAACTCCTGAAAAAAATGTACATTTATTTATTGAAACAATAAGAAAAAATTTTAGTTAGTATTTATGACTAAATATATTGGAGAAAATAATTACGAACATGGAAGTGTCGAAAGAACTGGAATTTTATTAACTAATTTAGGAACCCCTGATGAGCCTAATTCTAAAGCTGTAAAAATATATCTAGCAGAATTTTTGTCTGATACTCGAGTAATTGAGTTTCCAAAATTTATTTGGAAAATCATACTACATGGAATTATTTTACGAATCAGACCAAAAAGATCGGCCAAAACTTATAAAACTATTTGGACAGATGAAGGTTCACCCCTACTAAATATAGCTAAAAAACAAATTGAACTAGTAAAAGAAAAATTTGAAGGCAAATATCCTAACACTGTTTTTGCTTTAGGGATGAGATATGGAAACCCATCAATTGAAAGTGCTTTATTGGAGCTGCAAAGTAAAAAAGTAAGACGTTTGATTATTTTTCCTCTTTATCCTCAATATTGTGCAGCAACAACAGCAAGTACATTTGATGCAGTTACAAATGTTTTACAAAAGTGGCGATGGATCCCTGAATTGAGGTTCATTAATCAATATTTTGAAGAAGAAAGCTATATTAAAGCCCTTGCAAACTCTATTGAAGTTTTTTGGAAAAAAAATGGAAAACCTCAAAAACTTATTTTTAGCTACCATGGGATTCCAAAAAAATATCATACAAAAGGTGATCCGTATCATTGCTTTTGTTTAAAAACTACAAGACTGGTTAAAGAATATATGAACCTTGATGATAATGAAGTGTTAAGTACTTTTCAAAGCCGCTTTGGTAGAGATGAGTGGCTCCAACCGTACACAAGTGAAACTTTGAAAAAACTTCCTAGCGAGGGAATAAAAGATATTCATATTATATCACCTGGCTTTAGCGCAGATTGTCTAGAAACATTAGAAGAACTTGAAGCTGAGAATAGAGAATATTTTGAAAATGCAGGTGGCAAAAATTATTTGTATATTCCTTGTTTAAATACAAACCCAATGCATATTGATATGATGTCAACTATTATTGAAAAGCACACTCAAGGATGGTCAGTATAAATGAATAATTCAAAAATTGAAATTGCTAGGAAATGGTTTGAAGAATTACGTGATAAACTAATTTTAAATATAGAAAAAATTGATTCAACAAATTTTATAATTACTGAATGGGATCATAAGCATCAAGGTGGTGGAAAAATGAGTAAGATTAAAGGACAGGTAATAGAAAAGGGCGGGGTCAACATTTCAACAGTTGAAGGAAAATTTGAAGAAAATATGATAGGAAAAGTACCGGGAACCGAAAATGATTCTTCTTATCAGGCTACAGGTATAAGTGTAGTTCTTCATCCTCATTCTCCTTTTATACCCTCTATGCATTTTAACACTAGATTTTTAAAAACAGAACAAGAATGGTTTGGAGGAGGAATAGATGTTACTCCATGTCTTCCTTTCAAGGACGAAGAACAATATCATTCATCTTTAGAATCTTTATGTGATAAATTTGATAAAAATTATTATAAAAAATTTAAAAGTTGGTGTGATGAATATTTTTATTTAACTTATAGAAAAGAGCCAAGAGGTATAGGAGGAATTTTTTTTGATTATTTAAAGACAGATGATTGGGGTAGAGATTTTGAGTTTGTTCAAAATGTTGGAAATTTCTTTAATGATTTTTCCTCCAAAACTATTTTAAAATATAAAGACTTAAATTGGAGTGATGAAGAAAAAAATATACAACTTTTAAAACGAAGTAAATATGTAGAATTTAATTTATTACATGATAGAGGAACAAAATTTGGTCTAGAAACAGGAGGAAATATTGATGCAATTCTTATGTCTATGCCTCCTTTAGCTAAATGGGATTGATGAATGTTTTTTAATATAATTAAAACAATACATATCTTTAGTGTAATTTCTTGGATGGCAGGTCTACTATATTTGCCTAGAATTTTCGTTTATCATGCAAATCCCAAAATTTTAAAAGAAACTTCTGAAACTTTTAAGATAATGGAAAGAAGATTATATAAATTTATTATGGTACCAGCTGCTATTATAACTTGGTTCACAGGTTTAGTGATGATTCATTATATTGGTCTTGATCTCTGGTTAATTTTAAAAATATTTTTTGTAATAATATTATCTACCTTTCACTTATATTATGGCAAATGCAGAAAAGCATTTGAAGAAGAAAAAAATACTAATTCAGCTAAATTTTATAAGATTATAAATGAAGTGCCTGCAATATTTTTAATTTTAATAATTGTTATGGTAGTTTTTAAACCTTTTTAAATTATTTTTTAGTAAAAATTTTTTTTCTTCTATTTGGAAAACAAACATTACAAATTTCGCACTCTAGGCCATAACAGCTTTTAGCTTTACAATATTCTCTTCCATAATAAATAATTTGTAAATGCAATTTATTCCAAGATTTTTTTGGAAATAATTTTTTTAAATCCTCTTCAGTTTGAATAACATTTTTGCCATTTGTTAATCCCCATCTCTGAGATAATCGATGTATATGTGTATCTACAGGAAATGCCGGATGCCCAAAACCCTGAGACATCACAACACTTGCAGTTTTATGCCCAACACCTGGTAGTTTTTCTAAATCTTCAAAACTTTCTGGAACTTTCCCTTTAAATTTTTTCACAAGTATTCTCGATAGCTTAAAAATGGCATCTGATTTTTGTGGAGCTAAACCACATGGACGAATAATTTTATAAATTGTACTTTTAGGAACTTTAATCATTTTCAAAGAAGTATTTGCTTTTTTAAAAAGTACAGGTGTTACTTTATTAACTCTTTCATCAGTGCATTGGGCACTTAATAAAACCGCAATGAGTAACTCAAATTTATTAGTATGTTTAAGAGGAATGGGCACCGTTTTATATATTCTGTTAAGAATTTTATATACTTGCTCGGCCCTATCTGTTCTTTTCATTTGAATTATTTAATGCTCATTAATACAAAAACCTAGTTTTATAGCTAATTCTCCTACCATGTAATGAACAAATATAACATCAACTTAGATTAATAATATTGAATAATTATACTGAAGTAGTATGGGTTGATTATTAAATTTCTATGGAGGAAATAATATGAAAAAATCTTTAAGCGTTGTTTTGTCATTGCTTTTTATGGGTATTTTTTCACCAGTTTTTGCAAATACACTTAAGTGGTCTATGCCTGGTGATTCTTTAACTTTAGATCCGCATGCACAAAATGAAGGACCAACTCACATGGTTTCTCGTCAAGTTTATGAAGGCTTGGTAACACATGACATTGGTATGAATATTCAACCACAACTTGCAACTTCTTGGGAAAACACTGATCCTGAAACATGGATCTTTAAAATTCGTGAAGGAGTTGTTTTTCATGATGGATCTGCATTAACTGCAAGTGATGCAGCTTTTAGTATTATAAGAGCTAAAACGGACCCTTCTGATATGGTTGATTTAATCAAAAGTATAAAATCAGCAAAGGCAATTGATGATTTAACACTTGAAATTAAAACAGAAGGTCCAAATCCAATACTTTTAAATCAACTTGTTCAAATTTTCATAATGTCTGAATCTTGGTCTAAAGCAAACGGTTGTGATGTTTCATACAACTGGGATGCTGGAGAAACTTCTTACTGCGCATCAGCTGCAAATGGTACCGGTCCTTTCAAAATTACTTTGAGAGAGCAAGATGTTAGAACAATATTTAAAAGAAACAAAAGTTGGTGGGGTGATCAAAGCCAGCACAACATTGATAAAATTGAATTACTTCCAATTAAGAATGATGCAACAAGAATTGCAGCATTATTATCTGGTGAAATAGATTATACAAATGTTGTACCTGTTCAAGATCTAGAAAGAATTGCAGCTTCTTCTGCTCATAAAATTAATCAAGTTGCTCAAAATAGAACTATATTTTTTGGTATGGATCAAGGCTCAGCTGAATTATTTTCATCTAATGTGAAAGGTAAAAATCCTTTTGCAGATAAAAGAGTTCGCTTGGCAATGTATCATGCATTAGATATGGATGCTATTAAGGATAAAGTTATGAGAGGACAAAGTTTTCCTGCAGGTATAATTACAGCACCAGGTGTTAATGGTTATACTAAAGCTCATGACACAAGATTACCTTATGATCCAGAATTGTCAAAAAAACTGCTAGCTGAAGCCGGATATCCAGATGGTTTTGAAGTTACACTTGATTGTCCAAATGATCGTTATGTAAATGATGAGGCAATTTGTGTTGCTGCTATAGGTATGTTTGCAAAAATTGGAGTTAAAGTAAGTCTTGATGCCAAAACTAAGAGTATACACTTTAAAGAAGTTAAAGAAGGTGATCCAAATCCTAGTGATATGTATATGTTAGGATGGGGAGTGCCTACTTACGATAGTCATTATGTCTATTCTTATCTTCTTGCAAGCGATGGTAGCTGGAATAAAGTTAATTTCAGTGATGCTAGAGTTGATGAACTTACTGCGGCAATGGGAGTCGAAACTGATATAGCTAAAAGAAATGAATTAATTGCAGAAGCATGGGATATAGTACAGGACAATGTTCCATATCTTCCTTTACACCATCAGGTTGTAAATCAGGCTTCTAAAAGCAATGTTGATGTTCATGCTAGGATCAATAACGAACCACTCTTTTATTTTGCTAACGTAAATTAATTTAAATCTTTAATTTCTGGCCAGTTATCTGGCCAGAAAATTCATTTTATGCTCAATTATTTCTTAAAAAGATTTCTGCAATCAGTACTAGTAATGATCATAGTCGCCTTTGTGTCTTTTTCATTATTTAATTTTGTAGGAGATCCAGTAAACAATATGGTTGGGCAAGAAGCTTCTGATGAAAGAAGAGAAGAAATAAGGGATAAACTGGGAATAAATGATCCCATATATATTCAATTTTTTAATTTTGTTGGAAACTCAGTGCAAGGAAATTTTGGAATTTCCTACCAACTTAAAAGGCCAGTATCAGTTTTAATAGCAGAGAGAATGCCAGCTACTTTAGAGTTAGTATTTGTTTCTGCACTTTTAGCAATTATTTCTGGGGTTATTTTAGGAGTATATACAGGAATAAATAGAGATACTTTTATATCAAATGTAATACTTGTTATTTCTCTTGCTGGAGTCTCATTACCAACTTTCATAATTGGTATTATGCTAATATATTTATTCTCCGTAATATTAGGTGTACTTCCTTCCTTTGGTAGAGGAGAAGTCACAGATATTGGTTTTTGGTCTACAGGCTTTTTAACCTTGTCAGGTCTCAAGGCTTTGATTCTTCCATCCGTAACTCTAAGTTTATTTCAAATGACTTATGTCATTAGGTTAGTCAGAGCCGAAATGATGGAAATACTACAAACAGACTATATCAAATTTGCTAAAGCTAGAGGAATTAAAAAAAATATTATTAATTATAAACATGCTCTTAAAAATGGATTAATACCAGTTATTACTATCACTGGTATAAATATCGGAACTTTAATTGCTTTTTCAATTATAACAGAAACAGTTTTCCAGTGGCCTGGAATGGGTTCACTATTTATTAATGCAGTTTATTTTGTCGATATACCAATTATGTCTGCATACATGATTATGGTTGCCTTTATTTTTGTTATGATAAATTTTATTGTAGACATAACCTACTATTTTATTGATCCAAGAATAAGAATTAAGGAAGAAAATAGTTAATTATGATTGGAAAAATGATTAATAAAATTTATGACACTGATATAGGTTATAGTTTTTTTAATTCAAAAATTGCTATTATTTCTTCATCTATTTTTTTAATAATTTTTCTTTGTTCTTTTTTGGCAGAAATAGTTGCACCTTATGATCCTTTTGACCCTCTAAATATTTCTTTGATGGATGCTTTTATTCCTCCTGTTTGGTCAGAGGGAGGCAATGCTAATTTTTTTCTTGGCACAGATCAGCAAGGAAGAGATATGTTTTCAACAATGATATATGGATCTAGAATTTCTTTAATTGTAGGTTTTTCTTCAATTATTTTTGCCATGATTTTGGGAGTTTCATTAGGAATAACAGCTGGTTATATAGGAGGAAGATATGAAACAATTGTAATGCGCTTAACAGATGTACAATTAACAATACCAAGTATATTAATGGCATTACTTGTTGATGGAATAGCAAGAGCAATTATTTCTAAATCAATGCATGATGAGATGGCTATATATGTATTAATATTTGCTATAGGTATTTCGGAGTGGCCTCAATTTGCTAGAGTAACAAGAGCCTCAACTTTAGTTGAAAAAAATAAAGAATATATATCAGCATCAAAAATAATCGGACTATCTAACATATTAATTATGTTTAAGCATATTTTACCAAATATTCTTAGGCCAATTTTAGTGATTGCAACGATAGGATTAGCGTTAGCAATTATTACTGAATCAACCCTAAGTTTTCTTGGAGTAGGCATACCTCCGACAACGCCTTCCTTAGGAACATTAATTAGATTTGGAAATAATTTTTTATTTTCAGGTGAATGGTGGATTACTTTTTTCCCCGCTATTTTTTTGGTAGTTCTTGCTTTATCAATTAATCTTTTAGGAGATTGGATGAGAGATGCTTTAAACCCAAAGTTAAAAAAGAGATGAGTTTTTTAGAAATTAAAAATTTAAATATTAGCTACTTAACCAGAAAAGAAAAAATAGTAGCTAGCAAGAATGTAGAATTCTCTCTTGAAAGAGGAGAGATACTAGGAATTGTTGGCGAGTCTGGTTCAGGCAAGTCTACAATAGCAAATGCAATAATAAATTTAATTGATCCACCAGGAGAAATCACTGAAGGATCAATAAAAATTGATAATGAGGAAATATGTAATAATGAAGAAATTATTCAAAAAGCTAGAGGAAAAAAAATTGGCTTTGTATTTCAAGACCCTCAAACATCACTTAATCCTTTGTTCAAAATTAAAGACCAATTAATAGAAACGATACAAACTCATTTAAAATTAAATTATGATCAAGCCTTACAGAGATCGATTCAACTATTAAATGAAGTAGGAATCGAGGATGCAGAAAAAAGAATTGAAGATTATCCTCATCAATTTAGTGGTGGTATGCGCCAAAGAGTGGTTATTGCTTTGGCAATAAGTTGTGAGCCAGATTTAATTATTGCAGATGAACCAACAACTGCACTTGATGTAAGTATTCAATATCAAATTCTCCAACTACTTAAAGATTTGACAAAAAAAAGAAATCTTGGAGTGATTATTATCACCCATGATATGGGAGTAATTGCAGAAACTACAAATAAAGTTATTATCATGAGAAATGGCGTTATTGTTGAGTATGGTTTAACCAAAGATGTTTTAACTAATCCAAAGTCTAATGAAGGAAAAAGTCTTATCATTTCTGTTCCTCCAACAAATAAGAAAATTTCAAGATTTAAGTTAATCAATCCTGAAGGAGGAGAAATAACTAATGATTCCTTAAATCTTACAAATAGTATTATTCAAAATTGGGGCAAAAGAGCTGTTACAAAAGATAAATTATTAGAAATAAAAAATTTAACTAAAATTTTTGATTCAGATTCTATTATAAAATCAAAAAAAGAAATTAACTCACTAAAAGCTCTAGATAATGTCTCTTTTAATATTTTTGAAGGAGAATCTTTTGGTTTAGTTGGAGAATCAGGTTCAGGAAAATCAACAATTGCAAAAATTATAACGAATCTTATTAAACCTAGTTCAGGTGAAGTTTTTTATGAAAATATTTCTTTAAATCAAAAAAATAATAATAAAATTAGAGGGCAAATCCAAATGATTTTTCAAGACCCTTACTCTTCTTTAAATCCAAGATTTAAGGTAAAAAAAATAATTGCAGAACCAATTAAATTTTTTCAAAAAAATTTGGATAAAAAAACAATTGAAAATAATGTTAATGATTTAATTGATATCGTTGGAATGACTAGGCAATCATTAGATAGATATCCTCACGAATTTTCAGGAGGTCAAAGACAAAGAATTTCGATAGCTAGAGCATTAGCTACAAGACCGCGCTTACTTATTTGTGATGAACCAACGTCAGCTTTAGACGTAAGTATACAAGCACAAATTCTTAATCTTTTAAAAGATCTTCAAGAACAGCTAAATTTAACAATTTTATTTATAAGTCATGACTTGCCAGTAATTAGGCAAATGTGTGATAGGATTGCAGTTTTAAAAAATGGAAATTTATGTGAAATCGAAAATACAGAAATACTTTTTAATAATCCTAGTCATCAATATACTAAAGAATTAATCAATCTTATGCCTAAAATAGAAACAATTTTATAAATTTCTAATTAATTTTTTCCCATATTGGTTTAACTCTATTTCTGCTATCTAAATAGATATCATATACATCGTCATAGATTTGAACTAAGTTATTATTATTTTTTTCCAATTTACCTAAAAAAGGATCTACCCAATCTTCTATACAAGAATTCCAATCTTTATATATTCCTACTGCCATAGCTCCTATCATCGCAGCACCTGCAGCACCTGCCTCTTTTCTATTTGCTGTTCTTATTGAAACTTTTAAAACTGATGAAAAGATTTCTCTTAATACTTTAGATTGAGAGCCTCCTCCAGCAAGTCGAATTTCATTTGGTATTTTTCCTATTGCTGTATAACATTCACGGCTAGCAAAACATAATCCCTCAACAAATGCTCGAACAATTTCTGGAAACTTATCATTTGATCGAAGACCAATTAAACTTGCTTTTGCTTTAGTATTAACAAAAGGACCTCTTTCACCTGCTTCAGAAATATATGGATGATAAATTAATTTACCTGGCTTTGCTTTTTTTAACCATTTATCAATTTTTTTAATAAATTCGTTATCATTAAGGTTCAAATCAAAGTCATTAAAAATATCTTTTATTAGAAATTTTAACCAATCGATATTCAGAGTACCAGACATATTTGTTTGAAACTGTAAAGCTAAGTTCTCTATAGGTAAGAGCATAACATATCCAGATTTTAAATTTGAGTTAGGCACAATATGAGAAATTTTTGTTGCTTTCATATGTCCTCCAGTTGTGCCTAAAATAGAATTTCCCACATCTTTATTTATATCTAATCCACCACTTCCTAAAAAAGTGCAAACAGCGTCTATATATCCTAAAGCAATAGGTGTTCCGGAGTTTAAACCAATTAAGTTTGCAACTTTATCACTTAGAGGATGAGTAATTTTGCTTCCATCTATTATATCAGGTAATAGATTTTTTCTTTTAGATAGTCCTAAACCACCAATAACACTTTCATCATATTGACGTGTTCTAAAATTTCCAAAAGTAAAACATGCTTCAGATGGATCTGTAGCCCTTACATTTGTTAGTTTAAAATATATCCAATCTTTACAGTGAAAAGCTGTACTTGATTGATCTAAAATTTCTGGATTATTTTTTTCCATATAAGATATTTGGCTACTTTGTTGACCAGCAAATATTCCAGTACCAGTTAGATCAAATCTCAATTTTTCCGAATTTAATTTAGTTAGTTTTTTTGCAGTTTCTGAAGATCTTGAGTCTAACCAAAGCCAAGCATCGCATACTGCTTTACCTTTTTTATCTATTAACCATGTTCCATCCCCTTGTCCGGTAACTGAAATTATAGCTACCCTATCTTTAAAATTATTTATTCTATTTTTTAATTCTAAGATAATTTTTGTACAATTTTTCCATGTAGTATCAAGAGACTGAGTAGCTTGACCACTTAGAGAAGTTTTGTATGTGTTGTTTATTGTAGAAGATGCAATTTCTTTACCATTTAAAGTAAACGCTACTGCTTTTAATATCGAAGTGCCTGCATCTATTCCAATGATTATATCCTTAGCCATTTTTGGGTCTAGCTATATCTTCTGAGCCTTCTGGCTCAGGTCCTTTGCCATAACTCATTCTTTCCATTTGTTTTACAACTTTTTCCATCTCTTTTTCAGATAATATTTGAGTATTTCCTATTGATAATGCCTTAATATAGATTTTTGACATAGCCTCTACTTCACTACCAAGCCACAAAGCTTCTTTGAAAGTTTTGCCCAAACATATCATTCCATGATGTCCTAGAAGGCAAGCTAATCTATCTTTCAAAGCAATTAGTGCATTATCAGATAATTCTTGAGATCCAAAAGTTGCATATTTTGCACACCGAATATTATTTCCTCCTGCAAGACCAATAATATAATGAAAAGCAGGAATATCTTTATTATGACAAGATAAAGCTGTGGCATTAATAGAATGACAATGCAAAACAACATTTATATCTTTTCTTTCTTTTAGTATATCTCTATGGAATCTCCATTCAGAAGAAGGTTGTTTTCCTATAAATTTTCCTTCCCAATCCATTTCAACAATATCTTCAGGTTTCATTTCATTGTAAGGCATAGAAGAAGGGGTAATTAAAAAACCATTATTAAATCTCATCGATAGATTGCCAGATGTTCCTTGGTTTATATCTCTCGTCTCCATTTCTAAGCAGGTTTTTATCATTTGTTCACTTAACTCTAATTTAGATAATTCTAATTTCACAATAAAATTCCTTTCATTTTATCTTAATCTATAATTGGTATTCTTTCTGGTGTTCTGGATGTTAATAATTCAAAACCATTATTAGTAACTAATATATTTTCTTCGTGAACAATCATTTTGCTAGGAATATATTCAAAACATGGTTCAATTGTAATAATCATATTTTCTCTCAATATGGTTTTATCATCAGAATGTATACTTGGAGGCTCAGTTACTTGCAATCCCAAACCATGACCCATTCTACCCACACTATTTGATTTTAATCCTGATTTTCTTAAAATTTCCATCATAGCATTACTTATATCGGAGCAAGAAAATCCAGGTTTTATTTTTTGTAATCCTGCTTCGGTAGCTTCCCACAAAACTTTATAAGCATCTTGAGATTCTTTACTTATTTTTCCAAAACCAAAATTACGATCAAAATCACAAAAATATCCATCAAAAGTACTCCCTGTATCGATTATTAATATGTCTCCTTCTTCAACTTTTTTATTAGATGGGCTAGAGATTATTTGATCATATCCTCCTTTATCTGATGCACAGGAAATATATAAAGTATGTTCAGCACCATTTTCAATAAGTTCTTTTTTAAAGATATTACATATTTCAATTTCTGACATTCCTATATTAAGTTTTTTTGGCAAATTATCAAAAACATTACTGGTTAGTGAGATTATTTTCTTTATTTTTTTAATTTCATTATGAGATTTAATCATTCTTAATTCCCAAATAATTTTACTGGCATTAATAAATTCTATTTTTGATAGATCTGTTCTTAACATATCGAAATCATTAATACTCATTCTCAAATGACTTTCATGACCTAGTTCGCAACCTACGACCCCATTATTTGGAAGCAAATTTAAAATAGTATCTTTCAATAAAGTTATTCCCTCATCTTTTGGATTAGGTGAGGACCAAGTTTTAATATTTTTTAACCACGTTTTTTCTAAAGCCGTTTGACCAATAGAGGGAACTAAAGCAATTGGATCAGAGTTTTGAGGAATTAATAAAAACCAAGGTCTAGTTGGACTTTCCCAAAAATAAGAATCTAATCCAGAGAAATAACGAAAATTATGTGGAGTGGTTAACAATAATATATCTATATTATTTTTTTCCATTAGTTCACGAGCTCTTTTTACCCGGATTTCAAATTCTAAATTATCAAAACCTTTAGTCATATACTAAGTTCATATAGTAATTATATTATATGAAAAGAGCCTATTTTTAAAAATCATTATTGGGCAAATTAAATATTTTAGTCTAATAAATATAGTTTGTGATTTACCTTACTTTATTGGCCGTAAGTTTTATGGTTGCAACTATAATTCCATTTGGCTCAGAACTATATTTTGCCTCTCTCTTGTCTCTTGATAAATATAATAACTTATTACTACTTATCTCAGCTTCTATAGGTAATATTCTTGGATCAGTATTTAATTGGCTATGTGGATATTATGTAAATTATTTTATTAAAAAACCTTGGTTTCCAATTAAGAAAAATAAAATTCAAAAAGGAACAGAACTTTTTAACAAATATGGTAAATGGTCATTATTATTGTCCTGGGTTCCGTTTATAGGTGATCCCATAACTTTTGCAGCAGGTATATTAAGATATTCATTTCTTCCATTCTTGATTTTGGTATCTATTGGAAAAGTAGGTCGATATTTGGTAATATATTTTTCTATATTATGGGCAATTAATATATTTTAATTTATTATTAATTTATTTTTATTTATGGAAACTAGCAATCAAATTATTTTTTTCTTATTTGGATTTTTTTTTGGCTCAGCTGCTATTATTTTATTGTACACAATTTTAACTTCTTCAAAGAAAAAAAACGAAGAAAAGGATGATGATTTACTTTCCTTAAAAAACCACATGCAGTCTATTCAACAATCATTACAAAACTTTAATCTTGCTCAAGATCGCATTGAAAATACTCTAATTAGAGGAGGAGCCCAACAACAAGGTCCATGGGGAGAATTTGTTTTAAAGAATATATTAGATAGCGTTGGTCTTAGGGAAGGAGAAGAATATGAAACACAGAAAGCATATACAGATTCTGAGGGAAATCTTCAAAAACCAGATGTAGTTGTTCATATGCCAGGAAATAGAGATATTATTATTGACTCAAAAGTTTCACTAAACTCTTGGCACGATTATGCAAATACCAAGAATGAAACAGAAAAAAAACTTTATCTTAAAAAATTTTTAGAGTCAGTTAAAACATTTGTGCGAGATTTGACTAAAGATAATTACTCAAATTTGTATGAAATAAATACTGTTGATAGTGTGCTTATGTTTATTCCTACTGAGCCAGCTCTGTTGTCTTTGTATAGTGAAGGAGTTAAGATAATTGAAGATGCTTGGAAAAAGAAAATTATTATTGTTGGCCCTTCTACCCTCCCTTTTTTATTAAAAGCTGTAGAAAATATGTGGCGTGTAGATAAACAAACTAAAACTATTAAAGATATAGCAGGTTCTGCTACAGAAATTTATGATAAGACAGTTAATGTTTATGAATCTTTTATTCAAGCTAATCAATCTATTGAAAAAGCAAAAATTAAAATGGATGAAGCAAAACAAAGATTGCAAGATGGGCCTGGAAGCTTAACTAAAAAAGTTGAAAAGATGAAAAAATTAGGACGTCTAAGCACAAAAAAAACAGTTGCCAGATGATTTGGAGGATGACATAAATTAATATAACTTCTTTAATTTATGCCAAGCTTTGATGTAGTAAATAGATTAGATTTTCAAGAAATTGATAATGCTATAGGAAATGCTATTCGTGAAATTACTAACCGCTATGATTTTAAAGGATCTGACACAACCATAGAACGTAAAGAGAATGATTTAATTGTTACTACAGATGATGAACTAAAAGTTAATCAAGTTCATGATTTAATTATTACACATCTAGTTCGAAGAAAGGTTGATCCTTTATGTATAAGTAAATCTAGTTTAGAAAAAGCTGGGGGTAATAAAGTAAGGCAATCCTATAAATTTGTTGATGGTATAGAACAAACTATTGCAAAAAAAATTACTGCAGATGTAAAAAGTTCAAAAATTAAAGTACAAATTAAAATAAATGGTAATGAATTACGCGTAGATGGCAAAAAGAAAGATGATCTTCAATCTGTTATGAAAATGATCGAAGAATCTAATGTCGGTATTCCTATACAGTTTGTAAATTTTAGAGATTAATAATTTATGATAACCTGGGAGCTAATTGTTGCAATAAGTGCATATAATTTTGTAATGTATGCAACTCCCGGACCTAATAATAGTATTTTAACCACCTCTGGAATTAAATTTGGATTTTTTAGATCTATCCCTAATATATTGGGCATACCTACTGGTCATGGTATACAATTGGCTCTTGTATGTTTGGGATTAGGGAGTTTGTTTACATCCTTTCCGATTTTACTTGATATTTTGCGCTATGTTGGTTCTGCATATATTTTATATTTAGCATATAAAATGTTTGGATCTTTAAATGTTGCTTCAAATGAAGAAAAATCAAGACCCTTAAAATATTATGAAGCAATATTATTTCAATTTGTTAATCCTAAGGCTTGGGTAATCTGCATAACAGCGGTATCTTTATTTTATCCAGAAAAAGAAAATCTAATCTTTGGAACTCTTTTCATGGTTATAATGTCAACCATCATTAATATACCTTCAATAAGTATTTGGGCTTTTGGAGGAAGTGTTATTCGATTATATTTAACTAATAGCAAATTGAAAAAAATAATTGAATTTTTATTAGCTTTATTACTAATAGGTACTGCTATTTCTGTTTTTATATATAAAATTTAAGGCTGAGGAATTTCTTTATCCTCTTTACCCAGATGATAACCTTTTATAACAGCTGTTCTTTTGGCAATTATTTTATACCATCTAAGGATATTATTATATTTTTTTAAATTAGTTTGATGAATTTCAAATCTAGCTATCCATGGCCAAGTTGCAATATCTGCTATAGAATATTCAATTCCAAGAAATTCATTTTCTTCTAAACGTTTATCAAGTGTATCATAAACTCTTTTGACATAATCTTTATATTTTTTTTCTGCAAAAAGACTTTGGCCCTTATGATAATAAAGAAATTGGTGGGCCTGCCCTAAAAAAGGACCTACCTGGGAAATTTGATAAAAAAACCATTGCATTATTTCCCAATAATATTTTTTAGAACAAAATTTATTATTTTTATTAGATAAATAAAGCATAATTGCACCTGTTTCAAAAATACTTTCTCCATTTTTTTTATCAACAATAGCTGGAATTTTATTACTAGGAGAAATTTTAGAAAAATTATTATTGAATTGCTCATTATTATTAATATCTATTAAATGAACTTTATAAGGAATTTTTAATTCCTCGAGTAATATACTTATTTTACGACCATTAGGAGTAGGCCATGTGTAAAGATCAATCATATTTCAATTTATTGCGTTTTAAAATAAATTATTCTACCATATATTTTTAATGTTGAGAATTTTAATTATTATAATGTTTTTTTGCTTAAGCGTAAAAGCAGATCAATACGACCAAAGGTTAGAAAATTTATTTTCACAATTACTCATCACAGAAAATGAAACAAAAATAAAAACAATTAAACTAAAAATTTGGGATATATGGCATGAAACTAACGACCCTAAAATAAATGCTGATTTTTTTCGTGGTATTGGATTAATGCATAATGGTAATTTAAAAGAATCAATAAAATTTTTTTCAAAAGTGATTAAAAAGAACCCTAATTTTGCTGAAGCATGGAATAAGAGAGCAACAGTTTTTTATATGTTGGGAGAATATGATAAATCAATGACTGATATAAATACCACATTAAAATTAGAACCACGCCATTTTGGAGCTATGGACGGTATGATATTAATTTTTCTTCAAAAAGGAAAAGTCGATCAAGCTGTTAAGATTTATGATGAAATTATTAAAATTTTTCCAAAAAGTAAATCTACTTTGAAAGCAAAACAAAAATTACTAAATTATAATAACAATTCAGCTTAATATCCAAATAATAGAAATATAAATGAAATTGTAAAAAAACTTACAAATGTACTTAAAACTATATTTGAAGAAATAATTTTTTGTAAGGAATTATATCGGTAACTAAAATAATAGGTTTGAGAGCCACTAGGAAGTGCTGCCGCAGTTGTGATTATGAAGACTAATTGATTAGGCATTACAAAAATAAATTTTGCTAAAACAAATGCAATACATGGAAAAAGAAAGTTTTTCAAAATGGTTAAAATAATAGAATATCGAATTTCACTCATAATCTTAAATCCTGCTAAAGAAAAACCTAGGCTTATTAAAACTGCTGGTAATGCTATTTTTGAAATAGGTAGTAAAAAAATATTTAAAGAATTTGGCAAAGGTATTTCAAGATAATTTAGTAAAATTCCAATAAGCATTCCAAATAAAACAATATTTTTTAGTAACCCAATTATTATTTTGAATAATTTTAAAAAGTTTGTTTCTTCTCTATTTCTATACCCCTCAATTATTAAAGTTGCATATGTAAAATGTATTAATCCATGAAATAATACTAGTACCATATAAGGCATAGAGTTTATTGGTCCTAAAATTGAGTACATAAGAGGAATACCAAAAGCTACAGAGTTTCCAAAACAACTTCCTAGTCCAAATAGTGCACTATCATCAGTTTTAAAATTAAAAATTTTCTTACTAAAAAAAAATCCGATTATAAAAATTATTATTCCAGATCCAAAAAAAACTAACAATAATTCAAATAAAATTATTTCTGGAAATTTTATTCGCCAAAAATTGCTGATTAGCGCTATAGGTAACAAAATATTAAAACAAATAAAATTAAATTTATTTGTAATGTAATCAGGAATGATATTAATTTTTTTTAATATAAAACCTAAAATTATATATCCAAAAACGCTAAAAATTGTTGAATATAGACTACTCATTTGTTCCAAGAAGCTTATCAATTAGTGATTGAATGCCTTCATCAAAAACTTTTTTTAGATCTGCATTTTCATCTTTATTATTTGAAATAATATTTTCATTAACTATTTGTATAGAAGGATTTTCTATATTGCCAAGAACTAAGGCTTCTACAACTAAATTATCTGATTCAAAAAAAAGAATTTTGACATCAAAAAGATCTGCAATCATATCGTAGGATCCTTTAATATCTATTCGATTATTTTGATTTTTGACATTTAAGTTATCAGTTTGAATTAATCCGCTTTTTATATTTAAATCACCTTTAAAAAGAGCTGGTTTCCCATCAAATCCATCAATTATCTGAGTTAAGGATTTACTTAAATTACTTAAATTTGGCATTTTTTCAATTAATAATCTAAGGAAGGCAATTCCAAATCTTTCTTCTTCTGTTACTGCAAAATACATACTTCCATTTATTGGCACAGACGCTTTAGCACTTTGCAATATATTATTTTTTTTAGAGTTAAATTTAAACTGATTGGAGGATAGCTTTATTTCTATTCTTTCCCAATTAGCTAAATTTAATTGTCTTAATATCTGATTTAAATGTAAATTTTTTATATCTCCTGTTATATTTATTTTTTCTAATTCTGAATTATTTATATTTCCATTTAAAAAAAATTTACCATCACCTACTTTCCCAGTTAAATTTTTTAGTATAATTTTTTTATCATTAAAAATATAATTCCCGTAGGCTTCTAAAGATTTAATTTCAAGACCATTAATAAAAAAAGAATTACTATCTATTTTAAAATTTAATGGAGAAAAGTTATAAGACTGTATAAAAGAAATATTAATTTCTTTTGATGAATAAATATTTAAATTATTTTCTATTTTACTTTTAACATTTAATTGTATTTTAGGTAAAAAAACCCAGTCAGGTTCTTCATTTAATACAATTTTTGCATTAAGATCTTTTTCTAAATTATTTATAATTTTTTCTATGTTATAATTTTTATTTAAATTATAAATTACAATGATACTAATTAATATTAGAATAAAAAGAAAAAAAAATAAAAATTTTGTAATTTTCATTACTGAATTTTTTTAAACTCATCTTCAAATTTATTTAAATTTTCATCTGTGTATTTTTTATAATCAAAATCTATTTTTGAAGTAATTTCAGAAGTCATACTCCATAAAGTTTCTCTTAGTAGTGAAGCACATTTTATAGCTAAATATTTTGACATTTTTTCAGCTGATATTTTTTGATCAAAATAATTTTCAAGTAAATATATTTCCTGGTCATTTGAAAATTCATTATTAGAAGCTAAACCACCCAAATCAAATAGAGGTGTATTGAACCCAGCGTATTCCCAATCAACTACCCAGACTTTATTTTCATTTTCTATAAAATTAGCTGGCAAGAAATCATTATGACAAAAAACTATTTCATAAGGGGAGGCAATTTTGTTTAGCTGATCACTCTTTATAATTAATTCATCTAATTTTTTAATGTAAGGGCTGTTATTCTCCTTTAAAAAATTTGAATAATGTCTAACAACGTGAAATACCCAAAATAAAGGAGGATCACCAATAATAAATTTAGGAATTTCTATATGAATATTTTTTATAATTTTAATAATTTTGTCTAAATTTTTAATTACTAATTCTGAGTTATAAGTCACTGATTTTATATATTCAAAAACAATGATTCCTTTTGAAGAATAAATTAACTTAGGAGCTATATTTGCCAATGACGCAGCTTGACTAGCAATAATTTCATTTTTTCTTATTACTAAATGTTCAAATATATCCTCTCCAATTCTAACAAAATATTTTTTTTGACCATCTGTAACTAAAAAATTTTGATTAGTTATTCCACCCGTTATACTGTCTATAGAAATTTCATTTTTCCATAATGGCAATTTTTTTATAGAATCTTTTATATTCATAATATTAATTTAAATTATATCTAATTTATAAGATAATTTAACTTTTAATTTTACTATTTTTTGGATCATGCAAAGGTAAAAGAAGAAGTTTTGCATCATATTTCACTTTAGATACTTCAATTTGAAATATTTCATTTTTCATATCATTTTTATTTATTTTTGAGTCTATATATCCAAAAGCCATATTTTTATTATAGCAAAAAGAATAATTTCCAGATGTAGTTTCACCTATAATATTTTCTCTATAATAAATTGGTTCATCATGAAGCAACAAAGGATTACCAGGATTTGAGTCTATTAAAATAAACATCGCCAGCTGTTTTTTTTGATTAGATTTATTATTTAATAAACTTTTTTTCCCAAGAAATTCAAAATCTTTATTTTCCTTTACAGCAAAATTCAAACCTGATTCATAAGGGTTTTCTGCTGGTGAAATATCATGTCCCCAATGTAGATAACCTTTTTCCATACGCATAATATCCATGGCAAGTCTACCTGCATGAACCATATTAAAATTTTTACCTATATTATTAATTATCTCATAAATTTTTTTAGATTCTTTTATTGGTATATATAATTCCCAACCTAACTCTCCAACGTATGAAAGCCTTTGAAACCAAATATCAATATTATTAATTTTTAAAAATTTTCCCGTACCAAAGGGAAACTTATTATTTTCAAATTCATTTCCAACCATTTGAGTAAGTAAAGATCTACTTTTAGGTCCAAAAATTCCAAAACAAGAATAACTATCTGTAATATCAGTAAATTTAACATCTTGATCTAAATAACGAAGTATATGTTTTTTATCATGCTCTCTCACACCTGAGCCAGTTATAATTCTAAATTTATTTTTTGATATACATGTTACTGATAGATCAGCTTCTATTCCTCCTTTAGAATTTAGCATTTGTGTGTATGTAATTGCACCATCATTATTTTTAATATCATTAGAACATAAGTATTGAAGAGATGAATATGCAGCTTCACCTTCAATTTCAAATTTCGCAAAAGGAGTTAATTCGAAAAAACCAACATTTTTTCTCGTATTTATAGTTTCATTTTGTGCAGATTTGTACCAATTTTGATATCCAAAACTATATTTAAATTCTGGCTTTTCTCCATCTATTGCATACCACAAAGGACTTTCAAACCCAGCTACTTGACCAAAGCAAGCACCTTCTTTTTTTAACAAATCATGATAAGGAAAAGTTTTGATATTTCGTGATGTTTTTTGTTGTTTATATGGCCAATGCATAGCGTATTGATTACCCAAACTTTCTGCAGCTCTATCAATTATAAAATTTGTTTCAGAATGAAATTTTTCAAATCGAGTTATGTCGAGAGAGAAAACATCTTCATTAACTTCTCCATTAATCATCCATTCTGCTGTAACTTTTCCTGCACCTCCTGCACTAACAATTCCAATACTGTTAAAACCACAACAAACAAAAAAATTTTTAATTTCAGGTGTTTCACCTAACAAATAGTTTGTATCAGGAGTAAAAGATTCAGGCCCATTAAAGAATTTTCTAATTCCTGCAGTCTCAAGGCTAGGTATTCTTTTTACTGCATGCATTAAATATGGTTCAAAATGATCAAAATCTTCCTGCAATTCAGCAAAAGAAAAGTCATTTGGGACTAAATTAGTTTTTGTAAAAGCTGGTTTTGCATTTGGTTCAAATATTCCTACTAAAAACTTACCTGCATCTTCCTTTATATAAAGACAATGATTGTAATCTCTTAAAACAGGAAGTGATTTATTTAAGTTATCTATGGGTTCAGTTAAAATATAAAAGTGTTCTACTGGATATAAAGGAACACTTACATTAACCTCAGCAGCTATTTGTCTAGACCACATACCTGAAGCAAGAACTATATATTCGCATTCAATTTTTCCTTGATTAGTCTCTACACCCCCAATCTTGTTATTTTTTGTTAGTATTTTTTTAACTAAACAATTTTCAATAATTTTTGCACCATTTTGTTTTGCTCCTTTAGCTAGAACATTTGTTACTCCTACTGGATCTGCTTGTCCATCTTTGGGAATAAAGACTCCTCCAATTATATCTTCTGTATTAATTACCGGATAAATTTCTGAAATTTCATCATTGCTTACTTCTCTTGCATCGATATTAAAAAGTTGAGCAGTGTTTACCTGTCTCTTTAACTCATCTAATCTCCCTTTAGTAGTTGCAACAGTTAAAGATCCATTTTGTTTAAGTCCTGTTGATAAGCCTGTTTCCTTTTCAAGTTCTTTGTATAAATTTAATGAATGGTTTCTTAACTTGGTAATTGTTGCTGATGAACCAATCTGTCCTATTAGCCCTGCAGCATGCCAAGTAGTTCCTGAAGTTAATTGATCTCTTTCTAATAAAACAATATCTTTCCATCCAAATTTGGCAAGATGATAGGCTACTGAGCAACCAGCTACTCCTCCGCCTATTATAACTACTTTCGCTGAACTAGGTAAAGATGAAACCATAATTACAAATATAATTTTTCTACGTGAGGTTCAAACATTTTATCAACTTCATCAAAATTTATATTTTCTATAGATGAGGGACTCCATTTAGGTTTATGTGTCTTACTTACTAACACTGCATCAACTCCATTATCAAAATCATTTCTATAAACCATATGTTGGCAAAGTTGATATTCCATTTCTAAACATTCTTTTAAAGACTTAGATTTAGCATTATTAAGTAATTCTATAGAAATAGCTAGACTCATTGGACATCGGGTAAGTAAATGAGAATATATTTTTTTACCAAACTCATCTTTAGAATTCTTTAATTGATAAAAAATATTAATTAAATTATTTTGAAAAATATCTTCAATAAAATTTTTATTTTTATCAATTATAGAATCTAATTCAGGATATTTACTGGTATTTTCTATATTCCCTGTTTGTATATAATTTTTTTTTATCTCTTCAATCTTATCTGCATCAGAGTAATGAGTTGCTAAACCAAGATCCATAACATCACGAGCATTGATAGCAAATCCTGTAAGGCTTAGAAATAATCCTACACCTCTATTTAATTTAGATAAAAAATAACTTGCTCCTACATCTGGAAAAAAACCTATTGCACTTTCAGGCATAGCAAACTTTGTGTTTTGTGTTGCTACTCTATATTTGCCATACATTGATAAACCGACACCTCCTCCCATAACAATTCCATTCCAAATACTCAAATAATCTTTTTTAAATTCATTAATAGCATTATTTAAAGTGTATTCTTTTTGAAAAAATATTTCTTTTAAATTATTTTTATTAGAAGATAGAAAAAGATTTTTTACATCTCCACCAGCACAAAAAGCATTTCCCTCACCATATACTAAAACTCTTTTTATTGAATTTTCTAGATCCCATTCATTCAATTTTTTTAAAAAAATTTCAGCCATATCATAATTAAGGGCGTTTAGAGCTTTAGGTCTATTGAGTTTTATTATACCTGTATCGTTTTTCTGAGAAAAATTAATATATTCTTCCGCCATTTTATCTTTCTAATGCTTTTTTATTTAAACCCATTTGTTTTGCTTTTAATCTATTAATTTCATCACGAACAGTTGCAGCATCTTCAAATTCCAAATTAGATGCAAATGTATTCATCTTTTTTTCTAATTCTTTTATATGTACTTCAAGATCTTTTCCAACTAGCTGCTTAACATTATCTATTGGAATTGTGACATGATCTTGTTCAGCTGTACTATCAATAATCTCCTCAATAGATTTTTTAATACTAACAGGAGTAATTTTATTTTCTTTATTATACTGTAGTTGCTTTTTCCTTCTCCTCGATGTTTCTTCTATTGCTGCTAACATACTTTTAGTTTTAGTATCAGCATACATAACAACTTTACTTTCAATATTTCTCGCTGCTCGTCCTATTGTTTGAATTAAACTTGTTTTGGATCTTAAATATCCTTCTTTGTCAGCATCAAGAATTGCCATTAGAGCACATTCGGGTATATCCAATCCTTCTCTGAGCAAATTAATGCCAACTAAAATATTAAAGACACCTAAACGTAAATCTCTAATTATCTCAATTCTTTCCAAAGTATCAATATCTGAATGTAAATAGCGAACTTTAAAGCCTTCTTCATGTAGATATTCTGTAAGATCTTCAGACATTTTTTTTGGTTAAAGTTGTGATCATGACCCTATAACCACTTTCAATAGTTTTACGACATTCATCAACAAGATTATCTATTTGATGTTTAGTGGGTCTAATTTCTATTGGAGGATCTACCAGACCAGTAGGTCTAATTACTTGTTCAACAAATATTCCACCAGTTTTATCTAATTCATAGTCTCCCGGAGTGGCACTGACAAAGACTGTTTGTGGTCTCATTGCATCCCATTCTTCTCTTTTAAGAGGTCTATTATCTAAACAACTAGGTAATCTAAATCCATATTGTGAAAGAGTTGATTTTCGCGAAAAGTCACCTTTGTACATTCCTGAAATTTGTGAACATGTAATGTGACTTTCATCAATAAATAAAAGAGAATCTTCTGGAATATATTCATAAAGTGTTGGAGGAGGTTCACCTGGTTTTCTACCTGACAGATATCTAGAATAATTTTCAATTCCACTACAACTTCCTGTTGTTTCTAACATCTCTAAGTCAAAATTTGTTCTTTCATCAAGACGTTGTTTTTCTAATAATTTATTTTCAGTTTCAAAAACGACAAGTTGCTGTTTTAAATCTTCTTTAATTTGAGTTATCGCTTTTTTAATAGTAGGTTTGGGAGTGACATAGTGTGAGTTTGCAAAAATTCTTATTTTATCTAATGAATCTAATTTTTCACCAGTTAGAGGGTCGACTTCAGTAATCATTTCAATTTCATCTCCAAACATTGAAATTTTCCAAGAACGATCTTCAAAGTGAGATGGAAAAATTTCTAAAATATCACCTTTCACCCTAAAGCTCCCTCTCTTAAAGTCCATATCTCTTCGTTTATATAAAAGCTCAACTAATTTTCTAATTATAAAATCTCTTTCAATGTTTTGATTTTTTTCTAAAGTAAATGACATTGAAGAATAGGTCTCAACTGAGCCTATTCCATATATACACGAAACAGATGCAACAATTATTGTATCTCTTCTTTCAATTAAAGAACGGGTCGCAGAATGTCTTAATCGATCGATTTGTTCATTTATTGAAGATTCTTTTTCAATATATGTATCTGATCGAGGAACATATGCCTCAGGAGTATAATAATCATAATAACTGACAAAATATTCAACTGCATTATTAGGAAATAAACTTTTCATTTCGCCGTATAGTTGTGCTGCAAGAGTTTTGTTTGGCGCCATGATTAGAGTAGGTTTTTGTAATGCTTCTATAACTTTAGCCATTGTAAAAGTTTTCCCTGAGCCAGTAACTCCAAGTAATACCTGCTCATTTTCTCCTTTTTTTATATTTTTTACCAATGAATTTATGGCATTTGGCTGATCTCCATTGGGTTTATAATCACTTGTTATTACAAATTTGTTATTATTTGCTTCACTAAGAGCGTCAAAGTTAGGGGAATTTTGGTTCATTATTTTTTAATATACTTTTCTATATATGAATATCTAGATAGAAATTTACCTTTTTTTATTATTGTGGCATTATTAATTCTACCATCATCTTTTCCAATTATGAAAGGTAGTACTTCGTTTAAAACTCCATCTCCAAATTCAGTACTTGAATCTCTTGGGAGCTCAGATGGCAGGTTGTCAACAGCCATAACAGCAATTGATTCTTCTGATTGTGAACATTCGGATAATTCTTTTTTATTATAATAAAAGTGTGGATCTTTTATTGTTGTTGATTTTAAAGTTGTAGGAATAGAGCCATTAAGATCACAGGTAATATCTCCAATAACTTGTAAATTTAAATATTTATTTAAATTTTTTAATTCAAAAATTTTAGGTGAATGAGGGTCCCAATAATGAGCACTTATTAATACATTTGTACTTAGTAAGTATTCGTGAGCTTTTGATTTATAATCATTTGGAAACTCAATAAAATGTTGAAGATTGAAAGTTTTTTTTGAATTAGATTTAACATAGTCTTCAGTTTTTAAATTACAAAATACAGGATAAGAAAACTTTTTGTTAAGATATTCTTCTTTTGAAATTTTAGTAATATTTGTTTTTTGTAATAATTCTAAGACACCTTTTGCAACTCTTCCATCTCCAGTAACTAAAATTTTTATTTCAGAAAATTTATTATTACCAATTTCTTTTATTAAAGACTCATAATTTTTTAATTCAAAAGCTCTCTTCATATCTATTTTTTTTATAAATTTTTTGTAAAGAGATAGAGAATTATAACATCCAACTATTCCTGCAAATCGTCCAAATCCTAAATAACGAGCTCCATATTTATTTCTAATATTTTCATAGTCTATTAATGTTATATCTTTTTCTAAAATAGTTTTTATTAACTCTTTCTTATCCATCCCAGGAGTGCCTTGGGTTGAAGAAGAATTATCAGATTGGATTTTAGAAGTATGTGAAAAAAATAAATATGTTTTATTTTTATTTAAAAATTTTGTTCCTATTTCTTTTACTCCCAATATTATATTGCATTCATTTAGATCTTCTTGAATTATAGCGCCTGAATTCTTATATTCTAAATTACTAAAACATCGGTTTTTTGATGGTTGAACAAGAATATTAACATGATTATATTTTTCCTTAATTTTTGTTACATGATTAGGAACTAGAGGGGCTCTGCTTTCGTCTTCTCTTGTTTCTCTAATAATACCTAGAGTAAAAGTATTAGAGTTCATTATTTACTAATATAATTTATTTTGTAATCTTTCAAAATTTTAAAAAAATATTCTATATTTTCTTTATCGGAGGGTGCCGCTTGTACCCCTGTATTAAGTTTATTATTTAGGATTAAATCTATTCCTGCAGAAAGAGTTATTGAAACTAAAATTGCCATAGCACTATTTTCACCACTACCACTTTGATCTAATTCATAACTTCTTGCCCAGACTACACCATCATTGTTAGATGCTTCCATTTTTACAGAAAGAACCACTCTATCTTTTTCATCTTTTTCATACTGATGATTGGCCCACAATTCATCACTTTTGCTTTGAATTTTTTCTTCGATATCTAAACTTGGATTCTCTAACATTAAAAAAATCTCTTTCCATGCTTTTGTCCATCCATTTAGTCTTAAAGTGCCTCTTACGAAACTGTTGATTTTCCAGGAGTGATCAAAATTATATTCTGCTATATATGGAATGGAATCTCTATTTGGGTAAGCTTCAAAATCTTCATCATTTACTGAGTATGTACTTACTTGATGGTAGGGAATTACCTCTTTTTCTTGAAAGTTACTAATAAATTTTGCTTTATTATTAAGGGCTTTTATAACGCCTACAGGCGACCAACTAAATTTATATTTAAAATCATTAGATACAGCAGGTATTCCTCCACAATAAGAATAGTATGAAACCGCACAGTCATTTATATTTTGTTGTTTTAATTCTGAAACTAAAAGATGAGAAAAAAAATGATCAATTCCAGGATCTAAACCTATCTCATTTATAAAAACTAAATTCCTCTCTTTAGCTTCTAAGTCTAGTTCTTTTAAATTAGGAGAAATATAGCTTGTAGATGCAAAATGACAATTTTTTTCAAGACAAACTTTAGCTATTTCTGGGTGCATATTTGCAGACAATTGAGAAACTACAATATCCCCTTTGTTAAGCTGCTTTTTTATTTCATCAAGATCATATTTTTTTGCCAATACTTTTTCAGAGTTTATATGATTAATGCTATATTCAGCTTTAGACAAAGTTCTGTTCCATACAGTAATTTTATTGCCACTTGAAGCAATTCTTCTTATTCCTGGAACTGAAGATAAACCTGCACCTAACCAATGAATATGTGTCATAATTTAATTTCTTTTTACTTTTTATTGAACTCGTTTACTACATAATTTCTAATGCAAAAGGGTTTTTAATTGTTTATTTTAATTGTAACATTTTTATTAACAGGTCTTTTTTCAGGCTTGATAGCTGGATTATTAGGAGTTGGTGGAGGAATAATAATCGTTCCTGTTTCATATTTTATTTTATTACAATTAGGCTATTCAATAGATGTTGTAATGCATGTATCAGTAGCTTCTTCTCTTTGTATAATAGTATTCACTTCTATCTCGTCTGTGCTTTCACATATAAAATTAAACAATGTAGATAGAAATGTTGTGAAGAAATGGGTAGCAGGTATTATATCGGGATCTATAATTGGATCATTACTAGCAAGTAGAATTGAAGGTGAAATTTTAGTATTAATTTTTATTAGTTTAGCTTTTTTAATTTCTTTAAATATGTTTTTTCAGAGAAACATAAAAACAATTGGTAATAATATTCCTCAAAATTTTTTTATTAATTTTTCTATTAGTGGATTAATAGGATTATTTTCAGCCTTGATAGGAATCGGCGGAGGGAGTTTTAGTGTTCCAATTTTAAGTATATTTTCAAAAAAAATGCATCAAGCTGTTGGAACTTCTGCTGTTCTGGGATTTTTTATCGCCTTACCAGGAGCCATTTCCTATATATTTTTAGGTATCAATATTGAGGGTTTACCACCATATTCACTTGGATATGTAAATATTTTAATAGTTGCTTTGGTTATTTCAACAAGCATATTTACTGCGAATATTGGAGCAAAATTGTCTTCAAGAATTAGTAAAGAAATTCTAAAAAAAATTTTCGCCATTTTTTTATTGTTTACATGCACAAGTCTAGTTATTGAACATTTTATAATTTGATTTCAACAAATGAATATTGTAGCAGATAGACTTTCTAGAATTAAACCATCTATGACTGTTGGTATTAATACCAAAGCAAATGCATTACGGGCTGAGGGAAAAGATATTTTAGTTTTAGCAGCAGGAGAACCAGATTTTGATACACCTGTAAATATCAGAGAGGCTGCAATTAAAGCGATGAATGAAGGATTAACCAGGTATGTACCAGGAAAGGGTACACCTGCATTGCAAAATGCAATTATAAATAAATTTAAAAAAGAAAATAATCTAGAATATTCAAGTGACGAAATAATGGTAGGTGTTGGAGGAAAACATATTATTTATAATGCTATGATGGCAACACTTAATCCAGGTGACGAGGTTATAATTCCTGCACCATATTGGGTAAGTTATCCAGATATAGTTTTATTAGCTGAAGGAAAACCAGTTATTGTAAAGTGCAGTGAAAAAAATGATTTTAAATTAACACCCTATGAACTTGAAAAATTTATAACACCAAAAACTAAATGGCTTTTTTTAAATAGTCCCAGTAACCCAACTGGTTCAGTATATTCTAAAGAAGATCTTATGCATTTAGGTCAAATACTTCTTAAATATCCTAATATTTATATTTTAACTGACGATATTTATGAAAAAATTATTTATGACAAACAAAAATTTAATACAATTGCTGAAACTGTCCCTGAGCTCAAGAATCGAACTTTAACTTTAAATGGTGTCTCAAAAGCTTATTGTATGACTGGTTGGAGATTGGGTTATTGTGGCGCTCCAAAAGAAATAATATCGGGAATGAATAAGATTCAATCTCAAAGTAATTCTTCAACTTCATCTATTAGCATGGCTGCATCTGTAGAAGCCCTTCAAGGTAATCAAGATTTTATAGAAAAACATAACATTGCTTTTAAAAAAAGAAGAGACTTAGTTGTTGAAAAATTAAATTCTATTGATGGCATCTCTTGTGGAATTCCTCCTGGTGCATTTTATGTATATCCAAATTGTGAAGGCATTATTGGTAGAAAAACACCTGGTGGAATAATATTAGATTCTGATGAAAAATTTATGAACTATCTTCTTGAAAGTAGGGGAGTTGCTGGAGTACAAGGAGAAGCTTTCGGCTTATCACCATACTTTCGTCTTTCATATGCTACGAGTGAAAAAATTTTAATAGAAGCTTGCCAGAGAATTGATGAAGCTTGTAAACTTCTTAAGTAAGGTCTTTATCGTCAATAATCTCAGCTATCCTGAGAAGATTTGTTGATCCAGCACTTCCAAAAGGAACTCCTGCGGTGATAACTATTGAATTACCAGCTTCAGCTAAACGTTTATTTTTTAGAGCTTTACAAGCTATGCTTACCATTTCTGTTGCATTTTGAGCATCTTGTTTGGCATGAATGGAATAAACTCCCCAAGAAATTTGAAGTTTTCTAGCTGTTTCTAGTATTGGAGAAAGACCTATAATTAATACCGGAGCCCTTTCCCGAGACATTCTCATAGTTGTGATTCCGCTTACAGAAAAAGTTACTATAGCTTTAGCCTCTGCATTTTTTGCTATTGTGTAAGCTGCACTTGTAATTGCATCAGTTGTACTGATTTTTTTATTCATAGATGAATTTTCTTGATTCTTAATCTCAAGATTAAAATTATTGCTATCTGTTTCCACACTTTTAATTATTCTATTCATAATCGTAACTGATTCTTCAGGAAACAAACCGATTGCTGACTCTGCAGATAGCATTACTGCGTCAGTTCCATCATATATAGCATTTGCTACATCAGATGCCTCAGCTCTTGTTGGAGTATGATTTGAAACCATACTTTCTAACATTTGAGTGGCTACAACTACAGGTTTACCAAAATCTCTACATCGACTAATTATATTTTTTTGAATTACAGGTATTTGCTCAGCAGGCATTTCAACACCTAAATCTCCTCTAGCTATCATTAATCCATCACTTGCTTCAATGATTGAATCAATATTTTTAACTGCAGAGGGTTTTTCTATCTTAGCCATTATAGATGCTTTATTACCAACTAGTTTTTTTAAATTCTTTATATCTTCAGCACTTTGAATAAAAGATAATGCTACCCAATCTACGCCCATTTCTAGAGCTTTATTTAAATCAGATTTGTCTTTTTGTGTTAATGATGAAATTGGTAAAACTACCCCAGGAATATTAACACCTTTATTATTCGAAATAATGCCACTATTTAACACCTCTGTTGTAAGTGATTTTTTTTCTTGTTTAATGATTTGTAATTTAATCCTTCCATCATCAATTAAAATTTCACTATTAGGAGTCATAGTTTCATAAATTTCTTCATGAGGGAAATTGACCCTATCTTTATTTCCAGGGGAAGAGTCTAAATCAAGTACAAAACTTTGGCCTTTTTTTAATTCTATTTTATCTTGGGCAAACGTTCCTATTCTTAGCTTTGGGCCTTGCAAATCTGCTAATATACAAGTTGCATGATCATACTTTTTTTCAAGAGATCTTATATATTTATAGTTATTTCTATGGTCCTCAATTGATCCATGAGAAAAATTTAAGCGAAATACATCACATCCTGCAACAAAAAGTTTATCAATTATTTCCTCAGATGAAGAAGCTGGACCTAGTGTAGCTAATATTTTAGCTTTTCTATTACGTTTCATTTATTATGGTATAATATATAATTGATATTTATTAAATATGTAACTTTTTTTATTAAAATAAATGGACAATAAAATACAAAAAGAAATATATGCTGAAGTTTTAGAAACTTTGATAAATCATTTAAAGAAAAGAACTGATGTTCAAAATATTGACTTAATGAATTTATCAGGATTTTGCAGAAATTGCTTATCTAAATGGTATTTAAGTGCTGCTGAAAAAAGAAATATAAAAATAAATTATGATGAAGCAAGAGAAATAATTTATGGAATGCCTTATTCTAAGTGGAAAGAAAAATATCAATTAGAAGCTACAAATGAACAACTAGAAAAAATGAAAAATAACTCTGATTAATATAGGTTTTCTAACTGATCTCCAAAAACACTTTTTATCTTATACCTTTTAACCTTCATTGTTGGAGTCATCATATCATTTTCAATAGTAAACTCATGATCAATTAATATAAATTTTCTTACTTGCTCTATAACTGAGAGGTTATTATTAACTTTTGATATAATTTCTTTGATCGTTTTATTATAGTCTTCATCTTTTACTAAAGTAGATAAGTTATTTTCTTTATTATTATTTTTTGCCCATAACAAAGCCTGTTCTTTGTCTGGAACAATTATAGCAACTAAATAGTTTTTAAAATCACCATAAACCATTGACTGAGATATTTCTGGTTCAATATTAAGTTTTTCTTCTACTCTTGAAGGTGAGATATTATCTCCTCCTGCATTAACTATTATATCTTTTTTTCTATCTGTAATTTTAAGGTAGTTATCTTCATCAAATTCACCAATATCACCAGTATGAACCCAACCATCTACAATTGTTGAAGATGTTGCTTTGGGGTCATTCCAATAACCATTCATAATATTTTCTCCTCGAACTAATATTTCTCCATCTTCAGCAATTTTTACTTCTGTTCCTTTAAATATAGTCCCAACGGTATCTAATTTAATTCTTTCAGGAGGATTGGCACTTACAACAGGTGCTGTTTCAGTTTGGCCATAGCCCTGCAATAAAGGTAATCCCAAAGCAGTTAAATAAAGTCCTACCTCATAGTTTAAAGCAGCTCCTCCAGAAACTAAAGCTCTTAAACTGCCTCCAAATCTCTTATTAACTTTTTTTCTAACTATTTTATCCATGATCCCATTTAAAACTTTTTCTATGGATGTCATTTTTTGATTATTATATTTTTTCTTTCCTAGTTTTAGAGTTGTTGAAAAAAATAACTGACTTAATTTTCCTTGTTTTTTTAATCCTTGTGATATTCTGGTATGAAGTGAATCATAAAATCTTGGTACTGCTGTCATAAAATGTGGTTTGACTTCACTCATATTTACTAAAAGTTTATCAATACCCTCAGCATAATATATTTGTGCAGCAATACCCATTTCATAAAATTGTAAAGTATGTTCATAAGAATGAGAAAGAGGAAGCCAAGATAAAAATCTAATTTCACTTAAATCAGAAATTAAGTTTTTTAACAATTCTTGAGCTCCACTACAATTTGTTAACATTGCACCATGACTTAACATTACTCCTTTTGGGCTTCCACCAGTACCTGAAGTATAAATTATACAAGCCGTATCAGTTCTTTTTTGCGATTTAATATTTTCATCTAAATCATTGTCATTTTTAAAATTATTATTTTGTTCAATCAAATCATTCCAGTTTGTAAAATATAAGGGCTCATCAAATTTTTTTTTATCTTCATCTATTAATATAACATTTTTGCATTTACTATTTAATGTGGCAGGAATAGCCTTTAATGCTAAATCATTAGAAGATACAATGATGCACCTTGCTTCAGAATGATTAATAATATGTTTATAATCACTTGTGGTACTCGTAGTATAAGCAGGAACTGTAATACCACCGATAGACATTATAGCTAGGTCGGCAATTTGCCATTCAGGTCTATTTTCTGATAGAATTACAACTCTATCCCCCTTTAAAATACCAAGACTTATTAAGCCCTTTGCTAGAGCATTTACTTTTTTTTGTACTTCTAACCAGCTTAAAGAAAGGAATTTTCCTTCAACTTTTCTCCATAAATAGGGACTATCCTTCAGTTCCTTGCATTGGTGGTTAAATAAACTCACTACACTATTAAAATTGTCAAAATTTATAGACATATTACTTGTCCTCCCTACAAAGCCTAGATTATAGAACTATATCTAATTTAAAGAAATGGTAAAAAAAAACAAGCAATCAAATCAAAAAGTTCTTAATAATACGCTTCCTGTATGGAATTTAGGAGATTTATATTCCTCAATTAATTCTAGGAAGATACTTAAAGATCTTAATCTTATTGAAAAATTATCTAAATCATTCTCTAAAAAGTATGAAGGTAAAGTAATTAAGCTATCTGCAATTAAATTATTAAAAGCAATTGAAGAAATAGAGAAGATTGATGAAATTATGGATAAAATATTGTCATATGCACATCTGCTAGTATCTGAAAATATAGAAAATGAAAAAAACAAAATTTTTTTTCAACAGATGCAAGAAAAAATTACTAAATTTTCTTCTATGCTAATTTTTTTTACTTTAGAATTAAATCAAATTTCAGATAAAAAAATTAAAATTTTTTTTAAAGAAAAAAAATTAATAAAATATAAAAATTGGATAATAAATAGAAGATCTTTTAAACCTTATCAACTTGATAAAAAATTAGAAAAACTTTTACAAGATAAAAGCCTTACTTCTTCTAGTGCATGGATTAGGTTGTTTGATGATACAATAGCGGCTCTGAGATTTCCATTTAAAAATAAACTTTTAAGTAGTGCAGAAATATTAAATTTTTTATCTGATAATAAATCTTCTACTAGAAAAGCTGCAGCAAAATCAGTTGGAAAAACTTTAGGAAAGAATATTAATTTATTTGCAACGATTACTAATACACTTGCAAAAGATAAATCAATTAATGACGAATGGCGAAAGCTCCCTAATCCAGTAAGTGCAAGAAATCTATCTAATGTTGTAGAAGATAAAGTTGTGGATGCACTTTCCAATACAGTTAGTGACTCTTATAAAAAATTATCTCATCGTTATTATGCCATTAAAGCTAAATGGTTTGGTTTAAAAAAATTAAAATATTGGGATAGAAATGCCCCATTACCTTTTCAAAGTAAAAAACAATATACTTGGGATAGTGCAAGAGAAATTGTTACAAAAGCATATACGGACTTTAATCCATCAATTGGAAAAATTGTTGAAATATTCTTTGAAAAATCATGGATACATGCACCAGTTATGACAGGAAAATCACCTGGGGCATTTTCTGCTTCAACTGTTCCGAGTGTACATCCATATATTTTACTTAATTTTCAAGGTAAATCTAGAGATGTAGCTACATTAGCGCACGAACTAGGTCATGGCATTCATCAATATTTATCAGCAAATAAACAAGGGCATTTTAATTCCTCCACTCCATTAACATTGGCTGAAACTGCTAGCGTTTTTGGCGAAATGCTTACATTTAAATCTCTTTTAAAGAATGAAAAAAATTTAAAGGAAAAGAAAGCTTTACTAGCAAATAAAGTTGAGGACATGCTTAATACAGTTGTTCGTCAAATAGCTTTTTATCAGTTTGAAAAAGAAGTCCATCTTCAAAGAAAAAAATCTGAACTATCAACAGAAGAAATTTGTTCAATTTGGATACAAGTACAAAAAGAAAGCCTTGGGCCTTCAATAGAGTTTGAAGAAGAATATAAGTATTACTGGTCATATATTCCTCATTTTATCCATTCTCCCTTTTATGTATATGCATATGCATTTGGAGATTGTTTAGTAAATTCTCTTTATGGAGTTTATGAAGAAGGGTTATCAAATTTTGATAAGAAATATATTACTCTTTTAGAATCAGGTGGATCCAAAGATTACAAAAATTTGTTAAAACCTTTTCATTTAAACCCTTCTAATGCTGATTTTTGGAAAAAAGGAATTAAAGTTATTGAAAATTTTATAGATGATTTGGAAAAATTTTAAAATTATTTTATGAAAGATTTGGAATCTAAAAGCTTATCAAAACAAATTAAAAGATATGCTCAAGTTGGAGGAGTTGTTGGAAAATTAGCAACAAAACTTGCTACTCAAAAATATTTAGGTGTTAAGATAGATAAGAAAAAACATGCTGAAGAAATAAGAGCTGCTCTTGGAGGAATTAAAGGGCCTTTAATGAAAGTTGCTCAATTATCTGCAACTATACCTGATTTACTTCCTTCAGAATATGTAGAAGAATTAAGGCATTTACAATCGAATGCACCTTCAATGGGTTGGTTATTTGTTAAAAGAAGAATGGCTGCAGAGTTAACTGCAAAATGGCAAGAAAGTTTTGATAGTTTTGGTAAGGAAGCAAGCAAAGCCGCATCACTAGGTCAGGTTCATAAAGCCCTGATAAAAAATAATAAAGTTGTTGCGTGTAAACTTCAATATCCAGATATGGAATCTGCAGTATCAGCTGACTTATCTCAATTAAAAATGATTTTTTCTATTTATCAATCATATAATAAGGCAATTAAGACAGGTGATATATATAAAGAGATCACAGAAAGATTAAAAGAAGAACTTGATTATGTGAGAGAAAGAAAATTAATGAAAGTATTTAGTAATATATTTTCAGATAGTGAACATGTTCATGTTCCAGAGGTAATAGAAAGTCTATCCACTAAAAGATTGCTGACTATGACTTGGTTAGAAGGAAGGCCTATCCTAGAATTTATAAAAGAAAAAAAAGAGGTCCGTAATACAATTGCAAAAAACATGTTTTATGCTTGGTATAAACCTTTTTATGAATATGGTATTATTCATGGAGATCCTCATTTAGGAAATTATACTATACAAAATAACTTATCGGTAAATCTATTTGATTTTGGTTGTATGAGGATTTTTAAAGGAAAGTTTATTAAAGGGGTTATAGATCTATATTTTGCTCTTCAAAAAAATGATCAAGCAAAAATTGTTGATGCCTATGAACAATGGGGATTTACTGATATTTCAAAAAAAAAGATAGAGGTGTTAAATAAATGGGCTAAATTTATATATTCACCTTTAATGAAAGATAAAGTTCAAAAAATACAAGAGAGTGATAGTGGTGTTTATGGAGCGAAAGTAGCAGCTGAGGTCCATTCTGAACTTAAAAAACTAGGCGGCATTAAACCGCCTAAAGAATTTGTATTTATGGATAGAGCAGCAGTCGGATTAGGTTCAGTATTTATGCATTTAAAAGCTGAAGTAAATTGGTATAGAATTTTTAATAATTTGATTGAAAATTTTCAAGAAAAAGAACTTAACAAAAGACAACAAAAAGCTTTGAAATTGTCTAACCTCTAATTATAAGAAGTCGTGCAAATTTCAATCTTAAAAGAGAATGATGTAAACGAACAGAGAGTTGCCTCTACTCCTGATTCAATTAAGTTATTAGAAAGATTTAAAGCAGAAATTTTAATAGAAGCTGGTGCTGGAACTCTATCTGGATATGATGATGAGTTATATAAGCTATCTAATGCAAGAATTGTTAATCGTGATGAATGTCTTAATGCTGATATTTGTTTGTGTGTAAAAATACCAAGTCATCAAGATATTAAAAATATGAAGCCTAATACTGTATTAATAGGACTTTTGAACCCATATGAAAATAAAAGTCATTTTGAGGTTTTAAAAGAAAAAAAAATTACCTCTTGTTGTATGGAATTAATTCCTCGTATTAGTAGAGCTCAAAGCATGGACGTTCTTTCTTCTCAAGCTAATTTAGCTGGGTATAAAGCGGTAATTGATGCTGCTGAAAAGTTTAAAAAAGCTTTTCCAATGATGATGACAGCTGCAGGAAGAGTAAATCCAGCAAAAGTAATGATTTTAGGCGTTGGTGTTGCGGGTTTGCAAGCTATTGCAACAGCAAAAAGATTAGGAGCAGTTGTTTCCGCGACTGATGTAAGAAGCGCAACAAAAGAGCAGGTAGAAAGTTTAGGTGCTAAATTTATTATGGTTGAAGATGAAGAATCAAAACAATCCGAAACTTCAGGAGGGTATGCAAAAGAAATGAGCAAAGAATATAAAGAAAAACAAGCTCTTTTAATTGCAGAAACTATTTCTAAACAGGATATAATTATTTGTACTGCTTTAATACCTGGGAAAAAAGCTCCCATTTTAGTTACAGAAAAAATGGTGGAATCTATGGCCAATGGATCTGTAATAGTTGATTTAGCAGTTGAGTCAGGTGGAAATTGCCCCCTAAGCAAAATTGGAGAAATAGTAAATCACAAAGGTGTACAAATTTTAGGATATACTAATGTACCAGGAAGAGTA
>CACFOQ010000013.1 GCA_902567855.1 uncultured Alphaproteobacteria bacterium
TCACGATGGACCTCCATATGCAAATGGACATATTCATATGGGAACTGCTTTAAATAAAATACTAAAAGACGTTATAGTGAGAACACAACAGATGTCAGGAAAAGATTCTATTTATGTCCCAGGATGGGATTGTCATGGTTTACCTATAGAATGGAAAATTGAAGAAGAATATAGAAAAAAAGGACAAAACAAAGATGATGTTCCTATTGTTCAGTTCCGCCAAGAGTGCCGAGAGTTTGCGGAAAAATGGATAGAAATTCAAAAAAAAGAATTTAGAAGATTAGGTGTAGAAGGAGATTGGGATAACCCTTATTTGACAATGTCTAATGAAGCTGAAGCTCAAATTATAAGAGAGTTGGGAAAATTTTTATTAGATAAAAGTTTATATAAAGGAGCTAGACCAGTTTTATGGTCGGTTGTTGAAAAAACAGCCTTAGCAGATGCCGAAGTGGAATATGAGGATCATACATCTAATACTATTTATGTAAAATTTAAAGTTACTAAAAGTTTAATTAATGAATTGGTAGATACGAATATAGTAATTTGGACAACAACTCCCTGGACAATACCTGGTAATAGAGCTGTAGCATATGGCAATAATCTCGAATATTCTTTAATTGAAATCATTAAGACTAATGAAAAATCTCTAGCAAATATAGGTGAAAAATTAGTTATAGCTGATGAATTAAAAAGCCAAGTATTAGCTGAAATAGGTATTGATGAATCAAAAGTTATTAAAAAATTTTTTGGGAAAGATTTAAAAGGTACTGAATGTGAACATCCATTTAAATCGTTAGGATATAACTTTATTGTTAGAGTTTTGGAGGGAGATTTTGTCAATTTAGAACAAGGAACAGGCATTGTTCATATTGCCCCAGGTCACGGAGCAGATGATTACAATTTAGGAATAAAAAATGGTGTTGATGTTATACAAACTGTAGAAGATGATGGTAAATATAATCATCATGCTGTCGGTTTTGAAGGAGAACACGTATATAAGGTTGATCAAAAAATTTCAGATAAGTTAAAAGAATTTAAAAAATTACTTCATCAAGGTACTTTAAGACATAGCTACCCTCACTCTTGGAGATCAAAAGCGCCATTGATTTTTCGTAATACTCCTCAATGGTTTATATCAATGGACAAAAAAGACTTACGAGAAAAAGCATTAAAATCAATTGATGAAACAATATTTTATCCACCTCAAGGACAAACACGACTACGTTCAATGATTGAAACTCGTCCTGATTGGTGTGTTTCTCGTCAAAGAGTTTGGGGTGTCCCACTTCCATTGTTTGTTAATAAAAAAACTGAGCAACCTCTAAGAGATATTAAAGTAATTAATCGTATTGCAGATATTTATGAAAAAGAAGGAAGTGATACATGGTTTACTGAGGATCCAAAAAGATTTTTAGGAGATGATTATTCTATAAATGATTATGATCAAATTCAAGATGTAGTTGAGGTTTGGTTTGATAGCGGTTCTACTCATGCTTTTTGCTTAGAAAAAAGGGAAGACCTAAAATGGCCTGCCTCAATGTACCTAGAAGGAAGTGACCAACATAGAGGCTGGTTTCATTCTTCTTTATTAGAGTCTGCAGGAACAAGAGGAAGAGCTCCCTATGAAAGTGTTTTAACACATGGTTTTGTAGTTGATGGCAAAGGTCGCAAGATGTCAAAGTCTCTAGGAAATGTTATTTCTCCTGAAAAAGTCATGTCTCAATATGGAGTTGATATACTTCGTTTATGGGTAGTTGCATCAGATTACTATGATGATCTAAAATTAGATAATGCCATTTTAAAAGCCCAAAGTGATTCTTATAGAAGAATAAGAAATACCTTCCGCTACTTAATAGGTAATCTAGAGGGTTTTGATGAAAAAGAAAAAATTAATATTGAAGAATTTCCAGAATTAGAAAAATACATACTTCATAGATTATGGGAAGTAGATCAGATTATTCAAAAATGTGTTAAGGATTTTAATTTTCATTTAATGTTTACTACATTATTAAATTTTTGTTCAAATGACTTATCTGCATTTTATTTTGATATTCGTAAAGACTCAATATACTGTGACTCATTTGATTCAAAAAAAAGGCGTTCAGCAAGAACTTTATTGAACTTAATTTTTGAATATCTTGTCAGATGGTTGGCACCTTCTTTAAGCTTTACTTGTGAAGAAGCTTGGAAGGCAAATGGTAATACATCTAGTATTCATCTGGAAGATTTTCTTAAAGCACCTCAAAATTTTAAAAATAATGACATTGCAAAAAAATGGAATATTATTAGAAACATTCGAAAAGTTATTACAGGAGCTATTGAGAAAAAAAGAGCAGAAAAATTGATTGGCTCAAGTTTGGAAGCAAATGTAATAATATATGTTAAAGAAGATTTAAAAAAGAAAATAGAAGAAATTAGTTTTGATGAAATAGCTATTACTTCTTCATTTCAACTATTGGATTACAAGAGTAAAAAAGATTACTTTACATTAGAAGAGATTGATAATGTAGCAGTAACAGTAGAAAAAACTGACGGACAAAAATGTGAAAGATGTTGGAAATATACAGATATATTGCAAGATAAACAAATTTGTCAACGTTGTGATGAAACAATTAAAAAATAGAAAATGTTTTTTAAAATATTTTTTGTAATTTTATTAATTATTTTAGACTTTTTTTCAAAGAAGTTAGTTTTTGATTTGATAGGCCTTAATAGCTTTATATATGTAACCTCTTTTTTTGATTTGGCACATATACATAATTACGGAATATCTTTTGGTCTTTTTTCAGGTTTGATGAACCATTGGTTATTTGTTATTATTGGTTTGTTAGTAATAATTTTTTTAATTTCAATATATTTTAAAGCTAGAAATAATATTGAAAAATGGGGGATTTTGGTAATTATTGCAGGTGGATTATCTAATATCTTTGATCGAAGTATAAACGGTTATGTGATTGATTTTTTGTATTTTCACTATCAAGACTTTTACTGGCCTGCATTTAATTTTGCTGATATTTATATATCAATTGGGGTTTTAATTATATTATATCAAATTTTGAAAGATTTTAATAAAAGAAACAAATATATATGAATTATTTTTTTTACATTATTTTAGCATCAGTCATTTTTTTAAATTCTTGTTCCTCTGTTCGAGAAAGTGCGGGTGTAACAAGAAAATCATTTGATGAGTATGTCGTAGTTGAAAATCCACCTTTAGTTATTCCTCCTGATTTTGATCTTATTCCCCCCGATCAATTAGAAGAGAGAAATATTGACAATGTTGAATCTGAGTTGGCAAAAGAAATTTTATATGGTTTAGATGAAGATGATTCAACCAAAAAAGATAATTTATCTACAATGAATCAAATTTTAAAACAAACAGATGCGCTCAATGTTTCTTCTCAGATAAGAGAAGAGATAGATGAAGATTATGCTCAAGAAATGAGTTCTACTGGAATTTTTGATGTTACATTTGAAAATGAGCATGATGTTTTAGATGCAGTGAAAGAATCAGAATGTATAAGAAATAAAAACTTTGAAGGAGACTCTATTGCTGATTGTGAAAACAATATTACCACCCAAACTATTAAGAAGAAAAAGAAAAAAAGATTTATTTTATTTTAAATGGTTTTAAAAAATAAATTTTATAATATTGATTTTAATAAAAACATTAATATTACAGACAATAACAATAATTTAATTTCAAAAATTGATGAAACAATAAAAAATTTTCCAGGATTAAAAATTTTAAATGATGAAAAATTATTGGAAGAGTCTATTAATACAGCTAATAATTTTTCGAAAAATAAAAAGCATTTTCTAGTTTTTGGAACTGGTGGGTCAAATTTAGGTGCAAAAGCAATTATTGATGGTTTGCAAAAAAATAATATTACAATAGATTTCTTTGATAATATTGATCCAGTTCGATTTCAAAATAAAATTAATCATCTTGATCTTACGAAGCTAGGCTTTATCATTATTTCCAAATCCGGCTCTACTCCAGAAACTTTAAGTCAATATTTAAGTTTGATTGAAATTTTTGATCAAAAAAATATGAAGGATTTATTGTTTAATAACTCTCTTATAATAACAGAAGACAAAGCAAGTCCACTTACAAATATAGCCAATAAAAATAATATACATATGATTAATCACAGAAAAGATATTGGCGGAAGATATTCTATCTTCTCTAATGTTGGAATGATCCCAGCTGTAATTGCTGGCCTAAATGTAAAAGAAATACATACTGGAGCTTTAGAACAAATAAACAATACCAATTCAGAAGAGTTTATTAAAATTGCACGTTTTTTTAAATTTCAGAATATTATAAAGGATCTATCCTCTTCAGTTGTGATGACTTACTCAGATTCTTTACTTTATTTTGGTAAATGGTATCTACAATTATGGGCTGAAAGCATTGGTAAAGATAAAAAAGGCATTACACCGATTCATTCAGTGGGGACAACAGATCAGCATAGCCAATTACAATTATATTTAGATGGCCCAAGAGATAAATTTTTTACTTTTATTACAACTGATCATGCTGATAAGGGATTTAAATTGAATAATGAAATAATAAAAGAAAATAATATTGATTATTTATTTGATAAAAAAATGGGTGATTTAATGGAAGCTGAACAAAGAGCTACAGTTGATACTTTTGTTCAAAATAGAATTCCATGTCGTGAAATTTATTTATCTACTATAAATGAATATTCTATAGGAAAACTATTAGCATTTAGTATTCAAGAAACTATTGCTACATGTTTATATTTTGAAGTTAATCCTTTTAATCAACCAGCTGTAGAACAAGGTAAAATTCTTACGAAAAAATACTTAGTCTAATTTTGTTAAAAATAAAATTTTTGTGATCCCATAAATTTTTTCATTTATAATTTTAAATTTATTAGTTATATTTAAATTTTTATTAATATCTGTTTCAATTATTAATACAGTATCTTTTTCTAATATATTGCTTAGTAATATAATATTAAAAATTTTATCAAAATTATCAAATTTGTAAGGTGGATCAAGAAAAATAGCTGAACATGGTAAGTGTATTTCTATTTTTTTAATTTGAGTAACATCTTTTTTATAAATATAAAATTCATTACTTTTACAAATTGTATTACAGTTTTTAATTAATGTTTTATAAACTTGATCATTAATTTCATAAAAATAAGAAATTGATCCTCCTCTAGATATAGCTTCTATTCCCAATGCACCAGTGCCTGCAAATAAATCAATAAAACATTTATTATTATAGATTTCTAATGAAGATTTTATAGCAAAGCTCTCCAAAATTGAGAAAATTGACTCTCTTTTACTACTTGAAGTAGGCCTTACGATATTTGTTTCTACTTCAATTTTTCTTTTTTTATATTTACCACCACTTATATTAATCATATTAAGGTTTTAAATTTTTTTACTTCAACTACTTCTCCAGGCTTTAAGTCTTTTAATTTTATTGATCCGTATTGAATACGAACTAAATTAACTATATTCCATAAAAAATAGTCACATAGTTTTCTTATCTCTCTGTTTTTTCCCTCAGTCATTTTAAATATCAACCAAGTATAAGGAGTTTCTATCTTTTCAATTTTAACTTTAATCTTTTTATAATTAATTTTATTAATTGTAATTCCCTTATTAATAATTGTGAGATCCTTATAATCAATCACCCCTCTTATACATACCCTATAAATTCTAACAATGTTTGAAGAAGGTAATTCATAGTTTCTTGCCATTTCTCCATTATTTGTTAGTAGCATCAATCCCTCACTCATAAAATCTAATCGACCTATACTTATCATTCTTGGATAGTTTTTTGCTATCAAACCAAATATAGTTTTTCTGTTTTGTGGATCAGAATTAGTACAAATAGTTTTTTTTGGTTTATACATTTTCCATAAACGAATTTTTTTTTGTAATTTAATAATTTGATTTTGAATAACAATTTTATCTTTTTCGTTTACTAAGGTGCTTGGATGATTGCAACATATGTTATTGATATAGACTTTTTTCTGATCAATTAGCTTTTCTGCTTCTCTTCTTGAACAATATCCTGCATTAGAAATATATTTTGCTATTCTCATTTTTTTTTAGTGTTCTTTATAAAATTTTTAATTAAATTTTTATCTTCTTTAGTTATTAAAAATTCTGGATGCCATTGAACGCCAATACACCATTTATGATACTTGTGTTCTATTGACTCAATGATTCCATCAGGAGCGTAACTACTTATAATTATATTTTTGCCAATATCTTTAATTGCCTGATGATGAGCGCTATTTACTTTTGAGAATTTTTTTTTATAAATTTTTGCTAATAGAGTTTTTGATATAATTTCAATTTTATGACTAGTTTCATTTCTTGGATTCTTTTGCTCATGATTTATAGGAAACAAATTATTTTTTTTGATGTCTTGTATTAAAGTTCCTCCACAAACAACATTAAGGAGTTGGGCACCTCCACATATACCCAAAATTGGCTTAGAGGATTTTAAAAATTTTTTTGTAATTGCTATTTCAAAATTTGTTCTTTGATTTTTTAGTATTCTGGCTCCTGTTGAAGTATTCCCATATATTTTTGGATCGATATCAAAATTTCCACCAGTAATAACTAATCCATTTAAAATATTAAACAATTCAGAAGTATTTTTATTTGAGTGATAAAGAGGAAATGGAATTCCACCATATTTTTCAATACTATGTAAATAGTTATGTCTTATTGCATACCAAGGAAATTTAGAATATCCCCCTTTATCTTCATTATCCAAAGTAATTCCTATTAATGGTTTTTTCATTTTAAAGTTATTGTATACTTATAATTTATCATTTGATTTTATTTTTATGAACATTAATTTTTTTATGAACAAAGCCATTGAGCAGGCAAATAAAGCAATTTTATGCAAAGAAGTACCCATTGGAGCAGTTTTGGTAGATAATATTAGTCACAAAATTATTAATGCATCGCATAATATGGTCAATTTAAATAATAATGCCTCTTCCCATGCTGAGATATGCTTAATAAATGAAGCATGTAAAATAAAAAAAACGAAGTTTTTAGTTGAAACTAGTTTGTTTGTTACATTAGAACCATGTACTATGTGTGCAGCCGCAATTAGTGAAGTGCATATAAGTAGAATCTATTTTGGAGCTTATGACGAAAAAAAAGGTAGTTTGGATAGCATAATGAAATTATATAATACAAAAAATTACTTTGTTCCTGAAGTTTATGGAGGCATTGAAGAAAAAAAATGTTCAGACATTTTGAAAAATTTTTTTCAAAAAAAAAGAAATAGATGATAGATGGTATAAATATTCCTGAGTATGAAGTAACTCAATTTAATCAAAAAATAAAAGATGTAGTTGAATCAAATTTTACTTATGTACGTATTAGAGGGGAAGTATCTCAACTTAAAAGTGCCTCTAGTGGCCATATATATTTAACTTTAAAAGACGAAAATTCAGTTTTAAATGCTACTATATGGAGTCAGAAAAAAAATTATTTGCAAATTCAACCAGAAGTTGGAATGGAAGTTATTGTTACTGGCAAAATTTCTACATACGCTAAAAGTATTTCAACTTATTCTATTAATATAGATAGAATAGAGTTAGCTGGTGAAGGAGCTTTATTAAAATTAATTGAAGATAGAAAAAAAAGATTAAAATCTAAAGGCATTTTTGATGAAGAACACAAAAAAGAAATTCCATTTTTATCGAGCAAGATTGGGGTAATTACTTCAGCAGAAGGGTCTGTTATTCATGACATAATAAATCGTGTAATAGATCGTTTTCCAACAAATATAGACTTATGGCCAGTTCCTGTTCAAGGTGCAGAAGCGCCAGAAAAAATTATAGAAGCTATAGAGGGTTTTAATTCTTCAAAGTACAAATTAAATCCGGATGTGATTATTATTGCAAGAGGAGGGGGAAGCACAGAAGATCTTATGGCATTTAATGATGAAAAGTTGGCCATCTCTGTTTATGATTCTAAGATTCCTATAATTTCAGCTATTGGACATGAAACTGATACAACTATTATTGATTATGTTAGTGATCTGAGAGTTGCGACTCCTACTGCAGCTGCAGAAAAAGTTACTCCAATGCAAAGTGAATTAAAGCAGATTATTATTCATTCTTACAATAGAATTAATAATTTTTTTGAAAATAAAATAGATATTATTAAATCTCAAATACATAATTCATCAAAATTTCTAAAAGCACCTCATCATATTATTGATAACTATAGAAATAAAATAAAAAATATTGATAATAATTTTTTTAATCAATTAAATTATATTTATAAACTTAATTATAAAGAATTTATTCATATTGCAAACTTAATACGTCCTCCAGAAAAAATAATCGAATCTCAAAAAAAATATTTAAATAATACTATAAAGGAGATTGACAAAATATTTTTAAATAAAAAAGAGAATTATATAAAGGAATTAAAAAAACTCACTCTTCTGCTTCAATCGAATTCATTGCATTCTAATCTAAAAAAAGGTTACAGTATAATTAGAAAGTCTAAAAAAATTATTAATAAATCCAATCTTATAAAAAAAAAGGATACACTAGACATTCAGTTTTTAGATAAAATTATTAATATTAAAGTTAAGAAAATTAATTAAAACGATTATGCTGTAAAAACCAATTAGTTGGATTTTTTATAATCCAAGATTCTATTTTTTTATGAATTTCTAACATTAATTCACTCTCAGATAATTGATTCTCCAATGTATTTATAGGAGCATGAAATTTAAGAGTAAAAGTATTATTTAAATTTCTTATATTTTCTACAGGAATTATTTTCATATTATATTTTTTTGCTATTTTAATAAAGCCAGTTTGAGTTTTGGCAGGAAAATTGAAAAAGTTTATTATCTGACCAGCTGAATCTCTTTGATCAACAAGTAATATTATTGAATTATTATTAATGATACCGTCAATTATGTCTTTTGCACTTTTTTTTCCTTTTGGTGTATAAAAGCTTTTATCTGAATAAAGACTTTTTTTTCTAATTTGTAAAATAAGTTTGTTGATATATGGATTATTAATATGGCGGTATATTCCTACTAAAGGTACTCCAATTTTATCGATCGCAGGTACTAGTATTTCCCAATTTGATTGATGTATGCCTATGAATATAGCTTTTTCTTTATTATTAATTAATTCATCTAGTATCTTCTTCCCTTCAATTAAAATTTTATTTTTAGATCTTGTTATTTTTGGAAGAATCAATAATTCAAAAAAAGTTTTACCAGTATTTGACCATCCTAGTATTGATTCTTTTTTAATTTGCATATTACTTTTTTCAGGAAAAATTTTTGACAAATTTTTTTTTACAATTTTTTGTGTTTTAGTTAATGGACCTAAAGTTCTAAATATTACACTACCTAAAAATGTTACAAATTTAATAGGCATTAAATTTAAAAAAAGAAAAATTAAAAAAATAACTATAAATTCTAAGTTTAATAATATTCTTTTAAATAAATTATTTTGCATTTTGTATTTGATTTTCTATAACATTTGTTAGAATTTCTTTTATCAAACTTTCTTTTTCAAAAACGATCTCTCCTTCTAAAGTGTTAATTAGAGATCTATAGGACTTAGGAATTCTAACAAAATCTTTTTTTGTAGATACGAGTATAGATTTATTTTTATTAGCTGTTTCTGCAAGATATAATAAATCATTTTCATCATATATATGATGATCTGGATATATTATCTCTTTTACTACTTTGGCACCTTGCTCTCTTAAAGAAGAAAAAAATTTTTCAGGATAAGCTATTCCTGCAAAAGCAGTAATAGTTTGACCCTTAAATATTTTACTTTCATTAAAAATATTAAATTTTGCAGGTATTACCGGAATATGATCAGGAATTGTTTTTTTTAAATATTCTGTTATTTCACCTATAACTATAATTAAATTAGTTCGAGACAAACCTCTTTTGATACTTTCTCTAAGTGGCCCTGCAGGCATTACTCTTTTATTACCAAATTCTTGAGCAGCATTTATAACAATAATGGAAAAATCTTTATGAATTGTAGGGTTTTGAAATCCATCGTCCATAATGATACAATCTCCTCCTTTTTCAGCGGCAAGACTTATTGATTTATTTCTATCAATTCCAATCCATGTTGTTGCTATTTCAGATAATAATAGAGGTTCATCTCCAACTGATTTAGGTGAATGCCATGATTCTACTGGTGTATTAGTTTTTATTAAACCTGCATATCCTTTTGAAATAAAATGAGGAGAGTAGCCTGATTCTATTAGCATCTTTCCAATTTTTAATGCAACTGGAGTTTTGCCAGCTCCTCCAACTACTATATTACCAACACATATTATTGGTAAATGTGATTTTTTAGTTACGCTTATAGTATTTCTAATTTTTGTACCTAGTCTAAATAATAATGATAAAGGATAAAAAACGCGTGAGAGTAAAGTATCTTTTTTTATATACCAAAATTTAGGAGCTTTTAACATCGTATTTTTTCAAATATTGATTTATTGTTTCCTCTAATAAGTTAGTATTAATAAAATTTTTTTGAGCAAATTTATAAGCATTTGTTTTTATTCTATCCAATTTATTTTTATCATCAATTAAAATTTTTATTTCATTTTTTATCATTTTTTCAGACTCGACTATAATACAAGATTCATCTTTGATCATTTCTTCAAATATATTTTGCCAATTAAATAATATTGGTCCTGTTATGATCGCACAATTATTAATAGCTGGCTCTAAAGGATTATGTCCACCTGAGTCAACCAGTGACCCTCCTAAAAAAACAATATCGCTTATTGCGTAATATTCATCAAGAATTCCAAATGAATCTACTATTATAATCTTATTAGAATTTCCCTTTTTTCTTGAATGTAATTCACTGGCAAGATTATTTTGTAAACACAAATTTTCTATTACCTTAGATCGCTCAGGGTGCCTTGGGGCAATAATAAGTTTTAAATTGCTATAATGTTTTAAAAGATTTTTCAGTATAGGCAATATTTGTGCTTCTTCTTGATGGTGTGTATTTGCTAACATAATTGTTAGATACTTTGATTTTGTTTTAGATATATTACTCGATAGATTTGATTGAGTTAATTTTAAATTACCAATGAACTCAATATTTTTATTTGATAAAGATTGAATTCTTTTCTGATCATTTCTACTTTGTGCAAAAATTTCATTAAAGCAATGCATTAAATTATTATAAAGCGAAGGAAGCAATTTCCATCTTTTTAGAGATTTAGGAGACAATCTTACATTGACTAAAACAGCCTTAATTTTTGATTTTTTTATCATATTGAGGGTTATTGGCCATAAATCTGATTCAACCCAAATCACAAATGCTGGATTCCAATGCAATAAAAATCTTTTAACCCAAATATTAATATCTAAGGGTGCAAATTGATGGATAATTTTATCTCCATATTTTTGTTGTGCAAAATTTGCTGCACTTACAGTAGTAGTAGTAACTAACAATGTATAATCTTTAAAATATTTCTTAATCAAATGATCAGTACTCTTAAATTCACCCAAACTTGCAGCGTGTATCCATATGACTTTCTTATTATTAATTGGAAGCTTAGATGCAATCCCATATCGCTCTTTATATCTTAAAGATAATTCTTTACTCTTTTTTATTCTAATTAATGTATTGATTTTTATTAAGGGAATTAAAATCAAACCTAATATTTTATATAGATTTATCATATAAATTTTTTTTAGCTTTTTTTACACATTCATTTATTTTTTCTTCAATTAATTTTTTGTATATTTCAACTTCTTTATCTTCTAGATTTTCAGGAATAGTAATTGAGTCACCCCAAACTATCCTACATTTGGAGAAAGGCAAAGTTATAAGAAAAGAATCCCATGATTTTAGACAAAAGTTTTTTGATGATCCGAAACCAACAGGAATAATTGGTACCTTTGATATTTTAGCAATCTTAATTATGCCTTCAGAAACTTTTTCTTTTGGACCTCTTGGGCCATCTGGTGTGATAGCAATATAATTATTTGAATTTAAAATTTTAAAAATTGGTCTAAGTGATAAATTATTACCATCGCTTGATATGGGTATGTTATTTAATTTAAAGTATCTAGCTATACTTGCGCCAAATCTACCATCACTGTGACTTGAAGCAAGAATATTTAATTTCTTATTAATTTTCCAAGTATAGCTAAATGTCATTAGTTGGCCATGCCAAAAAGCCAAAATAAATGGTTTTTTATTTTTCCAGTATTTTGTCGGCGAATCAATATTTTCATATTTGATATTTGAAGTTATTTTAACAAATACGATATATATGAATGCAATGAATGCTAATAGCTGTTGAACAATAAAATGTTTTAATAATTTTTTTCTAATGCTCATTTTAGAAGTTAATAAATTAAATATTAACTTTTATATTCTGAAAATTCGTATGTGAATACTAGTTCTTTTAAATCATTAAAATTTTTGTCTGAATCCATAGAGGGATCAATAAAAAACACCATAGTAAAAATTTTACTTTCGCCAGAATTTAGGGTTTGTTCAATAAAACAGAAACATTCAGACTTAATTAAATAAGGCTGAATAGTATCAGGATTGACAACAAAACTAGCAGTTGAAGTTAAAGTTTCATTTGTTAAGTTTTTGCCGACGTACTCTACTTTTGTATTCTCTCCAATTTTAACAACTATATTATCCTGTAAAGGTTCAAATGACCAATTAAGTGATTCATCTACTTTTGCTAATAATTTAATACTAACTTCTCTATCTAAGATTGCAGGGGAAACTGCTTTTGGATTTATAATGACTTGTCCTTCTATAAATTCATTATCTTCTAAATCAATTTTTTTTAAAAGTTTTGAGATTGGAATTGATAGAAATAAAATAATGATTAATAAAAATGTATTTAAAATAACAAAAAATAAAAATCTGTTTTTTTTTAACACCAAAAATTATTAACCTTCAATTTCAGCAATAAGTCCTTTTGCAATTTTTTTTGATTTACCACCAAATTTAACTTTTTTAATAGAGTCTAAATTTGATTTATCATCTCCGACAATTACAAATCCTATCATACCCATAGTTTTATGAGGTGTGCACCAGTATGCGTAAATGCCAGGTATAGTAAAAGTAAATTCAGCATCTTTATTAATTTTAGATTTAAACTTATCAACTCCTTCTGGAACACCATTTTTAGAAATAAATTCTACGTTATGTCCTTTATCTGTTGCTTCCCAAAAAACAGTATCACCTGCATTAATTCTAATAATCTCTTCACTAAATACCATATTTCTTTTTTCTAATTTATTCAGCATCTGAACTGTAATGTCAGCTCCAAATAATATTTTTGAAAAAAATAGGCTAATAAATATAATAACAAATTTCATAATCTTTCCTTACCTTTATTTTAAGTAATATTTAAGTAAATAAAACCTTAAATCAAAAAAAAATATGAAAATTCGATTAATCTAGCATGACTAAAAGTCGCACTCTGATAAGTGTCAATAAAAATGGGAAAAATATTAAATAATTTATTTAAATTGCCAAGTTTTTGCTTTGATTTCTCTTAATATTAAACTATTTAATCTCTGCAAATGTTTGTCGTACTTTTAGTTTTAATTGTCATTTTAGGCTCAGTTGTTTTCCATATGGTTTCACCATGGTGGTGGAGTGAAATTGCTTCAAATTGGGTTGGAATGGATGATACAATCATTTTAACTTTTTGGATAACGGGTGCAGTGTTTGTGGCAATAGGTTTGTTCATGGCATATTGCATTTGGAAGTTTAGATATGATAAAGACAAAAAAGCTGAATACGAACCTGAAAATTCAAAATTAGAGTGGACACTAACTATCTTAACGACAATTGGCGTTATAGCTCTACTAGCCCCAGGACTTATTGTTTGGAATAATTTTGTAACAGTTCCAAAAGGAGCTTATGAGATAGAAGTTGTTGGTCAACAATGGGGCTGGATGTATCGTTTGCCTGGTAAAGATGGAGTGTTGGGTACTACAAGTATAAAAAATATTGATGATGATAATCCTTTTGGTTTGAATACAGATGATCCGTATAGTCTTGATGATGTATTAGTTGATGCTGATGATCTTCATATATTAATCGATCGACCATTAAAGTTAAATTTAAGAGCTTTAGATGTTTTGCATGATTTTTATGTTCCTCAGTTTAGAGCTAAAATGGATATGGTGCCAGGAACGATAACATATTATTGGTTTACCCCAATAAAAACAGGCGAATATGAAATTTTATGTGCTGAATATTGTGGTACAGGCCATTATGCTATGCTTGGTTATGTATATGTTGATGAACAAAAAGAATATGATGAATGGGTAGATGAACAAATGACTTTTGAGGAAGTACTAGCAAGTAATGGTAAAAGTGATTTAATAAAAATTGCACTTAATAAAAAGAATGATCTTTAAAGGAGGTATATAGTGGCTGCAGATAGTTATGAAGATGTTGTAAAGAATAAAGAATCAATACCTGCATTGGAAGTAGCTCCGCAGGACCTCTATCACGCAAAAAGTTTTTGGACTAAATACATTTTTTGTCAAGATGCAAAAGTTATTGGAATTCAGTATGGTTTAACTGCAGTAGCAATAGGTCTCGTAGGTTTAGTTTCTTCATGGCTTATGAGAATGCAAATAGCATTTCCAGGTTTTATCCCAATGGATGCCGCTCAATATTATCAATTAGTAACAATGCATGGTATGATAATGGTTGTATACTTATTGACAGCCCTTTTCCTAGGAGGGTTTGGTAATTATTTAATACCGCTAATGGTTGGTGCACGTGATATGGTATTCCCATATGTAAACATGGTTAGTTTCTGGGTATTTTTCTTAGCCGTAATAATTTTAGCCTCAAGTTATTTTGTACCAGGTGGCCCTACTGGCGCAGGATGGACATTATATCCTCCTCAGGCCATTACGTCTGGAACTCCAGGCGGTGATGGTTTGGGAATAGTTCTAATGTTAGTTTCCTTAGCAGTATTTGTAATTGGTTTCACAATGGGTGGTCTTAATTATGTTATTACTGTCTTGCAAGCAAGAACAAGAGGGATGACATTGATGAGACTTCCTTTGACCGTATGGGGTATTTTTACAGCAACTGTTTTGGCTTTATTTGCTTTTCCAGCTTTATTTGTTGCCGGCATTATGATGACACTTGATAATATGCTTGGCACTAGTTTTTTTATGCCTGCAATTATTCAATTTGGTGAAAAACTTACTCATGAGGGAGGAAGCCCAATATTATTCCAACATCTTTTTTGGTTTTTTGGTCATCCTGAAGTTTATATAGTTGCTCTACCTGCATTTGGTATTGTTTCAGATTTAATTTCTGTTCATGCAAGAAAAAATATTTTTGGTTATCGTATGATGGTATGGGCAATAGTCATTATTGGAGGTTTAAGTTTTGTTGTTTGGGCGCACCATATGTATGTAGCAGGTATGAATCCATGGTTTGGATTTTTCTTTGCCACAACAACTCTAATTATTGCCGTTCCAACTGCAATAAAAGTTTATAACTGGGTTCTTACTTTATGGAGAGGAAATATTAAACTCACTCTTCCAATGTTATTCTCAATAGCCTTTATTATTACTTTTGTTAATGGAGGTTTAACTGGATTGTTTTTAGGAAATGTTGCTGTTGATGTGCCATTGTCAGATACTTATTTTGTAGTAGCTCATTTTCATATGGTTATGGGGATAGCACCTGTACTCGTAATCTTAGGATCTGTATACCACTGGTTCCCTCTTATAACTGGACGTTTTCTTAATGAAAGACTTGGCAAAATTCACTTTTGGGTAACGTTTATTGGATCGTATTCAATATACTTCCCAATGCATTACCTAGGCTTTATGGGAGTTACTAGAAGATATTTTGAAGTTTTTGAAGGTGAAGCTTTTACCTATTCAATTACAGGAATTAATCAGTTTATAACTGTTGCAGCACTAGTTACTGGAGCGGCACAGTTCTTATTCATTTACAATATTATAGTTAGCTCTAAATTTGGTAAAAAAGCTGGTAAAAATCCTTGGAAGGCATGTTCTTTGGAATGGAGAACAAAAGATGTCCCTCCAACTCATGGAAATTTTGATAAAGAATTACCTGTTGTTTATCGATGGGCATATGACTACAGTGTTCCAGGTGCTGATGAGGATTATATTACTCAAGATACACCTCCTAGTGCGGTAGCAAATGCAAGAGCTGAACAAACGTAATATGGAAACAAAAAAAGATTCAATAATAGATCAATTGACCCAAAAGCCCTGGGATCCTGCTCAGGTTAAAATTGACAATTCGCATGAAGGTAAAACTTTTAACTTACATGTAGGAAAACTAGGTCTTCGTTATTTAATGATAGTAAGCACGATAATGTTTTGTTTATTTATTGTGACATACGGTGATAGAATGATCTACGATGATTGGGTAAAAATGCCTGAACCATTTTTATTATGGATTAATACTTTTATACTTTTTGTTAGTAGTATTATTTTTATTCGTATTCAAATAGCTTCAAAGAAAAATCAATTTAAAAAAGCAAAAAGAGACTTAATTTTAGTAGGTTTTTTGGCTTTAATATTTCTTATTGGTCAATTTTTAGTTTGGCAAAATATGGTTGATAAAGGTTATTATGTATATGGAAGTCCAGCTAATGCATATTTTTATCTATTTACAGCTCTTCATGGGTTACATCTTTTAGGTGGTTTAGTTTATTGGGTAATGACAATAAGAAAAGTTTGGAATATTAATAATATTAATATTCGAAAAGCTAAACATACAATTGAACTGTGCTCAATTTATTGGCATTTTTTATTAGCTGTATGGATAGTTTTATTTGGGTTAATGTTGTTTACATAGAAGGAGGTACAAAAAATGGAAGAATCAAGTTCATCAGTTCAAGTTGTAATACCTCCTAAAGAATCATTTGCAAAAGAGTGGTCTTCAGATCAAAAGGCTTTTAAAGGAGTTCCATGGGGAAAAGCTATGATGTGGATTTTTCTTGTTAGTGATACTTTTGTATTTAGCATTTTTTTAATATCTTATATGACTGTTAGATTTTCCACTAAAAATGAATGGCCAAATCCGAGTGAAGTGTTTGGTCTTCATGTTGGTCAAGCTAATGTTCCTCTTCTATTAATTGCTATCATGACCTTTATTTTAATTACAAGCAGTGGAACAATGGCATTAGCCGTAAAGTATGGTTATGAAAAAAATCGTAAAATGTGTGGTTATCTCATGTTAGCAACTGCAGTTCTTGGTGCATCTTTTGTTGGTATGCAAGCTTTTGAATGGACTAAATTAATTATGGAAGGTGTTCGCCCTTGGTCTAATCCTTTTGGAGCTCCTCAATTTGGCGCTATATTTTTCATGATAACTGGCTTTCATGGCACACACGTAACAATAGGAGTAATTTTTCTATTTATTATGACTTATAAAGTATTTCGTGGACATTTTGATACTGGGAAAAGAGGTTTTTTTACTTCGCAAAAGTCTGACTACGAAGCAATAGAAATTATGGGTTTATATTGGCATTTTGTCGATTTGGTTTGGGTTTTTATTTTTGCATTTTTTTATTTATGGTGAGGTAATTTATGGCTGAAGGTACACAACAACATCCTCTAAAAACATATTTTTATGTTTGGACATTGCTTTTTGTTTTCAGCGGTATTTCCTATTGGGTAGATTGGTATGGCTTTCAGGGATATACTCGTTGGACACTAATTCTAATATTTATGCTTCTTAAAGCAGGCTTTATTTGTGCAATATTTATGCACATGTATTGGGAAAGATTGCCTATTATAGCAGCAATTCTTTTCCCTTGTTTTGCAATTTTAGTTTTTGTATTTATTATGTGGCATGAGTCATATTGGACTTTAATAGTTAGAAAAATATATTTTGCTATAGCTGGCTCTTAATTTAAAGGACTAGCTAGTGACACAAAATATATTAACCAACAAAAATTTTCTAATTAATCTGCACAGTTTTTATCAATTAATGAAACCACGAGTTATGTCGTTGGTTATTTTTACTTGTGTTGTAGGTCTGATCATTGCCCCAGTTCAAGTAGATTTTATTACTGCCACCTTATCTTTAGCTGCCGTAGCTTTAGGTGCTGGAGCAGCTGGATCTTTAAACATGTGGTATGAGTCTGATTTAGACGCACTAATGAAAAGAACATGTTTAAGACCCATACCCACTGGAAAGGTTAAAAAAGAAAATGCACTTATATTTGGTATCATTACCTCTATAGTTTCTGTTTTGGCACTCTATTTTTTTTCTAATTTTTTATCAGCTCTTATGTTGACTATAACAATATTATTTTATGTAGTCGTTTATACAATGTGGTTAAAACAACGTACTCCTCAGAATATTGTCATAGGAGGAGCGGCAGGAGCCTTTCCTCCAATTATAGGATGGACTATAGCTACTAACAGCATATCTTTAGAGCCATTATTACTTTTTTTAATAATATTTTTCTGGACCCCTTCTCATTTTTGGGCTCTTAGTCTTTATAAAACTGATGATTATTCTAATGCCAAGATACCGATGCTACCTGTAGTATCTGGAATAAAAATAACAAAAATTAATATATTTATATACTCAATAATTTTATTTTTAATTTCTTTATCTCCATATTTTTTTGGATTTAACGGACCAATCTATTTATTTGTTAGTGCTATATTAGGAATCTATTATGTTTATTTATGCTACAAATTATTAGTTACAACAAACGAAGACAAAGTAATTGCTAAAAAAATATTTGTATATTCAATTTTATACTTATTCTTGATTTTTATAATTATATTAATAGATAGTATTATATGAAGACTTATTTTTTATTTATTTTAACTAGTATTACAGTATCTTTTATACCCGTATCAGCATTTGCTAGATGTGTTGTTTGCTATACTAATGGTTTATCGGGAGCAAGTATTACTGTTATTGTAATTCTTTTTTCAGCTATTTTTCTTTTTTTTGCAAATAAGTTATTTCGTAAGATTCTAGATAAATATAATATTTATTAATTATCTTTATTAGTATTAGATGAAGATTCTTTATTTCTTTCATCTACTTTTATCCATACTCTAGTAACAACAAAGTAAATGAAAAGAAATATAGCTAATACAAGAAATAAAAGTAATGATTCTGATGTAAATTCCATATTATTTATTTTATAAATTAATTTCTATAATAATTAAATGATATTTTTTTTAAGTCAACTCTCTCAAACAATATAAAGCTACAGTTATAGCTGTATCTGAACGTAAAATTGTATCACCTAGAGAAACAGATATAACATTTTTTTTGGCTTTTATTAGATCTCTTTCTTCATTTGAAAATCCTCCTTCTGGACCAATCAAAATACCAAATTTATTTTCAACATTTTTCAACGATAACAGAGTCTCGATAATAAATTGATTTTTCTTTATTGCTTCATCACAAAAAATTAATTTTCTATCTTTTGGCCAATTTGAGATAAGCTCATTTAAGTTACAAATTTTTTCAATTGTAGGAATATCTAATCTTTCACTCTGTTCAGCTGCTTCAATAGCATTATCCCTAAGACTTTTAATATTTATATTTTTAATATTAGAGTACTGCGTTTCACAAGGTATAATTTTTGATATACCTAATTCAGTAGCCTTTTGAATAGCTATATTCATTCTTTGTGATTTAATAGGGGCAAATACTAACCAAATATCTTTTGATTTTATAAGCAGATTTTTTTTCTTAATTACTCGTAATACAATATTATCTCTATTTATAGATGCAATTTTTGCTTCCCATTCACCTGATATTGCATCAAATATGTTTATCAGATCATTTATTTTTACACGCATGACATTTTTTAAATAATGATGTTGCTTATTCTTAATATAAATAATTAAATTAGCTGTTATTTTTTGATCGACAAATATACGTGTTTTGGACTTTTTCATTATTTTAATATAATGAAATATTTAACATTTTTTATGCTTAATGTAATTAATCCTATTAAAATAAAGTATTTTATTAATCTTATAAGATTAAATAAGCCTATTGGGTTTATGCTTCTAATGTGGCCATGTTGGTTTGCGTTAGCTGAAATAGTTCAAAAAAAATTTCAATTAATAAATTGGTACATATATTTTTTTATAGGCGCTGTTTTAATGAGAAGTGCTGGTTGTATAATTAATGATTTGGTAGATATTAAAATAGACAGAAAGGTTCAAAGAACTTTTAATCGACCTCTTGCTTCAAATAAAATTACTGTTTTAGAGTCTTTTATTTTATTATTTTTTTTACTTATTTTTTCATTAATAATTTTATTACAGTTTACAAAAATTGCAATTTTATGTGGTATTTTTTCTATCCCGTTTATTATTATTTATCCATTTTTAAAACGATATACTTATTGGCCACAACTTGGTTTAGGTATCGTTTTTAGTTGGGGAGTGCTTATTGTATCAATGCAATTTTATGAAAAAATTTCTCTAAATCATTTATTATTGTATATAGGCTGTATTTTTTGGACACTTGCATATGATACAATCTATGCTTATCAAGACCGAGAGGATGATTTAAAAAATAATATTAAATCTACAGCTGTTCTTTTTGGCTATAAAGGCAAAACTTACGTACAAATTTTTTATTGTTTATTTATAGCTTTTTTAGCTTGTGCAAATTACTTGACTGCCCAATCTTTATTAAGTTTAGTACCAGTATTTTGTTTAATTCTTGCTATTGTAATTTATTTGAATAAATGGGATCTTAATTCTAAAATGAGCAGTAATTTTTACTTTAGATTTAATAATATAATTGGATTATTATGTTTTATATATCTTTTAACTTTTTAAATAATATATATGACTAAAAATAAACACACTAATAAAAAAATAATTTTTAGATTAATAAAAGATTATATTTTTCCTCATAAATTTAAAATTTTTTTAGCATTAATTATGATGATTATTTCAGCCGCAGCAACTGGCTTGCATGCATGGTTAGTTCGTCCTGCTTTAGATGAAGTTTTAATCAAAGGTAATAAGGAAATGTTATTTTTAATACCATTTGCAATCATATTGGTTACTTTATGCAAAGGGTTAGCAACTTACACACATTCATTTCAAATGAGCAAAGTTGCCCACTTAGTAATATCTAAGTTACAATCTGAAATGTTCGAGAAATTAATGTTTTTTAATATAAAATTTTATAATGACTCAAAGTCAGGAAATTTAATTTCTAGATTAATAAACGACACATATTTTTTAAGAATGGCAATAGTGAAGTCTGTTACTGGTGTCATTAAAGATGTTTTAGTAATTATATTTTTATTAGGAAATATGTTTTATCAAAGCTGGGAATTAACTATTTTTGCTTTTTTTGCCTTTCCTTTAGCATTGTGGCCAATTAGAAAAATTGGCAATAGTATAAGAAAAATTACACGCAACATTCAACAACAAATAGCTATATTTTCTAATTCATTAAGTGAAAGTATTAAATCTATAAGACAAGTTAAGGCTTACAATAGAGAAGATTTTGAAAAACAAAAATCATTTGAGACAATCAATCAGATAAAAGATTATTTTATAAAATCTGCATTTATTAGTAATCGCTTGAGTCCACTTATGGAATTTATAGGCAGTTTAGCTATAGCTCTTTCAATTTATGTAGGAGGAGTTTTTGTATTAAATGAATCAATGACTACTGGCCAATTTATGAGTTTTTTAGTTAGTTTATTATTAGCTTATCAACCAGTTAAAGCTCTAGGAAATTTAAATATTAGTATTCAGGAGGGATTGGCTGGTGCTGATCGAATTTTTCAGCTTATGGATTCTGAAGATGAAAATAAAGAAACTGATAATTTCAAAGATGAATTATTGGTAAAAAAGGGAAAAATACAAATAAAAAATTTAAATTTTGCATATGAAAATATAAATGTTTTAGAAAATCTCAATATCACTATTCCTGAAGGTAAAAAAGTTGCTATCGTTGGTTTATCTGGATCAGGAAAATCAACAATAATTAGTCTTTTACTAAGATTTTATAATAATTATGATGGAGAAATATTTATAGATGAACAAGATATCAGTAAGTATTCTTTAAAATCATTAAGAGACAATTTTTCTTTAGTCAGTCAAGAAACAATACTTTTTAACCAAAGCATAAAAACAAATATAGAATATGGAAATTTAAAAGCTAATACTGCTGAAATTTTAAATGCAGCAGAAGAAGCAGGAGTTAATGAATTTGCTAATTCTTTTCCGAATAAATTAGATACAATAGTTGGAGAAAGTGGTGTAAAATTATCTGGAGGGCAAAGACAACGTATAGCTATAGCAAGAGCGATATTAAAAAATGCTCCTATACTTTTATTTGATGAAGCTACTTCAGCTTTAGATAATTTAACAGAACAAAAAATACAAAATTCTATTAATAAATTAATGAAAAATAAAACCTCTGTTATTATAGCACATAGACTTAGTTCAATTGAAGATGCCGATTTAATATATGTATTAGATAAAGGAAAAATTGTTGGAGAAGGTCAGCATAAAGAATTATTGAATAAATGTAATTTATATTCAAAATTACAATTACAACAAGAACTTAACTTATAAATTTAGTGATAATAATAAATGAGTTTAAAAGAATATAATCAGTTAAAGGAAGTTTTTTCTAAAGTTTCTATTGCTTCAGATGTTGAGGGGATTTTGCATTGGGATATGTCTACAATGATGCCTTCTAATTCAAGGCAAAATAGAGCAAATCAACTAGCATTTATTGCTAATCTTAAGCATAGTTTATTATCAGATCCAAGTGTAACAGAATTAATCTCTAATATTGATAGCAGGCAACTATCTAAAAATGATTTAACTAACTTTAAAGAGATGCAAAGAGAATATGTGTTATTATCATCTTTGCCTAGTGATTTAGTAGAAGCTATTTCAAAGACATCTGCCTTGTGTGAAGGTAAATGGCAGGAAGCTAAGAAAAATTGTGATTTTAGTATTGTTAAAAATTCATTAAACGAACTGATTAATTTATCTAGGCAGGAATCTAAAATTTTAAGTGAAAAATTAAATTGCTTTCCATATGAAGCTTTAATTCAAAAATACGAACCTTATTCTAATGTAGATCACATAACAAAAGTTTTTAAAGATTTAGAAATATTTTTATTATCATCTATAGATAAGATAATTGAAAAACAAAAAAAAGAATCTGCTTTACCTATAGAAGATGAATTTTCTTCTTTTAATCAACATAAAATTGCTAAAATTTTAATGGAAACTATTGGGTTTGATTTTACTAAAGGCAGGTTAGATAAAAGTGAACATCCTTTTTGTGGAGGAGCTACGGAAGATGTGCGTATTACTACTCGTTATAGTGAAAAAGATCCCTTTTCATCTTTAGAAGGAGTTATGCATGAAACGGGGCACGCTTTATATGAATTAGGATTACCTTCAGAGTGGCAACACCAACCTGTTGGTAGATCTCGAGGAATGGCAATGCATGAGAGTCAGTCTTTGCTTATAGAAATGCAAATCACTCGATCTTTAGCTTTTAAAAAATATTTATCAAAAATTTTAAAAGAAAATTTAAGTTTAAGTGGAAAAGAGTGGTCAGCTGAAAATTTGTATTTATTAAGTACACAAGTTAACAAAACTTATATTCGCGTGGAAGCTGATGAAGTTACTTATCCTTTGCATATAATTATGAGATTTAATTTAGAAAAAAAAATTATCAATGGGGATCTATCTACAAATGATATTCCTGAGGCATGGAACACAGAATATAAAAAAATGTTTGGTAAAAATATAGATAAAGATACTAATGGTTGCTTGCAGGATATTCATTGGTATGCTGGTTTAATTGGTTACTTCCCTACTTATACTTTGGGCGCTCTTGCATCTGCGCAGTTTGCAGAAACAATCCGTAAAGAAATTCCTAAGTTAGATCAAAATATTGAAGATGGTAATTTCAAAGCTTTAATTACTTGGTTAAAAAGAAATATTCATCAAAAAGGTAGTTTTTTTACTACCAATGAGATTTTAGAACAGGTTACAAAGAGTTCCTTAAATGCTAAGTATTTTAAAGAATATATTAGTAATCGTTATTTATAATTGATTTATTAACAGTATATGAAATATTTAAGTACTAGAAACAATAATTTAAAAGAATCTTTCACAAATATTCTATTTCAAGGATTATCAAAAGATGGAGGTCTTTATTTACCTGAATCTTGGCCCTTATTAGATATTAATACTTTGAGAGATAAAAGTTATGAAGAAGTAGCTTTGAATATTATCAACCCTTTCGTTGCTAATGAAGTCTCAGAAGAAGACTTATATGAAATTATAATTTCCACATACAAAAATTTTTCACACTCAAAAATAGCTCCTTTATATAAAATTGATAATAACAAATATATTTTAGAGTTATTTTATGGGCCAACTTTTGCATTTAAAGATTATGCAATGCAATTTTTAGGAAATCTTTTCTCTCATTGTATGCAAAAAAAAGCTAATCAATTAACTATATTAGGCGCTACATCAGGAGATACAGGTTCAGCAGCCATAAACGCTTTTAAAGGTAAAAAAAATATAAATGTTTTTATTCTTCATCCACATAACAAAGTTTCGGAAGTGCAAAGAAAACAAATGACAACTAATTTAGATGAAAATATTTTTAATGTTGCTATAGAAGGTAATTTTGATGATTGTCAAAGAATAGTAAAAGAATTATTTTTGGATAAAGATATTCAAGGTAAAACTTCTTTAACGGCTATTAACTCTATCAATTGGGCTCGTCTTATGGCTCAAATTATTTACTATTTTTGGGCATATCTTCAAATAGAAGATAAAGAAGTTAGCTTCATTGTTCCTTCTGGAAATTTTGGTAATGTTTTTTCGGCACACGCAGCACAAAATATAGGACTTCCAATAAAAAAATTACATATTGCAACTAATGAAAATGATTCTTTAAACCAAATAATTAAACATGGTTTAATGAGATTAAAAGAGGTTAAACAAACCTATAGTCCTAGTATGGATATTCAAATTTCTAGTAATTTTGAGCGTCAAATTTTTGAATCTTTTGGTCATGATAGTGAAAAAGTTAATCAAATTATGAGAGAGTACTCAATTAAAGGTGAATATGAATTTGATAAATCAATAATTTCAAATTTACAATCAATTTATGAGTCAACAGCTGTTTCAAATACAAATACAATAGAAACTATAAGTTATTATAAAAAAAAATATGATTACTTATCTGACCCACATACAGCAACAGGATTATCTATTTTAAAAAATGTTGATCCAGACCATCCCTATATCAGTCTGGCTTGTGCTCACCCAGCAAAATTTAATGATGCTGTTGAAAAGGCTACTGGCAGTAAGTCATTAACCCCAAAAGAGTTAGAAAATATCTTTGATAAAAAAGAAAAGATGACTATATTAAATAATGAAACTGAAGCAGTAAAATCGCTAATTCTTAAAAATTTATAAATATGGTTAATATTACAACATTAGATAATGGTCTCAGAATTGTTACTCAAAATATGCCTGGACTTGAAACTGTTTATATAGGTATTTTTAATTCTGTAGGTAATAGAGATGAAAAAAAAGAAATAAATGGAGCTGCACATTTTTTAGAACATATGGCATTTAAAGGTACAACTTCTAAAACAGCTTTACAAATATCAGATACAATCGAAAATGTAGGCGGAAATATCAATGCCTATACTTCTAAAGAAATAACAGCATATACTGTTAGTCTTTTAGGAGATGACTTACCTCTCGGTATTGATATTCTTACAGATATTTTACAAAATTCTATATTTGATGAAAAAGAACTTAATAAAGAAAGAGGAACAATAATACAAGAAATTGGAATGTATTTAGATGTTCCGGCTTCAATGGTTGGTGATTATTTTTTTGAAAAAGCTTACCCTAATCAAGCTATGGGCAGATCTATTCTTGGACCAAAAGATATAATAGAAAAAATATCTAGAAATGAAATTATTAATTTTATGAATGAACATTATAATCCAAAAAAAATGGTTATTAGTGCTGCAGGTAAAGTAGATCATGATAGCTTTGTAGAACAGTTAAAAACAAAACTAAATAATCTTCCAAATGGAAAATCGGATTTACCTGAAAAAGCGAATTTTAAATCTGGAGAATATAGAGAAGATAAAAAACTTGAACAAATACATTTAATGTTAGGCTTTGAAGGCATAGATTATTATCATGATGATTATTATTCTCTTGAAATATATGACTCTTTAATAGGTGGGGGAATGTCGTCTCGATTATTCCAAGAAATAAGAGAAAAACGAGGACTAGTTTATGATATTCATTCATTCAGTGGTTCATATACTGATACTGGAATATTTGGTGTTGGATGTGGAACTGGAGAAACTCAGATAAAAGAATTGATGCCAATTTTGTGTGATGAATTAAATAAAAGTTTAGATAATATAGTTGAAAAAGAAGTTAATAGAGGAAAAGCCCAACTAAAGGTAAATCAAATGATGCGTAGAGAAAGAGCTAACTCAAGATGTACTTCTGCAGCTTATCAGCTCTTAATACATAATCGCGTAATAGAACCGTCTGAAATTATTAAAAAAATTGATGAAGTATCTATAGATACTGTAAAAAGAGTTGCAAAGAAAATAATATCAGGCCCTATAGCTATATCGAGTATTGGCCCTATAAAAAATCTTGAAAATATTGATCAAATTCAAAATAGATTTAATTAATTTTTTTCTTTAATAGATATAAAAATACTTTATCATTAAAAAACGTTATGAAATTTCCAATTAAAGAAATAATTATATTTTTGGTTTTGGCTTTTGTCATTTTTTTAGGATTATCTGTTTTTTGGACTATTCTATCAATTAGATGATTTAACATTTATGTTATTAAGAATATACAGTGGAAAAGGCTATTTGTTTTAAAACAAAATATGGATGGATTAATGCTACTGAGAAAAGTAGTTTCATTACTTCTATATCTTTTGGCAAGATCAAAAATAAAGGTACTTCAGAATTATTGAACTTATTTCAAAGACAAATGAAAGAATATATCAAAGGAAAAAAAATTTCTTGGAAATTTAAATATAAAATAAATGGTTCCATAACACAAAAAAAAATATGGTCAGAGTTAAAAAAAATCCCTTATGGCAAAACTAGGAGCTATGGATATATAGCTAAAAAACTTAACACATCTCCAAGATATGTTGGTAAAGTTTGTGGACAAAATAAACATTTAATTGTTGTTCCTTGTCACAGGGTTATAAGAAACGATGGCACACTTGGTGGTTTTAGTAGTATTGGAGGACTGATATTAAAACAACAGCTTTTAGAACTAGAAAAATAATTTATAATAAATGAAATGAAAATTCTTGTATTACAGCATATATCTTGTGAAACGCCTGGATTTATTAAAGACTTAATGATCAAGGATGGGATTGAACTTACAACCATACAGTTAGATGAAGGAGGAACTATTCCTCAAAATCTATCTTCGTTTGATGGAATGTTTTGTATGGGAGGCCCAATGGATACGTGGATGGAAGATGACTATCCTTGGTTGATAGAAGAAAAAAGAAAGATTAAAGAATTTGTTGTTGATTTACAAAAACCCTTTTTGGGTTTTTGTTTAGGTTGTCAATTATTAGGAGAGGTAGCGGGTGGTCAGGTTATAAAATCATCTCCTCCTGAAATAGGTATTTTAAATATAGACCTTTTAAAAGAATCACAGTCAGACGTTCTTTTTCATAATTTTCCCAGCTCAATAAAAGCTCTTCAATGGCATTCATATGAGGTAGTAGGATTGGAAAATAATAATGACATAACTCTTTTAGGATCTTCTCAAACAACAAAATATCAAATTTTAAAATATAAGAATCATGCTTATGGTATTCAGTTTCACATAGAAATTAAAAGTAATACTGTCAGTGATTGGGGTTGTGTTCCTGAATATGAGAAAGCCTTAGAAGAAAGTTTAGGGCCTGGCGCTCTAGATAAGTTTGATAAATTAGCGAGAGATAATATGCAAGATATGAACACCCATGCTACAATATTATATGAAAACTTTAAAAAATTAATTCAATAAAAAATTAAAATTTAAGCTCTGCCAGAAAATTGGGATAAATTATTAGGATCTATCCCTATTAATTTATAGGCTTGATTCCATTTTTTTGAAACTTCTTCATCAAATAAAAAACTACTATCCACCGAAAGAGTCATCCAACTATTGTGTATTATTTCTTTCTCAAGTTGACCTGGACCCCAGCCAGCATATCCAAGAGCAAGAATACTATTTTTAGGACTTTTACCTAGAGAAAAATCATCGAAAAACTCTGCGGTGCTCGTTAAGGCAACACCTTTATCAATATTCAATGTCTCTTTTCTAATCATATCGTCTGAATGCAAAATAAAACCCCTTCCACTTTCTACAGGTCCACCATATCTTATAAAAAATTTTTTATTTTCTAGAGGTTTATCAATTCCAAGTTGCTCTAATAAATCTGGATATAGATCATAATCTATTTTTTTATTGATTATAATTCCCATGGATCCTTCTGAAGAATGTGCACACATGTAAATAACGGTTTTAAAGAAACGCTCATCTTCTAGTGAGGGCATTGAAACAATGATTTTGCCAGTTAAGTCCATTTCTTATATATATATCTCTATTAATTATGTTATTTCAAGTATTATTACTTGAAAAACTAACATATCAATTAATTAAATAATGTTAAGATAATGTTACAGTTATACAGAAGTTTATTTTTTATTTTTATTATTTTTTTCTTTACAAAAGTAATAGCTTTGGAAACTGATTGGAGCTTTGGACATGAGTCCCAAGCTAGACTAATTTCGCCTCTAACTCATAATAATAACCAGTCTGAAATTTATTTGGGCATAGAATATAAGCTACAAGATGGATGGAAAACTTATTGGAAATCCCCAGGCGATGGGGGCTTTCCTCAAGAAGTAAATTGGGAAAATTCAAAAAATATTAATTCTTTAGAGCTATTATGGCCAACGCCGTTTCATTTTGAAATATTAGGATTAACTTCAGCAGGATATAGCAACAAAGTAATTTTTCCTTTAAAAATTAAATTAGACAATATTGATAAAGACTCCTTGGTTGCTTTAAAGATAATTTATCTTGTTTGTAAGGATATATGTATTCCAGGTGAAGCAGATTTAGAGATTTTGATTCCTTTTGGTAAGGGCACACCAACAATTCATTCATTTAATATTGAAAAATCTTTATCCCAATTACCCTCTGAATCTTTGAGCTTGAGTTTTATTGAAAAAGCAAATTCTCGAATACTAGTTGATGATAACAACATTTCTTTGCATCTTTTTGCAGAATCTAAAAATATTTTTATAGATCCAATGATTTTTCTTCATACAGATTATGGATTGCCAGTTATTAAGCCAACAATTATTTTAAGTCCTGATTCAAAACAGTTAACTGCAAAATTTAATTTTGATAAAAGTTTACTTAAGAAAGAAATTATTGATACTGAAATTATAATTGTTGATCAAAATAAAAGTTTTCTTTTAAAAGAAAAAAATACAATAGAAATAAACAATTTAATTTTAAGTTATAGTTCATTATTTATATTACTTATCGCATTTATAGGTGGTTTAGTACTAAATGCTATGCCATGTGTTTTTCCAGTATTATCAATTAAGATATTAAATTTAATCGATGATATAGGGCATAAAAATTCTATTAGAAAAAGTTTCATTATAACTTCAATAGGCATTTCTTCTTCTTTTATTATATTAGCATTAATATTAATTTTATTTCGATATCTAGGATACAATGTTGCATGGGGAATACAATTCCAAGAACCTTTTTTTCTAATTTTTATTTCCTTAATTATAACTTTTTTTTCCTTGAATTTATTTGGATTTTTTGAAATTCCTATCCCTCAATTTTTAAATTTAAAATATTTTTCCAATCTACAATCTCACAACACAACTAGAGATTATTTTACAGGATTTTTTGTTACTTTGATGGCTACACCATGTTCAGCACCTTTTGTAGGTACTGCTATAACTGCTGCTTTTACACAGTCATTTATAATGATGTTTTTTATTTTTTTCTTTATGGGCCTTGGACTTAGTTTCCCATACCTATTTTTATCTATTTTTCCAAATTTAATGCAATTTTTTCCTAAGCCAGGAAGATGGATGATTTATGTAAAATATTTAATGGGTTTTTTATTAGTAATTACCTTAATATGGATAGCCAATATTCTTCTAAATCACTTTAATAATTATTTTATTATAGCTTATGTTGTTATTATAATTGCAACAATATTAATTAGCTATTTATTTAATTATAAAAAATTTATACCTTTAATTACTATCATTATAATATTTTCTTTACCTAATTTTACCTTTTTTAAATCCAATTATGACCCAGTTGATTCTTCATGGCTTGATTTTAATCAGATTGATTTGCAAGAGTTAATTAATGATAATAACTTTGTTTTTGTTGATATAACTGCTGATTGGTGTGCAACATGTCAGTACAATAAAATTAATGTTATAAAATCAACAGAAATTCAAAATGCTTTTTCTAAATTTAATGTAGTTAAGGTACGAGGAGACTGGTCAAAACCAAATGAAAATATTTTAAAATATTTAAATGAAAATGGACGTTATGGAATTCCTTTTAATATAATCTATACCAAGATAAATCCAGAAGGCATCCCTCTATCAGAATTACTTTCAAATAAAGAGATTATAGAAATATTAGCAAAGTAAGAATAAGTATTATATATTATGTTTTTTTTCTTTGGATGAGAGCATATATAGTTACAGCTGCAGTAATCATTAAACCATTAATAAACTGAACATAGAAACCTGAAAGGCCAAGCGCCACTATGCCAGATTCCAATGAGCCAATTATTAATACGCCGATAAAAGTTCCAAAAATAGTTCCTTTGCCTCCAAAAACTGAAGTTCCTCCTACAAAAACTGCCGCTAGAGTTGTTAACATTAAACCTGATCCTTGTGTAGGCCAGAAGTATAACATTTCGTACATAGTAAATATTCCAGCAAGAGCTGAAAAAAATCCAAGTTGAACAAAGGCAATTATTTTTACTCTATCAACATTTATACCCATCATTTGAGCACTTGCTTTGTTATCTCCTACAAAATGAATGTGATTTCCAAATTTATGATATCGGTAAATCCATTGCATCAACGCAGTTAAGACAATAAACCAAATAAATTGGGCAGGAATTTTACCAAATAATTTTTGAACAAACATCGCATGTTGCCAGGTACCATCTGCAACATCAACTATAGCAATTCCACTTCCTTGAGAGATAACATTAACTAATCCTCTCCAAAAAAACAATGTACCTATTGTTGCAACAATAGATGGAATACCTATTTTAGTAACTAGTAATCCATTTATCAATCCTGCGAACATACCAAGAGACGTTGCAAGAATAAAAGCAACATAAAAATTTCCATCAGTAGAAGTTAAAACCATTCCAAAAGTCAGTGATGTTATTCCAACGATTGATGGGAATGAAAGATCAATTTCTCCAAGAGTTACTACGAAGGTTGCTGAAATAGCAATAATTCCAAAAAAAGGCATTGATTGCATAAATGCTCTATAAATTGGAAATCTTGTAAATACATGAGGTGCTCCAAGAAAATAAATTAAAAAAAGCACAAGAGCAATGATTGTAATACTTATTTCTAGCTTATGAGTTTTTACAAAATAGCTATTGAATAAATTATTCATTTAGGCTTCGACCTCTATCTTTCCTGATTCATGCAATTCTATCATTTTTTGAACAAGTTCTTCTCTTGTAATTTCATCTTTCATAAACTCCCCAACTACTTCACCTCGATCTAAAATTACAAATCTATCAGCAGCG
>CACFOQ010000014.1 GCA_902567855.1 uncultured Alphaproteobacteria bacterium
TAAAAGATCAAAATATTGATATTAATTTTGTCATTTTAGATTCCCCACCCAAATATGCTAAAGAAATTAATATTACAGGTAATAAAAGAACATTAGATAAAGTTATTCGTAGAAATATTCATTTTGCTGAGGGTGATCCTTTTAACGATCAAGATATTTCCAATGTAAATCAAAGATTACGAAATTTAAATTTTTTTAAAAAAATTGATATAAATTCAAATAAAATAAATAACAATGATTATTCTCTTAATATAGATGTAGATGAACAACCAACTGGAGATTTTCAAATAGGAGTTACTTTTGGAACAATTGGAGGTGCAACCTTAATCACTGAGCTCAATGAAAAAAATATAGCTGGTACAGGAAGAGATTTATCTTTCGCTATCAATACATCAGAAAAAAAATCTTCATATAAATTGTCATCTAAAGAACCATTTGCGTTTAATAGACCTATAGATTTATTATACGGTATAGAATATAACGAAAAAGATCTTTCAAGCTCATCTTCTTATGAAGTAGATACTTTAAAATTTGATACAGGAATTAATTTTGATATTTCTAATAAGATAAAATATGGATTTATTATTAATTATGAATTAAAAGATTATACTATTACTAATTCTTCTACTGCATCTTCTTCAATTATTAATTCTTCTGGTAAAAATGCTTATATTAATTTTATCAATAATATAAACTATTATGACTTAAACTCTTTTTTTAATCCTTCAGAAGGAACTTCATTGAATTATCAAAATACAATTTCACCACCTACTAATTCAAATGGTTCATTAGTAAAAAATGAAATTATTCATAGAAAATTTATCCCTATTAAGGAAAGTATTTTTTCTATTCAAACTAAATTGGGAAATATTACATCTTTAGAAAACAAAGAAATTTTAAATGATAATAAATTTTCTTTGGGCGGTAGTTGGTTAAGAGGTTTTGATATTTACGGTGCAGGTCCTAGAAATTCTTATACTTCTTATCAAGGAGGTAATAATGTAATTGTAACAAAATTTGATTATGATCGCCCGATCAATAAAATCTCTGATAACCCTGTTTATTTAACAATTTTTTCTGATGTAGGTAAAGTTTGGGGCAACAAAACTAATCCTACTAGTTCATCTGAATCTATAAGATCTTCTTATGGCTATGGTATTAAATGGTATTCGCCTATCGGACCTTTAGGTTTTAGTTGGGCTTTTCCTCTTCAAGATGAAGATTATGATATAAAACGATCTTTTTTATTTAGTATAGGTAATATCAATTGAAAAAAATTATTTTTTATAAGAAATTAATTATTTTTGTTATTTTTCTTGTTTTGCCAACTAATTTATTAGCAATTAATATATCTACGATTAACATATCATATATTTTAGAAAAATCAGTGTCTTACAATAATTTTTTAGATGAATTAACTAACAAAAAATTAGAATTACAAAACACACTAAATATAAAAGAAAAAAAACTTGAAAAATTAAAACAAGAAATTGATAATTCAAAATTGATAATTAGCGAAGACGAATTAAACTTAATGATATTAAATTATAATGATCAATTAAAAATACTAGATCAAGAAGTAAAGAGCATTAATCTTTTTTTTTCTAAAAATATAGAAATTAATAAGAACGTAGTAATTAAGCAAATAATTAGTTATATTGAAAAAATTTCACAGAAATCTAATATAGATATTATATTTACAGAAGAACAATACTTTATGTCTTCAAAAAAAATTGATATTTCAAATGAAATAATAACTTTAATAAATGAAGATATAATTGTATTAAAAATCATTGATGAATAATATTAATTTACAAATAAAATTTATTGATTTGATCAAATATTTTGCAGATAAAAATATTCTTATCAATTCTTCTTTATCTGAAAATGAATTAATTTCTGGTATATCTTCATTAGAAAATGCAAATAATAAACAAATTTCTTTTTTTGAAGATACTAAATTAGTTAATTTTCTAAAAAAAACTGATGCAAAAGCTTGTTTTATTAAAAATGAATTTATTAATTTACTTCCTAAAACATGTTTACCTATTATTGTTGATAATCCGTATTTATGTTTTGCTTATGCTACTAATTATTTTTATCCTAAAAGAATATCAAATGCAAAAGTTTCCCAAAACTGCTCTATTCACAAAAATGTATCTATTGATGATAATATAGAAATTGGTAATTACGTTACGATATCTGAAAATTGTAAAATTTCTAAAAATGTAATTATTGAAAATAATGTCTTTATCGATAATGATGTTTCTATTGGTGAAAATACTTTTATAGGAAATAATTGTGTTATATCAAATTCAATCATTGGTAAAAATTGCTTAATTAAAGCAGGTACAATTATTGGTGGAAGTGGTTTTGGCTTTACAGTTAACGAAAAAATTTCAATAGAACACATTGGAAATGTTATTATTGGTGATAATGTGAAGATTGGTTCAAACTGCACAATTGATAGGGCATCTATAGATTCAACAATTATTGAGGATAATGTTAGATTGGATAATTTAATTCAAATAGCTCATGGTGTTAAAATATCCATGAATTCAATAATTGCAGCTCAAGTTGGTATTGCAGGCAGTACTATTATTGGATCAAATTGTATTATAGGGGGGCAGGCTGGCATTGCAGGACATTTAAAGATTGGAAATAATGTTAAAATTGCAGCAAAAAGTGGTGTTACAAAAGATATAAAGGATAATATGACAATTGCTGGTTTTCCTGCAATAAATATTAAAGAATGGAAAAAAAATATGATTAAATTAAATAATATTTAAATGATCATTTTATTAGAAGAAATAATGGAATTAATACCTCATAGAAAACCTTTTTTGTTTATTGATACATGTGAGGTTATTAAATTAGGTGAAGAAGGAATAGGTAACAAAATCTTTTCTGAAGATGAGTATTTTTTTAAAGGACATTTTCCTAATATGCCTATTGTTCCTGGAGTAATTTTAATTGAATCAATGGCACAAACAGCTGGAATAGTTGTTTCAAAAAAATATGAAAATTATAAAGATAAATCTGTATTATTTATGAGTGTTTCAAAAGCTAAATTTAGAAAACCTGTTTATCCTAATGAAAAAATTTCTTTTCATGTAAAATTTCTTAATAACGTTAAGTCAGTTTTTAAATTTTCTGGAGCAGCATTTAAGGATAATATAAAAGTATGTGAGTCTGAATTTTCAGCGATGATAACATATAAATAATATCTTTGAAATATATTGAAATTATTTATTTCTTTTTAAATAATTAATACTGTTTATTTAACTTTTTATGATACATCATACTGCTATTATATCAAAAAATGCTGAAATTGATAATGAAGTCTCTATAGGCCCATATTGTGTTATTGAAGGAAATGTTAAAATTCAAAAAGGTACTGAATTAGTTTCTCATGTTAATATATCTGGAAATACACTCATAGGACAAAATAATAAATTCTTCCCTTTTTCTTCTATTGGTCAAGTTCCTCAAGACAAAAAATTTAAAGGTGAAGATTCAAAGTTAATTATAGGAAATAATAATATTATAAGAGAACATGTTACTATTAATCCTGGAACAAAAGATGGAGGAATGATTACAAAAATTGCAAATAATTGCCTAATTATGATTGGTTCTCATATAGCTCATGATTGTATGATTTCTTCTAATGTAGTTTTAGTGAATAATTCCACTCTTGGAGGACATGTTAAAATTGATGAAAATGCAATTATTGGTGGAAATTCAGCTGTACATCAATTTGTGAATATTGGAAAATATGCAATGATTGGAGGAATGAGTGGGGTAGAAAGTAATATAATACCCTATGGTTTATATTTTGGTATTAGATCTAATTTAAGAGGAATAAATTTAATTGGATTAAAACGAAAAGGTTTAAATCATAATTTAATAAATAAGATTAATCATATTTTTAAAAAAATTTTTAATGCAGATAAATCAATAGAACATAATATTAAAAATTTAGAAGATGAAGAGATCAAAATTTTAGAAATAAAAGATATTATTACGTTTATAGAATCTAATCTTAAAAGAGGTATTGCTAGATACAATAATGGATAGAATTGGAATTATTTCTGGTGGCGGTGAATTACCTATAAATATAGGCAAAAGTTTATTAAAAAAAAATTATCAAATATGTTTTTTTTATATCAAAGGTTATAGCGAAAAAGCTAAATATGAAAATTATGAAAATGTAGAGATAACTATAGACTCATTTTCTAAAATCTTAAATTTGTTAAAAGAAAAAAAAATTGATCAAATAGTTATGGCAGGTAGTATTATAAGACCTTCTTTAAATGAAATTAATTTTGATTTTAATACTTTAGGCTTAATTAAGGATTTTATACTTGAGCCAAAAGGAGATGATCATCTATTAAGATCAATTGCAAAGTTTTTTAAAAATAAAGGCTACCCATTATTTAATTGGAAAGAATTATGTAATGATCTATTTGCGTCAGAAGATAATTTAACTACTCTTAAACCTTCAAATTATGCTAATAAAAATAAAGAAAAAGGATTAAATATTTTTAAAAAAATTGGAGAGGCTGATATAGGTCAGTCATTGGTAGTACAAAATCAATTAGTGATTGGAATAGAATGTTTTGAAGGAACAGATGAATTAATTAAAAGGTGTGATAATTACAAAAAGTTAGGTGATAAAAAAATACTTATAAAATTAAGTAAATATAATCAACATAGTATATTGGATGTTCCGACTATTGGAATTCAAACTTTAAAAAATTTAAAAAAATATAATTATGAAGGTTTGTTTATAGAAAAAAATAATTGCATCATATTAGAAAAAGATAAATCAATAGATTTTTGTAATAATAATAATTTATTTTTAGCAACTATTAATAAAATTGATTAAAAATAATTTAAAAATATTTATTTCTGCTACTGAACAATCAGGAGACAACATTGGCTATAATTTGATTAAAGAAATATTAAAAACAAATGATAAAATTAAATTTGAAGGAGTTGGGGGAGAAAAAATGTCTAGTTATCTAAATACACAATTTTTCTCACTTAAAGATTTTAATACCATGGGAATTTTAGAAGTTTTATTTTCTATAAGCAAATTTATTAAAATGATTAAATATTTAGCTAATATAATAAAAAATAATAATTATGATTTGGTAATTACTATAGATTCTCCTGATTTTAATTATCCTCTAGTAAAAGAAATTAAAAAGAATAAATATAATAAAAACATTATACATATCGTAGCTCCTACAGTTTGGGCCTGGAGGGAATATAGAGCAAAAAATTTTGCTAAAATATACAATGAATTATTAGTTTTATTTGAATTTGAAATAAAATATTTTGTAAAACATGGTTTAAAAACAAATTTAATTGGTCATCCAATTTACTATATTGAAAAAAATAAAAATTATTTTAACAAAAATAAAAATATTGCTTTTTTACCAGGTAGTAGATTAAGTGAATTAGATAAACTTTTCCCTTATTTTCAAAATGCATATGAATATTTATTAAACCTTAATTCTAACATAACAATTTTTATTCCTACTTTAGAACATCTAAAACCAAAAATTATAAAGTTAACTAAAAGCTGGAAGTTAAAAATTATTATTTCTACTAATTCTCTAGAAAATGAAAGAAATTATTCAAATTGTTCAAAAGCCTTAGTTTGTTCAGGAACGGCAAGTTTGGAAATAGCTAAAAGAAATATACCACAATTAATCATATATAAACTTAATTTTTTTACTGAATTAATAGCCAAAAATTTCATAAAAGTAAAATATGCTAATATTTTGAATATTTTAGAAAATGAATTAATTATTCCAGAAATTACTAATTCAAATTTAAATAAAGTTAGTTTTGAAAAAGGATTTAAAAAATTAATTAATGACGATAAATCTAATGAAGAACAAATTAATAAGATAAATAAGATTTTAAAAAATATTGAAACAAAAAATCCTCCATTTTATTCAGCAGCTATAAGAATACTTGCTAACTTAAATTAATTTTTCCAAAGCCATTGAAATATAGATTTTTTCTCTCTACTTTCAACAATTTGATAGTCCCTTGCATTTTGTCCGCTATATAATTGTCGCGGTCTACCAATTTTATTTATTGGATCTTCGATCATTTCTTTCCATTGAGAGATCCATCCAACTGTTCTGCCTATTGCAAATAACACAGTAAACATACTAGTTGGAAATCCTAAAGCTTTTAAAATTATTCCTGAGTAAAAATCTACATTAGGATAAAGTTTTTTTTCAATAAAATAAGGATCTTTCAATGCAATTTTTTCTAATTCAATAGCTATCTTTAAAAGCTTATCATCTTCCATGTTTAATTCTTTTAATACTTCATGAGCTGATTTCTTCATTACATCTGCTCTTGGATCATAATTTTTATAAACTCTATGTCCAAAACCCATTAATCTAAAGTCATCATTTTTATCTTTAGCTTTATTTATATATTCAGGTATTTTAGAAATATCTCCAATTTCCTCTAACATTTTAATTACTGCCTCATTAGCACCTCCGTGTGCTGGTCCCCATAGAGAAGCAATTCCTGCTGCTATACATGCAAATGGGTTAGCACCCGATGAACCTGCAAGTCTAACAGTTGATGTAGATGCATTTTGCTCATGGTCAGCATGTAAAATAAAAAAACGATCCATAGCTTTTGAAATTTTTGGATTGATATTATAATCTTCTGTTGGAACTGAAAATGTCATATGTAGGAAATTTTCACAATATGATAAATTATTTTTTGGGTATACAAATGGTTGACCAATTGAATATTTATAAGCCATAGCTCCAATAGTTGCTATTTTTGCAATCAATCTATGACATGCGATCATTCTCTGATTTATGTCTGAAAAATCAGTACTATCATGATAAAAAGCTGATAATGCTCCTACTACACCAACCATTATTGACATTGGATGAGCATCTCTTCTAAAACCTCTATATAAATTTACCAGTTGTTCATGTACCATAGTATGTCTTTGTATTACATTCTCAAATTTTTGCTTATCCTCAGGAGAAGGCAAATCACCGTGAAGTAATAAATAGCAAACTTCTAAAAAATCACTTTTATTTGCTAAATCATTTATGTCATATCCTCTATGGCGAAGAATTCCCTTGTTACCATCTATAAAAGTAATTGCTGAATTACAAGAAGCAGTTGATGTATAACCAGGATCATAAGTAAATAAGCCAGTATCTTTGTATAGATTTCTAATATCTAGTACGTCAGGTCCATCTGTACTAGTTATTACTGGTAATTCTACAGATTGACCTGTTTCATTATTGAATAATGTAAATGGTTTTTTTTTATCTTCTTCAGTCATAATTGATTTTTACTTATATAGTTTTTTATTCTTTCTATGGAGGTTTTTTTACCTAAAATATAAAAAATTTCATCTATCCCTGGACCCTTAGATGAATTAATTAATATATTTCTTAAAGGAATTCCTAAAGACGAAAATTTGATTTTTTTAACTAATATAAAATTATCAATTTCTTTCTTTAGATTATCGATATGCCAATTTTTGATTTTATCTATAAAATAATAAAATTCACTAATTAATTCATAATCATAATTTTTAGATTCATTCTTAAAATTTATTTCATGATTATCAAAAAAATAAATTTTAGCTATATTTTCAAGTTCTTTGTAAAAATTCAAATTTTTTTTATAAACTTCAAATATAATGACAATGGTGTCTATAATTTTTTACTTCAAATATCTTAATAAATTTATCTTTATCATTTTTAATAAAAATATTTAAATTTTTATTGTTTTCACAATATTTAATAAGATCATTTGAGTTATCTTTATTTTTAATATAATGATTATTAAAAAAGTTAAGTTTTTCGTAACTAAATATACTTGATGATTTTGAAATCTTACTAATATCAAAAGATTTTATTATTTCATCTATTTGTATAAATTCATTTTTTTCAATCTTGTTTGGTGACCAACCAAGTAGTATTAAATTATTTATTATACTTTCTTTTAGATAACCTTCATTCCTAAAATCATTTATACTTATGGCTCCATGTCTCTTGGATAATTTTTTTCCATCATTGCCATGTATTAGAGGTATATGTGCATATTGTGGTACTTCCCATTCCATGGCTTTATAAATTAAATTTTGTCTAAATACATTATTGAGATGGTCATCTCCTCTAATAATAAAATTAACACCCATATCAAAATCATCCACTACAACAGATAACATATATGTCGGAGTTCCATTTTTTCTTAATAGAATAAAATTATCAATTTCTTTGTTATTTACTGAAATTTCTCCTTGTATAATATCAGTAAATTTGTTTACCCCCTCAGTTGGAACTTTTATTCTAACAGTGTAATCATTGTGAGTGGATTGTACTTTAGCATCATTTTCACATGTTTCACATAACTTCTTATTATTAATCTTATTCTTTTTATTTAACTCTCTTTTCTTATCTAATATTTCATTTGAACAAATACATTTAAATGCTTTTTTATTTTCTAATAATTTTTTTGCAATCTGTTGGTGTCGCTTGATATTAGAAGATTGAATTTGTGGATCAGAATCATAATTAATATTCAACCAATCTAATCCTGCCAAAATATCTTTTGTATATTCTTCCTTTGATCTTTCTTTATCAGTATCTTCTATTCTTAAATAAAATTTTGAATTTGGTAATTTATCTTTAGCTTGTTGTACAATAATATAATTAATTAATGCTGTTCTTATGCCCCCTAAATGTAAGTTACCTGTTGGGGAAGGAGCAAATCTTGTTACAATAGAATTCATTGAATTCTTATAATTTAAAAAGATAATTTTTATTAGTTATATTTTCTAATAATTCCTGTTAGAGCACCTTGAATTTGAACTTCATTAATATTAAATATTTTTTCTTCAAAATTCTTATTTGCTGGTATTAAGTATATTTTATTATTATCAATATTAATAGTTTTTAAGGTTATTTCATTATCATTTGTGAGAACAGCAGCTATTTTCCCATTTAAAACAGATGCAGTTTTTTTAATTACTGCTACATCTCCATCAAAAATTCCTTTATCTATCATAGATAAACCTTTAACTTTTAGACCAAAATATTGATTGTTAGGGGACATAAAATCAGAGGGAACACTTATATATTCATCTGGATTTTCAATTGCTTCAATTGGATTTCCAGCCGCAATTGATCCTAATAAGGGTATTTCATAAGAAGATTCGTTTGAATCATTTTGGTATAATTTTTTAGTGATTTCCATTGCTCTGGCTTTATGTTTAAGTCTTTTTATGAAACCTCTTTGTTCTAAACTTGTAATTAATCGGTGAATTCCTGATTTTGATTTTAAGTTTACAGCTCTCTTCATTTCTTCAAAAGAAGGAGAAATTTGATTAGATTTGATATAATGGTCTAAAAAATCATATAGCTCTTTTTGTTTTTTGGTTAACATAACATATGTTCTATATATGTTCTGTTAATGTTGCAATAATATTCTTATTTTTCTCTAATTTCTGGGTTATTTTATATTATTTATCTACTTTGAAATCTGACTTTCCGCCTTTTTTGGCAATTAACTTAATTTCTTTAATTACTATTGATTTGTCTATACTTTTACACATATCGTAAATAGTTAAGCAAGATATGCTAACAGCAGTTAAGGCCTCCATTTCTACGCCAGTTTTGCCAAAAGTTTTAACATCAGCTATAACTTTTAGAGATAAATCTTTTTTGATGGGCTTGATATGAATATCTACATTTTCTAAACTTATATTATGACATAAAGGTATCAGTTCACTAGTTTTTTTAGCTCCAATAATGCCTGCTAAAACGGATACATTTATAATCTCACCTTTTTCATTTTGCATTTTAGTTATTTTATCAAAAACTTTTTTTGAAAAAGTAACTTTACCTTCAGCTTTTGCTGATCTATTAGTATTTTTTTTACTGTTTATATCAACAATATGGGGTTTATTATTCTTATTTAAGTGAGTTATCATTTTTTAAGTAATTTTTTAATCATTGAATCATAGCTTGATGATCTGAGTATAGTTTCACCAATTAAAAAATTATAGACACCATTGTCATTATATTTTTTTATATTTTCATTACTCTTTATTCCACTTTCGCCAATAACCGTAAAGCTTTTAGGTATTTTATTAATCATATCTATAGTGTTATTAATATTTACAGAAAGATTATCTAAATTTCTATTATTGATTCCTATGATAGGATAATCAATTTTTAATGCTCTATTTATTTCATCAAGTGTGTGTGTTTCAATTATACAATCAAGACCAACATCATTTGCTATTTTAATATATTCTTTTATTTCATTATCTTCTAGAATACTCATAATAAGTAAAATAGAATCTGCTTTATAAACTTTACTTTCATATATTTGATAAGGATCTATAATAAAATCTTTTCTCAGTATTGGTATATTTGTTTTTGTTTTAATCATAGATAAATGATCAATGCTTCCTTTAAAAAAATTTTTTTCTGTCAATATTGATATAGCCCCAGCCCCAGCTTTTTCATACTTTACAGCAATATCTTCAGGGTAATAATCTTTAATAATTTCACCAGCACTAGGACTAGATTTTTTAATTTCAGCAATTATATTACTCTTTTCTTTTTTTTGAGATTCTTTAAGTAATTTTTTAAAATCTCTATTTTGTTTATTTCCTATTAATTTTTGTAGTGATTTTAATGAACATTTTAATTTTAATGCCTCTATTTCTTTTTTTTTTCTATTACATATATCGGTTAAAAGATTATTCATTTTAAGAAATTATCTTATCTAAATAATTTTTAGTAATTTTTTCATCAATTACTTTTTTTGCTAGAGCAAAACCATCTTTTAAATCATTCACTTTTCCAGATATATATAATGCCGCTCCAGCATTTAATTCAACGATATGTTGAAATTCTTTAAATTCACCATCTAACATTTTAATAAATTTCTTAGCATTAAAACTTGCATCTCCTCCTTTAATTTTAGAGTTTTTAATATATTCGTAATTATAATCCTTTGGATCAAATATATATTGAATAATTTTTTCATTCTTTAATTCTGATATATGAGTAACTCCACTAAGTGAAATTTCATCTAATCCATCATCCCCATGAACAACTAAAGCATGTTTTGAACCAAGCTCTTTTAAAACTTCACAGTGAATATTTACCCATTTTTTATCATAAACTCCAAGTAATTGCTTTTTTGCATTTGCAGGATTTGTTAAAGGTCCTAAGAGATTAAAAATCGTTCTTGTTCCAAGTAATTTTCTTACATTCCCAACATGTTTCATAGCTGAGTGGTGATATTGAGCAAACAAAAAACAAAAATTATTTTTTTTAAGAGATTTTTCAATTTTACTAGGATTATCTAAAATTTTATAAGATAATTTTTCCAACATATCTGCAGATCCTGATTTTGAACTAATTGATCTATTTCCATGTTTCGCAACTTTAATTCCTGCACTTGCAGCTACAATAGCAGCACTTGTTGAAATATTTAAAGTTCCACTCATATCTCCTCCAGTTCCACATGTATCTACAGTATCTTCTTCTGTATTAATTTTTATAGATTTCTCTCTCATACATATCGAAGCCCCCAATATTTCTTCTTTAGTTTCAGATTTTAATTTCAGAGCAATTAATATTGCAGATATTTCTATTTCAGAAATTTTACCAGTCATTATTAGATTAAAAATAAAACTAGTTTCATCAACTGTAAGATTTTTATAATTAAATATTTTTTCTTTTAATATTTTAAAATTCATAATTAATTATTTTTAGAAAATTTTTTAATATTTTTTTACCATTTTTAGTACCAATACTTTCTGGATGGAATTGCAATCCAAATATTTTTTTATTTTTATGCGCTATACCCATGATAATTTTATTCTTAGTTTCTGCAATTATTTCTAAATCTTTTGGTAAAGATTTTTTTTCTATTATTAATGAATGGTATCTAGTGGCTTCAAAAATTTCACTAATATCTTCAAACAAAACATTTCCAAAATGGATTATTTCATCAATTTTACCGTGTTTAATTTCATCAGCTTGAATAACCAAACCTCCATAAGCTTGACCAATTGATTGATGTCCTAAACAAATACCTAGAACAGGAATATCTTTATTAAGTTTAATTAAATCAAGACATATACCTGCTTGATTAGGAGTTTTTGGACCTGGAGATATAATTATAGCATTGGGATTCATCTCTAAAATTCTTTCAGGTTTTATCTCGTCATTTCTATAAACTTTAATTTTTGCTCCTAACTCAGATAGATAATGATAAACATTAAAAGTAAAACTATCATAATTATCAATTAAAATTATCATTTATTCGTATTTATAAGAGTCTTCTGCAGCAGCAACTAGTGCATTCGCTTTATTAATAGTTTCTTGATATTCTTTTTCGGAATCTGAGTCATAAACTATCCCCCCACCAGCTTGAATATATAATTTTTTATCTTTAACTAATCCAGTCCTTAAACTTATACAAGTGTCCATATCTCCATTAGAATCAAAATAACCCATTGCACCTCCGTAAAAACTTCTGCTGACATTTTCTAATTCTTCTATAATTTCCATTGCTCTTATTTTAGGTGCTCCAGATACTGTTCCTGCAGGAAAACCTGCAATTAAAGCATCAATTGCATCAAATTTTGGATTTAATTTACCTTCTACATTGGAAACTATATGCATTACGTGTGAATAATATTCTATAATCATTTTCTCAGTAACATTAACTGAACCAATTTTAGCTACTTTTCCAACATCATTTCTTCCAAGATCTAGTAACATTAAATGTTCAGCAATTTCTTTTTCATCATTCAACAAATCTTTTGATAAGACAATATCTTCATTAATAGTTTTTCCTCTTTTTCTTGTTCCTGCGATAGGCCTTATAGTTATATTGTTTTTTCTTAATCTAACTAAAATTTCTGGACTTGAAGCCACTAAACCAAAATCATTAAAGTTAAGATTTACTAAAAAAGGAGAGGGATTTAATCTTCTAAGTGAACGGTATAAAGTTTGAGCACTGAGATTATAATTAGATTTAAATCTTTGAGAAGGCACTACTTGAAAAATATCTCCTTTGATTATGTAGTCTTTAGCTTTATCAACAATTTGAAAATATTCTTTTTTGGTATAATTTGATTTAAAATCTAGAGTAATTTTTTTATTTTTTTTAAAAGATGATATTTTAGGAATGTCTTTATTTAATTTCTTAATTATAATATTAATATAGTCATTAGCATTTGAAAAAGCTAATTCAGCATTTATTTTTTTGATAGGATATATTGAAGTCATTATATTTATTGTATCTTTAATATTGTCAAAAACTGCTACTAATTTAGGTCTTATCATGAGAGCATCTGGAATATTTATTTCATCAGGGTTGTTTAAATCAATTTTTTCCATTAATTGAATCATTGGATATCCAAGATAGCCAACTAGTATTGGAAAAGGTGAGGAATTAGATTCTTTATTAATTTTGGAAAAGTCAACTAATTGTTTCAATGATTTAATAGGATCTTCTGATAAAAAGGATAAATCTAAATCTTGATTTAATGAAGTAACCTTTGCTTTATTTTTGTTTACTTTCCATATAATATCGGGATCACAACCTAGAATTGAATATCTCCCTCTCTGATCTCCACCTTCCACAGATTCTAATAAAAAACTATATTCTTCATTTTTAGAAATTTTTATAAGAGAAGAAATTGGAGTCTCTATATCTGCAATAAATTCCTTTTTTATTATTTGAGGTATACCTTCATTATAATTTTTAAAAAATTTATCTTTATTACTATCACTCATTAGTATTGTTGAATAATTGCACTTATTAGCTCCTCATTTGGAGAGATTTTTTTTGTTTTCATTAGTTCTTGTCCAAAAGAATCTCTCAAATTATTAGCAAGAAAAATATCATTATTCAAATTCGTTATTTCTTTAATTATTATTTCATCAATTTTAGAAATATAAAATTTTCTATTTGTTATACTATAAGTATTTTCATTTAAATTAGTTTCAAAGATTTTCTTAGTTAAGTTAATTGGAATTTGTTTTGAATTTATATTTAAAATATTCTCTTTTATTGGTAAATTATATCTTATTGCTATATCATAAATAAAATTTGAATTTTTAATATTTTCTTCAATTTCTTTTTTAGTTATTTCAATTCTTTTGGAATTTTTAAAATCATTTAAAATATCATTTTTAATATCTTCAAATTCAAGAGCTTTTGATTCTTCGATATTTTTAACATTAAAAACATAGGATATATTGTCATTAATGTTAATTATGTCACTAACAAAATCTTTATTAGATGCAAAACTCGATTGAATCAAATTTAGATATAATATTTTTTCAGATTCATCGTATTCATTATAATCTCTTGTTAAATTATTAACAAAACGAATATCCATATTAAGGGAGTTAGCTATTGTTTTAAAAGAATTACCATCAGTTATTTTTTCAGAAATTTGATTTAATAAATCATTATAAAAATTTTGAGTTTCAACCTTAGTAATAATATCTTTTATCTCATTTTTAACGTTATCCAATTCAGATTGATATGAAGATGATATATCTGTTAATATTAGTATATGTTTGGCTAATGATGTTTCAATAATTTCTGATGTTTCATTAACATTTAATTTAAATAGTTCTTCAGATAATGCACTTAGTATCTGATCTTCTTGAAGCATATTAAATTCATTAAAACTGATATTATTGTTTTTTGAATATTCTAATATCTCTAATTTATTAAAATCTTTTATTTTATTTAAAAAATTCTCAGCTTTTGATTTTTCTTGGAAATTGAATTGTAAAAAACTTCTTTTTTCATTTTGGTAGAATAGTTCTTTATTATTATTATAATATTCTTTTATTGCAAAATCTGTAGGTACAAAATTATCATTTAATAAATTTTTGTTTATTACGAAAAATTCAACATTTCTTTTTTCTTTACTCATATAATTTGTTAAATTTTTTTCGTAATATTCTTTTAATTCTATTGAAATATTTGGAAAATTATTTTTTAAAAAATCATCAATAAAAATATTTTCAATATCTATAGCTATGTAAGAAATCTTTCTATCATGTTCATTGTATTCATTAATTTTTTTTGCAAAATATTCTGGATATTGTGTATTAAAAAAAGCATCACTAAAATATTTATCTTTAGTTTCAAATTCTATTATTTGAACTAAATCTTTTATGGTAAGTTTTTGTTGTTTTAGAAAATCATTTAAATAATCTTGATTTAATTGATTATTGGAGTCATATAATTGAGGTATTCGCTTTTTGGTATTTAATGCAATTACCTCTTCATCAATTTTTAATTTAATTTTATCATACTCATTTTCAAATAATGCTTCTTTAACTAGTGAACTAAGTATTTCATTTGCTAGTGAGAATATTTGATAATTTCTAATTCCATCGTTTTTATCTTTACTTTGTAAATTAAGTTTATTTATATTTAAATCCATTGTTCTAGTGAATTTAGTAGTAGAAATCTTTGTATCTGAAACTTTTGCAATAATAGAGTCTGAATTAAAAAAATTTGAATATCTTGAGCCGCTTCTAAAAAAAAACAAGCTAATTCCAAATAATATAGCAAGTATGAAAGCAATTTTTGATTTAGTTAATAATCTAAACATATTTATTTTTTATCGCGATGCTTGTATAATATTACTTAATATAAGGGAAAATAAATATGCTTAAAATTAAAGAATTTAATAAAATTATTGTTGCGAATTGGAAGTTAAATGGCTCAAATGACTTTTTAGAAGCATATTTTGATAAATTAGTCCTGAAAGACATAGATTCAGATATTTGTGGAATTATTTGTCCTCCAATTACATATTTCCAAAAATGTCATTCAAAATTACACTCTTTGTATCTTGGTGCCCAAGATTGTTCAAAATTTAAAGATGGTGCTTATACAGGTGAAATTAGTGCATCAATGTTAAAAGAAAATAATTGTGAATTTTGTATTGTTGGTCATTCTGAAAGAAGACATGAATTTAATGAAAATAATGAAGATATAAAAATTAAAGCTGGCTTATTATTAGATGCAAAAATTATTCCTATAATATGTATTGGAGAAACTTTAGAACAAAAAAAAATAAATAAAACTCAAGAAATATTAAAAGAACAAGTTATTAATAGTTTGCCTCAAAAATCATCAAAAGAAAATGTTATAATTGCCTATGAACCAATATGGGCTATTGGAACTGGAATGACACCTTCTCTTCAAGAAATTAATAATATTCATGAATATTTAAAAAAAGATATAGAGGAAGTTGAGGGATATAAATTCCTTTATGGAGGTTCTGTAAATTCTGAAAATGCAAGTGAAATTATGAATTTAGAAAATGTAGATGGAGTTTTAGTTGGTGGAGCTTCTTTAAAAGCAGACCAATTTTCAGAAATTCTTAAAGCTTGATTATTAATCTTTACTTAAATATAAGGGGCCTATGACTACATTAATTATCATTCAACTTATTCTAGCAATATTGCTTGTTGCCTTAGTTTTACTTCAAGGCTCAGATAATGAAGGTTTGGGATTAGGAGGAGGGACTGGAGGTGGTATTGGTGGCATGATGTCTGCAAGAGGTTCAGCTAATTTGTTATCAAGATTAACTGCAATTACAGCAACTTTATTTATGATTATGAGTGTAGTGCTAACTATAGCCGCTTCTGTTGGATCTGACAAAAATGTGTTAGAAGCATTGCCATCTATTTCTTCTGAAGAAGATAATAGCACAGCTGATAGTCCAGAAATTCCTGAAAATAATTAAAAATAATTATCTTGATATAATATTACATTTATATATCAGGGTATTCCGTAATGCATTTTGTTTTTATTACGGGAGGTGTAGCATCATCGCTGGGGAAAGGTATAGCTTCAGCATCTTTAGCCGCACTTTTAAAATCTAGAAATTTTAAAGTAAGAATTAGAAAGCTTGATCCTTATTTAAATGTTGATCCTGGAACCATGAGCCCTTATCAACATGGGGAAGTTTATGTCACAGATGATGGAGCTGAAACAGACTTAGATTTAGGACATTATGAAAGGTTCACTAATCAATCATCTAAAAAAAGTGATAGTATTTCTTCTGGTAAAATTTATTCAACTGTTTTATCGAAAGAAAGAAAAGGCGACTATTTAGGAGCTACTATTCAAGTAATTCCACATGTAACAAATGAAATTAAATCATTTATTAATAGTGATTTAAAAAAAGAAGATTTTGCAATTTATGAAATTGGAGGAACTGTAGGAGATATTGAATCACTTCCTTTTTTAGAAGCAATAAGACAAATTAGAAATGATAAAAAAATATCCTCTGCTTTAATACATATGACTTATATTCCTTACTTAAGCTTTGCTGGTGAATTAAAAACTAAACCGACCCAACACTCAGTCAAAGAACTTCTTAATGCTGGAATTCAACCCGATATCATTATGTGTAGGTCAGAAAAACCTATTGATCAGGAATCTATTACAAAAATATCATTATTTTGTAATGTAAAAAAAGATTCTGTCATACCAGCACTAAATGCTAATTCCATTTATGATGTCCCTTCTTTATACTCTAAGTATGGATTAGATGAATCTCTCTTAAAGCACTTAGGCTATAAATCAAAAAATCATCCTTTAGATTTAAAACCTTGGTATAGTTTATTAAAGAAAATTAAAAATCAAAAATCTCAGATTAAAATAGCAGTTGTAGGTAAATATACTAATCTTAAAGATAGTTATAAATCTTTAAGTGAAGCTTTAATGCATGGTGGAATAGAAAACTCAGTGAATGTAAAAATTAAATGGATAAATTCAGAAAAATTAAAAAAACAGAAATTAATATCAGCACTTAAAGATTGTGATGGTATTTTAGTTCCTGGAGGTTTTGGAGCAAGAGGTATTGAAGGAAAAATTGATGCAATAAAATATGCCAGAAAATATAATGTTCCCTTTTTTGGTATTTGTTTAGGTATGCAATTAGCTGTAATAGAAATTGCTCAAAATGTCCTAAATATTAAAGATGCTAATTCTTCTGAATTTAATCAAACTTCCAATTCTGTTATTGGATTAATGACTGAGTGGATTAAGGGTAACAAAGTTGAAAAAAGAAGTAAAAATAGTAACAAAGGCGGAACAATGCGTCTAGGTTCATACAAAGCTAAACTCAAAAGAAATTCTAAAATTTATTCTATTTATAATAAACAGTTAATTTCTGAAAGACATCGACATAGATATGAAGTTAATAAGAAATTTATATCTAAATTTAATAATAAAGGATATGATTTTAGTGGAATGTCACCAGATGGATTATTGCCAGAAGTTTTGGAAAGTAAAAATCATAAATGGTTTATAGGAGTGCAATATCATCCTGAACTAAAATCAAGACCTTTAAAACCTCATCCACTTTTTGTTTCATTTATTAAAAATTGTAAAAAATGATAAAAATAGATTTAAATAATTTTTCCATAGCAAATAATTTACCTTTTGTATTAATTGCTGGACCATGTGTAATTGAAAATGAAGACCATACTTTAATGATGGCTGAAGAAATTAATAATATTTGCTCTGAATTAAAGATTAATTTTATTTTTAAATCCAGTTTCGATAAAGCTAATAGATCAAGTATCAAAAGTAATCGAGGGATCTCACTAGAAGATGCATTAACAATATTTAAAAAAATTAAATCTAAAATTAATTGTCCTATTATTACTGATTTACATACAGAAAGACAGTGCCAGATATTAACTGACAATCATGATATTGATATATTACAAATACCAGCTTTTTTATGCCGCCAAACTGATTTATTACTAGCTGCTGGCCGAACTAATAAAATAATTAATGTTAAAAAAGGGCAATTCTTAGCCCCAAAAGATGTTAAAAATATTTTTGAAAAAATAGAATCAGTTAATAATAATAAAATTTTGATTACAGAAAGAGGTACTTTTTTTGGATACAATAATTTAGTTAATGATTTTAGAAGTTTAGAAATAATGAAACAATTTAACTATCCAGTAATTTTTGATGGTACCCATTCTGTTCAGCAACCTGGGGGAATGGGAGACAAAAGTGGAGGAAAGAGAGAGTATATCGCTCCTTTATGCAAAGCTGCAGCTTCAATAGGTGTAGCAGGAATTTTTTTAGAAACCCATAATGATCCTGATAATGCTCCTAGTGATGGTCCAAACATGATAAATTTGAAAGATTTAAAAAAATTATTAATTAAATTAAAAGAATTTGATAAAATTGCTAAAACAAATGCCTAAAATTGTAGAAGTAAAAGCCAGAGAAATTATTGACAGTCGTGGAAATCCGACAGTTGAATGCGATATTTATCTATCAGATGAAGTTTTTGGGAGAGCAGCTGTTCCTTCAGGTGCTTCTACAGGAATGCATGAGGCTATTGAACTCAGAGATCAAGATAAAAAAAGATATGGAGGAAAGGGTGTTTTAAAAGCATTGTCGAATATAACTAAAACAATATCTCCTAAAATACTTAACAAAGAATTTAAAAATATTGAAAATTTTGATGAATTTTTAATTTCTACAGATGGTACAAAAAATAAGTCTAAATTAGGAGCAAATGCTACTTTGGCACTAAGTTTGGCTTTTGCTAAATCACTTGCAGCTTATGAAAAAAAAGAATTTTACCAATATTTAGGTAATTTAGATCAATATATTATGCCAGTACCAATGATGAATATTATTAATGGTGGTGCTCATGCAGATAATAAAGTTGATATTCAAGAATTTATGATTGCTCCAGTAGGAGCTTCTAGTTTTAGGGAATCAATTAGATATGGATCAGAAATTTTTCATTCTCTAAAATCTAAACTAAAACAAAAGGGTCTAAATACTAATGTAGGAGATGAGGGAGGTTTTGCACCTAATATTAACTCATCAAATGAAGTAATAGAAATTATTATTCAATCAGTTCTTTCTACAGGTCTTAAAATGAACAAGGATATTATGATTTCTTTAGATGTAGCTGCTACTGAATTTTTTTATGATAATAAATACAATTTAAGAGGTGAGAATAAAATTTTAAATTCTGATCAAATGATAGATTATTTAAAAAAATTATCTTTAGATTACCCAATTTATTCAATTGAAGACGGAATGTCAGAAAATGATTGGCATGGGTGGAAAAATTTGACTAATGAAATAGGTAAAAATGTTCAATTAGTTGGAGATGATCTTTTTGTTACTAATATAAGAAGACTTCAAGAAGGAATTGATACAGGTACTGCAAATTCAATTTTAGTTAAACTTAATCAAATTGGCACACTTACTGAGACAATAAATGCTATTAATTTAGCGAAAAAAAATAATTATAGCTGTATTATTTCCCATCGTTCTGGAGAAACAGAAGATACTACTATTGCAGATTTATCTGTTGCTACTTCTGCAGGTCAAATAAAAACCGGCTCCTTAAGCAGAACTGACAGAACTTCAAAATATAACCAATTAATTAGAATTGAAGAGATTTTAGATAATAAGTGCTATTATGCTGGAAGAAATATTTTAATTAATTGACAAAGTCATAAACTTTTTGATTTAATATATTTACTTTATTTTTATGAATAAATCCTTGGCTTTAAAAAAAAAAATATCACTTTTTTTATTATTAATAATTTCTTTTTTTATTTTTTTTTATTTATTTTATTTTTTAATAAATGGTGACAGAGGGATAATATCATATTTAAAAGTGAGTAAAACTAATCATAATCTAAATATTAATTTTACTAAACTTGAGAAAAGTAATAATTATTTAATTGATAGAATTAATAGATTAAAAACTAATAGTCTTGATTTAGATTTTTTGGATGAAAAAATTAGAGAAAATACCGGATTTATTGACTCAGATGAGATTTTAATAAAATTTAATTGATTTATATTGACAAAAATTTACTGATTTATTAGTAAATATTTACAAAAATTTACAAATGAAAAATAAATTTAAAAAAGAAGATTACATCAAAATCTATACAAAAATGCTTCAAATAAGAAGATTTGAGGAAAGGGCAGCTCAATTATATGGAATGGGACACATAGGAGGTTTTTGTCACCTTTATATCGGTCAAGAAGCTGTAGTGGTTGGAGTGCTTATGACTATAGAAAATAATGATAGTGTTGTTACTACGTACAGAGATCATGGACATATGATAGCAAGAGGTTTGGAGCCAAAGAAAATCATGGCCGAACTTACAGGTAGACAAACTGGATATTCCAACGGCAAAGGTGGTTCAATGCATATGTTTTCAAAAAAAAATAATTTTTATGGTGGTCATGGTATAGTTGGGGCACAAGTACCAATAGGTACTGGAATAGCATTTACTCATAAATATAGAAAAGAAAAACAAATATGCAGAACGTATATTGGTGATGGAGCTATGAATAATGGTCAAGTTTTTGAAGCATTTAATTTAGCATCATTATGGAAATTACCTGTCTTATACATAATTGAAAATAATATGTATGGTATGGGAACCTCAGTCGACAGAGCTTCTGCTGGTAAAGATTTATTCAAAAGAGGAGAGGCATTTGGAATTAAAGGTAAAAAAATAGATGGTATGGATGTATTTAGAGTAATTGAAGCTGCTCAATTAGCAGGTGATTATGTACGTAGTGGAAAAGGTCCTTATATACTTGAGGTACAAACTTATCGATATAAAGGTCATTCAATGTCTGATCCGGCAAAATATAGAACCAAAGAAGAGTTAGAATCCTATAAAGTTAATGATCCTATAAATCTAGCAGCGAAGGAAATATTAAAGAAAAAAATATTATCTAAAAATGATTTAGAAAAAATTAATTCAGAAATAATAAAAGAAATTAAGGATGCAGCTCAATATGCAATTGATAGCCCATTTCCTGAAGAGAAAGAATTATTTACTAACGTTTATTTGTAGAGTTATGAGTATAGAAATTTTAATGCCAGCTTTATCACCCACTATGACAGAAGGAAATTTGTCAAAGTGGCTAGTCAAAGAAGGAGATAAAGTTAGTTCTGGAGATGTAATAGCGGAAATAGAAACTGATAAAGCTACAATGGAAATTGAATCTGCTGATGAAGGAACTGTAACAAAACTACTTATAAAAGAGGGGACAGAATCAGTCCCTGTAAATTCTCCTATAGCAGTACTTGATGGAGAAGATAAAGATCTATCATCAGATAATAAAGATGATTCAAATGTTATGACTAATGATCACAATAAAAATGAAAACTTAAAAGTAGATTCTCTAAATAATGAAAAAAAAGATGAAACTACTGAAGAACCAGATTTAAATTTAATTCAAAAAAATCAAAAAAATAAAAAATTTGAATTTTCTAATTATAAATCTATTACTATGAGACAATCTATTAGAGATGCAATTGCTGAAGAAATGAGAAAAAATGATTCAGTTTTTGTTATAGGGGAAGAGGTGGGTGAATATGAGGGTGCTTACAAAGTTACTCAAGGTCTTCTTGATGAATTCGGTTCTTCTAGAATTCTTGATACACCTATTTCTGAACATGGATTTACTGGATTAGCGGTTGGAAGTGCCTTTAAAGGATTGAGACCAGTTGTTGAATTTATGACATTCAATTTTTCTATGCAAGCTATTGATCAAATAATTAATTCTGCTGCCAAAACTTTATATATGTCTGGAGGACAAATTAATTGTCCAATTGTTTTTAGAGGCCCTAATGGTGCTGCATCACAAGTTGCTGCTCAACATAGTCAAGATTTTTCTAGTTGGTATTCACATTGTCCTGGATTAAAAGTTGTAGTTCCATCTAACGCATTCAACGCTAAAGGGTTATTAAAATCATCTATTGAAGATGATAACCCTGTAATTTTTTTAGAAAATGAAATTTTATATAATCAAAAAATGGATGTACCTGAAGATACTAATTTTGATATTCCTTTAGGCGTTGCTAATATACCTTTAGAAGGTACAGACGCTACAATAGTTACATATTCGATTATGGTTTCAAAATCTTTAGAAGCTGCAGAAATTTTAAAGAAAGAATATAATATAAATGTTGAAATTATTGATTTGCAAACAATTAGACCTTTAGACTCCGATACTATTTTAAATTCAGTAAAGAAAACTAATAGACTTATAACTGTTGAAGAGTCCTGGCCTTTCGCAAGTGTTGGCTCCGAAATTGTAAATATTGTACAAAGAGAAATTTTTGATTATTTAGACTCTCCTATTATTAAAGTTAATAGCGCTGATGTACCTATGCCTTATTCTAGTGTTCTAGAAAAAAAATACTTACCTCAAGTACAAGACATTATTTCTGCTATTAAAAAAATCTGCTATATTTAAAATTTTATGTCTATTAAAATTTTAATGCCAGCTTTATCACCCACTATGACAGAAGGAAATTTGTCAAAGTGGCTAGTCAAAGAAGGAGATAAAGTTAGTTCTGGAGATGTAATAGCGGAAATAGAAACTGATAAAGCTACAATGGAAATTGAATCTGCTGATGAAGGAACTGTAACAAAACTACTTATAAAAGAGGGGACAGAATCAGTCCCTGTAAATTCTCCTATAGCAGTACTTGATGGAGAAGATAAAGAAAAAGATGATATAAAAAATACTGATGATTTTATTAAAACTGAAGAAAAAATAAATAATAATGAAGAAATTTCTAAGGAAAAAATATTATATCAAACAAGTAATAAAAATATAAAAACAGTTAACGAAGATAAGCTATCTAATAATCAAATTAAAGCTTCGCCAATTGTTAAAAAAATAGCTAAAGAAGATGGAATTAATTTAGATAATATTAAAGGTTCAGGGCCAAATGGCAGAATTATAATGAAAGATCTTAATATCACAAATAAATTTAATCAAAAAACAAATGATAATTATTATTCTCCTAGTTCAATTAGAAAAGTTATTGCTAAAAGAACTACTGAAACTAAACAAAATGTTCCTCATTTCTATTTATCTATAGAATCTAATACGGATAAACTTATTGAAATGAGAAAAAAGATTAACGAAAATTTAAATGAAAAAATTTCAATAAATGATATTTTGGTTAAAGCCTTAGCTCAAGCACAATCTTTAAATCCTGCTACTAATGTATCGTGGTCTAATGGTAGGATAATACAATATGAGTCGATAGATGTATCTATTGCTGTTGCATTAAAAGAAGGATTGATTACTCCTATTATTAAAAATGCAGATCAAAAAGGTCTTGTGGAAATATCCATAGAAATCAAACAATTAGTTAAGAAAGCTAATAAAGGGAGTTTACTTCCTGAGGAATATAATGGAGGAACTATTTCAATTTCAAATCTTGGTATGTTTGGAATTACTGAATTTTCAGCAATAATTAACCCACCTCAATCCTCAATTCTTGCTGTTGGCGCTATTAGAAAGGTTCCAAGTGTTGAAAATGAAGCAGTTGTAATCACAAATAAGTTAAAATCAACTTTATCTGCAGATCATAGAGTTCTTGATGGTGCGGTGGCAGCAAAACTATTAAAGGATTTTAATGATATTATTGAAGATCCATTTGATTTATGGTTAATGAGTAACGATATGAAGATAATATAATGACAGTTAGACATCCTGAAAAAGTAAATAAAAAGTCTAACCCTATACCTAAAAAACCTAACTGGATTAGAGTTAAAGCTCCAACTTCTAGTTTATTTGAAAAAACTAAAAAAATAGTTAAAAAAAATCATCTTATTACAGTGTGTGAAGAAGCAGCTTGCCCAAATATATCTGAATGTTGGCAAAAAAAACATGCTACCTTCATGATACTTGGAGATACTTGCACAAGAGCCTGTGCTTTTTGTAATGTTAAAACAGGTAAACCTAATAACATAGATAAATTTGAGCCATATAAAATATCAAACACTGTAAAAGATCTGGATTTAGAACATGTAGTAATTACAAGTGTTGATAGAGATGATTTAGATGATGGAGGTGCTCAGCATTTTGTAAATGTTATTAAATCTTTGAGAGAATTATGTCCTAAAACTACTATAGAAATTCTTACACCTGATTTTTATAAGAAAAATAAAGCCCAAGATATTTTATCAAAAGGTTTACCTGATGTTTTTAATCATAATCTAGAAACTGTTCCAAGGCTTTATCCAACAATTAGACCTGGTTCAAGATACTTTATTAGTTTGAAACTGCTTAATGATATTAAAAAAAATTTCCCTTTTATTTTTACTAAATCAGGTTTGATGGTAGGCTTAGGAGAAAGTAAAGAAGAAATATATCAGGTTATGGATGATTTAAGATCTGCGGACGTGGACTTTTTAACTATAGGGCAGTATCTTCAGCCTACTGAAAAACATGCTAAATTAGAAAAATTTGTGACACCTGAAGAATTTGAAACTTATAAAAAAATGGCTTATGCCAAAGGTTTTTTAATGGTAGCTTCATCTCCTTTAACTCGATCTAGTTATCATGCGTCAGAAGATTTTGCTTTACTAAAAAAAATAAGAAATAAAGATCTTTCATCACATTAATAATGAAAGAATCCAATAAATCCATTGAGTTTAATTACAATGCTAAAGAATTGTTTGATATAGTTTTAGATATAGAAAAATATCCAGATTACATACCTTGGTGCAAAAAAATTAATATTTTAAAAAAAAATAAAAATTCAATAAAAGCTAATATGATTGTAAATTATAAATTATTACCAACTCAGCAATTTATATCAATTGTCACTTATGATGTGAAAAATTTGTTAATCAAAACTCAATATATAGAAGGTCCTTTAAAAAATTTAGACACAATATGGAAATTTGTAAAAATTGAAAAAAATAAAACAATAGTAAACTTTAATATAAAATTTGAATTTAAAAATTTTTTTCATCAAAAAATATCTGAAGTTTTCTATTCTTTAGTCGAAAATAAAATGATGGAATCATTTGAAAAAAGAGCCAAAAAAATATTAAATTAATTTTTTAATTTCTTGCAAACAAAATTCACTAGCTTTTTTTTGAAACATTGATCTATTTCCTTTAAATATTTTTTTATAAATCTTTATTTTACTTTTGTACTTAATTCCAATGTAAATAAGTCCAAGCGGTTTATACTTCGTATTACCCGTTGGACCTGCTATGCCAGTAGTTGAAATACATATTTTACTTTTTGTAATTGAATATAAATTTTTAACCATTAATCTTGAAACTTTTTCACTTACTGCTCCATGCTTATTAATTATGGACATAGGCACTTTCAGAATCTTAAATTTTGAATTATTTGAATATGTAACTAATCCTACATCAAATATCTTGGATACACCTGGAACTGTACTAATTAAATAACTTATCTTGCCTCCAGTACACGATTCAGCAACAGCTATTGAAATATTTTTTTTAATTAGCGTTTTAATAATTTTTTTATATAAAAACATTGATACTATATAAAACTATAATGCTGTATACACCAGCAAGTAAATCATCCAATACAACTCCAAATGAGTTTTTAATATTTTTATCAACCCAGTTAATTGGAAAAATTTTAAGAATATCAAAAAATCGAAATAATATTAAGATTAATAAAAACATAATAAAGTCATTTGCAAATTTCAAATAATCATAAAATAAAATTATTAAAAATATTCCTAAAAACTCATCTATTACTATTGATGATGAATCATGACTTTTCAATAAATTTGAATATTTCTCTATTAATTTCAAAGAAGTAAAAAAAATTATTAAAAATATAATTACTAAAAAAATATAAGAAACAAATTTAATCAAAAAATAAAGAAAAATAATTGAAAAGATAGACCCTATAGTACCAGGTGCAATTGGTGAATAGCCTATTCCAAATAATGTAGGGAATATTGAAATAATTTTATTCATTTACAATTTGAACAATAGATTCAGCAGCAATTGCTTTTCCACTGCCTATCAAACCCACTTTTTCATTAGTTGTAGCTTTTATAGATATTATTTTATTAGGAATTTTTAGAATCTTTGAAATATTAGTTTTCATAAGATATGATAATTTATTAATATTTGGTGATTCACATATAAAATTAATATCAAGATTAACAATTTTAAAATTTTTTTCCTGAAGTTTTTTTCTACAAAATTCCATAAAAATCGCAGAGTTTGCATTTTTCCATTTTAGATTTTTATTATTGAAGTAAAAGCCAATATCTTTTAATGATAAAGATCCTAAAATGCTGTCACAAATTGCGTGATACCCTACATCTGCATCAGAATGACCTACTAAAGATTTATGGTTAATCTTTAAACCACATAATATCAATTTTTTCTTTGAAGCAAAATTTATTTTGTGAATATCATATCCTATCCCATGTCTAAAAATTTTACATTGTATCTTTCTAAAAAAAATCAAATCATCTTTTTTTGTTATTTTTATATTGTATCTTTCACCTTTAAACATTTTAATTTTAGTTTTATTTTTTTCTAAAATAGATGAATCATCCCTTGCATTAGTGGTTTTATTTAGCAGGTGTGCTTTAAGTATCTTTTTATATTTAAAACCTTGAGGAGTCTGAATATTAAATATTCTATCATTACTTAAATCATTATTATTTTTAGATATCATATAGTCTTGTGATTCAATAAAAGGAATTGCTGAGTCATTAGTATCAAGTAACTTTAAAATTTTTTTTATCATTTTGTTCGAGACTAATGGCCTAGCGCTATCATGTATTAAAACTTTTTTAGGATTAAATTTCTTCAAAAATACTAAAGAGTTTTTAGAAGAAATTTGACGGGTTTTACCTGATTTTGAAAATTTAATATTATGATTGTGAAATTTAGATTTTAAAGAATTTAAGTATTTTTTTTTATATTGCTCATTTATAGCTATAACAATAATATCAAATAATTTTGGATCTAAATTATATAAAAAATATTCAATTATATTACTATTTCCTATTTTTAAAAATTGTTTTGGGGTCTTGCTGTTGAGCCTTTTTCCTGTTCCACCAGCTAGTAATATTAAAGCATTTTTCATATAAATATACTATTTTTAAATAAATCTATTATTAGTTTATCATATAATTTTTAAATTTGTTTATAGAAATCTTAAATGGAAAAATTAAATCAATTAATTAGAACTATTCATCTTTCAAAACTGTCATTTTATTTATTGATAGTTTTAATTATCTTAAGTTTTTCTATTACTTTTTATCTTTTATTACCTAATAATCAATTAGTTAAAGATCCAATTAATCTTCAATATTTATTAATTATTGATGTAGTTTTTGTAATTATACTTTTAAGCATAATAATCAGACAAATTTTATTAATATTTATATATAAAAGAAAAAAATATGATGACTCTAAATTATACATAAAATTTATAAATTTATTTACAGGTTTAGCAGTTGGTCCATCAATAGGCATATTTATAATTACTTCATTATTTTTTAATTTAGAATTTAGAGCTTGGTATAGTGGAGCTGTAAAAGATGCGGTAATTAATTCTAATATTGTAGCACAAGATTACGAAAAAGAAATTCAAGATGAAATCATTTCTGATACACAATTAATTTTAAGAGAAATATACAAAACTTCAAAAAATAATGAAATTCAAGTTAATTCAATTGAGCGAGTTTTGAATGAATTTATTAACTTAAGAACAATATCAAACATTTATATTTTTAATAGAGAAGGTGAGGTTTATCTGAGTTTTAAAGATAAAGAAATTATTAATTTTACAAAACCCAATATATCAACTTTTGATATTCTAGATAAAAATCAAGTTTATATTTTTCAGCAAAATAACAATTCTATTTCAGCATATAAAAAAATAACTTTTCTTAATGATGTTTTTTTACAAGTTAATAGACAATTAAATCAAAATATTTGGGATCATATCGCAAATACAAAATTAGCTTATAAAATATATACAACAAAAGAAGAAGAAAGTTCAGGAGTTCAAATAACATTTTCAATGATTTTTGTTCTTTTCTCTCTCTGTTTTATTTTGATAGCAGTTTTAATAGGTTTTAATTTTGCCAGAAGACTATCTAAGCCTATTAGTAATCTTATAGATTCTGCTAATGAAATATCTAAAGGAAATTTTAATGCTAAAGTTTCTGAAGAAGATCAATTTGATGAAATAAAGATTCTTTTAACCTCTTACAATAAAATGATAGAAGAAATAAAATTTAAACAAGACGAATTATTATTAAAAAGTGAATCAGATGAAACAAAAAGATTATTTATTGAAGCTATTTTAAGTTTATTAAGCATAGGTGTAATTTCTGTTGATAAGGATTTTAAAATCAATTTATATAATCAGTCTGCTTTAATAATTTTGGGCAAAAAGGAATTAGATATTGATAAAAGAAATTTTTTAGAAGTATTTCCAGAATGGCGAAATTTATTCTTAAACTTTGAAAAATCAGAAAGATTAATAGAAAATTTGCAATTTGAGATTAATATTAATAATAATAACCGAAACCTTAATTTAAGAATTATAAAAGAATTAAATGAAAAGACTATATCTGGCTATGTAGTTACAATAGATGATACCACTTCAATGATTTTAGCTGAAAAACATGCTGCTTGGTCAGACATAGCTAGAAAAATTGCTCATGAAGTAAAAAATCCACTTACTCCAATTAAGTTATCAGCTGAGCGAATAGAAAAAAAGATTAAAAATGATAACTTGGAAAAAGAAGAAATTGAAAAATTAACTAATACAATATCAAAACAAGTTGATGATATAGGTAAATTAGTGGATGAATTCTCATCTTTTGCACGTATGCCAGAAGCTGAAGTAAAATTAGATAATTTATCAAAAATTTTAAAAAATTGTTTTAATTTATTTGCTGACTCTTATCCAAAAATTAATATGAAAATATTTTTGCCAAAAAAAGATATATATTTTCAATTTGATAGTTTTCAAATTTCTCAGGCACTTAATAATATCATAAAGAATGCTGTAGAAGCTGTAATAAATATTCCTAATCCATCAATTTCAGTAAAAATAGAAGAAACAAGTAACAATATTACAATTTCGACAATAGATAATGGGGTAGGAATAGATGAAAGAAAAATTTCAAAGATATTTGAACCTTATTTCACTACCAAAGACAAAGGCACTGGTTTGGGATTATCAATAGTAAAAAAAATTATTGAAGATCATGATGGTATAATTAAAATACATAAAAATAAAGATATGGCAGGAACTACTAGTCTAATTACATTTGAGAAAACCTAATGTCTAAAGTACTAATAATTGATGATGAAAATGATATTTGTTTTTTAATTTCTGAAATATTAGAGGATGAATCTTTTAAATGTAAAGTAGCAAATAATTCGTCTGCAGCATTAAAGGCATATAAAGAATTTAATCCTGATTTAATAATATTAGATGTTTGGTTAGGTAATAGTGACTTAGATGGTATTGAACTATTATCAAATTTTAAAGAACAAAATTCTTTAATACCCGTTATTATTATTAGTGGTCATGGAACAGTTGATATGGCAGTTAATGCTATTAAAAACGGTGCATATGATTTTATAGAGAAACCTTTTAATAGTGATAAACTGACTATTACTTGTAAAAGAGCTATTGAATCTGCTCTTCTTATAAAAGAAAATACTAAACTAAAATCTCTTGTTAACCCTAAAACTCCTTTGATAGGAAAATCAAATTTCATTCAAGAAATAAAGAAAAATATTATTAAAATTTCTCAATCTAATTCTCGAATTTTAATTTCTGGAATGGTTGGTGTTGGAAAGAAGCTAATAGCTCAAAACATACATCAAAATTCTAAATTTAAT
>CACFOQ010000015.1 GCA_902567855.1 uncultured Alphaproteobacteria bacterium
ACTTGATATGCCTAATTGCATTTAATTTTCTAAAGTTAGAAAAAATTATAATTGGTCAAGACGATGCAAATGTAAGCTTTGAATTGTTAAAAAAGTGCTATGATGAAACTGATGAAAAAAATATATGCGGCGTATTTAAACCTTTTTTTGAATTTTCAACATTTTGTATTCATAAAAATGTTTTTGAAAAAATAGGTTTTTTTGATGAAAATTGTATAGATGTTTATTGTGAAGATGCAGATTACAAACAAAGGTGCATCTTAAATAATATAAATATTAATAATCTTGGGCATGATAATAGTAAAAATTTAGGATTAAGCAGGTCAGTTAATTCAAATATAAAAGAAACTATTTTATTAAATAGACAATATATATTATCAAAATGGGGCAAAAGTATTAATCCTTCAAAATTTGCGAGAGATGATTATCAACCACCTTATGAGTTTAAAAATCCATATAATGATACTAATATGAAAGTTAACTCAATGAAAATTACAAAAAGATTTTATCAGAAACATCATTTCAAAAATACTTTTCCATCAATTCTAGAATATCAAAGTTTTAAAGATAGAAAACATTTATCAAAATAATGTCCAAATGAAGTTGCAGAATTAACCATAAAATAATAATCTGAATGAGACATCACTGAAAAAAGATAAGAAAATCTTTCCTTCTATGGTGGGTGCGACAGGGATTGAACCTGTGACCCCTGCCGTGTCGAGGCAGTGCTCTACCGCTGAGCTACGCACCCTAAATATTAATATGATATATCTACTTCAATGTTAAAAGTCCTTAGTAATATTTAAGTTTTATTACTATTAATAAATAATAATAAAATATTTATTTTACTCTTGAATTATTAAATTTTTTATAATAAAAACTTTTTTAATCGTTCATCTTTAAAATTTTATTTTTAAGGACGGAAGTAGACGAAAGTTGAAGGAACGCATGCAAAGTTATAAAATCGTTCAATTCTCATAAATATTTGAGAATCGGAAGTAGGTTTATACCGAAGGAACGCGGATCTTATTATTATAATTTCCATAGCTACGCATGAAAAGTAACACATAACTAGTGGTTAGTTATGTTTAGTGAACTTTATTATGGAGAATAATAATGAATAAATTTTCTTTTTTTGGTTTATTTATAGGCTTTACTTTACTATCTTCATCTGCTTTTGCAGCAGTTGATCCAGAAGTTTCCTATATTTTAAACACTCTCTTGTTTTTGATAGGAGGTTTTTTAGTAATGTGGATGGCAGCTGGTTTTGCCATGCTAGAATCAGGATTGGTTACATCAAAAAGTGTTGCTACAATAGCTGCAAAAAATATAGGCTTATATTCTATTGCTGGAATAATGTTTTGGTTTATTGGATATAACTTAGCATACGGTATCCCTGAAGGAGGGTTTATTGGTACTTTTCTTCCTTGGAGTGATGCAAGCTCAATAGAAAAAGGATATTCAGATGGTTCTGACTGGTTTTTCCAAATGGTTTTTTGTGCAACAACCTGTTCTATTGTTTCAGGAACAATGGCAGAAAGAATTAAAATTTGGCCATTCTTTTTATTCTGTGCAATTTTAGCTGGCATTATTTACCCAATTGAAATGGGATGGCAATGGGGTGGAGGCCATCTTGCAGCTGCTGGTTTTTCTGACTTTGCTGGCTCAACATTAGTTCATAGTGCTGGAGGTGCTGCAGCTCTTGCAGGAGCAATACTTCTAGGTCCAAGACTTGGAAGATTTACTGATTCAGGTGATCCTAAAGCAATGGCGCCTTTCGCTAGTTCCTCAATACCTTTAGCAACTTTAGGAGTATTTATTTTATGGTTAGGTTGGTTTGGTTTTAATGGTGGATCACAATTAGCTTTGGGATCTTTCGATGATTCAACTTCTGTAGCTACTATTTTCATAAATACTAACTTAGCTGCTTGCGCAGGTGTAATGGTTTGTGCAGGTATTTCTAGAGTCGTAGGTGGCAAAACTGATGTTATAATGATGCTTAATGGTGCGTTAGGTGGACTTGTAGCTATAACAGCTGAGCCTCTTACACCTTCTCCTATTATGGCAATCATCATTGGAGGTATTGGTGGACTAGTCGTTTATTACGGCACTTTGTTATTAATAAAACTTAAAATTGATGATGTGGTTGGAGCTATTCCAGTTCATGGATTTGCTGGTATTTGGGGCACATTAGCTGTTCCTCTTACAAATTCAGGAGCAAATTTTGGTTCTCAAATTTATGGTATCCTTTGGATTAATATTTTTGTTTTCGTTATTGCATTTATTGTTTGGTATTTAATGAAAATTTCTATGGGTATTAGAATTAGTGAAGAAGCTGAAAAACTTGGCACTGATAAAGCTGAAGTAGGAGTAATGGCCTACTCCATTAGAGATTAGACATATATTAAAATAAAAAGAGGTGGTTTTAACCGCCTCTTTCTTAAATTTTAGATGAGGAGAATTTATGAACTTACAAAATGCAATAAAGCGAAAAAAAACTGAGTTATATGAATATTCGTTAGGAATAAACAAAGGTGAGAATTTTTTTTATAAATCAATCTTGCATCATATTATTTCACTCGAAATAGCCTATCAAAATAATTTAGGTGGAATTTCATATGAAGAAATTTGTAAATATATTCCCAATATTATTGGATCCAGATCGTCAATTCAGTCAATCTTAAATGACGGACTAGATTTAAATTTATTTGAAAAAACACCTCAAAAAACTGACTTAAGAATAAAAAAATATACCTTATCTAAAGATTATGAAATGATGACCAATAATTGGATAACAAAACAAAAAGAAATTTTTGTAGAATAGTTTTTTTTATTATATATTACAAAATAAACATAAAACATTTATTTTGAATAATTTAATTAAAATTGAAAAAGCTATAAAAGAAGATATTCTTCAAATTTTGGATATTTATAATTATTATATTAATTTTGGATTAGCAAATTTTGAAGAAGAAGAAATGTCATATGATGAATTTTTTGAATTATATAGATCGATTATTAAATTAGACTTACCTTTTTTAGTGGCCAAAAAAGATAATAAAATAGTAGGTTTCGTCTATTTAAATAAATTTAGAGCTAAAAGTGGTTATAAACACACTTTTGAAAATAGCATTTACGTAGATAATAAATATCAAGGTATGGGTATAGGAAATGATTTATTATTAGAATTACTTGAAGCTTCCAAAAAAAATCCTAATATAAAAAATATAATTGCAGTAATTGGAAATTTTGACTCTGAGTCATCTATACAAATACATAAAAAAAATGGTTTTCAGACAATAGGCATATTAAAAAAAGTTGGATTTAAAAAAGACAAATGGATAGATGCAATTTATATGCAAAAGGTTTTAAATGAAAAAAATTAATTCAATACTTTTTAGAAAATCACTATCAAAATTTACAACAGGTGTAACTATCATTACAATAAATAAAAATGGAGTTATGTTAGGCAAAACTGTAAATTCTTTTGCTGCTTTATCTTTAAAGCCTCCTCTAGTATTGTTTTCCTTAGACAAAAAATCTTCTTCTATAGAAAAGTATTTAAATGCTAAAAATATAGGTATTAATTTACTTTCAAACAAACAAAAGGATATATCTCGATACTTTTCTTTAAAAAATTCAAGTTGGAATAATACAGAATATATACTTACAAAAAAAAATTCTGCCCCTATGATAAAAGATTGTGTGGCAAATTTACATTGTAAAAAAAATAAAGTGATAAAAGAAGGAGATCATTTTTTATTCATTTGTAAAATTCTAGAAATTCAAATTGATAATATAAAAAAACCTCTAATCTATTTTAATTCTAAATATCTATAGTTAAATGAATGTAGAAAGTTTTTCTTTTTTTAAAATAATATTTTTTTTTATATTGATAATATTTGGAGTTAATTCATTCTTTCAAGGTTTAAGTGATCTAAATAATTTTAATCAAAACATTAATTTTACTAAACCTATGGAAACTCAAGAAAATGATTTTGTAGAAGAAGAAAAAATCAAGAAGATAGATAGTAAAAAAATTGATAATAATCAATCACTTCCTATTAAAGAAGAAAAGCTAAAAGAGAAATTAATTATAGTAAAAAAAAATGACACTTTTTCTAAAATTATTAATCCTTATTTTGATAAACAGAAAGAAAATTTGATAATTCAAAATTTAAATAAAAAATTTAATCTCAAATATTTAAGTATTGGACAAAAAATTTATTTGTATGAAAATAATCAAAAAGAAATAGTAAAAATGATATTGCCCATTAGTTTTAACAAAGATTTAGTTTTGCATATTAAACAAAATTCTATAACTCTACATGAGGAAAATATTGAAATAGAAAAGGATTTTAAATCTTTAAAATTTAAAATATCTTCATCACTCTATCAAGATGGTATAAAAGCTGGCTTACCTTTAGCAGTTTTAGCTGAAGCTATAAGATTGTATAGTTTTGATATTGATTTTCAAAGAGATATAAAAAAAGATACTATATTTGAAATATTATATGAAACATTGATTAATGTTAAAAGAAATACAATAGAATATGGTGATATAGAGTATATAAATTTAAAAATTGAAAATAAAGATTTAGAATATTTTATTTTTTTTACTGAAGATGGATATATAGATTATTTTGATAGAGATGGTAAAAATGTAAAAAAGTCTTTACTTAAAACACCTATTGATGGTGCTAGACTATCGTCAAACTTTGGTATGCGTAAACATCCAATTTCAGGTTACAATAAACTACATAAAGGAGTAGACTTTGCTGCACCTATAGGCACACCTGTGTACGCTGGAGGTAATGGTGTAGTTGAATTTGTTGGTCGTAATGGAGGTTATGGAAAATATATTAGAATAAGACATAATAATGAATACAAAACAGCTTATGCTCATTTATCTGGATATAATAAAAAAATTTACAAAGGAGCTAGAGTTAATCAAGGTGAAATTATTGGTTATGTAGGAAATACTGGTAATTCAACAGGGCCCCATCTACATTACGAAATAATATTTCAAAATAAGCAAATTAATCCTATGAAACTAAAGCTACCATCTGGCAAAATACTTGAAGGTTCAGAATTACAAAAATTTAAAAAAAATATAAAAGATATTTATGCAAGACATTTATATTCACTATATGAATAATTAAACTGAAGCTTTTTTTCTTTTTGTGCTTTTCTTTTTAGGAGGATCAGAAATAAAAGGAATTGATTCAATAGATTCTAAATCTTCCTTAGAAGTTACTAGTGAATCTTCTTGAGAATTAATACTTTTTTCTTCTGACAAATCTTCTTCTTTTGAGGAAGCTTTTTCTTCAACTTCAAGAGATTTATTTTCAATCGATTTGTTGTCAGGTCCATCATGTTCTTCAAATGAAATTCCCAACTCTACCATGACCCTATAATAATGATCAGTATATTGGTAATATAACTCAGATTGTATCCTGTCTCCAGAAGAAGATGCTTCTTTTGCAAGTTTAAGGAACTTATTATATTGCTGAGTAACATTTCCTTTGTTTCTCGACTTATTTATAAAAGTATTGTTTCTTTTAAAATTAGACCTTTTGCCTGATCTATATGAAACTCTTCCATTTTTCTTTGTATACATAATATTTTAGTTAAAATTATTAGGAAAACTTTAAAACTTAATCAGTTTTCAAAAAATTAATACAATTTAATGATTATATAAAATAAATAAATTATCAAGTTTTATTTAATATTATTCCTCTATCTAAATTTTGATAATCTCTAAAGAGTTCTAGACATTTTAATTTGCTCGATTCAAAGATTTCTATACATTTTTTAGCTTGAGAATGACCTATTTCTATAAAAATCATACTTTTTTTTGAAATAATATTAGGTAATAAACTAGCTAATCTATTATAAAATTCATATCCATTGTTTTTAGCAAATAAAGCTATCTTAGGTTCAAAAAGTTTGATCTCATCTGATACATTTTTGTAATCAAACCTAGATAAATATGGAGGGTTTGAAACAACAATATCATACTTTGAAATTTTATCCAAAAGATCACATTGAATAAATTCAATATTATTACAATGTATTTTTTTTGAATTAATTTGAGCCACTTTTAGAGCTTTGGAAGAGATATCTGTTGCAGTTACTTTCGCATTTAAGTATTCTTTAGCTAGAGAAATAGCTAAACAACCAGAACCAGTGCATAGATCTAAAATTTTTAATTTCTTATTTTTGTTAGGAAAATAATTTAGAACTTTTTCAATAATAAGTTCAGTTTCAGGTCTGGGATCTAGAACAAATTTATTAACATAAAAATCATATTTCCAAAATTCCTTTGAATTAAATATTTTAGATATGGGCTCTTTTTTAACTCTTCTATCAAAAGACTCTTTAAATATTTGAAAGTCGATTTGTTCAATATTAAAATTACTAAAAAAAATTTCTTTATCAATAGTGGATGCTTTATTTAGCAAAACTCTTAATTCTAATTCTGGAAAATCAAAATAATTCTTTAATTCTTTTAAGTGTAAATATAAAAAATTATTCATTATTTAATTCTGCTAATTTTTTAGATTCATCATCCGCGCTTAAAGGTGTTATTAAATCATTTAATTGACCCTCTAAAATCTCTGTTAAATTATAAAGAGTAAGATTAATGCGATGATCAGATACTCTTCCTTGTGGGAAATTATATGTTCTAATTCTTTCTGATCTATCACCAGACCCAACTTGAGATTTTCTATTTTTAGCTCTTTCTTGGTTTTTTATTTGTGTTTCTTTATCTAGTATTCTCGATCTTAAAATTTTCAAGCCTTTAGCCTTGTTTTTATGTTGTGATTTTTCATCTTGCTGAGAAACTACTATGCCAGTAGGTATATGAGTAATTCTTACAGCACTATCTGTGGTATTAACAGATTGTCCTCCTGGTCCACTAGATCTAAAAACATCTATTCTCAAATCTTTTTCTTCTATATGAATGTCAATTTCTTCAGCTTCAGGTAATACTGCTACTGTAGCAGCAGACGTGTGAACTCTGCCACTATTTTCTGTTGTAGGCACTCTTTGAACTCTATGAACTCCTGATTCATATTTTAATTTTGAAAAAACATTTTTTCCAGAAATATTACATATGACCTCTTTAATTCCTTTTAGACCAGTTTCTGATATTGATAGGATGTCAAATTTCCATGAATTTAACTCAGAATATTTTTGGTACATTGAAAATAAGTCTGCTGCAAAAAGAGATGCTTCATCTCCTCCAGTCCCTGCTCTTATCTCTAATATAGAATTTTTTTCATCATTAATATCTTTGGGTATCAAAGATTTTAATAAATCTTCTTCTAATTTTTTCAGAATTATTTTTTTTTGTTTGATCTCTTCCTCTGCCATTTCTCTAATAGAAAGATCTTGATCTTTTAAAAGTTCTTCAAGATTTTTTAATTCATTATTATTTCTATTAAATGAGTTAATTAAATCAACTATTGGAGTAATTTCAGAATATTCCTTATTTAAATCAATTATTTCATTTGTTTTAAATGTATCTTGATTAGATAGTTTTTTTTCTATCAATTTATGCTTAGTAATTATTGCTTCAAGTTGCAAATTAAAATCTTTCATTAGCTTAAATCTTTAATGATATTCTCTATTGTTTTTTTTTCTTGAACATTGCTATTTAAATCTTTTAACGTACAAATATTTTTTTGAACTTCTTCTTCTCCAATAATTATTGCATATCTAACACCAAGTTGATTAGCATAAGATAAAGATTTTTTTAAATTGTATTTATAATCAAAATGAATATTAATATTTTCCTTTCGCAGTTGATTAGCAACTTTAAGTCCATATTCTCTAAAAGATTCATTAATAATAATTAGATGGATTTTTTTTTGTAATGATTTTATATCATCCATTAGCATAATTAAACGCTCTATACCTCCAGCCCAACCTACTCCAGGAATATCAGGGCCCCCAAGCAATTTTGTTAAACCATCATACCTGCCACCACCAATCAAGGTATCTTGTGAACCTAAATCTAATGTTTTGAATTCAAACACAGTATGACAATAATAATCAAGTCCTCTTACTAAATTTTTATTTATAGAAAAATCAATAGACATATCTTTTAATATTTTTTGAATATTAGAAAATTTTTCATTAGCTTCATTTGAATAAAAATCAGATATTTTTGGCGCATTTAAATTAATTTCAACATCCATAGGATCTTTTGAGTCTAAGATCCTTATAGGATTAGAAATAATCTTATTTTGAGATTCCTCCGATAATTTTTCTTTTTTTTCTCTAAAATATTTACTTAAAGCTGAACTAAATTTAGATAAAGTATCTTTATCTCCCAAAGAATTTATAAATAAATTAATTTTTTTATCAGGAAGTAGATTTTGTAAAAAACTATTTGCTAAAATAATTAACTCTATATCAGATGATACATCATGAGTTCCAAGTATCTCAAAATTAATTTGATTAAATTGTCTGTATCTTCCCTTTTGAGGCCTCTCTCTCCTAAACATTGGACCAATGCCATATAATTTTTTTGGAAGTTTTTCTAAAAGATTGTTACTTATTGCTGCTCTTATCATAGGTGTAGTATATTCTGGTCTTAAAGTAATCAAATCTTCATTTTTATCTTTAAAGGTATACATTTCTTTAAGAACTACATCGCTATTTTCACCTAATGGTTTTTTAAATAAATCTGTTGATTCAAAAATAGGAGTAATAATCTCTTCAAAATTGTAAATTCTAGAATAATGACTGATTAAATCTTGAATAGCTCTGTACTTTAAAACTTGTTGCCCAAAAAAATCATGAGTTCCTCTTATTGGTGTAATTTTCATAACTGACTCTTTTTTATATCCATAATTTCATCAGCTTTTTTTCTTATAATGCTCTCTAAGTATGAAGGAAGTTCTTTGTTGCTAATTCTATGATCTTTTTTGCCATTAATATATATCATATGAGTGCCATTACCTCCTCCTGTAATTCCTAATTGTGTCATTGTTGCTTCTCCAGGACCATTAACAACACATCCAATTATAGATACTGTTATAGGCACATTTATATCTTCCAAAGAAGATTCTAGTTTTTTAACTGTTTCTATAACAGGAAATTGTTGTCTTGCACATGATGGACAAGAGATAATTTTAACTCCTCTATTTCTAATATCTAGACTTTTTAGTATTTCATAACCTACTCTCACTTCTTCTTCTGGCTCATCAGATAGAGATACTCTTATAGTATCACCTATTCCTTTTAGTAACAATTGGCCAATACCCATAGAAGATTTAACAGATCCACTTCTTCTTCCGCCTGCCTCCGTTATACCAAGATGAAGAGGATAGTCACAAAGTTCAGATAAACCTTCATAAGATTTAATAGCTAAAAAAATATCTGAGGCCTTTACACTTATTTTAAAATTAAAAAAATCATGGTCTTCTAAAATTTTTATATTATTTATTGCACTTTCAATAAGAGCATCAGGGTTAGGCTCAGAATATTTTTCAAGTATTTTTTTTTCTAAACTTCCACCATTTACGCCTATTCGAATAGAGCACTCATTATCCTTAGCTGCTTTGATCACTTCTTTAATCTTTTCTTTTGAACCAATATTACCTGGATTAATTCTTAAGCAGGATGCGCCATTTTTAGCTGACTCTACAGCTCTTAAATAATGAAAATGAATATCGGCAATAATAGGTACCTGGGATTCCTTGCAAATTTCTTTTAAAGCATCTGTTGAATTTTTATCTGGAACAGACACTCTCACTATATCAGCGCCAATATCTGTAACTCTTTTTATCTGAGCTAAAGTAGATTTAATATCAACAGTAGGTGTATTAGTCATAGTTTGAACTAATATTGGATTATTACCTCCAATTTTTAAACCTCCAACATTTATAGTACGTGTTTTACGTCTATCAATTTTTTGATACGAACGTTCCATTTTATAGTTATTTATTAAAATTATTATCAATAATTAAAGATTCAACAACTTCTCCTAATTTTCCAACTTTTCCTTTAACTACTCCATCTATAGAAACAATTATATTACCAGCATTACCTGCTGTAAGGTTAAAATTTTTAGATAAATTATAAGTGTATTCTTCATTCTGATTCATTAGCTTACTAAAAATTATATTATCTTGTTTATCTCTTAATTGTATCCAAGTAGAGTCTATAAATTTTAAAGTAATAATTTTATCATCAAAAATAGAATTTTTATCAGCTGTTGAAGCAATTGCGCTTGAAGAACTAATTTTTTCTATTTCTTTATTTGGATTAACTTTTATCAAACTTTCTTTTTTAATATTTTCATTTTTTTGAAAATTTTTTTCATTTTGTAATAGGATAATATTCATTTCTTCTAGTTCAATTTTAGAAATTAAATTTTCGGGTATATCTGGAGTAATTGCAAAATTCCTATTAAAATCATTTTGATGAAAAAATATAAAATAAAAACTTGAAGCTATTACTATTATCGAACATAATGCAAATGACTTAGGAATAGAAAAGAAAAAATCTGATTTTATGGGTTTAGCAATCTCTTTGATTTTATCATTTTTATTATAAGATGTTTGAATTTTAAAGTTTTTTATAATTTCTTCTTCATTCAAATCTAAGAATCTTGCATAAGATCTTATATGTCCTATAAGATAAACAGAGTCGATGTAGTCTGGAAAATTATCATCCTCTATTAAGCTCAAAATATCATTGCTAATATTTAGTTCTTTTGAAATATAAGATAATTTAAAATTTTTTTTAACTCTTACATTTTTTAAATTTTCACCGATAAATTCCATACAATAATAATTAAATATATTTTTCTTCTACTACTTCTTATCTAATTTGTATACATCATGAAGTGACTGTATTGCAAGATCCGTATAAATTTTTTTAATCAAAACACTTATTTTTATTTCTGAAGTTGATATTGCTTGAATATTTATCTTATTTTTAGCAAGAGTAGTAAACATTTTTTCAGCAACTCCTGATTGTGACATCATACCCATACCTACAACAGAAATCTTTGCTATATCAGAGTCAGTGGATAAATTAGAATAGTTTAATTCGTTATATTTTTCTTCAATAATTTTTTTAGATTCTTCTAATTCATTATTTGGTACAGTAAAAGTTATGTTAGCATTAATTCCATCTTGAGAAATATTTTGAACTATCATATCAACATTTATATTATTACTAGCCATTAAACCAAAAACTAGAGCAGATATACCAGGTTTATCAGGTATTCCAGAAATTGTAATTTTAGATTCATTTTTGCTATAGGAAACTCCGCTTACAATTTCATTTTCAATTAACTCATTTTCATTCACTACATATGTTCCTTGTTTCTTAGTAAATGAAGAAAGAACTTGAAGGGTAAGATTATTTTTCATTGCCAATTCAACTGATCTAGTTTGCAGAACCTTAGCTCCAGTAGAAGACATTTCCAACATTTCTTCATAAGTTAATTTATCAATTTTCTTAGCATTTTTTTCGATATTTGGATCAGTAGTATATACACCTTCAACATCAGTATAAATATCACATCGTTCAGCTTTAATGGAAGATGCGATAGCCACAGCAGTGGTATCTGAACCACCTCTTCCTAAAGAAGTTATATAACCATGAGTGCTTATACCTTGAAAACCAGCTAAAACAATGACGTCATTTGATTCAAAATACTTGTATAAATTTTTATTATTTATATTTAATATTCTTCCTTTCTCATGTTGATCATCAGTAACTATTGGAATTTGCCAACCTAATAAAGGAATGCTTCTTATCCCTTCTTTTTTTAATAACATTGAAAGAAGACCAATGGTAACTTGCTCTCCAGAAGTTAATATTAAATCTGCTTCTTTTGAGGCTTTAAAATTTACTTCATTTATATATGATTGTAATTCATTAGTTACTCCTGCCATTGCAGAAAGAATAACTACAATTTTATGATTTATTGATTCAGCTTTGACAGTTTTAGCAACTTTTCTTATTTTGTCCAAAGTTGCAACAGAAGTGCCTCCAAATTTCATTACAATAGTGCTCATTTATTAAAAACTTCTTTTAATTAATTTAAAGGGTTATTATTATGTTTCCGAAAAAGTACAAGTTTTATGAACAAAAAAAAATCAAAAAAACAAGAATATAATAATTTTTCGTTAATTGCTGAAGAATGGTGGAAACAGGACGGAAAATTTAAAATATTACATAAGATTTTGCCAATTAGAATTGATTATATCTTAAGTAAAATCGATTATAATAAAATAAAAAGTCTTGAAATTCTTGATTTAGGATGTGGTGGTGGATTAACTTGTGAACCGTTAGCAAGATTAGGAGCCAGTGTTACTGGAGTAGATTTTGTTGAAGAGAATATAAAAGTTGCAAAAAAACACGCTATTCAATCTAACTTAAATATTAACTATTTTCATAATGATATTGAGTCAATTGTTATAAAAAAAAAATATGACTTAATTCTTATTCTCGAAGTATTGGAGCATTTAGATAATTGGAAATTACTTATAAAAAATATAAAAAAAAATTTAAAACCCAAAGGAAAAGTGGTTTTTTCCACAATCAACAAAACCCAGTTGGCTAAAATAACAAGTATTTTTATAGCTGAAAATATTTTAAATTGGGTTCCTAAAAATACTCATGATTATAATAAGTTAATTAAACCAGAAGATTTAACAAAAGTTTTGAAAAAAAATAATTTCAAAATTAAAAATATTGAAGGGATGAACTTTAATCCGCTTACTCAAGAATGGAATTTAAGTAAAAATTTTTATCCAATAAATTATTTTTGTACAGCAGAATTGATTTAATTAGTTTTTTTAGAAGGAGTCCACGGTAAAGAAACTACACTAATTTCTTCATCAAGAAGTTCTTTTGTTTGGTCTAAACTAGCTTCTCCATATATAGGTCTTTCATCTATTTCACCATATTTCATTTTTTTTGCTTCTTCAGTAAAATTTGACCCAACATAATCAAAATTTTTTTCAATAATTTTTTTATATTTTTTAATATTGTTAATAACAGTTTTCTTATTCTTAATAATTTTTTTTGAATTGGATTTTTTTGAAAGATTAGGTGACATTAAAAATTTTTTTATTGAAGAGCTATTACAATTTGGACAATTTATAATATTTTTTTTAAGTTGATTTTCAAAATCTTTAGAATTATCAAAACATCCCTCAAACTCAAATTGGCAAGATTTACAAACTAAATTAAAAACTATCATAATTTATAATATTATATTTTTTTTCTATTTTTCAATACCTAAATTTTCATTTAGATTAAATATATCAATAACTGTACTTTGTTTAGCAACAGATTCATTAATAATAGTTTTACTTGGAAGTGTAATTCCCATATTTTGAAATAAAGTAAAATTTTTAGAATCTTGATTATTTGTAATTTTAAGTGTCTTTAAGCCTCTAAGAACAATACATAAATTATCATTAGCTAAGGAAGTTTTCAGTTTAGATAAAGCCTCATTATAATGATTAAAAGTAATGCTTAATTTAATATTGTTGTACTCTTTAACTTCTTGAAAGTTTTTGATTTCTTCATATGACTTAATATTTAAGTCTATAATTCTTTTAATTAAAGAAAATTTAAGTTTTTCTAAATAATTAATTCCTAATATTTTTTCATTAATTTCTTTATTACTTTCAATGATAAAATTATCTATTTCTTTAAAAAAATTCTCCATCCAATTACTATTACACTGAATATCTAATTAACAAAACAAATTTTATGAACGGTAATCTGCATTTATTCTAATATATTCATGAGTTAAATCAGATGAATATACAGTTCTTTGGAATTTTCCTAATCCTAAATTTACTTTAATTTTAATGTGTTTATTTAACATATAGGTATCAAGTTTTTTAAGATTAATTTTTTCATATTTATGTCCTTTATTAGCAACTAAATAATCTCCAAACATAAGCTTAATTTTATTTTGCTCTATTTGACTATCTGCTTTTCCTATTGCCATTATTACTCTTCCCCAGTTAGCATCCTCACCTGCTATCGCTGTTTTAACTAAAGGAGAATTAGCAATGGAAAAACTGACAGCAGTTGCTTGCTTGTAAGTTTTAGCTCCATTGACTTTAACTTCAATTAATTTAGAAATTCCCTCACCATCTGAAATAATTTGTAAAGCTAAGTCAGACATAACTTCTTTTAAAGCATTAGATATTTTGTTAATAATGTTTGGAGATTTAATTATTTTCTGACTTTGACTTGAAAGTGAAAATAAAATTAATGTGTCACTAGTTGAAGTATCACTATCTACACTAATAGAATTAAAACTAGAATCAAGATTTTCATGTAACATTTTTTTTAATATATCTTTTGATAAATTCGCTTCTATAAAAATATAGCTTAGCATAGTTCCCATATTAGGAAAAATCATTCCTGAACCTTTGGCAATACCAAAAATCTTGATTACTTTAGAATTTATTTTAACTTTTTTTACTATATTTTTTGGAAAGGTATCTGTAGTCATAATTGCTTTTGAAGCGGAAAGTAAATTTTGTGGTTGTGATTTTGAAATATTTGGCAATATCTTTATTATTTTATCTACATCTAGTTTTTCACCTATTACACCAGTTGACGAAACTAAAATTTGACTCTTTTTACATTTAAAATATTTAGAAGCAGCAGCAACATACTTATCAATAGCCTTAATGCCATTTTTACCAGTATGAGCATTTGCATTTCCTGCATTAATAATTAATAATTTGCAAATTCCTTTGTTGTTCTTCTTATCCCATATAATTGGCGCTGACGGTGTAGAGGTTTTTGAATATACTGCAGATAAAGGTGTCAATTCTTTAAAAACTACTAATAATAAATCATCTAATTTTTTTTTAAATCCAACATGAAAAGTATAAAAATCAAGATATTTTGATTTAAAATTCTTTGCTTTCTTTATTTTAAAAAGAAAACTGTGATTATCTTTTAAATAAAGTCTTTCATTGCTAGAAAGGGATAAATCCTTGGTAGATCTCTTATTCGCCATATGATAACAGCCAATATCATAAAAATGCTAAAATTTGTAAATAAACTATTTGGTTCTTCTAGTAAAAATAAGCTTAAATCTTATTATAAAACAATAGAAGTTATAAATGGCCTTGAAAAAGAAATTTCTCTTTTAAGTGATGAAGATTTGCAAAAAAAAACTAATTTTTATAAAGAAAAGATAGAAAAAGGTTCAACTCTTAATCAAATACTTCCTGAAGTTTTTGCTGTGGTTAGAGAAGTCGCTCATAGAACTATAGGCTTACGACATTTTGATGTTCAATTATTAGGAGGAATTGTTCTGCATGAGGGAATGATTGCTGAAATGAAAACAGGTGAGGGAAAAACTCTTGTTGCTACTTTAGCGGCCTACTTAAATTCTCTATCAGGAGATAAAGTTCATATAGTTACAGTTAATGACTATTTAGCCGAAAGAGACTCTGAATGGATGGGAAAAATTTATAAATTTTTAGGTCTAACTGTAGGGTGTGTTACTTCTAAAACAAACCATGAAGAAAGGGTAAGGCACTATAATTGTGATGTTGTATATGCAACAAATAATGAAATAGGTTTTGATTATTTAAGAGATAATCTTAAAAGCGAATACAAATCATTATTTTTTAAAAAAGACTCTTTTGCTATTGTTGATGAAGTTGATAGTATTTTAATTGATGAAGCAAGAACTCCTCTAGTTATATCAGGACAATCAAATAGTGATATTGAAATATTTCCAAAAATTAATTCTATAATAAAATTTTTAAAAAAAAATGATTATGAAATTAATGAAGAAAGCAAAAGTGTATTGCTAACAACTCAAGGAATGGATTTGGCTGAAAAATTATTATTGGAAAATAATTTAATTGCTGGAGGTACACTTCAAGATTTAGATAATATGGGTTTAAATCATAATATTATACAAGCTTTAAGAGCTCATCATCTTTTTATAAAAGATAAAGATTATATAATTAAAAATAATCAAATTATAATTATTGATGAATTATCAGGAAGACAAATGGAGGGAAGAAGATACGGAGATGGTCTGCATCAAGCTATAGAAGCAAAAGAGGGATTAAAAATACAAAAAGAAAATCAAACTATCGCTTCAATTACGTATCAAAATTTTTTTCGTATTTATAAAAAATTAAGTGGAATGACAGGAACTGCAAAAACAGAAGCAGAAGAATTTGAAGGAATTTATAATTTACTTGTAGTTGAGATTCCTCCTAATATTAAAGTAAATAGAAATGACCGTAATGATGAAATTTATAGAACAAAAAAAGAAAAATATGATGCGGTAATTAATTTAGTTTTAGAACGTTACAAAAAAAAACAACCAATTCTAATTGGAACTACTTCTGTTGAAAACTCTGAATTGATTTCAAAATTATTAAAAAATAATAATATAAATCACAAAGTTTTAAATGCAAAAGTCCATAATCAGGAAGCAGAAATTATTTTGAGGTCTGGAATCCCTGGCAATGTTACAATTTCAACAAATATGGCTGGAAGAGGAACCGATATTAAACTTGGTGGAGATAATGAAAAATTAAAAAAAGAAGCAATTGAAGCAGGAGGTTTACTTGTTATAGGAACTGAAAGACATGAAAGCAGAAGAATTGATAATCAACTTCGTGGAAGATCAGGAAGGCAAGGAGATATTGGGGAAAGTATTTTTTTTCTTTCTCTTGAAGATGATTTAATGCGTATATTTGGCTCCCAGACTTTAGAAAATGTTTTATCAAAATTAGGACTTAAAGAAGGAGAGGCTATAACTCATTCATTAATAACTAGAGCACTTGAAAAGGCGCAACAAAAAGTAGAATCACACAATTATGACATTAGAAAACAATTATTAAAATTTGATGATATTTTAAATGACCAAAGAAAAATTATTTATAAAAATAGAAAAGAAATTCTTGAAACTAATGATCAATCAGAAATAGTGAAAGAAATGACAGATGACTTAATTGATGAATTAATTCTTCAGTCTATACCTCCTAAAAAATATAACAATGAATGGGACTCAGAACTTTTAACAAATAAAGTAAAAGATATATTTAATATTTCCTTACCTATTAAAGAATGGTTTGATGAAGATGGAGTAGATGAAGAAGAAATTAAAAAAAGATTATATGATCAAGTGAATCAACAATACACTCAAAAAAGAAATAAATACTCTCAAGATTTATTATCTTTTGCAGAAAAAAGAGTAATGCTTTTTCAAATAGATAAGGATTGGAGAGATCATTTAGCTGCAATGGATACTTTAAGAAGTAGTGTTAATCTAAGAGCTATGGGTGGAAAAGATCCTTTTTATGAATATAAAAAAGAATCTTTCGATTATTTTAATGATATGTTATCTGAACAAAACGAAAAGGTGCTAAAAACTCTATTTAATTTAGAGCTTGTTGCACAAAATAGTGAGTCAGGCGCGATTAAAAAAATTGACAATACAAATAGGGTTTTATCAAAAAAAATAGGTAGAAATGACCCTTGCCCTTGTGGTTCAGGAAAAAAATATAAATTTTGTCACGGAAATTAATGATTCTGAGTTATATTTAAATATTTAATATTTCTATCTTTTAATAAATTGTCAGCAGGAATCTTTTTTAATGTTTTTGAATTATTTAATATAAGATCTTTTATTAACTCGTATTGTTCTAAGGGATATCTATGAGCACCTCCATGTTTTTCTTTAGCAATCTCATCAATAATTCCAAATTTTAGACAATCCTGTGCTGTCAATTTTAATGATTCTGCAGCTTTTTGAACATATTCTGTACTTTTCCATAATATAGAAGAACATCCTTCAGGTGAAATTACAGAATAAATAGAATTTTCTAACATTATAACTTTATCTGCTGTTGCAAGAGCTATAGCCCCACCTGATCCTCCTTCGCCAATTATTATTGATATAACAGGCACACTAACTTTTAAAGATACTGAGATAGATGTTGCAATTGATTCTGATTGGCCTCTTTCTTCTGCTTCTTTGCCAGGAAATGCCCCTGCTGTATCAACAAAAGTAATTATTGGTAGATTTAATTTTTCAGATAAAAGCATTAATCTTTGAGATTTTCTATATCCTTCAGGTTTAGCCATTCCAAAATTGTGCTTAATTCTTGATTCCATAGAATTTCCTTTTTCAGTACCTATAATCATAAAAGATTGATCGTCTATTTTACCTATACCTCCAACTATAGACTGATCTTCTCCAAATTTTTTATCGCCTGCTAATGAAATAAAATCATTAAAAATAGAATTAATATAATCTAAACAATGAGGTCTGTTTGGATGTCTAGCTACCTGTACTTTTTGCCATGCATTTAAATTAGTATAAATTTTTTTTAAAATTTTATCTCTTTCTTTTTTATAGTCTTCAACTTTATTATTATTCTTTTGTGTCTTATTCGATTCTAGTTTATTAATTTTTAAATCAATCTCCTCAATTGGTTTTTCAAAATCATAATATTTGATCATTAAATTATTTTATTTTCCTCTAAAACCTCTAATAAAATATTATTTATTATTGTGCCTTCTTTATAATTTTGTAAATTTAATAAAATGATTCTTAAATGTTCAGGATGAATATCTGTCCATTTTTTTCCATCTATTGATAAAATAATGTTAAATAATAATTTAATTTGATTATTTTTTTTAGAGGCATTTCTTATAGATTCTAATAAGTATAATGCTGGCATTTCTTTACTTTCTTGAATCTTTTTTTGCATCTTAAAGGGATTTTCATTTTCATTGTTTAATATGGAAAAGATTAAATTTAAAACTTCAATTTTATTTGAATTCTCCTCATTATTATCAACTAAATTAGTGCTCATATATTTTAAATTTTCATATAATATATCTGTTAAATTCTCTTCTTCATTAATTGCGTACAAATTTAACAAAAGCTTTGAGGAGTTTAATTTAGATATTGATAATTTATCATCAACCGCACTTTCTGCAAATAAAAGCCACTTATTAGCATTTTCATAATCCTTACTCATAATATAAGCTTTTGCTATGCTTGGACCATACATTGAAATTTCACTTGAAGGCTCAATTGTGTTTAAACTTTTCTTAGATATTTGATATGCTATACTCTCTAAATTATTTTCCTCTGCAAACTCCCAAAATTGAATAATAGCCTCTAATCTTGTAATAGGAAGAAGCTGTACATTTATCAGTTGATAAAAATATGCCATTCCAATTTCTATATTTCCATTTAAGGTGTTTAATACTTCTGAAGGATTGTTAAGTTGATCATAGGTAAAATCAACAGTTTGATATAATGCAGATAAACTATCTATATTAATTAAATTTTCTAAAAATGCAAAATGAGCAGCCTTTAATCTTAAATTAATATCAGTCGCAAAACTTAAAATTATGGGCATTGATAAATTTATTGGATCTATATTAAAAAAATTTTTATTTAGAGGTAAGTTTGCTATTCTATGCATAGCACTATATAAAAATATATTTCTTGAATTATCAGAAAAAGTAACATTCTCTAATTCATTTTCGAAATCAATAAGTTTGCTTAATAAAAATTGAAAATAATCATCTTGAATTGTTTCTGCTTCTATTAATAATGCATTTAAAAGATTAGCTTGATCAAACTTTTCTTCAAGTATTAAACAAAAGATATCTATCTTAAGAAAAAAATTAGTTTCACTATTTAAATCTAAATCTTTTATACTTTCTCTATAATTACAAGCTTCACTCAAATTATATGTGGATAGTAAATAATTTAAAGTAAATTGTTTATAATAACTATCATTTATGTTATCAGAAGAATCAATTGATTGGATAATCTCATAGGCTTTTTTTCTATCTCCTAATTTAAGCAAACTATTAATCAAAAACCTATTAAACTCTTCTTCGCTAAATCCATTAGGAATTATTTTAGTTGAAGCCAAAGTAGAAATAATTTCATTTTTTAAAACAGAAGAATTAATTTTGTTTATGTTATTTAATAAATATAATATTTCTTCTTTATTAATTTCTTGCCAAATATTGTTTAGCTCTTCAACTTTATTAGTGCTTAATGTTTCATCAATTTCTTCAATTATTTTTAATTTTTCTTCGAGATTGATTGAATCATTATCATTTTGAATATCTTCAGATATTATTTCTTGTTTAGATTGTTGATTATTTTCATTTTCAAAATTTTCAATTAAAACCTGATCTATGGATTTATTGTGTAATTCAATAATAGTAATTTCATTTGCAAAAGTCGATTTTATAAAAAATAATATTAAGATATATAATGCTATTCTCATTTAATACTTAACTCATAATTTTCTATTATTGTTGTAGAAGGCGAAGGTATATCTATAAAATACATTATGATAAAAAAACATATCAATATAATTACAGGAAATAGGACAATATAATTTTTTTTCATAAAAACCTTAATATAAATGATAAAGTGGCTTATTATAGTTTATTAATCTTTTTTTTAAGTTTTTTTTTAATCTGTTAGAATATTGTCATAAATATGAAAAGCCCAAATTTTAGTAAAAAATCTAATAAACATATAGATAAGTCTATAGCTATTATTGGTCATATGGGCTCAGGTAAAACATTAATAGGAAAATTGATAGCAAAAGAGTTAAGTTATAGATTTTTTGACAGCGATAAAATAATTGAAAAAAATACTCAAAAATCAATTAAAAACATTTTTTATGATGAAGGAGAGGCAGAATTTAGAAAAATCGAAGAAAAAACAATTATTAATTTACAAAATGAAACAAAAACAGTCTTGTCTTTAGGAGGTGGGGCGATTTTGAGTGCTCAAACAAGAAAAGTACTTAAAACTCATTTTATAACAGTATTTTTAGATACTGATTTAGAAATATTACAACAAAGATTAAAAAAATCATATAAAAGACCATTATTAATAAATGAAAATATTTTACAAAAATTAAAAAAATTAGATAATATTAGAAGGAAGTATTATCTGTTGGCAGATATCAAAATAAATAATTATGAAAGCCCTGCTAATACTGTTTCTATTTTTCTAAAAGAATTTAATCAATTAGATGAAAAAAATAATTAAAATTAATACTAAAAGTCATAATTATAGAATTATTATTGAAAAAAACTCAATATTAAAAGAGGTTTTAAAAGAAGAAAAAAAACAAAAAAATTTTATAATAATTGATAAAAAACTTTTATCCCTGATAACTAAATTAAAAAAAAATAAAAATTTTAATTTAATAGTTATTCAAGGAGGAGAAAAAATTAAATCTTTAAAATATTTTGAAGATATTACTAATAAATTGTTAAAACTAAAAATCGATAGAAAATCTTGCATTATTGCAATAGGTGGGGGGACTATAGGTGATTTATCAGGATTTATTGCAAGCACAGTTTTGAGAGGTGTAAGATTTATTTTAGTTCCAACTACGCTTCTATCTCAAGTTGATAGTTCTATAGGAGGAAAAAATGGAGTTAACACATCATATGGAAAAAATTTAGTTGGTACATTTTATCAACCAAATAAAGTGATAATTGATCACTCAATTTTAAATTTTTTACCAAAAAAACAAATTATATCGGGTTATGCTGAAATTCTTAAGCATGCGATAATAAAAAATAAAAATTTTTATTTTTGGCTTAAGAAAAATTATAAGAAAATTACAAAATTAGAATCCAAATATATATCTACCGCAATAATAGAAAGTATAAAAATTAAGGCATATTTTGTCAAAATAGATGAAAATGAAATTTTAATTAATGATAATTCTAGAGCAATGTTAAATCTTGGTCATACCTTTGGACATGCATTGGAATCAATGAATAACTATAAAAGAAATCTTAGTCATGGTGAAGCAATCTCTATAGGTATGTGTCTAGCAATGAAAATTTCATGTAAAATGAATTTAATATCAGATAGTGAATACAATGATTTTATTCTTCATCTAAAAAATGTTGGACTTCCTATTTACGATAAAAGGATTGAAAAAAATACTATATATAATGTGATGATGAATGATAAAAAAAATACTCAAAATCTAATAAATTTAATACTCTTAAAAAGGATTGGAAAAGCATTTTACAAAAGAGGATTAACAAAAGAAAAAATTAAAAGTTATCTAATTAAATAATTCATGAGTTTAATTAATCTTTCATTACTAGTTGTAATTATATTGTTAATTCTATTATCTGGTTTTTTGTCTGGATCAGAAACGGCTATAACAGCTACTTCTAAAGCTAGAATTATTTCTAAACTTAAAAAAGGTACAAAACGTGCTGAATATGTAAAAAAAATAATTGACAATAAGGATAAAGTAATTTCATCACTACTACTATCTAACAATCTAGTAAATATTTTGGCTTCATCTTTAGCTACAGCTTTTTTTTATGATTTATTTGGTGTGACAGGTATTTTCTATGCTACTTTATTAATGACTTTTTTATTAGTTATATTTGCAGAAGTTCTCCCTAAAACCTACGCTATAAACAAGCCTACAAGATCAGCACTAATAATAGGTCCAATTATATTTTATTTAAACAAAATACTAACACCTTTCGTTTTTATAATTAACAAAATTGTTAAAGTATTAATCAGTAAAAAAGAAATAAATGATAAAAAATTATCAGATGAACAATCTGAAGAAGAATTACAAGGTGTTATAGATTTGTATGAAACTTCTAATCCTGATTCTGAACATGAAAAAGAGATGTTACAGAGTATTTTAACGCTCAATGATACTACTGTAGAAGAAATTTTTACGCATAGAAGAAATATTTATTCTATAAATATAGATCTTTCGCTAAGTGAAATTATTAAAATGATTAATCAATCACGATTTACACGAATACCGTTTTGGCAAAACAATCCAGAGAATGTCATTGGCCTATTAAATTTAAGATCTCTAAATATTGATATGAAAAATCATTTAAATAATAAAAAAATAATTATAGAAAAAATTGTTAAACCTTGGTTTATACCTTCATCTACAAATTTATTAGATCAATTAGTAGAATTTAAAAAAAAGAAAGAACACCTGGCTTTTGTAGTAGATGAGTATGGTGAACTAATGGGTATCATATCACTTGAAGATATAATAGAAGAAATTGTGGGAGAAATTGTTGATGAAATAGATGCTCCAGAAAAAAAATTTATATTAAATAACAAAGGAGTAATAATTGCAGAAGGAAATCAAAATATAAAAGATTTATATAAAAAGTTTGATTTAGACGTTCCGGAAATAGAATCTTCAACTATCGCTGGACATGTAATGGACCTTGCTAAAAAAATTCCAATGTATGGAGAAATAGTAAAAGATAACAAATTTAATTATAAAATTACCTCACATTCAAGAAAGCAAATATTGCGTTTAGAAATAACTAAAATCTAATTTTTAATTTTAATTTGCAAAGCATGCAAACCATTAGAAAATTCTTGTTTTATTAATGAATTTATTTTTCTATGCAAACTAATTTTATTGATATTACTATTAGATAAATCTTTTAAATTTATTATAAGATGAGACTCTGAATTACCACTAAGACCGAAATGACCTTTGTGGTTAATAGAATCATCTATTAATTCAATACTCCATTCTGGTAATTCTTTAGAAAGAATAGTTTGAATTCTTTGCTTTCTATTCATTTATATTGTTATATATTAAATTAATGACTAAATTTAAACATGATATTGCAAAAAAAAATTTGTCTTGGGAAAAAAACAGACCGTTAATTTGCGATCATGAAAAATGCAATAATATAGGCGAGTTCAGAGCCCCTAAATCAAGATCTGAATTAAATAATTATTACTATTTCTGTCTTAAACATGTATCAGAATACAACAAATCATGGGATTTTTATCGAGGCCTAAGTGTTGATGAGATTGAATTATCTATGAGAAAAGATACAGTATGGGATAGACCTTCTTGGCCTCTAAAAGGAAATCCAACAAAAATTATGGATCAACTTAATGAATTTATAAAAAATGATTATAGTTTATTTGAGAAAGATAGGGAAATTAATGATTTTCTTAAAAATAAATTTATAGATGAGGATTTAACTAATATTGAACACTTAAGTTTAAAGGTTCTAGGACTAAAATTACCGATTTCTGTAGAAGAAATTAAAAAAAAATATAAAAAACTAGTGAAATTATATCACCCTGATGTAAATGCTAATAATATAGAGGCTGAAAAAAAATTTAAAGAAATAACAGAGGCTTATAAAATCTTATTAAAAAAATTTATAAAAAAATGACAAGTTTAAATAAAAATATTGTTTTTGAACAAACTCCAAATATAAAAATTAATACAAAAGAAGTATTTGGGATAGAATGTGAATTTATAGTTCAAGGATTCAATGAAAAAAATGATTATGTTCCTAAAATAGATGAAAATTATAAGTTTGATCCAGCAACAACAAAATCTATTTTAGCAGGTTTTTCTAACGATAGAAGAGTTTTAATACAAGGATATCACGGTACTGGAAAATCTACTCATATTGAGCAAGTTGCAGCTAGATTAAATTGGCCTTGTGTGAGAGTAAATTTAGATAGTCATATTAGTAGAATAGACTTAATTGGAAAAGATGTCATTGTATTAAAAGAAGGTAAACAAATAACAGAATTTCAAGACGGCATTCTTCCTTGGGCTTATCAAAATCCAGTAGCAATAGTTTTTGATGAATATGATGCGGGAAGGCCTGATGTTATGTTTGTAATTCAAAGAGTTCTTGAATCTTCAGGAAAATTAACTCTTCTTGATCAATCAAGAGTGATTAATCCTCATAATTTTTTTCGTTTATTTGCAACATCAAATACAGTTGGGCTAGGAGATACGTCAGGCCTATATCACGGAACCCAACAAATTAATCAAGGTCAAATGGATCGATGGAGTATAGTCTCTACTTTAAATTATTTAGAAAATTCAGTTGAAGAAAAAATTGTTCTTAGCAAAATTAAAGAATTAAATTCAAAAGAAGGAAAAGATATTGTTCATTCAATGGTGAGTACAGCTGAACTAACTAGATCAGGGTTTATAAATGGAGATATATCAACTGTTATGAGTCCAAGAACAGTAATTACTTGGGCAGAGAATTATCTACTATTTAAAGATATAGAATACTCATTTAAACTTTCTTTTCTCAATCGTTGTGATGAACTTGAGAGATCTGTAATCGAAGAATATTTTCAAAGATCTTTTGGCATAGACGTCTCAGATGCAAAGGTTGTCAATGTTGGAGAATAATAATTTAATTGAAGAATTTAAAAAAACTATCTCTTCGACAATTAAATCTATAGGAAAATCTAATTCTATAGAAGTAAATTTTGTTCAAGAATCTTCTTCTATTAGTGGAGAAACAATAAATTTAATTGAGCCTAATTTAAATTCAATAAAAAATAAACTTAATTATATTCGTGCTGAAGCTGATTCAATGGCTTTAAAATTTAGATTTCACGAAAAAAAAATACATGAAAAATATTTAAGTAAAAATGAAATTGCTAACAGTATTTTTTCAGCCGTAGAGCAATCAAGAGTTGAAGCTAAGGGGTCAAAAACTTTTAAAGGTATCAAATTAAATATTTTGAATAAACATCTTGAAGATCTGTCATCCAATAATTTAAAAAAAGACACAGATGAAGAAATTATAAAAGCATTTAGATATGTAAGCTATTCTGAACTTACTGGAGAAAAATTAACAGATAAATACCTAAATTATCAAAAATTAATTAAGAAAAAATTAGGAAAAAAATATTCTAATTTATTTCAAAATCTTAAAAAAAATTTATCTAATCAAGAAGGATTTGCGAATCTAATCCAAGATTGTCTATCAGACATTGGTTTATTTGAAAATAGTAGTGATAAAGATAAAAAAGAATCATTAGAGAATGAAGAAAACAAAGAAAATAATGAAGACAAATCACAAGAATCAAATCAAAATGAGCAAAATAATAATGATCATTCAAGAACCGAAGATACATCAAATGAAAGTCTTCAATCAGTTGATCCTGATGGTGAAAAACAATTAGGAGATGACTCAACAGAAAATGAAATTGAATACTTTCCTAAAATAGAATCGAATTCAAAAATAGAGAATTATAAATTTTACACAAATGAATATGATGAAATAGTTAAAGCAGATGAACTTTGCGATTTAAAAGAATTAGATCGCTTAAGATTGTCCTTAGATCAACAAGTTTTTAGTTTTAAACCATTAATTGCAAAAATAGCAAACAGGCTTCAAAGAAGACTTCAAGCCCAACAAAATAGGCAATGGGAGTTTAATTTAGAAGAAGGATATCTTGATTCTTCAAGGTTAGCAAAAATTATAGCTAATCCAAGCCATAAATTATCATTTAAAAAAGAAAAAAATATTGAGTTTAAAGACACAATTGTTTCTTTGCTTATTGATAATTCTGGATCAATGAGAGGTCGACCAATAACAGTTGCTGCTCTTTGTTCAGATATATTAGCCCGAACTCTAGAAAGATGCTTAATTAAAACTGAAATTTTAGGATTTACAACAAAAGCATGGAAGGGAGGAAAATCAAGGGAGAAATGGATACAAGAAGGAAAGCCTTCTAATCCAGGAAGGCTCAATGATATAAGACACATCGTGTATAAATCAGGAGATTCTCCTTGGCGAAGATCAAAAAAAAATCTTGGATTATTATTGAGAGAAGGAATTTTAAAAGAAAATGTAGATGGAGAGGCTTTGGCCTGGGCTTTTAATAGATTAAGTGTAAGACAAGAAAAAAGAAAAGTTTTAATTATAATTAGTGATGGTGCTCCTGTTGATGATTCAACTCTTTCTGTAAATCCAGGGAACTATTTAGAAAAAAACCTAAGAGACACAATACACTCTATTGAAAGTAATTCTTCTATTGAACTTGTTGCAATAGGTATTGGCCACGACGTTTCGCGTTATTACAAAAAAGCTGTTACAATAATGGATGTTGATCAACTGGGTGAAGTTTTATTAAATGAATTATCAAATATATTTACTCCCAAAAGAAAAAAACTAGTCTGAATACCAATTTTTTTCAGCTTCAAGCATTTTATCCTCTTTAATACTTTCACGAATATACTTCATTAGAGAATTCATAAAATATATATTGTGAGTAGTAATATAATTTAAGACAATTAGCTCTTCAGCTTTTAATAAATGATGAAGGTATGCCAAGGAATAGTTTTTACATGTACTGCAATGACAATTTTTATCTATTGGACTAAGGTTTTCACTAAATTTATTATTTTTAATATTTATTTTACCTTTTTTACCTTTTACTAAAGCAGACCCATGTCTAGCCAACCTTGTTGGACTTACACAATCAAATGTATCAACCCCTGACTTAACTAATTTCCATATATCTTCAGGATCCCCTATACCTAATAAATGTATCGGATGCATATTTCCCAATCTTGAAGCAGTATAATCCACTATTTCATGCATTTCTTCTTTTGTAGATCCCAAACTTCCACCAATAGCTAAACCAAAAAAAAATTTTGAATTTATATTAAACTCAATACTTTCATCTCTTAAATCTTTATAAATACCTCCTTGAATGATGCCATAAAGTTTTTGAATTCCTGAAGATCCTTTCATTGGTAAATATTTATTTCTTTTTTGGAAACTATTCATAGATCTAGTAGACCAATTGTGACTTCTTCTCATAGATTGGTCAGTATAAGATTTATCTACATGAAACGGAGTGCATTCATCAAAAACCAGAATGAGATCTGCGCCTATATCTCTTTGAATTGCAATTGATTTTTCAGGTGTTAATAAATGATTTCTACCATCAATAAAGGATTTAAATAAAGCCCCCTCTTCAGAAATATTTAAAAGAGATTTTTTTCGGTTAGAGTTTTTTCTTTTAATTTCATCTGCTACTGAACCATGACCTAAGGAAAAAATTTGAAATCCTCCACTGTCTGTTAAGATTGGTCCTTGCCAATTCATAAAATTGTGAATTCCTCCATGTTTAGAAATAATGTCACTACCTGGTTGAAGCATTAAATGATAAGTATTGGATAAAATTATTTGAGTATTATTATTTTTTGCTTCACCAGTACTACAAGATTTTAAAGCACCCTTGGTACCACAAAAAATAAATGCTGGGGTTTCAACTTTACCATGAGGAGTGGTTATTATACCCAATCGAGCTCTAGTATCTTTTGATATTTTTGTTACTTTCCAGTTAAATTTTTTCATTTATTTTATTTGGTAAAAAATATTTAGCCAAATATATAAATGGAGTATCAAAAATTGCTATAAATATTCTCAATACATAGGTTCCCAAAATAAAAGTAAATATTACAGTATTAAAACTTAGAGGATTTGGGTTCAAAATTATCCATGCAAAAATACTAAAAACAGTATTATCAAGCAAACCTGACAGCATTGTAGAAAGATTGTTTCTTATCCACAAATATTTATTTTTTGTAAATTTAGATATTTTTTCAAATAACCAAACATCAAAATATTGACTGACTAAAAAAGCAATCATACTTGCTATAAAAAAAGAAGGAAATGGCATAAAGATACCCATAAGATGATCTTGAATAAATATAGCCCAAGATAGCTCATCATCTACATTATTAGCATCTAAAGGTGTAAAACCAATTGTAAAAAGCATAAATAATGTCATTATTAAAAAACTCACGAAACCTATTAAAATATTCTTTCTTGCAACCTTAGAACCATAATACTCTGTTAAAATATCAGTTGCTAAGAATGTTGAAGAAAACAAGATTGTTCCG
>CACFOQ010000016.1 GCA_902567855.1 uncultured Alphaproteobacteria bacterium
AAAAGGATACCAAAGATTAAGAATTGATAAAATAATTTATGAGATAGATGAAGTTCCAAATTTAAAAAAAAATTTTAAGCATAATATTGAAGTTTTAATAGATAGGTTAAATGTTAAAGAAAATATTAAGCAAAGACTATCAGAAAGCATTGAAACAGCTTTGACATTGTCAGATGGGCTTATATATGTTCAAAATCTAGAAAATGATAAAATAGAAATTTATTCATCAAAATTTGCTTGTCCCGTTTCTGGATTTACTATTGAAGAAATTGAGCCAAGATTATTTTCCTTTAATGCGCCTCAAGGTGCATGTGAAGAATGTGATGGATTAGGAGTAGAAAAATATTTTGATGAAAGAAAAATTATTCCAGATGAAACAAGATCTATAAATCAAGGAGCAATAAAACCTTGGGAAACAAAAGTTTTTGGCAGACAAAGGAGATTATTTATAGAAACTATAAATAAAATATTAAAGAATTATAAAATATCAATAAATACAACTTGGGAAAAAATACCTTTAAAAATCAAAAATATAATTCTGGATGGTGATAAAAAAGATGAAATAAAAAATTTAGATAACTTTGAAGGAATTATAAATTATATTGATCGCAAATATAATGAAACTGAAAGATGGTGGGTTCAATATGAATTAGAAAAATACTTATCAGAAAGAGATTGTGAAATTTGTGAAGGATTTCGCTTAAATAAAAAACCATTATCAATTAAAATAGATAATGCACATATTGGAGAAGTAACTAAAAAATCAATAAAAGAGTGTCTAGATTGGTTTGAAAATTTATCAAAGAAATTAAATAAAAATCAATTAACTATAGCAAATACAATAATTAAAGAAATTTATGATAGGCTTAATTTTTTAAATAAGGTTGGATTAGATTATATTTCTTTATCAAGAGCTAGTAAAACATTGTCTGGAGGAGAAAGCCAGAGAATTAGACTTGCTAGTCAAATAGGATCGGGATTAACAGGAGTGCTATATGTTTTGGATGAACCATCTATTGGTCTTCATCAAAAAGATAATCGTCAATTGATTGAAACATTATTCAGATTAAGAGATTTGGGTAATACTGTAATAGTAGTAGAACACGATGAAGAAGCTATTAAAAATGCAGATCATATTATTGATATTGGTGTTGGTGCAGGTATTCATGGAGGAGAGATTATAGCTCAAGGATCAATAAAAAATATTATTAAAAATAAAAAAAGTTTGACTGGTCAATATATAAATAAAGAAAAAGATATTATTTTACCTAAAATAAGAAGAAAAACAGATAAAAATAAAATACTTAAGATACACAAAGCAAACTTAAACAATCTTAAAGATTTATCAGTGAACTTTCCATTAAGTAATTTTATTTGTGTAACAGGAGTATCTGGTAGTGGAAAATCATCATTAGTAATAGATACATTATATCAACGCTTAGATGAATATTTTAATAAATCACTAAATAAAGAAGAAAAAAATTTTAATATTAGTGGAGTCAAGAATATAGATAAAATAATTGACATAGATCAATCACCAATTGGTAGAACTCCTAGATCAAATCCTGCAACCTATACAGGTTGTTTTACACCTATAAGAGAATGGTACACTACTCTAAATGAATCTCAAATAAGAGGTTATAAGCCGGGAAGATTTTCGTTCAATGTTAAAGGTGGAAGATGTGAGTCATGTGAAGGTGATGGAGTCAAAAAAATAGAAATGCATTTCTTAGCGGATGTTTATGTGGAATGTGATGTATGTAAAGGTAGTAGATATAATAGAGAAACATTAGAGGTAAAATACAAAGAAAAATCTATTTCAGATGTATTAAACATGACAGTAGAAGAAGGATATAAATTTTTTTATAAAATTCCATCAATAAAACAGAAGCTCGAAACTTTGATGAATGTTGGTTTGGATTATATAAAAATTGGTCAATCAGCTACCACTTTATCTGGTGGAGAAGCGCAAAGAATAAAATTATCTAAAGAATTGTCTAAAAGATCAACTGGAAAAACTTTGTATATTTTAGACGAACCAACAACTGGGCTACATTTTGAAGATGTAAATAAACTTTTAAAAATACTTCATAAATTAGTCGATGAAGGAAATACAGTAATAGTAATTGAACATAATTTAGATGTAATTAAAACTGCTGATCATATAATAGATTTAGGTCCTTTAGGGGGAAATAAAGGAGGGGAAATTGTTAGCATAGGAAAACCTGAAGAAGTTGCAAAAAATAAAAAAAGCTTTACAGGTAATTTTCTAAAAGATATCTTAAATCAAAAAAAGGGAATAAAATGATTAAACTTGAGTTACCAGATTTACCTTATAGCAAAGATGCACTTCAACCATTTATGTCAGCTGAAACATTAGAACTGCATCATGATAAACATCATCAAGCGTATGTTACTAATGGCAATAAATTTATTGAAGAACAAAATCTTAGTGAATCAAGTATAAATGAAATTGTTATTAATTCTTATAAAAACAATAATGCTCCTGTTTTTAATAATGTCTCACAACATATAAATCATATTCATTTCTGGGAAATTATGTCAAATAATCCTGAAGGAAAAATACCTGGAGAATTAGAATCAAAAATTACAAATGATTTTGGATCAGTCGATCAAATGAAAAATGATTTCATAAATGCTGGAATAACTCAATTTGGTTCAGGTTGGTGTTGGTTAGTGCTAAATAATGGAAAGCTTGAAGTTACAAAAACTCCTAATGCTGAAAATCCAATAGTTCATGGACATATCCCTCTTTTAGGTTGTGATGTGTGGGAACATTCATATTACGTAGATTTTAAAAATAGAAGACCTGACTACCTAAAAAGTTTTATAGATAATTTAGTAAATTGGGAAAAAGTAAACGAAGAATTTACAAAGAATAATTAATTACTCATCATCCTGCGGTCTAAACTGAAATAATAAGAGAGTTGGGACCGCAATGAATATAGATGAATATGTTCCTACAATTACACCTATAACCATAGCAAAGGCAAAAGGTCTAATAACTTCACCGCCAAGGAAATATAGTGAGAATAATGCAATTAAAGTTGTTAAACTTGTCATTACAGTTCTAGATAAAGTATTATTGATAGAAATATTGAAAAGTTCTTTCATATCTAATTTTTTATATTTTCTTAAGTTTTCTCTAATTCTGTCATACACAACAACGGAGTCATTAATACTATAGCCGCAGATAGTTAATATTGCAGCAATACTAGCAAGAGAAAAATCAATTTTAAGAAGAGATAGAACACCTAAAGTAAATAAGACGTCATGAGTTAACGCAACTACTGCACCAAAACCAAATTGCCACTCAAATCTTAACCAAATATAAAATAATATAGCTATTAACGCAAAAGATATAGCTTGAAGACCTTTCCAAAGTAATTCTGAACTAATAGTTGGTCCAACAAATTCAGATCTTCTAAACTCTTCAACTTTATCATTTATTAGATCTTTAACTTTATTAATTGTTTCAATACTTTCTTCATTAGAATTATTTTGCAATCTTATGATTATAGTTTGTGAATTTCCAAATTCTTGTAATGAAACATCATTGAATTGTGGTGATAAAACACTTCTTAACTCTCCAATATCCGAGGTTTTTGTTGTTACTTCAACTAATGTTCCTCCCTTAAAATCAATTCCTAAATTTAATCCTCTAAATGATAAAAGAAACACTGAAATAACAATTAAAAAAATTGATAAATAGATAAAATAATTTTTTAATTTCATAAAATCATAATTAGAATTAGTTGGAATTATTTTATTTAAACCAAACATTATAAATTAATTTCCTTTTTTTTAGAAAAAGAAAACCACAAATAAACTAAAAAATTTGTAAACATAATTGCACTAAACATTGATGCAAATATTCCTAAAGATAAAGTTATTGAAAAACCTTTAATGGGACCTGAACCAAATACAAACAATAGCAAAGATGCAATTAATGTAGTAATATTAGCATCTAAAATTGTAGACATAGCTTTGTCAAATCCATTTTTAATTGCAGATAAAGTTTTGGTTTTTTTTGAAAACTCTTCTTTAATTCTTTCGAAGATTAATACATTTGCATCAACTGCAATACCTATAGTTAATACTATTCCAGCAATACCAGGAAGAGTTAAAGTGGCACCAATAATACCCAATAAAGCAATTATAATGAATAAATTTATTATAAGCGATATACTGGCTAAGAGTCCAAAAATTCCATAAATTAAAATCATAAATATACAGACAAAAATCATACCAATAATAGATGCAATTTTACCTGCATCAATAGAATCAGATCCTAAAGATGCTCCAACAGATCTTTCTTCAATAATTTCTAAAGGAGCTGGTAGAGCTCCAGCTCTTAAAAGAACTGCCAAATCAGCTGCTTCCTGACTGGTAAAATTACCTGTAATAATTCCTGAACCTCCTGTTATTGCAGAGTTAATAACTGGAGCTGTAATAACAACTCCATCTAATATCACTGCAAATCTTTTGCCAACATTTTCACTGGTAGCTTTTCCAAACTTTTGTGCACCAGTTGTATCAAATCTAAATGAAACTGCATGTCCTTGCTGAGGATCAAATGATCCTTTAGCATCAATGAGATTTTCACCTCCTACTCTAGATTTTTTTTCTACTAGATATTTTGTAGTAGAATCATAAAAATCAGAAACTATTAATTTTCCAAATGGAGCTTTATTTGAATGTAATGAAGTTTGATCTTCATCATCAACCATATGAAATGTCAATTTAGCTGTTTTTCCTAATAATTCTTTTATTCTTTCAGGATCTTTGACCCCAGGTAATTGTAGAAGAATTCTATTTTTTCCAGATCTTTGAATCAAAGGTTCTTTGGTTCCAGATTCATCTATTCTTTTTCGAACAATTTCTAATGATTGTTTTAAAGCAGACTCTCTAATAGATTTTTTAAAATTATCATTAATAATAACTTTAAGTATATTATTGTTTATAACAATATTAACATTATTATAATTCTTCATAAATTCTTTTCTTATATCTTCTAGCTTTAAAGAATTCATAAATCTAAATGATATTTGATCATCTTGAATATTTATATCTGTTAAATTTATTTGAAAATTTCTTGATATTAATCTTATTGAATCACTAATATTTTCTAATTCTTCTTTAAAAAGAACATCTGATTGTACTTCTAGCAGTAGATATGATCCACCTTGTAAATCTAAACCTAAATTAATTTTATTTTCTAAAAACCAATTTTCTGTATCTTCTTGATACAAAATAGATGGTATAGAAAAAATTATTCCAGAAAATATTACAAGAAATACTATTAATGATTTCCACAAGGGATAATTTTTCATCTATATTATTTTTTTTTACCAAATAAGCCTGAGAAAATTCCACCTTTTTTTTCAGTAGAAGGATCTATTTTTATTTTTGGTTTTTCTTGTGTTATATATAAATCAGCTACCATACCTGGCGCAATCTTGATTTCTACTTCGTTGGAAATTTCTACGTTCAATTCCCTATTATCACTTACTTTACTTATTTTACCAATGATCCCACCAGAAGTAATTATTTTATCTCCTTTTTTTAAATTATTAAGCATTTCTTTATGTAGCTTAACTTTTTTTTGCTGAGGTCTGATTAATAAGATATAAAATACACCAAATATTAAAATTAGTGGTAAAAAAGCTCCTATTCCTTCCATAATAATCCTATTTTATTTAATTTGAGGATTTTCTTATACTGTGTAAAAGAAAAATGCAATTATAGTTAAATAAAGATTAAAATGGGTTTTTTTGCTAATTTATTAATAAATAGTCAGCTAGACAAATTTAATGCATTTATTTGGAATACTAATAAAAACAGTTTTGATCCTATTATTAATATAAAAACAATTAATTTAGATTTAATTATTGGAATTGAAAGACAAAAAAAAACTCTTTTAAAAAATACTGAAAATTTTGCATTAGGTAATTTTACAAATAATGCTTTACTTTGGGGCTCTAGGGGCAACGGCAAAAGTACATTAATTAAATCAATATTCATTGAACTATCAAAAAATTATAAAAATTTAAAATTAATTCAACTAAACAAAAATGATATTTTTGATATTGAATCAATTTATAAAAAAATTTCTAAATATTCAGAAAAAAGATTTATTATTTTTATTGATGATTTATCATTTGAAAAAATTGATAATGAATATAAAATCATTAAATCTACTCTTGATGGAAGTATTCAAAATCAACCAACAAATATCATTTTATATGTAACTTCAAATAGAAGACATTTAATGCCAAGAGATATGATTGATAATGAAAGATCATCAGCTATTCATACAGATGAAAGTGTCGATGAAAAAATAAGTTTAAGTGATAGATTTGGACTATGGATAGGATTTCACAATCTAGATCAAAGTGTTTATTTGGATATTATCAAAAATTACTGCAATCATTATAAAATTTCATATAATCAAGATATTGAAAAAAGATCTATACAATGGTCTGTCCAAAGAGGTAATAGAACAGGAAGAACAGCATGGCAATTTATAATTCAATTAGCAGCAGAAAAAAATTTAAGAATTGATTTTTAATTTTTTCTCTAATTTTCTTATGAAATAGGAAATAATCAAAATTAAAACAAAGTATTCTAAAACTAAAAAGGTATAAATTTCTAAAGGTCTATAAACTGTAACAACTAATTCATTAGCTTTTCTTGTAAGATCAGCTAAACCAATAATAGATACCAAGGAAGACATTTTTAAAACATAAACAAATTGATTACCTATTGCAGGTAGAATAATTCTTATTGCTTGAGGCAGAATGATTAATCTCATTTCTTGTGATTTACTTAAACCAATAGATTTTGATGCATCTTTTTGTCCTGAACCAATAGATTGTAATCCTGCTCTAAAAATTTCAGCTTCAAATGCTGCATCACTCAATGAAAGAGAAATAATACCAGCCATAAAAGCACCTATGCTAATACCAAAAATTACTGGTAAACCATAATATACCCACAGTAAAAGTACTAATAAAGGAACAGCTCTAAAAAATTCTATATAAGATCTATTAACTAAAATTAATAATTTATTGTTACTTAAACCTGGTAATGCAATAAAAAAACCTATGAAAATAGAAATAATTATAGATATTAAAGAAATACTTATCGTTAGACCTAAACCGCTAATTAAAAACTCAATATTAGTTAATCCACTTTCAAGTCTAGGATCTAATATATACCATCCCCAATTATAATTACTAGAACATGAAGTTAATGATAATAATAATAAAATATAAAGAAATTTCACCAAGTAGTTATATTATAGAAAAAAAAAATTAGTAAAGTAAAAACAGTTGCTACAAACTTTTAAGTTGATATTTTTCCATCATTTGTTGAAAAAAACCTTGAGATTTTTTAATAGAAATCCAATGATTTAAATAATTAATCCATACTTGGTCGTCTTGGGGTGTCAACCAAGCAAGAGGGGTAGGATATTTAGGTTCGCTAACAGGAATAATTGCCATTTCAGGATATTGCTCAACTAAAGTCGCAGCTTCTATATTAGATGTTATATGCACTTCAGATCTTCCTGCTAAGACTTCTTGAAAATCTCTAGCTGGAGATTCAATAATATTTAATGTAGCGTTAGGAAATATTTCTTTAGCCTGAATTTCTTGAGTAGTTCCTAAAGTAACAGCAACTTTAACGCCTTGTTTATTTATATCGTCCCAATTTTGGAATTTATTTAAATTCTTTTTTAATGTTAGAGGAACTGTTGCAAGTTTAAAATATGAGTCTGTATAACCTGTTGAAAGAGCTCTCTTTGCACTAAGTGATGCACTAGTTGAAATATCATATTTATTAGAAACAATACCATTAACTAATGTTTTCCATTCAGTTGGTATTATAACAAGATTTACGTCCATATCTTTTGCTAATTGTTTAACTATTTCTATTTCAAAACCTATATATTCATTAGTAGCTGGATCTTTTACTGTCATGGGATTCCAATCTCCAGTTGTTCCAACTCTAATTTCTCCATTTTTTAAGATTGTTTGAAGTCTAGACTCAGCAAAAACAGAGTTATTGAAAGAAATAATAGCAAAAAATATAAATAGTAATCTAATCATTTAATAAAGCTCCTTATTTTATCTAAATATATAATTATTATAGTTTAAAACAAAATCAATAGTATTTAAGTAAAAAATAATTTTATCTAATTTATTGCATATATTAGTTATATGAAATAAATATATGTATTATGGCAGCATATATAATTGTTCAGGCAAACATTACGGACAAAGAAAAATATAAAGAATATCTTAATAAGGTCACTTCTATTGTAGAAAAATATAGTGGAGAATATTTAGTAAGAGGTGGAAAATATGAAAAAATGCTTGGAAATTGGGATTATAAAAGAACAGTGGTAATTAAATTTCCTTCCTTTAAGTTAGCTAAAGATTTTCATAATTCTTCAGAATATGAACCAGTAAAAAAGATAAGAGAAGAAAATTCAATAGGAAATTTGATTATAATTGAGGGTTGTTAAGCTATTTTTTTAATTTTCTTCCTTCAAGGATCCATTTATCTATACCACCAACTAAAGTATAAATATTTTTTTTACCCAATTGTTCAACAAAACCGTTTGCTAAAATTGATGAAATATCCCCTGTTTTAGAAACAAAAATTACATGGTCTTTTGGTTTAATTTTTTTTTCAAAAAACTTTATAAACTCTGAATTAAAATTACCTTTATTATCAAATGCAGTCATTTGAAGAGAGCCTTTTATAATTCCAGTATCCTCTCTTTCTTCTAAAGTCCTTATATCTATAATTTTAAATCCATCTTTTTTTTTATTTAATAATTGGTATGAAAAAACTTTTTTGTAACCAGGAGGTGTTGCATTAATAATCTCTATTTCAAAAATTAATGTAGAATTAGGTGGAATTAATTCCCCTACTCCTTTTTTTCCATAAGCAAAGTTTGGTGAAATTTTTATTTTTCTTTTACCTCCAACTCTTATATCTTTTAAACCTATTTCCCATCCAGGAATTACCTGCCTTAATCCAATTTGAAATATAAAAGGTTGGTTTCTTTTAAAACTACTATCAAATTCAATTCCATTTTCCAAAAAACCTCTATAATTTACAGTGATTTTATAATGTTCTTCAATTTTTAAACCATTACCAGGAATGTCAGATAGAATTTCAATATCATTAGCAAAACATAAATTAGAAAAAAAAAGAAAAAGAAATATATAAATAAAATTATTCACTAGATTTATCTTTTAATTGATAAAATTGACCAGGTATAGAAATTAAACCACTTATTATTATGAATAAAGCGCCCAATAAAGCTAAAGTGTTAAGATATTCATTAAAAATAAAATATCCAATTATTGAAGACCATACTATCTGAAGATAGACTAAACAAAAAACAGAAGAATAATGTTTTTGTGCTTTTTTAAATGCAAAAGTTGCTAAAAATATCGCTATATTTATTAAAATTGAAGCAATAGTAATTAAAATAAAAACATTTAGATCAACTTTTATTGGATCATAAATAAATAGCAAAAATGATAAAATGTGAATAATTAAACCACCATATATAAAAAAACCTAAAGCAGTTGAAATATTATGAAATTTATTAACTATTGTTGTTGTTGAAGTAATTAATATAACGCCAAATAAAACTACTAAGAAATATATATTAAAATTTTCAAATCCTGGCTGAACTATAAAAATTACACCTAAAAAACCAATGAATAATGAGAAATATAAATATCTATTAAATTTTTCATTTAAAAAAAAATAAGCATAAATAGAGGCAAATAAAGGTGCTGCCATGTTAAGAGTAGTAAATTCTGGTAGACTAATATTTTTTAGCGCAATAAAAGTTAAAAAAGGCATGGGAGCGAATAATAAACTCCTAATTAAAAGAATATAATAATTACTGGAAGATAAGTGTTCTTTAAAATTTCCTTTAAAATAAAGAAATAACGGAACAATTAAATAAGCTGGGGATCCATAAAAAACAAAATGATAAAATTGAATTTGATTTACTGATAGATAATTTATTATAGCATCATTAATAACAAAAAAAACACTTGAAATTATAATTGAAAGAGAAGCTATTAATATACTTTTTTGCATTATTTATAACGTTTGAATTGTAACTAGATTTTTAATACTTATATTAAATTAAATATATGAATGATACAGAAATTAAAACTTATAGACTTATTATTAAAGGAAAAGTACAAAATGTTGGATTTAGACATTGGTTTAGTGATTTAGCTATTTCTTTAGGTTTAAATGGCTATGTGCAAAATTTAGCTAACAAAGATGAAGTTGAGGCTATAGTACAAGGAAACATTAAAAATATTTTAAACATTACTGAAAAATCAAAAAGTGGCCCTCAAATGTCTTTAGTTGAAGGTGTAATTCCAAATCAAATTATCAGTAATGTAAAATATTCAGGTTTTATTGTAAAATACGATAGTAATTAAATTATACAAAAGCTTCTTTTATCGTCTTATGGAGACTATCAAACATTTCATCTATTTGATTTTTAGTTATAATAAATTGAGGACACAAAACAATAGCTGGTCCTAAAGGTCTACATATTAAACCATTATCAATAGACATATTAGCTACTTTATCTCCCATATTCATATTTCCTTCAAAAGGCTCTTTAGTTTTTTTATCTTTAACCATTTCTAATGCAGCCATTAGCCCTATACCCCTTGTTTCACCAATATGTTCATAAGCATTAAATTCATTAAGTCTTTCATGAAAATAAGGAGATACATATTTAACATTATCTAACAATCCTTCATTTATTATTATATCAATGGCTTTTAACGCAATTGCACAACCAACTGGATGTCCACCAGCTGTAAATCCATGAGGAAATTCCTCTTCTTTTTCTGAAATGTCTTGAAATTCATCTGCTAACTCTTTTTTAACAATTACTGCACCCATTGGAAAAAAACCTGCAGTTAAACATTTAGACGCTATTATTATATCTGGATTTATATTGTAAGTTTCACAGCCCCATAAATTGCCAGTTCTTCCAAAACCACAAATAACTTCATCTGCAATTAATGGTATTTTATATTTTCTTAAAATTGGTTGTATTAAATCAAAATAATTTTTTGAAGGAGGAATAACACCACCTGCACCTTGAACAGGTTCTGCAATAAATCCTGCAATTGTATTAGGGTCTTCTTTTAAAATTAAAGTTTCTAAATTATCAGCCATTCTCTTAGTAAAATTTTCTTCAGTTTCGTTTTCTAAACCGTATTTCCAAAAATGAGGACAATCAGTGTGAATAAAATCCTTAAGTGGGAATCCAAAAACTTCATTGTAGGGTTTAGCAGTTAGAGATGAAGCACCTAAAGTAACACCATGATAACCATTAATTCTTGATATAATTTTCCTTTTATGAGGATTGCCTTTTCTTAAATTCAACATCCACAACATTTTAATCATAGTATCATTGGCTTCAGAACCTGAATTACATAGAAAAACTCTACCTTCATCAAATGGAGAAACTTCTATAATTTTATCAGAAAGAGTTAAAGTTTCTTCTGATAGTCGTCCAAAAAGAGAATGGTAACCAGCAAATTTTTCATATTGTTTTTTTGCTACTTCTATTAAACCTGGATGATCAAATCCTGCACAAGCATTCCATAATCCTGAATTAGCATCTAAGTATTTTTTATTATGAATATCAAAAACATATATCCCTTTTCCAGAACTAATTACTAAGGGGCCTCTTTCATTTAATGACTTTAAATCAGTAAAACCATATAGATGATGTGAAGAATTAGATTTTAACATAATTATTTTATAAATATTTTTTCAATGAAAGCTAATACATTATTTTCATATTCAATAATAGGAATAATATTAATGATTGCCGGACAATTATGTTTTGCAATAAATGATACTATCGTTAAATTCGAAGTTAAAAATATAGAAAATAATTATGTAATATTTAATATAATTTTTATACGAGGATTATTTTCAACATTTTTTATAATTTTATATTTGACATTATTTGAAAAAAAAAATTGTTTAACAATTATAAAAAATAAGAAATATAATCTACGAGGAATTTATGAAGTAATTACAGCTTTATTTTTCTTTACAGGATTAATTTTAATGCCTGTTTCACTAGTTTATACATTATTAATGACAAACCCATTTTTTGTGACAATATTCGCTTATCTTTTTTTAAAAGAAAAAGTAGGAATTAGAAGATGGACAGCCGTAGTCATAGGATTTATCGGAGTTATAATAATAATTAGACCTCAAGGTATAAATTTCAATTATCTTTTTATCTTACCAATATTAGCAGCAATATTTTTAACTATTAGAGATATTCTGACAAAAAATATTGTTAACAAAAAAAACAGCTTCGAAATAATATTAGTTACATCAATTTTAATGACTTTATTTTCAGGAATAAGCTCTATATATTTTGGTTTTAACATTCAATTAAATCAAATTTTAAATATACTTTTTTCTAGTATTTTTTTAACTTTTGGTTATCTTTTTTCAGTTATGACTATTTTTTATGCCCCATTATCATTAACTGCTACAGCCAGATATTCAGTGATTATCTTTGGAATAATTTTTGGATATATAATATTAAAAGAAATTCCAACTTTAAATATGATTATTGGGGCTATAATAATAACTTTAAGTGGTATGTTTGTAATTAAAAGACAAAAAGATTTAGGAAAAATAAAATAAATATTTAGTTATAAACTTTTGGCAACTGATAATACTTCATCTACATGCCCCTTAACTTTAACTTTATTCCAGGAAAATAAAATTTTACCATTAGTATCAATAATAAATGTTGATCTATCTATTCCAAAATATTTTTTTCCATACATAGATTTTTCAACCCATATGCCTAATTTTTCACAAGCATCATTTAAATCAGAAGCTAATTGATATTTTAAATTAAATTTTTTAGCAAAGTCTATATTTTTTTTTATAGGATCTTTAGAACACCCAATAATTACAAAACCTATCTTTTTAAATTGATTTAATTTTAATTGAAATTCATTAGCTTCAATAGTGCACCCAGGAGTATCTGCTTTAGGATAAAAAAAAAGGATAGTTTTATTTTCTATATTTTTTGAATCAAATATTTCACCATTAATTAAGCTTAACTTAATATGAGGAATTTTATTCACAAAATGGAAGGTATTTAATTAGATATACCGTCTTGAAGAGATTTGCTTGAAGATGAGTCTTCTTTTTTAGAACTATCTTTTATATTTTTAATTTTATCAGAAACTTTAATGTCCCCATTAATTTTTCCACCTAATTTTATTTGCAAATTTTGATATTCAATAGTTCCAGAAACGGACCCAGCTTCTTGAATAGTAAGTGTTCCTGATACTTTGATATCACCGTCTGCTTCTCCCCATATGTCGGCATTATGAGCTTCAATAGTTCCTTTAGTTTTGCCAGTAGCACCAACAATTAAGTTGTCAGTTTTCATAGTGACATCAGCTGTACCATCAATTTGCACTTCATCAGCCTCAGTAATATCACCTTTTAATGTTACCCCATTACCAATAATAACTTTTGCACTGCCTTTTGCAGGTCTAAAAACATCCATAGAACTTTTATCTGAATTTTCCACTTTTTTATTTTTTTCAAACATCATTAAACCTAATTAAATAAATTTACTATAAAAAATATACTAAGTAAATAGTTATTATATATTAATATTAAAAATAAATAATTAAAATACTTATTTCTTTAGAGTTGTAGCAAATAACAAAGGTATTATCATTACCAAAGTCATTGGTATAGATGGATTAAATAACCAATATAATAAACCTAAGGAAAATAACATCATCCAAGTTTCATTTTTTTCTAAAAATCTAAGTTGAATAAAATATTTAAGAGTTTGCATAGTTTATCAAAGTTAAAATAATATATATTAATTTAATGGTTTTATACAATCTATAGAATTATTTAAAGGATTATTAACATATTTACTTATAGAATAAAAATCAATATTCTCTTCAATTGATGAAGTAAATTCTTTGTCTAAATAAGAAGAATTGTAGTCATTGATATAATTTTCTCCTTCATTTTGAGATAAAATAATTGGCATTCTATTATGAATTTTATTAAGTTTATTATTTGATTTTTTAGTAATTATTGTAAAATTTTTTTTTATATTCTCTTTAAAATTATTATATTTCCATATTCCAGCAAAATACATTGTTTCACAATTGGGTATATTAATAAAATAGGGTGTTTTTTCATCTTTATTTTTAAACCATTCATAATAACCATTAGAAGGTACTAAACACTTTCTCTTTAAATATGAATCTTTGAATAGATATTTTTCTTTTAAAGTTTCTATTCTACTATTTATTACATTTTTTAAAATATTTGATTTTTTATCATTAAAAGCAAATCCCCAATTAGCACTTTCTAAATCAATTTTTTCATTATTAGTAATAATTAAAGAATTTTGAGAAGGAGCGATGTTATACGACTGAAAATTTTCATTAAATAATGATTTTATATCAAATTTTTTTTTGATTTTATTAGAATTAATTAATTGAATATATCGTCCACACATAATTTTAATTATATACTTTAAAAAACAAATTAAGAAGAACTTGATAAAAGCATTGGTTGAGATACCCCTATAGTCATCCAACAATTCTTATATATACCATCTTCCAAAACTTTATTTAAAGTCCATTGAAATCCATACATTTTTCCTTCATCTGATGTAAGTTCTATAAAAAAATATGCCGTGTTTTCTTCAACTTTAACTTCAAGAATATTATGTTTTTCATGATTTATCATTACTGAGTAAAATGGAGCATAAATCATTTGAGTGAATTTCTCAATTGGTCCAGTAAAGGCCCTATTTGAAGGATGAGCAAACTCCCAAGTTTGTTCTATTCCAGCATTTAAATAAGGTTCATTGTTTTGCATTAATGAATTTAGCTGTATTCTTACTACATCTTCAGGTTGAATGTTAGGATTAGGTTTTTTGATTTCAGCACTAAGAGATGTGGTGAAAAAAATTATAAATGGTATAGTTAAGATTATTCGCATTTATATAAATTAGTTTAATTTATGATTTTTACAATATGAGTATATCAGATTTTATACAAGGATTTATAATTGGATCATCTCTAATTATTGCGATTGGACCGCAAAATTTATATGTAATAAATCAAGGTCTGAAGAAGAATTACATTTTAATTGTAGTGTTATTATGTAGTTTATCAGATAGTTTGCTTATTGTTTGTGGAATTTATCTATCAAATAGCTTACTAAATTTAAATGATTCATTAGTAATAACTATGAAGCTAATTGGAGGAATTTGGTTAATTTTATATGGAATTAATAAAATTAAAAATTCAAATAGTCACAATATTGAAAAAAAAGAATTTAAAGAATTATCCTTAAATAAAGTAGTATTTACAACACTTGCCATCACTTATGCTAATCCTCATGTTTATTTAGATACAGTTGTATTGTTAGGATCAATTTCAGTGAATTTTAATAATAAATTTTATTTTGGCTTAGGTGCTATAGTTGCAAGTTTTATATTTTTTTTTACTTTAGGTTATTTTTCAAAATTTTTATCTAAATATATTAAATCAAAAAAAGTTTGGTTTTATATTGATAATATTATGGGTTTTTTAATGTTATTTTATGGATTATTTTTTATTTTTATTAATTAAAAAATTATTAATCTCACTGCATAAAATATCGGCATTTTTTTTATTAAAAACCATCGGTGGTTTTATCTTTATAACATTATTAAATGGTCCATCAGTACTTAATAATATACCTTTGTATCTTAAATTATTAATTAATTGAGAAGCTAAATTAGGATTAGGTAGTAAAGTATTAGAATTTTTAATTAAATCTATGCCAATAAACAATCCTCTACCACTTATATTGCTAATAGAATGAGGAAATTTTAATTTTAATTTATTCAATTTATTAATTAAATAATTACCAACTTCTTTGGCATTAAGTTGTAAATTTTTATTATCAATAACATCTAACACAGCGTTGCCTACTGCACATGATACGGGATTCCCTCCAAATGAATTAAAATATTCCATTCCATTATTAAAACTGTTTGCAATTTTTTCTGTAGTAACAACAGCTGCAATAGGATGTCCATTTCCCATTGGTTTTCCTAATGTTACAATATCAGGAACAATTCCATGTTCTTCAAATGCCCAGAAATTATTCCCAACTCTACCAAAACCTGTTTGTACCTCATCTGCTATACATAAAGCATTTTTTTGTCTTACTAATTTAATAATATTTTTAAGATAATTTTTAGGCAATACAACTTGTCCTCCACATCCTAAAATACTTTCAAAGAAAAATGAGGATAATAAATTGTCCTTAGTAAAATTTTTATTTATTAATTCTTTTGCCTCATTAATATAACTAGTTAACCAATTTTTTTTCTTACTTGTCCATTTGCCCCTTATTTCATCAGGCATTCTTAATACATGAACATTTTTCTTTTTACCCTCGCCACCTTTGTTTTTGAATTTGTAAGGACTTAAATCAATTAATGTATTAGTATGGCCATGATAAGCATTGTCCATTACTAATACATTATTTCCTTTTGTATATGTTTTTGCAATTCTTAATGCTAAATCATTTGCTTCAGATCCAGTACAAACAAAAAATATTTTATTTAATTTTTTTGGTAATGTTCGTAACAATCTATCACTGTATTCATTAATAATATTATAAAGATAACGTGTATTAGTATTCAATTTTAAATTTTGTTCCACTAACGCTTTGTGTACCGTTGAATTAGAATGACCAACATGTGAAATGTTATTTACACAATCTAGATATTTCCTTCCCTCTTCATCATAAAAATACTGATCTTTAGCCTCAAGAATATGTAGAGGTTCTTTATATGAAATTGATAAATTTTTTCCTATATTTTTAATTCGTTTGGATAATACTTTTTCTTTTTTTTCTTTATTATATAAAAAAGATTGAGGGATTTTTAAAATAATGTTTGGATCAGGTGATATTTGCTTCCATACATCAATTAAATATTCTTCACCAACACCTGGAAAATTATTAATTTCATTCAGTAAAGAAAGTAAAATTTGAAAATGCAAGTGTGGAGGCCAATTTCCATTAACTTTGTACCCCCCTATTTCACCTATCCAGTCTCCTTTCTTAATAGTTTGTCCAATTTTAAGTTTCTTAAGACATTTTTTAGATAAATGACCATAAAGTGTGTAAAATTTAAAATTTTTAATCTTGTGTTCTAATATTAATGTTGGTCCATAATCATATTTAAAATTGTTATTATGTAAAATAGAAACTTTTCCATCAAGAGGTGCTCGTATTTGAGTTCCTTCTTTAATAAATATATCAATACCTAAATGAATATCTCTTTTTTTTGATGTATTTAATGTAGAAATATAATGATTACTTTTATAAATTTTTCTCTTTTCATTATATAAGCCAATTCCCACATCATCTTTTAAAAATTTTTTAACTAAAATATTTAATTTATTATTTGAAGGATTAGATTTTAGAAAAAAACTTTTTTTATCAAAATTTAAAATTTTTTTATTAATGTCATTAAGTTCAAAATTAAATATGTTTTCATATTGATGATTTATGATTAATTGAAAAATTTCATTAAAATTATCTATTGGATCTAGATTGCAAATTTCTTTTATAACAGCGATAAAAAAATATGGGTCAATTTGATGTAATTTAGACATAAGTGACCAAGCATTTTTTTCACTAATACTTAAATACTTATTATCAGGATATTTTTTTCTTTGTTTAGCTGCCATTACCAAAGTAATCGTTAAGCGAGATTTAATTAGACCTAGTAAAGAATATATTTCATCTTTAGTTAAAGGATTAATATTATTATAACTACCAACAATGTTTTTAAGAGATTTATAAAAATTATTACTACTCATTAAAGCATAAGATAATGCTATTGATAAATCATTTATTGAAGGGGCATAAATTGAATCACCAAAATCAATTAAGCCAATAATTTTATCATTTGATACAACAATATTGTAATTATTTGGATCTCCATGTGTTACGGAAAATTTTAAATTCTTTATATTTTTTAAAACAAAATGTTCATATTGATTAATTGAATCATTAATAAGTTTTCTTTCAAAACCTTTAAATAAATCTAAAAAATTTTTAGTCCATTTAATATTTGAAGGATCCCAATCAAATTTTCTAATTGAATCTTTGTGAATAAAGCTTTGAAGATGTTTTGATTGTAAAGCTAATATTTTGCCAACAGATTCTTCTATTTTAGTATTTATCTTTGATTTAGCGTACATATTGCCTTCAATATAAGTAAGAATACGAACTGCACAGTTTCTGTTTTTTCTATCTTTTAAAAATAAAATTTTTTTATGACAAATTTTTGGATAAATACTTTTTAATTTTTTATTTGATCTTAAATAGTTAATTAATATATCTTGATATTTTAATTGATCTAAGGATTCTTTTGGATTTGAAATTTTAATTACATATTTAGTATTTTTTACTCCTTGTAATAAAAAATTTTTATCTCTTTCACTATTTAAAGATGTTAATTTAATATTTTTAAAATTCAGATAACTATAATTATTTTTTAGCCATTTAGATAATTCACTACGATTAATTAATGGTGGCTGTTCTTCAAAAACTGACATATTAGTGATATATATTTATATGAAACAAATTAATAATAATTTTATCTTCTTTGGAGCCATTCATCAAGATTTTGTTTTTGAGCTAAAAAATGATTTAATAAAGTACAGAACTAATCCTATAAAACATAGTGAAAGTTATGGAGGTGTTGCGCACAATGTAGCAAGAGTTATTTCAAAAAATGAAAATGTTAGTTTGTTTTCAATAAAATCAGATAAAGAAACGATTAGATACCTAAAAAAAATTGGAATCAATTTTATATCTTTAAATAACAAAATTCAAAAGAGATATTATGGTATTTTAATAAATAAATTTAAAAAATTTCAACTAGGTATAGCAAATACAGAGGCATATGAATTATTTAAAAAGACAATTATTAATTTTCAATTTAAAAATAAAAATCTAATTTTTGATTTAAATTTCTCAAATATATTTATAAAAAAGCTTATAAATGAATATTATAAAGATAATAAAATTATAATTTGTGGCACTTCACCTTTCAAAGTTCACAAAATTAAAAATTTGTTAAAAAAAATTAATTGTTTGATTCTAAATAAAGAAGAATTATTTACTTTAACTAATATTCGAAATATTAATAAATCAATTAAATTTATTATTTCTATAAATCCAAATATTAATTTAATTGTTTCAAATGGAGGTAATAAAACATACGCATACGAGTATTCAAAATTAATATCAATAAAACCACCAAAAGTTAAAATAATTAATGAAAATGGTGCTGGAGATGTAATGGCTGGAAATTATATTTATTATCGATCAAAAAATTATACATTAGAAAAATCTTTATCGCTAGGCATGGCAACGGGAATTATGCATGTTAAAAGTAAAAAAAATATAAAAATAAATTTTAAAAGTATAAGAAAGATAAGTAATCAGATCAAAATTAATAAAGAAAAATTATATGAATAATAATCAAATAAAAATAAATTCTAAAATAAAAAAAGCTATTCAAAATAATAAACCTATTGTAGCTTTAGAAAGTACTTTAATCAGTCATGGACTACCTTATCCAGATAATATTAATGTAGCAAATGAATCCATTAAAGCTGTTGAAAAAAGTGGTAGTATTGCGGCTACTATAGGAATAATTAATGGAATAATAAAAATTGGCTTAAATAAAGATGACATTGAAATATTAGCTAGCACAAAGAATGTAGAAAAGGTCTCATTACATAATATTGCACTATCGCTATTTAATAAGAAAAATGCTGCTACAACAGTTGCTGCTACGATTAATATTGCTTCAAAAATTGGTATAAACTTTTTTGCAACTGGAGGTATTGGTGGCGTTCATTTAGATTCAGAATATAATAATGATATTTCAGCAGATTTAACGGAACTTAGCAGAAATAAAATGTTTGTTGTGTCTAGTGGAGCCAAATCAATTCTTGATTTGGAGAAAACATATGAAAAACTTGAAACTTTAGGAATTCCAAGAATATCTTATAATTCAAATTTTATGCCAGGTTTTTGGTACGAAGAAACTACTTACTCTGTTGATCAAAACTTTAAAAAAATTAATGATATAGCTAATTATCTAAAGTTAATTAATAATTTAAATCATCAATCTTCTATACTTATATTTAATAAAATTCCTAAAGGTAAAGATATAGAAAAAAAATTAATTGAAAAATGGATATTTCAGTCAGTTAAAAAAGCTGAACAAAAAAATATAAAAGGTAAAGATTTAACTCCTTTTTTAATTAATGAAATTAATAAACTTTCTAAAAATAAAACTCTTGAAGCAAATAAAACTTTAATTATAAATAATGCTTTACTTGCTGGGAAAATAGCTAAAGCATTTAGTTTAATTTAGATAATTCATTTTTTAAAATTTTAAAAAAAGTTTCTGAATCAGCTTCAGTTATAACATTGCAGTTTGGTTGAAGTTTTTTAACCCCTAACCAATCAACAACTGTTTCACCTCTTGTTAATTCTGATTTTTCTTCAACTTGGACGTGCACTTTTTTTCCTTGGAATAACTTATGATTAAATAAATATGCAATTACACACGGATCATGAAGTGGAGATTCATTTGATTTATATAAATCTCTATGAAATCTTGAATAAAAATTCATTAAGTCTGCAAAAAATATTGAAGCTTTATTATTGTTAGATTTTATAGAATTAATAATACTATCATTTACATTTACCTTATGTGTAACATCCAATCCCATCATAGTGACTGCAATACCAGAATTTAAAACAATATTTGCAGCATGTGGATCAACATATATATTAAACTCAGCAGAAGGAGTAATATTGCCAAGACATAAAGCTGCACCTCCCATAAAAATTATTTCCTTTATTTTATCTTTTATAGAAGGATCTTTTTTAAGACTTAATGCAATGTTTGTTAATGGCCCCGTTGGACATAAATAGATAGGTACATCAGAATCTTTACAAGTCTTAATTATAAAATCTACAGCATGTAAATCTTGGATTTTATGATTTTTATCTAATGTAATTGGATCACCATCAGTATCTAATCCACTTTTTCCATGTACATGTTCTGCTGTAACTAAATCATAGACAATTGGTTTATCTGCTCCTGCATATATTGGAATATCTTCTCGGTTTATTAAAGAACATATTTTTAATGCATTAAGTTTAGTATTTTCTAATGTTGCATTTCCCCCTACACAAGTAATTCCTAATAAATCTATTTCGTTATTTGCAATTGCAAGCATTATAGCTACTGCATCATCATGACCTGGATCACAGTCTAAAATAATTTTTTTCTTTATCAAACAAATCCTTGTAATGGCATACTAGATCTTTGTAACCAATTATTAGATGAATATTTACAATTTCCATCAATAACATGAAGAGTATACGCATGACGTGATTTATTAGAAGTGTTTTCACATGAATAATGAGGTAATCTTCCATGTAACAAAACTAAAGATCCTTTTTTTACTTCTAAGGGTGTTGTTGTTTCTTCAAAAGGAGTATTATCAAGTGTCTTAAGGGTCATTACATTATCAATTTTAGTAAACAATTTTCTTAATGGTCCTTTATGTCCACCTGGTGCTACCCATAAACATCCATTATCTATATTAGCATCTTCTAAAGCTACCCAAAAACCTACAGCACTTTCTGGTTCTGTATACAAAAAAGTAGAGTCTTGATGACAAACTACTTCACCACCAATATTTGGTTGTTTAAAAATATACATAGATTGTAATAATAATGGTTTGGAAATATTAATTTTCTTAGCAATATCATCTAAATCTGATCTATGGGAAAAATTATAGAAATCTTCATCTAAGTCATGAAGTGCATGACCAATTTTATTAATTACAAATTTTTTATCATTAATGAGATTCCCTTTACTATCAAAAGCTTTGTCTTCAAAAAAAAATCTAATTTTATCTCCTGATTCCAAAAAATAGTTGTCATCTACATGATTTTGATTTTTTGTATCAAAAATTGATTTTACTGAGTCAGCGTCAAAATCATTTATTAATTTTTCTGATTTATAAATTAACTTGTCGCATTCCTCATGAGCATAAAAATCTTCTATAACCAAAAAACCATTAATATCCCAAAAATCTTGCATTTTTTGATTTAGAGGAAGATGGCTTCTATTAAATCTAAGCATTAAATTATAGACCAATAAATTTTGTTAAAAAAGGTGCGCCAATCTTTAATATTTGTAAAATTTGAGGTAAAATAAACCTACCTGATGTTGCTAATAAAAATATAACTGCAAATATCACAAGAGTTATGATTAATTTTT
>CACFOQ010000017.1 GCA_902567855.1 uncultured Alphaproteobacteria bacterium
AGATATAATAAAAAAAGTATTAGCGCAAAACCTATACCTAAAGTGTAATAATGATACCAAATAAAATTACTAGAACCTAAAACTTTTGTTGTTGAGTCAAATAATGATCCAGATAAAGTTTGTATTGTAACTATGAAAATACCTAGATACATAATTTTTCTAGATGTTAATATTTTAGTCATTTGTTAATTTATTTTTTTTAAAAAAAGTATATCTATTGAATCTAACAATATTCAAAACATTGTATACACAATAGGAACATAATATGAAATATTTACACACAATGGTAAGAGTAGAAGATATAGATAAGTCTTTGGACTTTTATTGTAATAAGCTTGGTTTAAAGGAAATAAGAAGACGAGACAGTGAAAAAGGAAGATTTACATTAATTTTTCTTGGTGCAGAAAATAGTAGTGAAAATTCAGGTCTGCTTGAACTAACTTATAATTGGGATTCAGAAAAATATACAGGTGGAAGAAATTTTGGTCATTTAGCTTATAGCGTAAAAAATATCTATGAAACATGTGAAAAACTAATGGCTAATGATGTTGTAATTAATAGACCACCTAGAGACGGACATATGGCATTTATTAGATCCCCAGATGGAATATCTATAGAAATTATACAGGAAGGTGATGCTTTAGAAATAAAAGAGCCCTGGAAATCAATGGAAAATATTGGAACTTGGTAAAAATTTAATTTTTAAAAAGTTTTTTATGAGAATCTTTCGTTCCATTATGAAAAGATCCAAACCACTTATCTAAAGGAATTGTTAGCTCTCCATAATTACATTCGAAATATTTGTGGTGCAAATAGTGAAAATAAGAAGCATTAGGTAAAGCATATCCACTTTTTTTATTAACTACAAGTTGATCATATCCTGAATGACCTTGAATTGCTCTTAATGCAGTTTGTTGAATATGAAAAATAAAATGTATAGGGTGCGTAGGTACAACAAAGTGAATTAATAGTGTACTAAAATAAAATACATGTTCTATAGGATGCATTGATAATCCTGACCACGGCCCAGTATTAACATTTCTGTGATGTAAAAAATGAAAAGTTTTATAAAATATTTTCCAATGACTTATACGATGAGTTACATAAAAATGAAAAACTTGCCAAACAGGAATAAGTAAAAAAATTAAACAAAATAAAATAGGTGTTTCAATCCAATTAAGCATAGGGAATAATAAGTAATCATTAGCAAATGCCCACATGACAAAAACTTCGTAGGCTGTCATGATAGGAGCTGCACTAAACACACTCCAAAAAATATTTTCTTTTGTTTGGCTTCCTAAAAACCATGCTTTTTTTTCTTTACCTAAAGGAGCAAGATTATATTTAAATTTGTCATCTTGGCTTCTTAAGATAAAAAATCTTGTATGCCAAAAACTAGCTAACAATATAATTAAAAACACATTTCTAAAAAATACAATTAAAATCCAATCTAAATTAAAAGTAGACCAGCTGGACATTGCAGGTTGAAAAAAATAATAACTTATAAAGGCTATACCGATATAAAATAAATTCCATGGCCAAATATAACCAGGAAATTTTAATAACCAAGCTAAGAAAGCTTTTGGTTTAGGGGGCCAAACAAAAATTGGATCAAAATCCAAAATCTTTCTAGGATGATATCCCCCTCTAGGATCTAAAAAAATATCTTCTTTCATAAATAAATTCTAACAAGTATTTATTACATTAATTATAATTTTAAAGTATGAAAATTATAACTATTTTTTATAACTTTTTAACAATTAAGCAGTTTCTATAGCGCCAGTTATAAGTGCTGTAACTTCTTCAGGAGAGCTATTTTTAGCCAATTTATTAGCAACTAGTTTTCCTCTTCTTAATACTGCAATTCTATCACTAACAGCAAAAACATCTGGCATTCTATGGCTTATTATAACAACTGAGATTCCTTGTTTCTTTAATTGTCTAATTAATTCCAATACTTCGGCAACCTGTCTTACACTAATTGCTGCAGTAGGCTCGTCTAATAAAACAACTTTTGCTTTGGATAATTTCGTTCTTGCTAAAGCAACAGCTTGCCTTTGTCCTCCAGACATCATCCTAACAGTTTCATTTGGCAAAGTTTCTGATTTTAATTCAGCAAATAATTGTTTTGCTTTTTCAAACATTTTTGTAAAATCAATTAATCCAAATGGACCTATTTTTTTCTTTGGCTCTCTTGTTAAAAAAATATTTGATGCAGCTGTAAGATTATCACACAAAGCTAAATCTTGATAAACAACTTCAATACCTTTATTTCGAGCATCCATAGGTTTATTAAATTCAACATTTTGATCTTCAAAAAGCATTTCTCCATCTGATTGTTTAAAGTTACCAGCAATGATTTTAATTAAAGTGGATTTGCCTGCTCCATTGTCTCCCATTAAACCAAGCACCTCACCTTCTTTTAAATCTAAACTCACTCCATCTAGTGCTACTATGGCTCCAAAATTTTTAGAAATATTTTTTAAATTTAAAATTGTCATTTTGCTAATCGTCTCCCTTAGGCCCCGTATTAGATTTTAAAGTTAAATTTGAATTAATTACTACAGCTAGAAAAATTATAATACCTCTAACAACTTTATTTAAATCTGGATCTATACCCCAATGTACTAAACCATTTCCAATCATGGCAATAAATATAACACCGAGAAGTGTTCCTGTCATTCGACCTACTGCTCCACCCAATGCAGTGCCACCAACAACTACTGCTGCAATAACATCAAATTCCATTCCTTCGCCGACAGTAGAATTTCCTGATGATACTCTGGCAACAAACAATATACCAACAACTGCTGAAAAAAAGCTTGTAGCAATCAATGTGTAAATTTTTATTCTATCAACATTAATTCCAACACTTCTAGCTGCCTTTGGATTTCCTCCTACAGCATAAATGTTGGTGCCTAAAACAGTATAAGTACTCAAAAACCAAAAGATAACAAAAACAATTAACATTATCCAAGAAACAGTAGGTAGTCCTAAAATATCCCCTCCAAAAAAATATCGAAAAGGTTTACTGCCTACCATCACAGGCACTCCGTCCGTTTGCCATAATGCTAACCCTCTAAGCGCACTCCATAAAGCTAGAGTCGTAATAAACGTGGGGACAAATAATTTTGTTCTAACTATTCCCACTATGTAACCTATAAATAAACCCCAAAACAATACAACTACTGCCGCTAATGGATAACTAAATCCATACCATTTAATTAAGCAAGCAAATAAAACTCCAGAATATGCTACGGATGGTCCAACGCTGATGTCTATTTCACGACTAATTAAAACAAAAGTCATTGGAAATGCAACCAAACCAACATAGGAGGCACTTCTTAGAATGCTTAATAAATTTCTTTCAGTAAAAAAATTAGGCGCTGTAAAACTAAAGATTAACAGCACTAATATACAAGCAATTAATAATCCTAATTCATGGATATTACTTACGCTTACTTTTGGTTTTGAAGTTGTCAAATTTTTTTCCTCATCTAATTTTTTAAAAAAAGGGACATATATTTGTAATGTCCCTTTTTATATTAATTAAGTTTCACTTTACGGAATACCATCCGCATGATCAACTAACCATTTTGCAGTAGCAAACTTATCAAGTGAAGTATAAACTTTTGTAGGAATTAATTGAGTAAATTCCCCGATTTCTTCTCCATTAATAGCTTTAATAGCATACTCCATTGCGCCAGCTCCCATTTCTTGAGGGAACTGAGAATTAACTGCAAGTAATACGTCTCCTTGCTGTACCATCTCTACTAGCTCAGTTGTTGTATCAGTACCCATTACATAAGTTTTTCCAACTTGGTCAGCAGCAATAACGGCATTAACAGCTCCAGCTGTTCCACCTTCATTCGCCGCATACATTAAGTTGATTTCAGGATTTGCAATCAACATATCTGTTCCAATTTGAGTAGCTTTGTCATGAGTAAAAGCTTCTTGGTTATTTACAATTGTAAATTTAGCACCAACTTCTTCTAAGCCTGCTATAAAACCATCTTCTCTTTGTTGACAAGCTTCATATCTGTTACAGTTATGAATACCAATTTTAAGTTCGATTTCAGCTTTATTAGCCCACTCACCTGCTAAACGACCAATGTGAATGCCAAGGGCAGTTTGACTAGTAGTAACAAGTGCACTAATCAATCTTGCAGAATCTTCATCTTTTAAACAAGTATTATAGCAAACTACAGGAATGCCAGCTTCCCTGATTCTTTCAACAGCAGCAACAGATGCCTCTGTAGAAACAGGTGACATAATTACAGCTTCAACGCCTGCTGAAATTAGTTGGTCTATAAACTCTGATTCTTTTGTAACATCACCTTGAGAATTATTACCAATAAGCTCAACACCCATGTCGCCAGCACCAGTAATAATACCTTTTTGAACTCCACCATAAAAACCTTGAGAGTCCATATAGATTGCTCCAACTTTAACAGCATTTGCTGAGAATGAAGCAAATATAATTACAAAAGAAGAAATAAATACAGAAAGTATTTTTTTCATAATTATCCTCCTTATTTTTTCAAAGAGGAGCTTAGTGAACTAAAATAAGTAAATCAAATAAAAAAAATATAAATAGTTTTTATAATATCTTTTAAATAAAATGATAATTAAGCAGGAATATCACGAGGGGTAGTGTAACTTGGATCATAGGCCTGCCTATGTATAGTAGGAATAATCTCTTTATATGCTCCGATCAGCCCTTTGCTAGGAGGTGGCATTTGGCTTTTAAGTTTTTCATGTAATTTCGGTAAATTGTACCACGGTACCATTGGAAACATATGATGCTCAATGTGGTATTCTAATTTAACATATAACCAACTCAAAATCGGATTTAAAATAACGGTTCTAGTATTAATTCTATGATCTTTAACATCAAATTTCAAACCTGCATGTTGAGTTAACCCACAAAGATAGAATAATGTTTGACCATAAAACATAGGTGCACAAATCATTAAAAATGGTAACCAAGAATTAATAGCAAATGACCAAACAATTACAGCTAACCATATAAGCATATGAATTCTTGAACTTAAAAAAACTTTCCAGTGGTGCTCTTTTGGAACACACTGCTCAATAGCAGGAACAGCTTTTCCAAATGCACAAAGTAATGTGTCTTTTAGATATGATTGATGTATCCATAGCAATGGACCAAAAGGAACAAAAAACATATAATACTTAAACAGTAAACTCGGTCTATCAACTTGAATTTCAAAATCCTGAGGTTCATTAGTATGCAATGTATAACTATGATGTAAAGTATGAGACCATCTCCATCTAACAGGTTCAAAATCTGTCATAAATGAAAAAATATATTGAAATACATCATTCAACCATCGTTGTTTAAATAATGTTCGGTGTCTACTTTCGTGGTCATAAGCACCACTAAATGCATAGATTGTAGCATAAATCCAAATACATAGAATGCCCCACCAAGTTCCCCATGTTGTTATGGTAAGATAAGCAAAAAAGAAAAGGGCTATAAAATACATGCCTGTATAATAGATACCGGGCCAAGATCTTTTAACACATAAATCTTTTAACTCTTTTTTATCTATTTTCGGCCTAAACCAAACGTTTGATCCCAATTTTTCATCAAGATCAGCATTAATGTTTACATCTCTAACTACGCCCATAATTTATATATAATGAATATAATACACAAAAAAATATTTCAATAGCAATTATCAATACATATATTTCATTATTAATTATGCTCATAAATATTATATATAATCCTTAGGTATACTTTTAAATATACAAAAAAATCTTTTTGTCATAGTTTCCATGCAGATTTATTAAATGGAGGATTTAATGAAAATTTTTAAAACAATATTGTGTGCAATCACAATTACTTTTTTTATGTCACCCGCAAATGCTGCTAAATATGAATTTAGTATAGTTTCAGTGAGTGACACCAGTAATACATTTTGGCAAGGCATTCAAAAAGGCATGGATGCTGCTTGTGAAATGATTAATTCTTGGGGACAAGACGAAGTAGACTGTATTTTAGTTTACAATCAAGAAAATGGTAACGTTCCTATGGAGCTAGAAACTGTTGAAACAATTGTTAGACAAGGAACTGATGGTTTGGCTGTTCACATTGTTAATGATGATATGTTTGATGACATCATGGCTGAGTGTATAGAAGGAGGTCAGATTTGTTTAGCAACTAACGTTGATGATAGTGAAGGAGCTGCAGGTAATGCTCGTCTTTCAATGACTGGTCAGGATTTATATCGAGCAGGCTATGAGCTTGTAAAAGGTTTGGCTCCTCAATTCCCTGATGGCCCTGTACATGTTTTATTTGGTTTATCAGCTCCAGGACAAAGCTGGGCTGAAGCGAGAATAAATGGTGGTATCAAATATATGGAAGAGTACAAAGCTGCAAATCCTGATAGAGAAGTTACCTGGGATAAAATTGATTCAGGAATGGACACTAGTTTAACAGGACAAAGAGTATGTTCATATATCCAAGGTGCTCCTGAAACAACTGCTTACTTTGATGCAGGTTTCTGGGGAGCAGGTGCTGGAACTTGTCTTCGTGATTTAGGTTATGAACCGGGTCAATTACTGATGGGAATGTTTGATATTGTTGAAATCGTATTAGATGAAATGAGACAAGGATACGTTCATTTAACAGTTGACCAACAACCTTTTTATCAAGGCTTCTTACCTATTCTTCAAATGTATTTCATGAACAAGTACGGACTTAGTGCTTTTGATGTAAATACTGGAAAGGCTCTATTATATCCAGCGGATATTATGGATCCAGAATTCCAAAAATTTGTTGAAAAAGGCGTAAGATACTAAAATATTGATTTTATAGTGGCCTAAATATTAGGCCACTATATAAATTTACTTTATTTAAATCTAATTATGAAAAACCAAATAAAATCTTTATTATCAAGACCAGAAATAAGTGCACTGGTAATTACAATTTTTTTAATAATAGTTTGTACTTTTCTTAGTGATCGTTTTTTAAATACAAGAAACTTTATGGTTATCTTAGCAGCCTATCCTGAGTATGCTCTGGTTGCTCTTGGGGTTACTATATTGATGATATCTGGAGAGTTTGATTTATCAGTTGGTTCAGTATTTGCTGTTGCACCAATTGTTACAGTTATTTTAGTTAATGATGGATATAATCAATATTGGGCTGTCACCCTTGGTTTGCTATCTGCAGCTTCTCTTGGTTTAGTAAATGCCATAGTTACATTATTTTTTAAAATTCCTTCGTTCATAACAACATTAGGGATGCTATTTATGGCACGAAGTATTGCTATTGGTATCTGTGGGGGTTTTCCTCCATCATTTCCTAAAGGTTGGGAAACTGACTGGCTTGTTGGAAGAATAGATATGATAAGAATGTCTTTATTTTGGCTGATAGGGATAACTTTGGTTTTGCATTTTATTTTAAAAAAGACAAACTTTGGTAGTTGGATTTTTGCTACTGGAGAAAATAGACAAGCAGCAAATGATCTTGGAATTAATACATTAGCTGTCAAAACTACCTGTTTTGTTTTATGTTCAACACTTGCTGGCTTTGCAGGAATTATTCAATCTTTAAGAATTAAAACTGCTATTACAAGTCTTGGAATAGGTTTGGAATTACAAGCTATTTCAGCAGCAGTTGTTGGTGGTGCCTCTTTGTTTGGAGGAATTGGATCAGCTTTTGGCGCTCTTGTTGGAACTTTCTTACTTGCATTAATTGATAATATCTTAATCTTAACAAGAGTAGATGGAAACTGGTTTAAGTTTGGTCTAGGGGCAATGATTATAATAGCTGTTATACTTAACACTTACACTAAAAAGAAAGCTGATAATATTAGATTAAAGGAAGATGATGACAACGAATAATCAAAATATTGAACTGTTAAAATGTGAAGGTATTAATAAATGGTACGGTAATCTTCATGCTTTAAAAGATGTGAATATGAGTATTAATAAAGGTGAGGTTATTGGTCTTATCGGAGATAACGGAGCAGGAAAATCAACATTAATTAAAATAATATGTGGGGTACACAAACTCGATAAAGGCTCTGTTCACTTTGAAGGCAATCAAGTCAGTATAGATAATCCTAAAGCTGCAATGAAATTAGGAATTGAAACTATTCATCAATATTCAACAATGTTTCAAGAAATGTCAATTGCAAGAAATGTGTTTATTGGAAGAGAGCCGAAAAAATTTGGTTTAAATTTTTTGGGTCTTTTAGATGAAAAAACAATGGATCATGAATCTATGAAAGCTATTAAAGATGTTGGTTTAGACTTAAGATCACCACATATACCTGTAAAAGAATTATCTGGTGGTGAGCGTCAGGGTGTTGCAATAGCTAGATCAATGTTCTTTAAATCTAAAATGTTAATTTTAGATGAACCAACTAATCATTTATCAGTAAAAGAAACTCTAAAAGTTCTTGAATATATTCAAAGTTTAAAAAATTTAGGTATTGGAAGTATTTTTATTAGTCATAATCTTTATCATGTTCATGAAGTCTCAGATAGAATAGTTGGAATGGCAAGAGGAGAAAAAGTTTGTGACATGAATAAAGATGAAACTACAGTAAATGATTTAATTAAATTAATAGGATAACAATGACTAAAAAGAAGCTAACTGTATATGATTTATTGCAGCTTAAAGGAAAAAGACAAATACATGAAGTATATGTAAATAATGTTGAAGAAGCTATTGCTGCTGAAGAAGCAGGTATGGATATGATAGTAACTGCTTATGGTATGCCTTGGCATGGTATTCATGCAACTTTTGAAAATGTTCAAAGAATTAGAGATGCCGCTCCTAATACTCATTTAATGGGCGCTGCTCCTGAAGGTTCATTTGTAAACTCTGCAGAAGCTACAAGAAAAGCTTATGATTTAATGCGTAGTGGATGTGATTCATTTTATACTAATAATAGCAGTGATTTAATCAAAGATTTAAGAAAAGAAAACGTTCCCGTTGTTTCTCATGTTGGTTTAGTGCCAGGAAATAGAAATTGGACAGGAGGATTTAGAGCAATTGGTAAAACTGCAGATGAGGCACTTGGTGTTGTTCGTCACGCAATGGAATTAGATGATGCAGGAGCTATCGGACTTGAAGTAGAAGTTATACCACCAAAAGTTGCTGAAATAGTTACTAAAAAAGTTAAATTATTAACTATTTCAATGGGGAGTGGCTCTACTTGCGATGGACAATATTTATTTTCACAAGATGTATTAGGTTACACAGAAGGACATATGCCAAGACATGCAAGAGTGTATAGAAATTTTAAAGAAGAATTTTCTAAATTGCATAAACAAAGAGTAGATGCTTACAAAGAGTATATAAAAGATGTAGAAAATAAAAAATTTGATGATCCAAAAATTACTGTTGGAATTGAGGATCGAGAATATGATAAATTTTTAAATTTAGTTGAAAAAATTTAAATAGGTTCTTTTTTTGGAAAATAATATTAACTACAATATAGTTATATTGGGCGGTGGACAAGCTGCTGCACATGCTGCGACTACTATAAGGCAGGAAGATGAATCTTCTAGTTTGGCAATTATAACTAATGAAAACTATTTGCCTTACGAAAGACCTCCTTTATCAAAATCTTTTCTTTTGAATAAAGTAAAGGAGAGTGATTTTTTATTTTACAATGAAGATCACTATAAAAACTTAAACATTGATATTCTAAAAAATGAAGAGGTAATAAATATTGATTTTGAAAAAAAATTACTTGAATCAAAAAACAAAAAAATTACTTATACAAAACTATTAATTGCCACAGGATGCAAAAATAGAAGTCTTGATCTAGAAAATGTAAATTCAGATGATGTATATTATTTAAGAGATATCAATGAGAGTATTCAAATAAAAAATAAATTAGATTTAGCTAAAAATATATTAATTATTGGTGGTGGTTTTATTGGTTTAGAAATTGCTTCATCAGCTAATCAACTTGGTAAAAATGTAGATGTGATTGAATTAGCAGATAGTTTGATGGGAAGAATTGTTCCTAAAGAAATTGCAACTATTGTTAAAAATAAACATCAAAAAAATGGTGTTAATGTTCACTTAAATACAAAAATTATTTCTACAACAAAAATTGACGACGGATATGAAATTAATCTCAGTGATAACTCGTTAGTAAAATGTGATATGATTATTGTAGGAATAGGTGCCATGCCTAACATAGACATATTTAAAGATTCACCATTAAAAATAGATAATGGTATACTCACAGATCAAAATAATAAGACATCAATTGAGAATGTTTTTGCTGCCGGTGATGTTGCTAATTTTTTTCACCCCCTATACGAAGAAAATATTAGATTAGAATCATGGAAACATGCCCAAAATCATGGTGTTGCAGCTGGTAAAAATATTACTGGAATTAAAACAGAATATAAGGAAATTCCTTGGATGTGGTCTGATCAATATGATCTTAACTTGCAATTAACCGGCAGGTGTGACCAATATGATTCATTCATCAAAAGAGGAAAAGATGAAAATGAAGGAATTATTTATTTTTTTATAAAAAATAATAAAATTGTTGGAGCTTGTGGATTAGGTATAGGAGGTAAAATAGGTAAAGATATTAGATTAGCAGGAATGTTATCAGAAAAGAAAGTTGAAATTGAAGAAGATTTCTTATCAGATCCCTCTTCAAAATTAAATAAGCTGCTAAAGAAATAATTAAAAATTAAACTAGTTATTTATTTAATTTTATATTATTGAAATTTGTCTTTTTAAAATTAAATACATATTAAATATGAGTAGTGAAAACAAACAATGGATTGAGGTAGGTAATACTGATCAAATAGACATGGAAGATTTAATTCGTTTTGATCATGAAGGTAAGACTTATGCTATTTACCACATAGAGGATGGTTTTTACGCTACCGATGGTATTTGTACACATGAAGCAGTGCACCTAGAAGAAGGAATAGTTATGGACGATGAAATTGAATGTCCAATGCATCAAGGAATATTTAATATTAAAACTGGAAAAGCTATGGGACCACCAGTTTGTATAGATCTAAAAACTTATCAAGTTAAAGTTGAAGAAAATAAAATTTATATTGAAATTTAATTAAATTCGTTACCAAGATTATAAGTATCTAATCTTTTCTGCATTTTTTTATCGGCTTCAAGTGATCCATCATGAAAAGATCCAAATATTTTATCTAAAGGAATAATGCCATCTGAATAATTAACTTCAAAATATTTATGATGCAAATAATGATTATAAATACCAATATCTACTGCTGAGTCTTTTCCTGTAACAATTTTATCAAAACCTGTATGACCTTGAGAAGGAGCTACACCTAGACGAATAGCAATAAACATCATATGCATAGGATGAGAAGGTATAAGCGCAAAAATCCATATACCAGCAAAATAAATCATATGTTCAACTGGATGCATCGCAATGCCACTCCATGGTTCTGGATTTGTATATCTATGATGTAAATAATGAACCCATTTATATAAAAATTTTACATGTGTAAGTCTGTGTGCGAAGTAAAAATGAATTTCATGAATTACAGGTGTTAAGAACATCAAAACAACAAACCATATTGGGTGCATTGAAGCATCAATCCATGGAATTTTTCCACTAGAATAAAGCCAAAGCATTAATGTTTCATATAATGTCCAAATAGGAACTCCACTTGCAAAAGTCCAAAAAATGCTATCCAATGTTTGACTTTTGAACATAAAAATAGAACTTTTATTATCTTGCGGCCATCTTTTATTATATTTAAACTCAGTACTTTGAGTTTTTTTCATATACAAAAAGAAATACCATGCACTTACTATGATGATAGTTAACGCTACATTTCGAAGAAAGACTAATGCCATCCAGTCAATGGACAAAGTTGACATAGTTTCAATTGATGGTGTTAAATAAAACCAAGCAATAACAGTAATAGCAACATATCCTGCATTCCATGGGAAAATAAAGCCAGGATAACCAAAAAGCCATTTTAGAAAAACCCAAACTTTGAATGGCCAAACTAATACTGGACCATAATTCAATTTTTTATTAGGTCTCCAAAATCCTCTTTTATCTCTATTTCCTAATGCTGATTCATCCATAATTAGTGAGATTTATTATAAATTTTTAAAAAAAAAATTATTAAATTTATAAATAAAAACTATATCTATTTTGTAAAAAAATGAAATTTATAGGCTTTTATTGGTATTTTTATTAAATAATTCAACTAACTAAGCTGGAACTTTTACAGGAATTTTCCACTCTGGATCCCTTGCCTGCTTGAATACAGCAGGTAAAATTTCTTTATACGCTCCCCACAAACCTTTTCTGGCTGGAGGCATTTGATCTTTAATCATTTCATGAAGTTTAGGTAAATTCCAAGATGGTACCTGTGGAAACATATGATGTTCAATATGATATTCCATTTGCCAATATAAAAAACTAAAAACCGGATTAAGGTAAACTGTTCTAGTGCTGTGTCTGTGATCTTTAATATCTTCTTTTAAACCAGTGTGCTGGGTTAGACCAAATAACAATATTAGAGTTTTTCCATATAAATTTGGAAGAACTATAAATAACATTGGTAACCAAGTTTGATATATTATTGATATAACTATAGTTGCTACCCAAATAAAAACATGGCTTCTACATGACCATCGACATAATGATCTATCTTTTTCAGGAACAACAGTTTTCATAACTTCAGTTGTAACACCAAAGGCATGTTTAATTGTTTCCCAATGAAGAGTCTTATGAAAAAATAAAAAATTAGCAAAAGGAATATAATAACAAAAGAAATAAATTAAATCTGTTGGTTTTTTAACCGCAACTTCAAAATCATATGGATCATTAAAAAGAGTATAAGAATGGTGATGAAAATGTGAATGTCTCCATCTCACAGGTTCAAAATTATCCATATATCCAGCTATCCAATAAAAAAAATCGTTCCAAAATTTAGATTTAAAAGCAGTTCTATGCCCTGTTTCATGCCATAGAGCGTCACTACAACCCCATATATTTCCATAAATTATAAAAAATAATAATGACCACCAAGTTCCCCATGTGGCATAAGCTAAATAGCCTGCAATAAATAAGCTACCAAAGTAGATAATCATATGCTTCCATCCTTGCCAATCAGATTTTTTGCATAAAGCCTTAAATTCTTTTTTATCAACTACACAACGATACCAAGAGTTTAAAGCTTCTACTTCCATAATGGATTACTTAACACAAAACTTAAATAAGGAAAATATTTTTTTGGATTTTATTTTTTTAGGAGTAATTTTACTTTTTCTTCACTAAAAGCTTGAGGTTGTTCACAAGTTGAACGTAATTCAATTTCTTTTTTTTCTTCAGCAGCAATCATAGTTGACTCTATCATATCTAAAACATGGAGGGCTAATTCTCCATTACATTTATGTTTAAGTTTATTTTCAATAGCATAAATCATTTCTGATAATCCAATACCTCTATAGTTTGATTGTTTAGGTGCTTCATTACTACGGCCACTATGATTAATAATATTAGTTTTTCCTAAAGGCATATTCTCTACTGACAAATCTTCCCAATCACTACCAAGCTTATATGAAACCTTAACAGGCCCCCCAAACATATTAGGGTCTGGAACTATGATTGATCCTTTCGTTCCATATAATTCCATGTGGTTTCTCAGATGATTCTCAACATCAAATGAAATAAAACCCTGAACAATAGCCCCATTCATAAACTCAATATCAAACATATATGAAGTTGCCATTTCTACTTCAAATTCTTTTCCCTTTTTTGGTCCAGCTTCATAAACGCGTGTGTCAGAAAATTTTTTTCCTCTTGATCGAACATTTTTAGCAGGACCGAGAAGATTTACTAAAGCTGTAAAAAAATAAGGTCCCATATCTATAACTGGGCCCCCTCCTTTTTGAAACCATGACTCAGGATTAGGATGAAAAGTTTGTACTCCAGGAAAGGCGAAGATAAAATTTCCTGTTAATATATTTCCTATTCTTCCTTCATCAATAATTTCTTTAGATAACTGACCTCCTCCTCCTAAAAAAGTATCAGGTGCATTACCTAAATAAAGATTATTACTTTGAGCCAAATCAAATAATTCTTTTGCTTCGTTAAATTTTAAAGACATAGGTTTTTCACAGTAAACATGCTTTCCTGCCTGAAGAACTTTTTTACTTACTTCATAGTGAGCTTGGGGGATGGTTAAATTAAGAATAATATCAACATCTTTATTAAAAAGAATTTCTTCAACCGTCTGAGCTTTAATATTATAATTAGCTGCACAATCTTTTGCTGCTACTTCATTAATGTCTGCACAGGCTATAAAATTTATATTATTAAAATATTCCTGACTTCTAAAGTAAGTCTCTGCAATATTTCCACATCCAATTAAGCCAATATTTTTCATTAATTTTTTTAATTAATATTAATTAATTATTTGCATAGTTTTTTTGAATACTCTACAATTTTTTCTATAGTGGGTATATAATTTTCTTCTAAATTAGGAGCTACTGGTGCAGGTGTGTCTTCTGCTGTATATCTAATTACTGGTTTTAATAAATTTGTATAACAATGCTCAAAAATAATTGAAGTTATTTCACTAGGAACTCCTGCCGTGTAACAACTTTCACTTAATACCAAAGCTCTTTTGGTTTTGTTTACAGATTCTATAATCGTTTCTCTATCAAGGGGATTTAAAGTTCTCAAATCAACTACTTCTACATCTATTTTTTGTTTCGCTAGTTCTTCAGCAGCTTTTTCAGCAAAATTTACCATTCTAGAATAACTTATTATAGAGAGATCTTTTCCTTTTTTTCTGATTTTAGCTTTTCCAAAAATTTGATCAGGGTTATTTTTATCAAGAACGCCTGAGGTATTATACAATAACTTGTGCTCAATAAATATTGTTGGATTATTAATCTTTAGAGCTGCCCTTAATAGATGGTAAGCATCATTAGGAGTGTATGGAATTGATAAATACAATCCCGGAGTATGCATAATCCATGTTTCTAAACTTTGAGAATGTTGAGCTCCTGCTGATCTTCCTGTTCCACCTTGTGCTCTTAATATCATTGGAGCATTAATTTGGCCTCCAAACATATAACGAACTTTTGCTAACTGATTAGCAATTTGATCCATCGACATTCCAAAAAAATCTACATACATTAATTCTGCTATTGGACGTAAACCTGTCAATGCTGCACCCATTGAAGCGCCAACTATAGCAGCCTCAGAAATTGGAGTATCAATAATTCTTTTTGGACCAAATAATTTTAATAAATCTTTTGTAGCTCCATATGCACCTCCATATGCAGCAACATCTTCACCCATTACAATAATTTTTTCATCTTTTTGCATAGAATCATGTATTGCTAATCGTAATGCGTCTCTAAAAGTAATTTTTTCGTAATAATTTTTATTTAAATCTGACATGAGTTTTAAGACAAAATTTTATTTATTCTTTCTTCAACACTAATAGGCAAAGGCTCTCTCTCATCGTATACATCAGTAAAAATTTCTTTTTGGTTATTAAGAGGTGAATTAATAGCAAAATCCATAGCTTCATCCATTTCAATAGAAATTTTTTCATTTATTTTTTTAATTTCATCTTCATTCATAATTTTATTTTTTAACATTTGATTAGAAGCATAAGAGATGGGGTCTGACTTTCTCATTTTAATTTCTTCTTCTTCACTTCGATAGGGACTTTTATCCATTCTCGCATGACCAAAAAATCTATAACACTCAACTTCTATAAAACCTGGTTCAAATTTTCTTGCTTTATCAATGATTTCCTTAGATTTGACATATGCATTCTCAATATCTAAATCATCAATATGTAAGGTATTTAAACCAAAAGAAGCTGCTCTTTTCGAAAAATCTTTAAGGCCAGCAGCATTGTCAATCTTTGTTCCCATACCATATTGATTATTGATACAACAAAATACGACAGGTAATTTCCATAGGGAAGCCATATTCATACTTTCATATAAAATTCCCTGTTGCATTGCTCCATCTCCAAAAAATGCAACAGATACTTTGTCTTCTTCTAAATATTTAGAACTCAATCCTGCTCCAACAACTGTAGGTATTCCACCTCCAACTATGGCATTTGCTCCTAAATGTCCTAGTTTCATATCTGCAATATGCATAGAGCCACCTTTTCCCTTACAATATCCATCTTTTTTTCCAGCGATTTCTGCCATCATTTTTTTTGGATCTCCTCCTCTTGCGATAAATATACCGTGACCTCTATGGTGAGTTGTAAAAGTATCTTGCTTTTGCATTGCAGCCCCTAAACAAGTTGGTCCTAATTCTTCACCAATTGATAAATGCAACATTGTTCCTGCTGTTTCACCTTTAATAAAAAGTTCCCCAACTCTTTCTTCAAACGTTCTAATTCTTTTCATTGTCGTATAAAGATTGGGAAGTAATGTATTAGATTGGGTCATACTTAAAAATTAAATTGTTTCAAAAATAGCAATATCATTTCCCACCTCTATTTCTTCACCCTCTTGATAAAGAGTTTTGATAAGCTTGCCATTTTCTAAAGCAGGAAGTTCTACTGTTGTTTTGTCACTTTCAATTTCAGCAATAATTTGACCTCTAGAAAATTCTTCTCCTACCTTAATACACCATTTAGTGATAGTTCCTGTCTCCATTGTTTCCCCAAGGCGAGGTAAGGATATTTTTTTCTCCATAATTTTTTTTAAACTATATTAAAAATTTTACAAAATATTATATTAATTTTTTGCTTTATATCCTATTCCTATATCATTTACTGACTTACTTACATCCATTATTTTAGGATAAGGATATTGAAGTCCTAATAATTGTTTAATTCTATCATTAGAATTTTTTTTAAAAGATTCATCGAGATATGAAACTAGATCTTCTACTGGTTTTATATATTTAGGTAAAAACTCTATTAATATGGCAGCACGTTGATTTTTAGACTTGTTTGGCATAGCTCCATGCCAGCAATTTCCATTAAAAAAAATAATATCTCCTGGTGAACCTATCATTTGTTGTTTATTTGAAAAATCATCATTGGCATTTGGATAATGAAGTTTTTTTTGTGAGCCAGGTATATATCCCGTGGCACCAGATAAAGCAGAACATTCGTCCAAAGGAATTGTAACTTGGCAATTTTGAGGAAAAGAACTGTTTAAACCCAAAGGAAAAGTTTCACTTTTGTAAAAATCCCAATAGGGATAATCTAGATGCATTTCTTGACCAGGTGCACCAGGCAAAAGTCTGCTCGCACAATAGGATCCACAAAAAAATTCTGATCCTAAAAATTTTCCCATTAAGTCAAAAATTAAATCATTAGTAATTAAATCAGAAAAAACTTCACCTTTGCCAAATAAATTCCAAACTCTTTGTTGTAAATGTATTTTGCCAGATGATTCTGCTTCTGCATTAAAGTGTGTTTCTTTTTGTTCTTGATTCGCTGCAAAATGATTTGTTATATTTCTGGCTTCTTCTATTTTTTTTAAATCAAAAATATTGCGAAATACTACAACACCACTTCCAAAAAGAAGTTCATCAAATACTTTTTGTTTATCAGAATATTTTTTATCTAATTCTAACATTTTAAAGGTAATTTGTTGTATATCGACAATTTAGTCAATAAAAAAAATTTAAGCTCCTAATTCGTCTCTTAAATCTCCAATTTCTGCACCACCAGCCATAAGCTTTTTAATATCATCACCACCAAGTTCTTCTGCCATTCCTTTTCCAATTACTTCACCTAAACTTAAAAAGGTATAGCGATCAGCTATTAAACGAGCGTGAATTTCATTATGAGTAATTAATATGATAGCTATATGACCAAGTCTTTGTACACGTTTAATTGTTTTTAAAACTTCCATTTGTTGTTTTTGCCCAAGTGCAGAAGTAGGTTCATCAAGAATAAGTATTTTTGCACCAAAATAAATTGCTCTAGCTATTGCTAGAGTTTGTCTCTGACCTCCTGACATTGTACCTACAGGTTGTTCAGGATTAGAAATATTAATTCCTATTTTTGCCATTTCAGCAATTGTAATTTCATTCATTTCCTTCATTTTCATTACACCAAATGGCCCTGGACCTTTTTTTATCTCCCTGCCGAGGAAAAAATTTCTAGACACAGATGTTAATGCATTGAGTGCAAGATCTTGATATACTGTTCCTATACCAACATCAGTTGCTTGGCGTGGAGTAGAAAAATCAACTTCTTTTCCTTCAATAGAAATTGTTCCTGAAGTTTTAGGGTGAACTCCAGCTAAAACTTTAATTAATGTTGATTTGCCAGCACCATTATCTCCAAGTAAGGCATGGACTTCTCCAGGATATACATCAAGAGAAACTCCATTTAAGGCAACAAAAGAACCAAATTTTTTTACTAAATTATTAATTTCTATAAGTGGTTTTTTACTATCAGACATATTAGATACTACCCATTATTCTTTTACGAATGTTTTCGTTTGTAAGTGCTGCTGATACTAACACTGCACCTAAGAAAACTCTATAAAAAGATCCATCAATACCTGGGATATAAAAGAATGCTTCTTTTGCTATTCCAAAAATAATTGTTCCTAAAATAATACCTAGTATTGATCCAAATCCTCCTGTTAAAACAACTCCCCCAATAACAGCAGCAGCAATAGCTTCTAATTCTTTTAAATTTCCTTTAGCTGTATCGGCAGTATTAACTTCAAAAACCTGACATGCAGCAAACATTGTCGCACAAAATGCTGTAAACATAAATAAAGATATTTTAACTTTATTGGTAGGAACGCCATTTGCTTTGGCAGCATTTAAATTACCTCCTGTTGAATAAATCCAGTTTCCCGCTTGTGTTCGACTTAAAACAAAATAACAAGCTAGTGCAATAATTAACCAAATCATTAAACAAGAATACATACCTTTTGCAAATTGATTCCCAAACATATTGACATTCCAATCAGCGGTAAAATAAAGCCAATCAAAAACTGGTTCTAAAATATCTCCTCCAAAAAAATTAGCAACGGGTCTAGCTGTATAAATTGTATCTATATACGCCTTAGCTATGTCTAAATCTGTTACAGCTTTAGCGGTTACAGCAGGTACTTCTACTCCTGCTTCTATTTTCTTTGTTAAAATTTCAACCATTGATTCATTGCCTGATTCTTTTGCGCCAGCTAGTGATTTTTCTAATGTTTCAACCATTTTCTTTGCTTGTATCGCTGTTTTATTAAGTGCAACTTTTTCATTAATATAAGTTAGTTGTTCCGTTAGTTTAGCAACAGTTTGTGAAGGAACATTGCTTAAAATTTCTAATAAATCTTCATTAGGTAAAGCTTTTGCTGCATCACGTTCCATTTCACCGTGTCCAGGAACATTAATAATATTTTTTATATCAGGCAGATCAGTAACTGTAGTCGATCCAGCTGTTTGATCAGGTGCTCTATTAAATGCTCTATAACAAACTTCAGTCAACCCTCTTAGAAAAAACAAACCTCCAAGAGTAACGATGAATGAAGCAATTCCACTTTTTACAATAACCCATCCTTGAAACCATCCAAATGATAAGGTCATACATAGTGTAATCAAAATTGCAGTTAAGGGTGAGACATCAGTAATTTCAAAAATCTTTAGTCCTTCAAAATGAAATCCGCCTTGAAATGAAATATAAGGTATAACTATAGCAAAGCCCCATTTTAATATCATTGCCATACATCCTCCAGCAAAACCAATCATGGATCCTACAGAAAGATCAAATTCTCCTGCAATAATTAATAGACCTGCACCCAAAGCAACAATACCCAATTGAGCTATAACTCTAAAATTATTTCGAATTCCAAGAGCGTTAAATCCTTCTCCTGCAAAAGGGTTTAAAGAAAATTCTCCTTCAGGAATAGAAAAGTAACCAAGCAAACCAAAAAGAAGTATCATAACGCCTAATGGACCAATCTCCGGTCTAGCAAAAATAGCAGTAAACCAATTTTTCTTTTCTAAGCGATCAGACTCTTGTCGTTGAGATTGAGATTCAGAATTCATTATTTTTAAATTTATATAAAAAAAAGGACCGCAAAAGCGGTCCTTTAATTAAATTAAATTATCTATCAATTCCTGCTAAAGCAGCAACTGAAGTTGCATTAGATTTATCAACAAAGCCTGGTCCTGAAGGGATGTTAGCTCCTGGAAGAAGTCCAGCACTGTTGTTGTACAAGTGTAATACGATAATTGGCATATAACCTTGTAAACGTTGTTGTTGATCAATTGTGAAAGCAACTTTTCCTGCATTAATTAAATCCATAACATCAGGACTTAAATCAAAACAAGAATGATGAACTGACATACCAAGATCATCAAGCGCTAAAGCTACAGCAGAACATACGTGAGGTCCAACTGATAAAATTGCATCAACATCTGGATTAGCTTGTAATGCAGCAGTAGCACGAGTTTGAATAGTTGCTGGGTCAGAAGTAGTATCAGTGAATTCCATAGGAACACTTTCTCCATAACCTTCACATCTATCAACTAGAGCTGTATTATATGCTTCTTGAATCATACAAAGAGCTTTAGTAGCTCCCTCTGCTTTTGCACGAGCACCTGCAGATTGTCCTGCAAGATATTCAGGTTGACCTACGTGCATAAGAGCACCAAGGCTAGCAGAAGATTCTAAACCAGAGTTCATAGTAATTACTGGTACACCAGCTGCAACAGCAGCTTTAATAGCAGGACCTAATGCATCAGGATCTGGTAAAGAAATTACCATTCCATCAGGTTGAGTCGCTGCTGCTGCTTGAATTGAGCTTGCCATGTCTGCCATGTCAGCAGATGGGTTGTAAATGTACTCAAAATCAGCACCAATAGCACGAGCAGCATCTTCACCACCCTTTTGTACAACTGGCCAGAAAGGATCTTTACCCTCTCCGTGAGTTACCATAACATAACGTTCAGCAAATGAAGAGCTTGATACAAATACAAGTGCAGCAATTGCGATTAAAAATTTTTTCATATTTCCTCCTTAGAAATTATACATAAAAATTATTAATAATTATAAGTGACTAATACGAAAGAACACTTGTAAATCAAGATTAAAATCTACTAATAATTGAGAGAGTTGTTAATATAAGTTTAATTTAGTTAAACGCCTTTTCTTTGGCCCTTTTTGCCTGCAAGAAACTCTTCATAAGCTTTTTTATTTTCAGCAGTTG
>CACFOQ010000018.1 GCA_902567855.1 uncultured Alphaproteobacteria bacterium
TTGCTAATCCAGCCATTCCATATTTTGTGCTTAAGAAAAGTTGAACAATAGGAATATATCCTTGGATAAATGGTTGTTGATCAATTACAACATCAATGTATCCAGAATTAATACCATCTACGATTGGAGCAGATAAATCAAAACCAGCACCACATACTTCTTCTGTACCATGGCCTGCTGCTTTCATATAAGTTGGTAAGCTTGCAGTTAATCCACCGTGATCAGTGATAGCCATTTTGATGTCAGGATTCGCACTGTATGTTGCAACATACATAGGAGTACCTTGAGATGCATCTGAATTTACATTATCAGGAATCTCTTGATAAACAACTTCGACTCCAAGATCTTCAAGAGCTTTAATTGCTCCTTTAGTTCTCTCACCTCTATTTGGCATACTTGCAAGACCCCAAACAAAAGCTTTGTCACCAGCACTTAAACCACATACTTCAACACCTTTAGCTCCTAGGTTGTAACCAGCATCAAATAAATCTGCACCGGCATACCCAAAACCTTCAGTTTTGTATTCTGCTTCTAAATCAGGTAATGGAGTATTCATTGTAGTAATTACAATACCCATTGATCTAGCTTCTTTAATTATAGGTCTCATTGCTTCATCTCCAGGAAAACCATAAATAGCTATTCCATCAGGCTGTAAAGCAACAGCTTCTTTGAACTGTTTAATCATTATTTCTGAATTCCATTGAGACCAATAATAGTCTACATCGCACCCAGTGTGTTCGGCAGCAGCTACTGCTCCGTTATATACAATTGTTCCAAACGGACCACCTTCAGGACCACCAGGAAAGAAAATAAATTTCTTATCACAACTGTAGTCATTTTTTGCCATTGCAGATGGAGCTGCAAAAGCAAAAAGAATTGCAAAAATTGCTAAAATTCTAGTCATTTTTCCTCCAGTTTTTATTAAGAAACAACCTAACATAAAATTATATATATAAAATATATATTTAAAAAAATTTACCAAAAAAAATAGTTTGATATATATAAAGTCTTATGGAAGATATAGATTTTGGAAAAAGAGATAAAAGAGGTAATTGGAAGCCTAATTACAAAGTTACTCCAAACCCAAAATATATAATTCCTTTTGAACCACTTAAACTGTTAAAGCATATCGTTGGATGGAATGGGTATATTTTCCCTTGGGCATTTATTTGGGCATCAGTAGCAGTTATTTGTTGGTTTTTTTTCACGCCTCCTTTAGAGCAAATGCGAAATTTTGAACTAGGATGGATAACTTACATATTAGTACGTAATGCCATTGTAGTATTTTTATACGCAGGTTTTTTTCATTTACATTTTTTTGTTCAAAAATCACAAGGTTGGAATTTTAAATATAATACAAAACCATTAGAAAATAATAATTCAAAATTTTTATTTCAAAATCAAACTAAAGATAATTTAGTATATGTATTTTTAAGTGCTATCCCTATATGGACAGCCTACGAAGTTATAACATATTGGTTATTTGCAAATAGTTTTATACCTATGATTGATTGGAACTTATATCCAGTTTACTGCGCTGTTCTTTTCTTTCTTGTACCAACTATAAGAGATATTCATTTTTACTTAGTTCATCGTTTTCTTCATTGGCCTCCACTTTATAAAATAGGTCATAAAGTTCATCACAACAATACAAATCCTGGTCCGTGGTCAGGTCTTGCGATGCATCCAATTGAACATACTTTATATTTTACTGGAATTATATTTCATTGGATAATTCCTTCACATCCACTCATTGCCATGTGGCATATCTTTCATGCTGGTTTGGCGCCTCATGCTGGTCACTCCGGTTATGATAAAATGATATTTAAAAATGGCAAACATTTAGATATTGGAGCTTATGATCATTATCTTCACCATAAATATTTTGAATGCAATTATGGAGGAGGAAATTTTGGATGGTTAGACAAATGGTTCGGCACACTTCATGATGGCTCGGAAGAAGCTCATGAAAAAACTCTGCAGAGACTAAAAAATAAATCATATTTATAGGTAAAAACATGAAAAGAAAAAAATTAACAGTTTACGATTATCTAAAATGCAAAGGTAAAAGACAGTTAAGTGTTTTGTTTGTTCACAATGTTGAAGAAGCAAGAGCTGCTGAAGAAGCAGGTATAGATATGATTTGTACATCTCATGATGCTCCTCAATTTGGAGTTTATACAACTTTTGAAGATTTAAAAAGAATACGTGAAGCAGCTCCAAGTTGTTTTATGCAATCAGGTGGAGCAGTCGCAGTAGCATCCGAATATGAAGCTATGAAGTTATCACATAAATATATGAACATTGGTGCTGATGTTATTTATGGCGGCAATTGGAGTAATAAATGGGTAAAAGCATTAAGAGCTGAGAATATTCCTATAAATAGTCATGTAGGTTTAATTCCTGGTAAAGCTACATGGATAGGTGGATATAGAGCAATTGGCAAAACTGCTGAAGAAGCAATAGGAGTATTAAACCATACTTTAGAATTACAAGAAGCAGGAGTTATTGGAGTAGAATTTGAAGTAGTTCCTCCAAAAGTTGCCGCAGTAGTTACAAAAAAAGTTGATATTATGACTTTATCAATGGGTAGTGGTTCTGATTGTGATGGGCAGTATCTTTTTGCTAATGATGTGCTTGGATATACAGATGGACATATGCCTCGTCATGCAAGAGTGTATAAAGATTTTAAAAAGGAATATGAAAAATTACAAAATGAACGTTTGGATGCTTTTAAGAAATTTCATCAAGATACCATAGATAAAAACTTTAATGATCCCAAAATAACTGTTGGCATTGATGATAGTGAATTTGAGAAATTTATGGAGTTGTCAGAAAAAATTTAAAAAATGCAAGCTGGAGAAGTAGATTCTAACTTAACAGATTGGTACAAGCCCACAATAGATAAAAAAATTTTAAAAGAATTATCTAAGCGCTCCAATTGGCAAGGCTTAAAACATATTGTTATTTTTTTTATTCTTATTCTTTTAAGTGGTTATATAACTGTAATCACCTGGGGAACTTGGTGGGGTATATTAAGCTTATTGGTTTATGGAAATATATATTATTGCTCTGTTAATATTTTACATGAAACTAATCATGAAACTTTTTTTAAATCTAGGTGGTTAAATAGATTATTTTATCACATTACATGTCTCATGAATGGTTTTGAACAATACAGATGGAAGTGGTCTCACTTTCATCATCATTCCTATACAATTTTTACAGATGAAGAAAATTATGATTATGAAAATAATACGCCTAGACCAACAGAGCCAATTCGTTTTTTAATTAATTTTCTGCCATTAGGCCCTATAATTAATATTCAAAAACTAAGACATTTTTCGCAGATGGAAATAATTAAACATGCTTTAGGTTTTACAGCTCCTGCAGCAAAAATGAGTGTTCCTAAGTCAGAAATGTTAAAGGTACGAATAACTTCTTGGGTGCATATTCTTTTATGGGTAATAGCAATATGGTTCTCATTTTATCTGCAATCGTTATTACCTATTCTAATGTTTGTTTTAGTGCCTTTTTATGGGAACTCACTATTAATGTTATTTGGTTTAACACAACATGCAGGATTAGATGAAAACATTAAAGATCATAGAAAAAGTACAAGAACAGTAATTTTTAATCCTTTTTTTAGTTTTTTATACTGTCATATGGAATATCATATTGAACATCATATTTTTCCTAAAATTCCTTGTCATAATTTAAAAAAATTTAGAGAACATATAAAAGATCAACTTCCTGAAGCACCTAAGGGTTTATGGGCAGCTTACAAGGAAATTATACCTGCAATTTTTAAACAAGGAAAAGATAAACATTATTTTATTAATGTTAAACTTCCGACAACTAATGTTTAGATAAATGTTCAAATGAATGATTTACTCGTAGGTTGTTCAGCTTTTGGCATTCTTCATACAGACAAAGATCCGCTTTTAAGTTTAGAAGATCAATTTAGAATGGCAGCTGAATCTGAAATATTTGATTATGTTGAAAAAACACCACCAGTCGACGAAATAGAGGAATACAAAAGATGTAGTGAAAAATTTAATTTACCTGTTCGATGTGGCATATGGTTTTATACAGTTGGAAAGGAAGAAGAACTTTTTTTGCAAAATCTTAAAATTGGTGCTGACATGGGAAGTGTTTTACATACAGCACAAGTAAGATCTTATCATGAAGATGGTCATCTATTATCAAACGAAGAAATAGCTGAATTTTATTTAAAGGGATTTGATTATGGAGAAAAAATTGGATGCCTTCCAACTTTAGAGATTCATGTTAATATGTGGTCAGAGGATTTTTTAAGAGTCCAAGAGGTAGCTGAGATAATACAAAAAAAAGGCTATCCATTCAGATTAACTTTAGACCATTCGCATATAATTTTTAAAATTGATAATCCTATTGAACAAAAAATTTTTGATATTGATAAAGATATTGAAAATGGAAGTTTGGTATTAGATCCTTTTTTAGAAAAAAATATATGTGATCAATGGATTAATTCAAATTTTATTTATCATATGCATGCAAGAAGTACTGTTCCTAATAATCCCAAAAATATTAATGCTAAACATCCAGATGGTTCAATTGGAAGAGGTATTCAATATCCATTTATTCAGCCGAAACCTGGAGAATATCATGAAAATTGGAATGAAAAACTGCTTGAACATTGGAAGCTAGTTGTGACTTCACTAATCAATTATCATTATAGCAATCAACAATCTCCGTTGCGTCAAATTACAACTGAATTTATTACACCTACAGATTATGGAGGAGGTTTTAAATATTCAGTCTTTGAAAATAATGTTGCTTGTGCAAAATGGATAAAAAAATCCATTAAAGAAATAAAATTAAATCTTCATAATACGTAATAAAATTTTAAGTTTTGATATAATTTTTTTGTTTTAATCTTTCCATTGTATTTTGTGTTTCTTCATCACTTCCATCATGAAAAGTACCAAACATTTTGTCTAGGATATTTAAATCATCACCCGCATAATTACATTCAAAATATTTATGATGAAGATAATGTGCGTAAGATCCTGTCACCATCCATTTACCATTTTTAAGCACAATTCTATCATAACCTCCATGGCCAGCATGAGGGGATAAACTTGCATGAAAAAGATTCCACATGGCAACGGCTGGATGAGATGGAATAACCCAATGTATCATAACACATGTGAAATATAGTAAGTGTTCTATTGGATGCATAGCAAGACCTGACCATGGTCCAGGATTTGAATTTCGATGATGAACGACATGAGCGATTTTATAAAGTGGTGGCCAATGAAGTAATCTATGCGTTAAATAAAAATGAAAACTACGCCAAGTCGGTACTAATAAAAACATTATCACAATAATGATGGGGTAGGTATCCCACGTCATCCAAGGAATAAACTGATTAGCATATAGCCAAAGTGTTATAACTTCATAGGCAGTCCATATTGGTATGGCACTTAAGAAAACATAGAGAAGATTATCTTTTGTTTGGTTTTTAAACCAAAATTTTGGATTATTTTGATCTAAAAATCTAGCATTGTATTTAAAACTATTACCCTGGGTTTTCTTTACATAAAAATGATAATGATAAAAACTTACATAGACTAAAATAATAATTGTATTTCTAATGGTTAAAAAAGCTATCCAATCTAATTGAAAAGTTTTTAATGTTTCTACTGATGGTGTGAGAAAGAACCAGCAAAAGACAGCCATACCCCCCCATAACAAATGATAAAAATTTAAAAAAAATCCATTCCATGCAAAAAGATTTTTAATAAATTTTAATGGCTTAAATGGAAACCAAAATAAAGGAGTTATGGGTGCTTTAGCATTAGGCGACCAATCACCTCTTTTATTTCTTGTACCTACTTTGCTATCATCATGAACTAAATTAACTTTTTCCACATACTTATTTTATCATAAAATTTTATATATTAAATAAAAATCAAATATCTATTTATTACGCTATTTTTTGTTATCTAAAAATATATATTAAAACTATCTAAAACTTTAATCTATAAATTATATATTTTCTTTATGATTCTTAATTTTCTTATTTTCTGCTTTACTTAAATTATATTTAATTACTAGGAGGTAATAAATGAAAACTATAATTAAAAGTTTTTTGCTCTCAGCTGTTGCAATTTTTTTAATTGCTTCACCTGCAAGTGCAAAAAAACTTAAATTTGCTTATGTTATGCATGACCTTCCTGAAGGTATTTTTTGGAATACAGTTTATGATGGTATGAAAAAAGCATGTGCGGATTTAGATAGTATGGATCATCTTGAGGTTGAGTGTGAGATGGTTGGAACTCCATATAATGTTGTTAACCAAGTTAATAATTTAAGAGCTGTAATTGGCTCAGGTGTTGATGGAATTGTGTCTACTATTATTGACGATGAAAAAATGGATGCAGTTTTCCAAGAAGCACTTGATAGAGGAATTCCTATCATATCTGCAAATACAGATGATGCAAAAGGTTCGGATGGAAATCCGCGTTTAGCTTACGTAGGATCTAATCTTTACAACGCAGGCTATGATTTATGTGTTGCAGCAGTAGCGCTTGTACCGGAAGGCCCAATACACGCTTTACTTGGCCATAATGATGTTACACAAAACTTTGCAATTCAACGTAACGCAGGTCACGAAGATTGTTTGAAAGATTTTGCGGCAGCAAATCCCGATAGAGAAGTAACTTGGGAAGTTGTTGAGATAACTATGGACGGCCCTACTATTCAAAGTCGTGTTGGTGCATATATATTGTCAGAGCCTAAAACAAACATTTATCTTGAAACAGGTATTTGGCATCTTCATGTAAGTCAAACATTAGAGGAAATGGGCAAACAACCAGGTGAAATAATTTTAGCTGGTTATGGTGCTTATAGCAGTCTAATTTCGAGAATGAAAGAAGGATGGGTGCAATTAACAAATGACCAAGGAGCATGGCTTCAAGGTTATCTACCTATCATTCAATTATATCTGATTGATATGGGCTTCCAACCTTTTGATGTTCAGACTGACAGCGCTCTTAATGGTGTAATCACTGAAGAGATAGCTAGAGATCTTGATGTTGAAAGTCCACGTATTTGGAAAATGTAAAATTATACATAATGCCAGACCTTATAAAGTTTAAGGTCTGGTAAAATACTGACGTTAATTTATAAATATTAGAGCAAAAAAATGAAATTATTATTAAAAAAAATCATTGATACTCCAGGTATAAGCGCTCTAATTATTCTTATTCTTATTCTTTTAGCCTTTCAAATTTATACAGGAGGTTTATTTTTTAATCCCTATAATATAGAGTTGATTTTAACCATTTGGCCTGAATTAGGAATTGTTGTTATTGGTGTAGTAATTCTTATGATAGCAAGAGAATTTGATCTTTCAGTGGGATCAACCTTTGCTTTATCACCAATGCTGATGCAATATCTTTTTGCTCATACCCCTTTAAATCCATGGTCAACAATTTTTTTAGGTCTTGCAGCCGCTGCGCTGGTAGGATTAGTAAATGGAATGCTAACTATATATAAACGTATTCCCTCTTTTATTGTTACACTTGGAATGCTTTTTATCGTTCGAAGTATAGTTGTCGCATTAGTAACCCGGCATGATAAAGCAGATGAATTTCCTATGGATTTTTTTATTTATGACTTTGGTTTAATAAGAGCATCATTTATTTGGTTTATTGGTATCACTTTAATTCTCGGATATGTTTTGCATAGAACAAATTTTGGTAATTGGATTTATGCAACGGGAGGACAAACTGAAGCTGCTCAAAATATGGGTATTCCAGTTAATAAAGTGAAAATAGGATGTTTTATGTTATGTTCAGTTTTATCTGGCTTTGCTGGTATCATACAATCTTTTAGAGCAGGAGGTTTTGTTCTTCCTAATCTTGGAACAGGAATGGAGTTAGAAGTAATTGCCGCTGCTGTTGTTGGGGGCACCGCTCTTTTTGGAGGTTATGGATCTGTTTTAGGCGCTTTAGTTGGGGCTTTACTTATTCGAACAATTGATAATGGTTTTATTATGTCTCGTGTTCCAATTGAATATTTTCGAACAGCATTAGGTTTAATGATCATTGGAGCAGTTTTAGTCAATACTGATCTTCAACGCTGGGCGCAAGGAATTCGAGCGGGTAACAATTCTGATAAAAAGGACACATGATAGATGAGTAGCATATCAAAAAATAATAATAATTCTTCTGTTATAATGGAGGGAAAAAATCTTAATAAGTGGTACAAAGGTATTCATGCTTTAAAAAATGTTAGCTTTGAACTTGGAGAAAAAGAAGTAGTAGGACTAGTTGGTGATAACGGCGCAGGTAAATCTACTCTTATTAAAATTCTTTCTGGAGCTCATCGTCAAGATGAAGGTCAAATTTTTTTTCAAGGTAATGAAGTTTCTCTGTCTTCACCCAGAGACTCAATGAATCTTGGCATTGAAACTATTTATCAATACACAGCTCTTGTTCCTCAGATGAGCATAGCTCGAAATATTTTTATCGGTAGAGAGCCAGTATTATTTCGTTTGGGACCAATTGCTTATATTGATTATAAAAAAATGGGTATAGAAGCTTTAGAGGCTTTACGAAATGTAGGATTTGAATTGCGTTCCCCTGATACACCTATAGATGAACTTTCAGGAGGAGAGCGCCAAGGTGTAACAATAGCACGTGCTATGTATTTTAAAACAAAAGTTATGATTTTAGATGAGCCTACTAATCATCTTTCCATAAAAGAAACTAACAAAGTTTTAGGATGGGTAGAGGATCTAAAACACCAAGGTATCACAGCAATATTTATTACTCATAATTTACATCATGTATATCCAATTGCTGACAAGTTGATTGTCCTATCGAGAGGTGAAAAAATTGCAGACATTAAAAAGGAAGATACCTCAATAGAAGAACTAACTAATTTGATAGTTTAGTTTTATATATATAAAAATTACTAAGATATTTTTTAATTAAATAAATTATATTTTCTAAGGAAATAAACCCATAAATATTTTAGATAATATTTATAGATTTAAATAGTTTGTTTTTATTTTTAATTTGTAATTATATTTTAAGTATATTTTTTTGGGAGGATTTATGAAAAAATTTATTTTAAATACATTAGGTTCAATTTTTTTTGTAACTAGTGTTTTTTTTGTTTCTTCTGCTTCAGCTAAAACAGATAATGATGAAGTAGATATCACTTTAATTGTTCATTGCTGTCTTGGTCATCCATTTTGGGAACCTCTTTTAAAAGGTGCTAGAGATGCTGCTGAACAACTAGGTGTGAATGTTGATTTTCAAAATGCTGAATTTGATCCAGCTGCACAAGTTAACATGATTGAACAAGCTGTAGCTAATAAACAGAATGCTATCATTCCTATGATTGCTCATCCTGATGCTCAAACAGAACCGCTAATTAAAGCTCAAGAACAAGGAATTGTTGTTGTTGCTGCAAATACTGATCATCCAGATGGAGCTGCATCGGGAACTCGAGAGTCTTATGTTGGTCCAAACTTTGTTGACTCAGGTATTGTAATTGCTAATTACGTAGCTGAACAAGGAGGATTAAAAGAAGGTGATCATTGTGTATTACCAGGTGTTAGTCCTGAACAATGGCATATTGCAGCTAGAGGTGAAGGAGTTTTAAAAGGATTAAAAGCTCATGGTATAACTGGAGAAATTATTCGAAGTGGTGAAAAAGAAGAGGGAGCTATAGATATTATTTCACAATATCTTATTGCTAATCCCGACACTGCTTGTGCAATTGGTTTAGGTGGTACCGCTACTTCTGTTATGCCTCAGGCAATAGAAGAAGCTGGTCTTGATCTAATTCCAAATGGTGGCTTTGATACAATGACAACTATTTCTACAAATATCAGAGAAGGAAAAACTTTAGCAACAGTTGATCAACAACCTTATTGGCAAGGATATTTAAGTGTTATCTTTGCAACAATGAAGGTTCGATATGGTCTTGGAGCTCCAGATTTTAATTCTTCTACAGGTTTAATTACTAAAGATAATTTAGGAGTTGTTGAAGAGTTTGCTGGAACTTACAGATAAATATATAATTATAAAAAAGCCTAACTGATGTTAGGCTTTTTTAATTAATTTTATTTAAAATAAGATATATTAAAACCTATTAATGGAAAAAAATAAGAAATTTGAAATTTCATCTAGTTCAAACAGATATATCCAATCATCGAAGTTAGAATTAATTTTAAGAGGTTCATATGTAAATATTGGATTTTTATTATTAGCTCTTCTTCTTATAACTTTATTTGCTACATGGTTATATCCAAATTCTTTTAATTTTTATACTCCTGGAAACCTTGCTGTTATATTTCAGCATATACCTGTTATTATTATTATGAGTATTGGAGCAGGCATATTAATGATATGTGGGGAATTTGATTTATCTATAGCAGGTGTTTATACTTTGTGTTCATTTATAACTGCTTCTGCACTTAACGAATGGGGATGGCATTTATCTTCATCCGTAGTAATTGGTTTTATAGTAGCTCTAGTAATTGGATTAATTAATGGATTAGTGACAACACGTCTAAAAATTCCTTCTTTTATAGCTTCTCTAGGTATGATGTTTTTTTTGCAAGGAGTTGTTCGATGGTTTTCTGAAAATCCTGAAACTGGTGTTCCTGGCTCAATTAGTTTATCTCCACCTCAGTGGTTTTTTAATCTTATGTCAGGACAATTATTTGGCCCTTTTTATGCTCAAACATTATGGTGTATTATTTTTGCAATTGTAGCCTTTTTATTATTGAACTTACATACTTTTGGAAATCATGTTTTTGCAACTGGGGGTGATAAAGAAGCAGCTGAGAAAGATGGTATTAATACATCTAAAACTAAAATAATTGCATTTATGCTTTGTTCATTTTGTGCAGCTTTTGCTGGTTTAATGTCTTCCACAAGAGTTAATTTAATTAGTCCAGCACAAACATTAAGCGGTTTAGAACTTGAAGCTATTGCTGCCTGTGTAATTGGCGGAGTATATCTTTTTGGAGGAAGAGGAACTATATTAGGAATTTTTTTTGGTGCTTGTCTTTTTGGAATAGTAGATAATTTACTAGTAATTATCCGTGCTCCTGGTGAGTATATGCCTGTGTTTGTTGGAACAATATTGATAATCACTGTAATTTTAAATACCAATCTTGGTTTTGCAAAAAACAGGAAAGAATCATAATGAGTGGTGAATATACGAATAGTTTAAAAGCAAATAGATATATTCAAAAAGGTTTATTTGATAGGTTTAGAGCAAGTCCTGCAGGTAATGTTATTTTAGTATTTTTATTAGTTTTATTAACATGTTCAATTGTTAGTTTAATTTACCCAGATAATTTCCGCTTTCTTTCTAAACCTAATTTAATAATACTTCAGCGAGCTATTCCCACACTGGGCATTATGTCTATTGGTGTAGGTATTTTGATGATTACTGGAGAATTTGATTTATCTGTAGGAGCAGTATTTGGATTAAGTGCTTATATTATGGCGATGGTTTATTCAGCTGGCATGCCAATTTTGGTTGGTGTAATTGCTGCTCTTTTAGTAGGTATAATCTTTGGCCTCATCAATGGATGGATTACTACAAGTTTTGGAATTCCATCTTTTATTACAACTCTTGGAACTCTTTTTATCATTCGATCTGGAGGACGTCTTGTTTCTGATAATGTTCCCATTATTTTTCAAGTTCCCGATTGGTTTAAAACTTTAATGACAGGAAGAATGCTTGGTTACATACAAATGCAATTTGTCTGGTTTATAATTATAGCTATTATTGCCTGGATTATTTTAAATCGACATACAATTGGTAATCATTTTATATCAGTTGGAGGAAACCAAATGTCCTCTACTCAAGTTGGTATTAATGTAAAAAAAACAAAAATATTAGCCTTTGTTTTGTGTTCAATTTGTGCTGTGATCGCAGGAATAATGTCGGTTATACGAGTTGGAGTGGTGAATACAGATGCTAAACCATTAATGGAATTAGAATGTGTAGCAGCTTGCGTAATGGGAGGAGTTGCCCTTACAGGAGGAAGAGGTTCAATTGTTGGAGTAGCTGTTGGAGCTATAATGTTTCATCTTGTCAAAGATATAATTATTCTAGGAAAATTGCCCGCATATTATCTTGAATTATTCATTGGTCTAGTTATTGTATTTGGAGTAACTTTAAATCAAATTGCAAAGAAAAAATATTGATGATTTTGTTAGTAGGATGAATTTAAAATGAAAAATCTAAAATCTAAAAATCCGTTATTATCAGTTAAAGGAATAGCAAAATCATATGGTCATGTACGAGCTCTTCAAAATATTGATATTGATATTCATTCTGGAGAAGTGTTGGGTTTATTAGGAGACAATGGTGCTGGAAAATCTACTTTAATAAAAATTCTTTCAGGCATTATTAGACCTGATAAAGGCCAAATATTCCGTAAGGGTAAAGAAATTAATATTCTTTCAAGAAAAGATAGTGAAGAGAAGGCTGGGATACAAACAATCTATCAAGACATTGCTTTAGTTAAATCAATGTCAATTCTTCGAAATATTTTTGCAGGTCAGGAAAGAAAAACAAAACTTGGTTTTTTAAAACTTAATGAAATGAGGGATACAACTATGCAAATACTAAATGATCATGTTAAAATTGCAGGTATAACTTCTCCAGACTTACTAATAGAAGAATTATCAGGTGGACAAGCTCAAGCAGTTGCTATTGCAAGAGCTGTACATTTTCAAAGAGATATTTTACTTTTAGATGAACCAACTTCAGCCTTGTCTGTTCGAGAAACTAATAAAGTACATTCTATAATGAGAGAAATTGCTGATGCAGGAAACAGTTGTGTTTTTGTAACACATAATTTGTATCATGCTTTTCAAGTATGTGATCGTTTTGTTGTTTTTTCTCATGGAGAAGTAGTAAAATCTTCAACTAAAGAAAATACATCATTAGATGAATTGACAGATTTAATTTTAGCCAATTGAAAGGAAAATTATGAGAAATAGAATAACCGTTAAAGATCTTTATAATTTTAAAGGCAAAAAAAAACTTGCGTGTCTATTAATTAAAAATATTGAAGAAGCTAAAGCAGCGGATAAAGTGGGTTTTGAAATGCTAGCTACTGGTGCTGCAGGAAAATATACAAATCCTGATGGCCATCCTTCTTTTGAAGAATTGGTAAAAATGAGAAATGCTGCTCCAAAAGCCTTTATGCACTATGGTGCTCCTGATACACTTTACCCAACTACAGATGACGCTAAAAGACTAGGTTTTAAAATTTTAGAGCATGGTCTTGATATGCTTTATTGTCATAATAGGTATGATATGATTCATGAATTATATAAAGAAGGAATTCCTTGTCTTGGACATGTTGGTTTAGCACCAAGCAGAAGAACATGGACTGGAGGATTTAAAGCTGTTGGAAAAACAGCAGAAGATGCAATGATGGTATATGATCAGTGTCTTCGTATTCAAGACGCAGGCGGAGTTGCAATTGAAATGGAATGTGTTCCATATAAAGTTGCTGAAGCTATAACTAAAAAAGTTAAACCAATTGTAATGTCAATGGGTAGTGGATCTGGTTGTGATGTTGAATACTTGTTTGGATGCGATATCTTATTATCTACTTCTGGCCATGTACCACGACATTCAAAATCATACAGAAATTTTTTAAAAGAATTTGAACGTTTACAAAAAGAAAGAGAAGATGCTTTTCAAGAATTTTATGATGATGTTCAATCAGGAGCTTTTCCTGAAAAAAAACATATTGTTGAAATTAAAGAGAAAGAACTTGATAATTTTCTCAATAATTTGGAAAAAAGATAAATATCAATAAAAGATGAGTAAAAAAAAAATTTCAAAATTTAACTTAAATAATTTTGAAGGAATTTTTCCTATAATTTATTCTTTTTTTAATAAGAATAATTCACTTGATATTAAGGCTATAATTGAAGAAATAAATATAATTCATTCAATTGGTGCGCAGGGAATAGCTTCTCTTGGTTTAGCTACAGAAGTTAACAAACTTACTTTTAAAGAAAAAACTAAAATAATAGAAATTGTATCAGAAAATTGGAAATCTAATCTACCAAAGGCTTTTACGATTTATGGAAATTCTTTAAATGAATATATAAAATTAATTGATGTTGCAAAAAAAAATAAAGCAGATTGGATTATTTTACAACCATTAATAAAAAAAAATACAACAGATGAAGACTGTTATAAATTTTTTAAAAAATTAATACCTCTGGTAAATGAAACAATCGTTGGCATTCAAAATGCAAAAGAATATCTAGGTGTTGGATTGTCAGTAAAAAAAATAAAAAAACTTTCTAATTTATTTCCTAACTTTAGAGTTATTAAAAATGAATCATCATCAGTTTTTATTAAAGAAGAAATTAAACAACTTTCAAGAGATCTGCGAATGTTTAATGGAAGAGGAGGGCAAGAAGTCGTAGATAATTTTCTAGTTGGTTGTAAGGGTATAGTTCCAGCTTTAGATATGGCTGATAAATTTATAAAGATTTATAAATTAATTAAAAATAAAGAAATTAATAAAGCAAATAGACAATATGCTCAAATAGCACCTGATATAATTTTTGTTATGCAGTCTATAGATACTTTAATAACTTATGGTAAAAGAATTTGCGGTTATAGAATGGGAATGAAAGACATTTATGATAGAAAACCTATTTTAAAACCTACACAATATGGTATGATAAAAGCAAAACAAATAGCAAAAAATTTAGGTAAATTTTAGTGACGAAAAATAAAAAATTTAGATCAAGCGAGTGGTACAATTCTAAATCTCATAGAAGAGATACCTTTGTCCATAGAGGATGGATGCGTAACCAAGGTCATCCAAATCATTTATTTGATGGAAGACCTGTGATAGGAATATGCAATACATGGTCTGAACTCACACCGTGTAATGGGCATTTTAGAGAAATTGCAGAGTCTGTAAGACGCGGGGTATATGAAGCTGGAGGTTTTCCATTGGAATTTCCTGTTTTTTCTGCAAGTGAATCAAACTTGAGACCAACAGCAATGTTATTTAGAAACTTAGCAAGTATGGATGTTGAAGAAGCAATCAGAGGAAATCCTATGGATGGAGTAGTTCTATTAATGGGATGTGATAAAACAACGCCTTCTTTATTAATGGGCGCTGCTAGTGTTGACTTACCAACAATAGGTGTTTCTGGTGGACCAATGTTAAATGGTCATCATCGAGGAGAAATTCTTGGATCTGGAACAGGAGTATGGAAGTTAGATGCAGACCTGAATGCTGGAGTTATAACAGAGGAAGATTTTGTAGAAGCTGAAATTTCTATGAGTCGTTCAAAAGGACACTGCATGACTATGGGAACTGCCTCAACTATGGGAAGTATGGTAGAATCTTTAGGAATGTCTTTACCTCGAAATGCTGCTATCCCTGCAGTTGATGCTAGAAGATATGCACTTGCTTATATGAGTGGAAAACGAATAGTTGAAATGGTGAAAGAAAATTTAGTAATGTCTAAGGTGGTGACAAAAAAATCTTTTGAAAATGCTATAAAAGTAAATGGTGCGATAGGTGGATCTACTAATGCCGTTATTCATTTAGCTGCAGTTGCAGGAAGGATGGAAATAGATTTAAGTTTAGATGATTGGGAGAAGTGTGGAAAAGAAATTCCCACTATGGTAAATCTTCAACCTTCAGGCAAATATTTAATGGAAGATTTCTATTATGCAGGAGGAGTTCCAGTTGTAATAAAACGTCTGCTTGAAAAAGGTTTGCTAAGTAAGGATGCTTTAACTGTTAACGGAAAAACAATTGAGGAAAATAACATTGATGCAAAATGTTGGAATGATGATGTAATCAAAACTTATGATGATCCTTTGACTAAAGAAGGAGGTATTAAGATATTAAGAGGCAACATTGCTCCAAACGGAGCTATATTAAAACCTTCTGCTGCCTCTCCTCATTTAATGCAACATACGGGACGAGCTGTCGTGTTTGAAAGTGTAGAGGAATTTCATACTAAGATTCATGATCCAAATTTAGATGTAGATGAAAATTGCATATTAGTTTTAAAAAACTGCGGCCCCAAAGGATATCCTGGAATGGCAGAAGTAGGAAATATGATATTACCTCAAAAAGTTCTAAAAAAAGGAGTAAGAGATATGATACGTATCTCTGATGCAAGAATGAGTGGTACTGCATTTGGAACAGTAATATTACACACAGCTCCTGAGGCAGCAGTAAAAGGTCCATTAGCGGCTGTTCAAAATGGTGATGAAATTAGTGTTGATGTTAAAAATGGAAAAATGGAATTATTGGTAAGTAAAGAGATTATTGAAAAACGCTTGAAAGAATATAATCCAGTTCTACCTGAAGTTACGGGGGGTTATCAAAAATTATACGTCGATCATGTTATGCAAGCTGATAAAGGTGCAGATTTAGATTTTTTAGTTGGTCGAAGAGGATCTGAAGTTAAAAGACATAGCCATTAAGGAATAGGAGAAAATATGAATAAAATAGATCTAAAAAATAAGGTAGCAGTTGTTACTGGAGGAGCACAGGGATTTGGCCTTGCTATTGTTGAAAAGTTTTTAGCCTCTGAAGCAAAAGTAATTATTTGGGATAAAGATAAAGAAATGATGAACTCTTTAAACTTAGGAGACAATGTTCATACAGTGGAAGTAGATGTAACAAATTTTGATAGTGTTAATAAAGCAACAGAACAATCTCTTCAAATTTCCGATTCTATAGACATATTAGTTAATAATGCCGGTATTGCTGGTCCAAGCTTTAAGACATGGGAATATCCTATAGAAGAATGGCAAAAAGTAATAGATATAGATTTAAGTGGAGTATTTTACTGCTGTAAATCAGTGGTTCCACACATGATTGAAAAAAATTATGGAAAAATTGTTAACATCGCCTCTATTGCTGGCAAAGAAGGAAATCCTAATGCAATGCCTTACAGTGCAGCGAAGGCTGGTGTAATTGCTTTGACAAAATCACTTGGGAAAGAACTAGCTGACAAAAATATTGCAGTAAATTGTGTAACTCCAGCAGCAGCCAAAACGAGAATATTTGATCAAATTAGTCAAGAGCATATTGATTATATGCTTTCTAAAATACCTCGAAATAGATTTGTAAAAGTGGAAGAACTTGCATCACTAGTAGCTTGGATGTCTTCAGATGAAAATTCATATACTACTGCAGGAGTTTTTGATTTAAGTGGAGGAAGAGCTACCTATTAATTTAGATCAAATATTTTTCCTGGATTCATAATATTATTTGGGTCTAAGGTTTTTTTAATAGATTTCATTAAATTAATATTATCAGGGTGTTCTTTTAATAGATAATCTTTCTTTTGAATACCTACGCCATGTTCTCCAGTGACAGTTCCTTGTAAAGATAAAGCTTTTTCAACTAGTTTATCACTAAAGTCTCTGATCATTTTATAATCTTCTTTTTTCTTTGGATCGTAAATTATCGCTGCATGAAAATTTCCATCACCTACATGTCCTACCATGGGAGCTTTCAATCCATAATGACTAATTTCATCTTCTGCAAATTTAATACATTCCACAAGATTAGAAATAGGCACACATACATCAGTAGTATAAACTCTAATATTATTTCCTTGAGATTTAACTGCGTAGTAGGCATCATGACGAGCTTGCCATATTTTATTTCTTTCTTCTGTACTTTGTGCCCATTTAAATTCTGTGCCTTGATTATTTTTTGTAATTTCTTGAGCTATTTCGATCGATTCTTTGTTAGAAGATTCACTACCATGAAATTCAAAGAACAAAGTAGGTTTTATTTCCATATTTTGTAAATTAGAATAATTAATGCTAATTTCCATTTGATCTCTATTAAGCATTTCAATTCTTGCTACCGGTATTCCATATTGGATGATTTCTTGTGCAGCTAGTACTGAAGATTCTAGATCTGGAAAGTGACAAACTGCACTCATAATATTTTCTGGAATTGGAGATAATCGCAAATGTACTTCGCTAATGATTCCTAATGTACCTTCGGAGCCAATAAATAAATTTGTAAGATTATAACCAGCTGATGTTTTTTTTGTTCGAACTCCTGTATTTATAATTTCTCCATTTGGCAATATAACTGTAAGTCCTGAAACAACAGTTTTCATAGTTCCATATCTTACAGCCATGGTTCCTGATGCTGAGGTAGATGCCATTCCTCCTAGAGATGCATCAGCACCTGGATCAATAGGAAAAAAAAGTCCTTTATCTTTCAGTTCTTCATTTAGTTGTTTTCTTGTAACATATGCTTGAACTCTACAATCAAAGTCTTCTTCATTAATCTTTAAAATTTTATTCATATTTTCTAAAGAAATTGTTATTCCATTTTGATTACCTAAGGCATGACCTTCTAAGGAAGTTCCAGTTCCAAAAGGTGTTATAGGAACATTATTAAGATTACATAATTTAACAATTTTAGAAATTTCTTCGTTGTTATTTGGAAACACCACAGCTTGTGGAAGTACTGGATCAAATATATCTTCACCATGAGAGTAATTAGTTCTTACTGACTCTGATTCAGAAAATCTATCTCCAAGAATATTTAAAAGTTCTTTTTGTAATATATCGCTTTTCATGAAATTAATGTTATTATAATGAATTCAATTAATAAAAAAAACAATGAAATTATGACTACAACACCTATATCTTTAGATGAAATATACTCTTTAGCAAAAAATACTCTTATTAATAATGGATGTGATAATTTAAATGCTGAATCAGTCTCAAAAACTGTCACATATGCTGAACGTGATGGAAGTGTTTCACATGGATTATTTCGTATACCAGGATATGTAGCTGCCTTAAGAAGTAAAAAAGTCAAAGGAAATTCTAAACCAACTAAAATAAACCTTACGCAAAATGTAATTCAAATTGATGGTGATTATGGTTTTGCTCCTATGGCTATTCAGATTGGCATACCAGAATTAATTAAAGTAACAAAAAATCATGGAGTTGGAGTGTTAACTATTACAAATACTCATCACTTTGCAGCTTTATGGCATGAAACAGAAGCTTTAGCTGAAAACGAATTAATTGGTATTGCTTGTACAGCATATATGCCAAGTGTTGCTCCTGCAGGTGCGACTAAACCTTTATTTGGAACAAATCCAATTTCTTTTGCATGGCCGAGAAAAAATAAAACTCCAGTTGTGTATGATATGGCAACTGCTAGCATGGCTATGGGAGAAGTACAAGTCGCTGCGAGAGATGGGCATAAAGTACCATTTGGAACAGGGTTAAATAAAGACGGAAAAGAGACTGACAATCCATCTGAAATTGCTAATGGTGGAGTTTTACTTCCTTTTGGAGGTTATAAAGGTTCTGCTATTGCGTTAATGGTTGAGTTATTATCAGCGGGTTTGGTTGGAGATTTATTTAGTTTTGAGGCCAAAGAGGCTGACAATAAAGATGGAGGACCTGCCAGGGGAGGTGAATTTATTATGGCTTTTTCACCTCAACTAATTGCTGGGGATAATTGGAATGAGCACTCTGAAAATTTTTTTGAACAAATGATATCTTTAGAAGGTGTACGTTTACCTGGTCAACGAAGACATAATAATAGAAAAGATACAGGACCTAGAAATATTAATACAAAACTACTAGAAACAATTAATTCTCTTAAATAGATAGAATGAAAAATTTAAATTTAAAATTTCAACAACATATAGATAATGGATTATACCAAGGTATAGAATGGAAGATAATTCATAAGGATGAAGTATATCACGATAAAGTAGGATATTCTGATTTAATTTCAAAAACCCCTTTAAAATCAAATTCTCTTTATAGAATTTGGTCTATGACAAAGCCAATAATATCCGTAGTAATTTTACAGCTTATTCAAGAAAATAAAATTAAATTAGATGATCCTATAAAAAAATATTTACCTGTGTTTGAGAATTTAAAAGTTTTGAAAGAAAATTCTAATTCTATTTCAGATACACAAGATATAAAAAATCATCCAACTATTAAAGACTTACTTTTACATACTGCTGGTTTTTCTTATAATTTTTTAAATGATCCTGTAGGTGAAGAATATCACAATGTTGGTCTTTTTAATTCAGACCATTCAACCCTAGAAG
>CACFOQ010000019.1 GCA_902567855.1 uncultured Alphaproteobacteria bacterium
AAATACTTTGAGTTTATTATTGTTAAATATATTAATAAAGATTTGCTTTTATCTTCAAGTGAAATGGAATCAGATCTAAAAAATACAGACTTAGTTTTTTTTGATATAGGTGAAAAGGAAGTTTTTTTTAATTCCTTTTCTTATTTTAAAAAAATAAACTGTAAATTTGTTTCAATAAATAATGGAATAGCAGTTCATCAACTTTCATCTAAAAAAATTATTAAATGTAATGAAGACTTTATATTTAAGAAAATCTTACATTTTATTTTTAATAAAAATGAAAAAAAATATTTTCAAAATACCTTTGAATTACAATCAAATCAAATTATTCAAATCCCTATACCTAGACATAATAAAACGTGGATAGAATATCTTAGCAATTTAGAAAAAAAAGATTTTCCAAATAATTTTAATGAATATATAATTTTAGCTTCAAAACCAGGAACTAATATTGCTTTTCCAAAAAAAAATAAAATAAATTGTTTAAAAATTATAAAAAAAATAATCATAGATGAACTTAAAATCAAATTAGTAATTAAACCTCATCCAAAAGAAATTAACGATGGCGTTTATGATAAAATTTTAGGCAAAAAAAACTATAATAAAAGCTGGGTCTTAAGTAATAATCATATATTTAATATAGCTAAAAATAGCATGTTTTGTATTTCATTTGGTGGTAGTATTCCTGTAGATTTAATAAGACTTAATATACCTTCAATAGAATTTAGAGATATGAACGGAATTGAACAATTTGATAATGAGTTTTCTCTAAGAGATGAAAATAATAACCCTATATCCTTTTTAGGTAGCATTAAACTTGTTGAATCAGCTAGTAGTGAAAAAGAATTTAAAAATAAAATAGATTTTTTTCTTAAAAAGAAAAAAGAAATTATTAGTAATAAAAAAGATATATACTATAAAAATTTTATGAAATCTGAGTTTTCAAATAATGAAATTGTAAAATTGATTTTAGATTTTTAATTTTTTTTGACAATCCCAATATACTTATTATTATACTTTGAAACTTTATACTCTACTTTGAGATCATCAACAAAGTCAAAAAAAGCATTATTATCTTGTAAATCGTCACATAAAATAAATCCATTGGAAGAAATTTTTGGCCATACTTTTTTTAAACACCAATATTTACCCTCATAAGATTTGTCACTATCATAATGAAATATATCTATTTTATTATTTGATCTTAAAATTTTAGGTATTTCATCTTTATCTGCACCTGAAATAAGATTCCAATTATTTATTAAATTAATTGGAACCGCTTTTCCAATTAAATTAATTTTTTTTTTATCAGGATACGGTAAATTGATACTTATAAGTTTTCCATTATTTTTATTTAAAGATATTAAAAAAGCAAGTGAAGACCATCCATATGCGACACCAGTTTCCAATACTAATTTAGGTTTTAAAAATTCACAAAAATTAAAAATTAATTCTAAATTGCTTCCACCTCCCATTTTTTGAAATTCATCTTTGTCAAAGTTTGAATGATATTTTTTTAATTCATTAGAAAAATTCAATTTTTCTTTATTAAAATAATATTTAATTAATTGAGTATTTGAAATTTGATTTTTATAACATGTCTCAATTGAGGATATTTTTTTATTATTTTTTATTATTTTTTTAATCTGACTATTTAGTAACCTTAAAGAATGAAAAGTATATTTTGGTCGAAAAAAAAACCAAAAAAAAATATTAACTTTGGTAAAAAAATTCTTCATCAATTCAACCTTTTAAAAAAAGCTCTTTTTAAAATAAGTTGATTTGGCTTTATGTCATATTGATTATTTTCAAAAAGATTAATTTTGCGAAAAACAATATCTAATATTTTAAAATATTTATCTAATTTTTTATTAGTATGATAAATTGATACGAAAATGTAATTTGAAGCTAATATATTATACTTTAACATCTCCTTAGTGATAAAATTTTTATAAATATTTTTTTTGTCTTTTGCAAAATTAAATGAAGGTATAAATTCACTATCACTTACGATAATTTCTAAATTATTTTTTTTAGCAAGTTTAACCCATTTTTGCTTAATATTATGTCCATTTTTTTTTATAATGTTCCATGATTTAATTTTCTCCATAGTTTTAATAGTTTGAAGAGCTGCTACATATCCAATTCTATCTGTCCAATAAGTACTACTAATAAAAGATTTGCTTGCATATTTCATAATTTTACTTTTGCCAATTACAGCGGTAATAGGATATCCATTTCCTAAAGCTTTACCAAAAACTGCTATGTCTGGATTAACTTTATAATTTTTATGTATTCCACCCAAACTTGTTCTAAAACCAGAAGTACATTCATCAAAGATTAGGATTATTTTTTTTTGTGTACAAAGATTTCTTATCTTTTTAAGAAAATTAGATTCTGGCTGTATATTTCGCACAACCTCCATCATGACAATACCAATTTCTTTTTCTTTATTGATTAGCTTTTTTAAACCATCAAAATCATTATATTTGAAACTAAAAATTGAGTTTTTTAGATTATTAGGTACTCCTTTAGTATCTAGGTCGGAAAGTAAATGAGAATTTAAACTATTTTTATTTTTTATATTAGCTGATAAATACCAATCATGCCATCCATGGTATCCGCAAAATGCTATTTTATCTTTTCCACTTGCAGCTCTAGCAATTCTTATAGCAATTGTATTTGCTTCCCCTCCAGTTTTAGCAAATTTAGCCATTCCTGACCATGAATGAATAGAAATTAATTTTTCAGCTAATTCCACTTCTTCAATTGCATTAAAAGTTGACATATTAGAATTATTTATTGAAGTAATTACTTTTTTATTTATTTCATTATTAGAATACCCTAATAAATTTGTACCTGGTGTCATTATAGCATCTAAATACTTCTTATTATTAAGATCCCAAACATTACAATCCTTGGCTTTTAAAAAGTAAGTTGGCCACCCTTTATTAATAAATATTTCTGGATTTTTTGATAATAGTGAATTGCCACCAGCAATTGCTTTTTTAGCTCTATGCCAAATCTTTTCTGTATCACTTATTTTGGAGCCTGCATTTCTTACATATTCTTTGTTTATTGAAAATTTTTTAGGATTTTTGTTCATAAGTTTTATAATATCTTCATACTTAAAATAAATATTTGGATAAAAAAAGTCAAAGATATACTTAATCAAAATAAAATCTTTTTTTTCATCAATAGTCCATCTTTGAAGTGAATAATCTATTTTAGATTTAATATTATTTAATTTAAATTTTGGATTGTCATAAATGAAAGTAAAAACATGTTCTTTATCATATAAAAATTTAGCATTTTTCCAAATATATTTTAATAATTGAAAACTAGAAACCTGTACATCTAAACCATCAGGAAATGTAGCTGGTGCAGTATTAGTTGTAAAGGATGATTTGGTTTTTATATGTTTCGTAATTACTTTGTCTACAATCTTAAAATCAATTAAAGGACAATCTGCAGTTATACGTACTACAATATCTGCATTAAATTTTACAGCTGTTTTATAATAACGATCTAAAACATTTTTTTCATCTCCTAAAAAATATGGAATTGATTTTTTTTTAAAAAAATTTTTTAATAATAAATTTTCTTTATTGTTAGGAATAGCAAAAACTATTTTATCTATATTTTTTGATTTTTTTAGTCTTAAGTATAAAAGTTCTACTAATGTCTTACCATTAATCTTAAAAAGAACCTTTCCTGGTAATCTTTTAGAGTTAATTCTGGCTTGTATTATTGCAATTTTTTTCAATTTTTATTCCAATTATGGGGATTAATTAATTTCTCATTATTGCATACTAAAAAATTTGGGATATCTATTTTTGAAAAATTTGAATCAAATATTGATTTTATTTCTTTTAATTGATTATAATTATTTATGCCAATAATTACTTTTTGAATATTAATATTATTATAAACAAATTTTAAACATTCTGAAATTGGGTTAAGATTATTTTTTTCTAACCAATCAAACCACTGATCAAAAATAAAATTAAATTGATCAAAATATTTAATCTTTAAATGATTTTTATTCAAAAGAAGGCCTTGCAGAAAGATAGATCTAGCATGAAAAATAATATTTTTTTTATTGATAATATCTATTATTTTTTTATCTAAAAATCTTCTATCTAAAATTGAAACTGGTGCTTGTAATATATCAATATCAAAATTATCTATAATCTTTATAGCTTCAGGAACAGAATATACAGAAACACCTATATTACTAATTAATTCTTTATTCTTAAAATTTTGAAGACGTTGAAATACTTTTTTTCCTAAATCAGAAAAAAGTTGATTACTTTCATGAAAAAGTATTCCATAAATTTTTTTTTGATTAAGATGTTTTAAAGTTCTATCCATTAGCAAATCTATTTGATGATAATCTAAATTAAAATCTAAAGTGAATTTGCTTATAATATCTAGATCTGATATATCTAAATTTCCCAAAGTTTTTTCAGTATCTGCGTAGGAGTTTGCAGTATCAATTGTATTGATGCCATTATTTTTAGCAAAATTAATGATTTTTTGTATTTCTTCTTTATTAATTTTTTCTTGCTGGAATAAGCTGTATTTCATTCTAAATTGTGCGCTACCAAGAATAATTTTTTTCATGATTTAATTAATTTTTTTTAAAAAATTCTTTTAAAACTCTAATAATTTTTTTTTGTTGAGTTTTTTTTAATCCTGCATGCATCGGAAGACTTATTGAAGAAGAATAGTATTTTTCAGAATAATCAAATTTTGATTTTTTTTTATAATTACTCTTATAATAAGGATGCTTATAAATAGGTATATAGTGAAGATTTGACTGAATATTTCTAGATTTTAAAAAATAAAAAAGCTTGTCTCTTATTTCTTGATCAACTTGAATAACAAATAAATGCCAGCTTGGTTGAGTTTTTTTATTAATATATTGAAATTTTAAAGGCAAATCTTTAAGTTCTTTATAATAATAATGAGCTATATCTTTTCTTATTTTAATAAAATTATTTATTTTTTTTAATTGTGTAATACCTAAACTTGCTTGAATATCGTTCATTCTATAATTCCATCCAATATTTTTTTGTTTGTAAAGCCAAAATTTTTTTGATGAGTTTTTGTTTCTAATAATACCATGAGATCTCATGGATAATATTTTTTTATACAAATAATTTTTATTTGTTAAAACTGCGCCACCTTCACCAGTTGTAATAATTTTTACTGGATGAAAGCTAAAAACAGTTAAATCACTATATTTACATGATCCTATTTTGTGATTATTGTAAGTTCCACCAATTGCATGTGAGGCATCTTCTACAACTTTAAAATTATATTTTTTTGAAAGATAGTTAATTTCTTTCATTCTACAAGAAAATCCTCCAAGATGAACGGGTATAACTATTTTTGGAAGAAGTTGATTATTTTTTTTCCTAATCTTTAAATTGCTTTCTAATTTATCAACATCAATACAAAAAGTATTATCTATATCTATAAAATCTACTTTAGCTCCACAATGTAATGCAGCATTTGTTGTTGCGACAAAACTAATTGGAGAAGTTAATATTAAATCATCTTTTTCTAATCCAAGAGATAAGTAAGATAATTGCAAAGCTGAAGTTGCAGAATTAAGAGATACTGCAAATTTAGATTTAGTATATTGAGTTAATTTTTTTTCAAAATCTACAGTCTTTTTTCCTTGAGTAAGAAAGTCACTTTTTAATGTTTTTATAACTCCTTTAATATCTTCTTGGCTAATAACTTGTTTCGCATATGGAATATGAGAATTCATTAATTATTTAATTCAAAATTATTAAATTGTTCATTAATAATTTTTTTAATTTGAGAAACATTTAAAAAAGATTTATTATCTTTTGAATTATAGGAAAAACCTTCTTTTACTTTTTTACCTTTTTTTATATATTTACTAAATTTCTTTATATTTTCTTTATAATTTGATGGAAGCATTACATAGTATTTATTAAAATCAAAAGTATAAAATGAATCAGCTTCAGATATTAACTCTTCATGTAACTTTTCCCCCGGTCTTATTCCTATAGATTTAATATTTGCCTGAGATGTAATTGATTTTGCTAAATCTAATATCTTAATTGAAGGCATCTTAGGTATAAACATTTCTCCTCCAACTGAATTTTGGATTGCAAAGAAGGTAGTTTCCAAACATTGATCCATCAAAATATTGAATCTTGTCATTCTTTTATCAGTTATTGGAATATTGCCCTTCTTTAACTCATCTAAAAAAAAAGGAAGTACTGAACCTCTTGATCCCATGACATTACCGTATCTAATTACAGATAGTTTAATATTTTTATCTCCAAAAAACGTGTTACTTGAAATAAAAAGCTTGTCACTACAAAGCTTTGTAGCACCGTACAAGTTAGCTGGAGATGAAGCTTTATCAGTTGATAAAGAAATAATTTTTTTTACTTTATTGTTGTAAGCAGCATTAATAACGTTTAACGCTCCATTAATATTTGTTTCTATAAATTCTGAAGGATTATATTCTGCTGCAGGAACTTGTTTTAGAGCTGCAGCATGAATAACTATATCTATATTTTTAAAAGCTTGATTAAGTCTATGATAATCTCTAACATCTCCTAAAAAATATCTCATTTGCTTATATTTTGAAATTGGGAATTTTTTTTCTAATAAGAATTGTTTGTATTCGTCTCTACTAAAAACTACTAATTTATTTACTTTAGGATATTTTTTCAAAACTCTATCAATAAATGCTGTTCCAAAAGTGCCAGTACCGCCTGTAATTAATATATTTTTATTATTAAGCATAAAAAATTCTAATTATCATTATTATTAAAAGAGGCAAATATTATTTTCTTATTAAAAAATTTCCCTTCTCTAATTGGTATATTTTATCACATATACTAACAACAGTTTCTTTATGTGATATAATTATCAAGGTTTTTTTACCCTTAATTAGAGAGATTGTTTTAATAATACTTTTTTCAGTTTTTTCATCTAAAGAACTTGTAGACTCATCAAAAATGATAAACTCTGGATTGTTGTACAAAGCTCTTGCAATACCTATTCGTTGTTTTTGACCTCCAGACAGCTTTACTCCGTTTTCACCTATATTTGTTTCAATGCCTAATTGCAACTCAGATACAAAATCAGTTAACTCTGAACTTTGAATAGCAGATTTAATTCTATCTAAATCAATATCAGCATTATTTACTCCAAAAGCTATATTAGCTTTGATTGTATCATCCATTAAAAAGACATTTTGAGGCACATAGCCAATAATTGATTTCCATGAATTTAAATTATCATTAATGTTTTTGCCATCAACATTAATTGAGCCTTTATTAGGTGAAATAATGCCTAAAAGTAAATCAATAAAAGTAGTTTTCCCAACACCACTCTTTCCAATAATTCCTACAGTAGCATTACAAGGAATACATAAATTTAAATCAGAAATAATATAATTTTCATTTTCACTATATTTAAATGATAAATTATTAATATCTATAGTTTCTTTAAATTTAAATTCATTTTTAGCAGATAAATTTTCACGTTTTATAGATAAATTGATAAAATCTTCATATAAAGTATCAATGGATTTTTTATTAAATTTAAATGTTTGATAAGAGTGCATAATTTTGTTAGCACTTGGAATTAATCTTAAAAATGATGCAAAAAAAATACCGAGTTTTGATAAATCTTCATTTAAAGAAAAATTTGAATAATAAAAAAAATAAACAATAAAAATTATAATACAAACTATAATAAATTCTAAAAAAATTCTGGGTAATTGTGAAAAAACTTTTCTATATTGTCTTGTGTTAGCTACTATTAAATTATGAAAGTTAAATTTATTAACAAAAAAATTTTCTTTTTGAAAAATTTTTATTTCCTTAATAGAAGAAAAACCTTCATTTAAATATCTTATTCGAAAAGAGTCATTAAAATGTCTTAAATTTCCCCATTTAATTAGAAAACTCTTTGATAATAAATTAAAAATAATTGATAAGAATAAAATAGTAAAAAAAGTATAAAAAGTAATATAAAAATCTATAAAAAATAAAAGACAAACAATACCTATAAAAATAAATGACTCAGCTGCGATAATTATAGCAGCTTCTGTAAAGCCCATAAAATTACCTACTTCAGAAATTATGTTTCTAATAAAAAGTGAGGAATTTCTATTTGCATGATAGATCCATGATTGTCTTATATATAAATTAAAAAAAATATTTGATTGCTCTATCAAAATACTAGAGGAAAATTTAGCTTGAATATTATAGCTAAAAATTAAAAAAAATGACTTAATTATTAATATTAATAAAATAAATAAGCATATTAGTGGTAATAAATCTATCTTCAAACTATTGCATATAAAAATAATAATATCTGATAAAAAAAAATTACTGTCCGATAATTGTTGATCTTGTATTAATTCGATAAAAGGAAATATAAGAGCAATACTTAAAGTTTCTAATAACATAGAAAAAATAAATATAAAAAAAATAAATGGTAAAAATTTTTTTTGCTTAATAGTTAAAAGTTTATTAATTTTAGTTATTAACATTTTTGTCTAAAGAATATAAAATAAATCCAAAAGGAATAAAGTATATAATTGAAAGCCAATTATTAAAAAAATTCCCAGAGGGGATAAAAGGTAAAAAATTAATAAAAATACATACATAAAGGCAGATCTGATAATCTGATAGTATAGTCTTTTTAGAAACAATATATCTAAATATAAAAGTTTGTAAAAATTTGTATGATACATAAATAAATATTATTAGATAAAGTAATGCCCCTATTATGCCTGTTTCAGATAATAATTGCAAAAAATTATTATGAGGATGTGAAGTACATCCGGATTCAATATAATATTTTTCCTTTTTGCACTCCTCTCTAAAGACTTTTGGACCAATACCAAAAAGAAAATTATTTTTGGCAATTTTCATTGCTGTTAAATAAATTTTTTCATGAGTTGTAGATAAATAGTTAAATTTAATATTTGATTGATTAGTATTTTGAAATAAATCATTAGTTGTTTGATCTATCATTCTATATTTTACATTAGGAAAACTAATTGTAATAATAGTAACAATAATTATTGAAAACAAAAATGATAATAATCTAATTTTTTGATATTTATTGAATAATAAAATTATAATAATAGTTGCTATAAATAAATTAATGAAAGCTACTCTTTCTCCAGACAAATAAATAATTACATCTGATAATACTAATAATACTATTGCTAATAATATATCTAACCTATTTTTTGAAAAGTGAAGTAAGCATAAACCAAATAACAAAGGTAAAAATCTTGATAGATAACTACCAAGAATATATTCTGAACCAAAAAGACTTGATAATCTTAGTGAATCTCTTGTCCATCCTAATATGTTTGTGCCAAAAAAAAACTGAAAATATGAATCACATAAAAGAATTGTAAAACATGAAATTAAAGAAATTGTAAAATAATATGAAAATTTTGCATTATGCTCTAAACTATACCAAATCGCTAAAGCCAACAAACCAAATCTAATATAAAAAAGAGAACTTTCAAGAGATAAATATATATGTTCAGAAAACAAAGATAATAAAATAATATAAAAACAAAAAAATATAAAAATCAAAAAGTATATATTTTTAAAATACTTTATTCTTTTTTCATAAATACATATAGAAACAAAAAAAATTCCGATTAAAGATGTAGCTAAGTCTCCTAAAAAAGGTCCAGTGATTAAAAATAAAGGAATTAAATATAATAAAGTATATTTAATTTTTTTTAAAAAAAAAAAAAATTTTTGCATTAAGAATTTTGCTGATCTCTTATTGCTCTTGCTATACCTCCCAAAATTAGAGAAAGTATTAATGAAAAAGCAAGTGCAATAATAAAATATATAATTAATTGCAATGCAACTGTAATCAATTGAGGCTTATTAGATATTTCTATATTTTTTGAAATAATTCTTTTATTTATAGATTTTATATTTTTAATATTATTTAATGTTTCTTTAATTTTTGAATCTTCTATAAATATTTTATCTCTTAATTGATAAACTACATTATCAGGAGAAATTTTTTTTAAATTAAATAAATTAATTTCATTATTTGCTATTATGCTATTTAGACTTGAAGTAAATTTATCGTGAATTGAAATATTAAATTCTATTTCCGCCTTATCTATAATTGCTAAAAAATCTAAATATTTTTTTGAATCTGTAGTTTTCATTTTGGCAATATATGAAGTTTGATCAATTAAATTTGATGTATCAACATTGTTAATTACTTCAGCTACTATTTCATTATCATTAATTAAGAAAGCGAGATGAGTAACAAATTTACGTACCAAATAACTCGAGTCAAAATTTTGGAAAGAATTAATTCTAACATTATTTTCACAACCTGAATTATTTGGTGAATTTAATTTTAATATACTTTGTTCTACATCTTCATCTAACAGTAATGTTTTTTGATAATACATAGTTTCTTGGATCGCTTCCCAAATATACAAACATTTTTCATTGAATTTCTCTATAGAATAAATAATTTTATTCAGATCTTCTACATCGCTATAGCTTATTGGGCTAATTTTGACCTCAGTATAATATTCTGATTTTTTTTGAAAGTCTCTATAAATATCTAAACAAATATAAATAAAAAAAAATAGAATAACTAAAATTGAAAGAAATCTAAATTTTTTTATATCTTCTAATATCTTTGAAAAATTAATACTAAGATCATTGTTCATAATTTTTAAACCATTTAATATATTTATCTAAGCCAAAACTAATATTGGTTGAAACTTTATTATTCGTAATTCTTATTAGCTTATTATTACTAGCATGTGTAGAAAAAACATCGCCTTTTTGTTTTTTTAGATATTTTAATTTTGCTTTTTTGTTTAATTTTTTTTCCAATAATTTAATCAATTGCATTAATCCTATTTTCTTACCACTAGCTACATTATAATATTCAAAAAGTTTGCTGTTTTTTTTATTTTTAAAAATTAATTTTACAACGTTATTAATTACATCATCAATATATGTAAAATCTCTTGAATGTTTCCCATTGTTATAAACTTCCAAAACTCTATTAGAAAGAATATTTTTGGTAAACTTATATATAGCCATATCAGGTCTTCCATAAGGACCATAGACAGTAAAAAATCTCAAGGCAATAGTCTTAATTTTGTATATTTCAGAATATGAGTAAGCCATTATTTCATTAGTTTTTTTTGTAGCAGCATAAAATGATAAGGGTTTGTTGGTATCAAAGCTCTCCTTAATAGGAAATTTTGACGCATCTCCATAAATTGAGCTTGTTGAGGCATAAAAAAATTTTTTAACTTTATATTTTCTTGATAAATTAAGAATATTAAAAAATCCATCTATGTTGCTAGAATAATATATTTCAGGATTTGTGATAGATGTTCTAACACCTGCTTGAGCTGCTAAATTAATTACTATATCAAATTTATATTTACTAAATAAATTAGTTAAACTTAATTCATTACAAATATCAATTTTTTTAAATATAAATTTACTATTGCTTAAAAGTTTCAGTCTATCCTTTTTTAAGTTAATATCATAATAATTATTTAGATTGTCAATACCTATTAAAGTCTTAATTTTTTTATTATTTATTAAATTATTGCATAAATGATAACCTATAAATCCTGCACATCCCGTAACTAATATTTTCATATAATAAAGAACTCGAATTAAACCATTATATAGCAAATTGCATTATAATTTTTCTTATAGCTTTATAATTATTTAGATATTAATAGAGTATAAAATGAATACAAATAAGTATGATGTAATAATTATAGGTAGAGGTTTTAAAGCTATGATCACTGCTTATGCGGCAATTAAACAAAATCAAAAGGTCCTTATCATTTCCAAAAAAGGAAATTTTTTTGGTACTATGGGAGAATTTGAATGGAATGGTGAAACATTTGATTTAGGATACCAGTTTTTTGATGGTCTTAATGAAAAAACAAAAAAAATATTACTTGAATTTATTGGCAAGGATAATTTAGTTGACTTAGGCTATGGTGCTGGGTCATATACAAATGGAAAAGTAGAAAAAAATCATGCACTTCCATATTGGCCTTTTAAAGGTAAATTTTTTATTTCTTTTGCTACATTAGGATTGATTTTAGGTTTATTTAAATTTTTTTTTATTTCAAAAAAAAATAAACATAAAAATTTAGCACATCTTTATAAAGAACTGCCAATAAATATAAGAAAAATTTTGTGCAAAGCTTCTATAAGAAATTTTAATCTTGAAGCTAGTAAATTATCTGTCTTAGCTAGTGATTTTACTCCTTTTGCTGAATTTAGACAAACTCTATATTCTGAAAAAATTTCTTTTTTTTTGAAAAAAAACTCAAAATTTTTTTCTAGAATGTTGGCAGTAAAAAGAAAGACTTTAAATTTAGATTGCATATCTCTTTATCCTTATAAAAAGAATATTAATCATGCAGCAAAACTAATGCATAAAAGACTTAATGACTTGGGTGTAAATTTTATAGAAGGAGATGATTTAATTTTCTCAAATGAAAATAATAGAATAAAAGTTGTAAATAATAAAAATATTTATGAAAGTAATTTTCTTTATTATTTAGATAGTCTTGATAACTTAGTTTCACTATTAAATATTAATGATTTAGAGTCAGCAATACATAATGTTTCACAAATAATTTTTATTTTTAGTCATAATAAAATTTATAGCGATCTACAATATGTTCACGGTAACGATTTAAGTTTAGATGTAAATAGAGCTTCAAATATATCAACTTATAGTAAAACTCTACCTGATGGTAGTGCAGTATTAATTGCTGAAGTTCCATGTAAAGTAAATTCAGATATTTGGAATAATACTGATAAATATGTTAAAAAAATATGGAATGATTTACAAAAAATGCAAATGGCGAACCCTAGTGAAAATTTTAAGGATTTTAAATATTTTAAATTAAAAAAGACTTTTCCAATACCTTTGGCGCATTTTGAGACTAATTTAAAATCAGTAAATAAATATCTAATTACAAACTTTAAAAATAAATTTAGAATTCCAGGAATTAAAGTTATAGGTAGGCATGATTTTATTGAATGTATTTGTGAAGATGATTTTTTAAGTTTAAAGTAAAGTAATGTTAATTTATAATAAAAAAAATTTAGTAATTTTTTGTAACCATGTATGGTTAGAATCTATAGCTTTAGAGTCTTTATCTGAAAATAAATTTAAAAAAGTGCTTATGGTTACTGATAAAAAAATTTTAATTTCTAAAATTTCTAAAAATATAAATGTTTTAGTCACTAAAAAACTTTCAACTAACTGGATTAAAAATAATATAGACTATGAAAATTCTTTATTAATTTCATTCGGATCTCCTTGGATTTTTTCTCAAAAAATTATAGATCTATTTGCAAATCAATTATTAAATGTGCATCAATCTCCCCTACCTAAGTATAAAGGAAGTATTGCTAGTTACGCATTACTTTTTCGCTTAAAAGCTCTTCAAAGTTGGATACATATAGTAAAAAAAGAGATAGATTCTGGTTCCTTAATTTATAATAATGATATTTTTTTAGATAGTACTTTAGATACTCCCGAAAAAATTAATAATCATATACAATTTCAAAATAGAAAAATGATTAGAAAATTTTTAGATGATTATATTAATAATGTAAAATTTAATATAACTAATCAAAATAATATATTTAATTCATATTTACCAAGATTAAATACAGAAATAAATGGATGGATAGATTGGTCTTTAAATGTTCACGAATTAGATAGATTTATTAGAAGTTTTGACAAGCCATACAATGGAGCAAGAACTTTTTTAAATGGCAAGGAAGTTACAATTAAAGATATTGATTTTTCTCTTGAAGATGCATCCTTACATTCTTTTTCAAATGGTATGGTGCTTAGAAAATTTAAAGAAAGGTTAGTTGTATCTGTTAATTCTGGCTCTTTATATATTAAAGAAGTTAAACTAAATAATCAAAATATTGCTATGAAAATTAAAAATGGAGACAAGTTTAATACTCCCTTTAAGTACATAGACATTTCAAAAAATAGAGTTTTGTATTCAAAAAAGGATAATAAAATATTTAATAGAAAATATAAAATAAAAAATAGTATATGAATTTAAAGATTTATAAAATAAAAGATTCAGAAGATGAAAAATGGGATAATTTAGTTTTTAATTCTTTTGATTCTAGTGTTTTTGCCTCTTCTTTTTATTTAAAATCTAGTAATGAAAATTTTGATCGTTATTTTATTTACAAAGGGAATCAACTCAAGGCTGGTATTTATTTTCCAATAAATAATAAAGAAATAATTAAATCTGATTTAATTATTTATTCAGGAATTTTATTTTATAACGATTTAAATCAAAAATTAGTTAATAAACTTAATGAAAAATTTATAATAACTGAAAAAATAATTGAATTTTTAACCTTAGAGTATAAAAAAATTGATATAACTATTTTTAATATTTTTGATCTTAGGCCATTTCTTTGGAAAAATTATCAAATTAAAGAGTCAAAAAAATTTCGAATAAATATTGAATATACTTCTATATTAAATATCGAAGAATTATTTTTAAAAAAAGATGATTATAACAATAACTTATTTATGAATATGGATAATATTAGACAAAAAGATATTAGAAAGGCAAATGCTAATAAAAATCATTATATTTTTAATAAACATGGTAAGATCAAACCCTTTATTAAATCTTTTAAAGATATGATGTTAAAAAATAAAGTTAAATTAACCACAGACTTTATAAAGAATATGGAAAACTTATTAAAAAATTTGATACAATCTTCTAAAGCTAATATTTTTGAATTAATAGATAAAAAAGAAAAAAAAATCTTATATTATTGTGTTTTTGTTTACTTTAAGAATGAAGCTTATTATCTATTTGGAGCAGGTGATAGAAATATTATGACACGATTTTCTACCACTTATTGTTTATGGGAATCTTTTAAATTTATGAGTAGTTTAGGGATATCAAAAATTAATTTAGAAGGTGTCAACAGTCCAAATAGAGGCCAATATAAAATGAGTCTTGGTGGAGATTTAAAACAATATTATAATTTAAAATTCCTATAAATTATTTTAAAATTTTACTCTTTTTTAATAATTTAACTTCATTAATAATTTTTCTTACTGGTATATTAATAATATTTGCGATATCAAAAATAGTGTTTTTTCCATCAGAATAAGCAATTGTATTCATTCTAATAAACATTTGTTGATTTGTTGTTAAAGGTTCAACTTTTCCATTTTTAATATTTATATTTGGATATAACATTCTTTTTCCAAGTTGAGGCTCTCCTATAAAATCATTTTTAGGTATTAAGCCTATTTCAAATGCATCAATTATATCTTTCATTACATCAAAAGATTGATTTAAGCCTTTTTTGGTAACTAGCTTTAAATTATCTGCACTTGTGTGATATTCAGGAAACTCTCCGTATTTTGTTTTTGAAAAGCCGCACACTGGTAAATCAACATTTGGTGAACAATATTGGCGTTCATCTGAACCTCTATTTAAATAAGAATATAATTTAACATTTTTTTTGTTAATTAATGCTGCTTTTAGTGCCTTATCAGCTAAAGTGTTATTTGTTCTAGAATGAATTAAACTATAATTTCTTTCATCTCCAACACATGACAAAACATAACCACAAATTACATTTTTTTTCAAAAGATTAATTTTTTTTGATAAATATGCAATTGACCCTATGGTTTCAGGCAAATAAACAAATCTATATGAATAATTGGGCTTAGCATATTTTGTTTCTATATAATTAGCTAGTGCTGTAGATAGAACTGGTCCTGATAGTTCATTATTAGCCATTGAAGGATGGCAAATATAAGTAGAAAAAAAAATTTCTTTTTTATTTTTTCCCTTAATAAGCAATTCACCTAAATTCATTTTCCCTTTTTTAAAAATAGTGTCTATAAAAACTTTATATTTGCCTTTGGGTAGTCTTTTTTTTTCATTTTCAGACATACATATGCCCCAATTTTTAGAATAGTAACTAGTAACATATGGGATGTCTTTAGGTCTTTTTGGATTAGAAAATATATTTTTTTTTAGAAATTTTAAATCAATTATTGTTTTTTTTGGTTGAGAGTAATTTAGAATATTAAGATTGTTTTTACTGAAAATTGCAAATTTTTTTTTGGATTTAATATGCTCAATATATGAATCTTTTACCTCCCAAACTAAAGGAACATTCCAATCTAAAACTTTAGATCCACTAGTAAAAGATATTATTTTGATCTTTTTATTTATATTGGATAAATATTTTAATGTTTGTAAAGTGCCTTGACCAGTTAATGATCTTGATAAAGGAAAAAGATCTTGCATCCAACGATACATATCAATTTTTAAAATTTTCATTTTTTAATGAGTAGGTATAACAAACTCTGGCCCATCTTGTATACTTTTTGGCCATCTACTTGTCACAGTTTTTAATTTAGTATAAAAATTTACACCCTCAGTTCCATGCATTGCATGATCACCAAAAAGGGATTGTTTCCAACCACCAAAACTATGAAAAGCCATTGGAACAGGAATAGGAACATTTACCCCAACCATTCCTATTTTAGAATTTGAAGTAAAATGTCGTGCTATTTCTCCATCTGAAGTATAAATACTTGTTCCATTTCCAAAATTATGATCATTTACTAACTTTAAAGCATCTTCATAATTATTTGCTCTAACAACTGACAAAACAGGACCAAATATTTCTTCTTTATAAATCTTCATTTCTTTTTTTACATTGTCAAACAAAGAAGGGCCAAGAAAATACCCTTTTTCATAACCCTGGATATTAATATTCCTACCATCAAGTATTAAATCTGCTCCTTCTTTTATGCCTAAATCTATGTAGTGTTCTATTTTTTCTTTATGTTCTTTTGATATTACTGGTCCCATCTCTGCTTCATTATCAGTCCATGGTGAAACTTTAAGGGTCTGGGCTTTTTTATTTACTTGGTCAACTAATTTATCTGCAATTTCTCCAACTGCTACAGCAACTGATACTGCCATACATCTTTCGCCAGCAGAACCATATGCTGCACCAATAATACCATCAACTGCTTGATTAAGGTTAGCATCTGGCATTACTACTAAATGATTCTTTGCTCCTCCTAAAGATTGAACTCTTTTTCCATTTTTAGCTGATTGTTCGTATATATATTTTGCTACTGGAGTGGAACCAACAAAACTTATAGCACTTATATCTTGATTTTGAATTATTTTATCTACAATAGTCTTATCTCCCTGAATAACATTGAATACTCCATCTGGTAAGCCTGCTTCAGAAAAAAGTTCTGCTAATTTAATTGAACATGAAGGATCTTTTTCAGAAGGTTTTAATATAAATACATTACCACAGGCAATAGATATAGGATACATCCACATAGGAACCATAGCAGGAAAATTAAAAGGTGTAATACCCGCACAAATACCTAAAGGTTGCCTGATAGACCAAGAATCAATATTAGAACCTACGTTATGTGAGAATTCACCTTTAAGTAAATGTGGGATTCCACATGCAAATTCCACAACCTCTAGTCCTCTTGTGACAGATCCTTTCGCATCGTCTAACGTTTTCCCATGTTCTATAGATACTAGTTTAGCTATATCTTCTAAATTTTTTTCAATTATATTTTTATAATT
>CACFOQ010000020.1 GCA_902567855.1 uncultured Alphaproteobacteria bacterium
ATAAAGTATTTTTTTTAAGGCTTAAAGTAATTTTGCTATTAAAAAAAATAGTTTTTAATTTTATATTTTGTGAATTTGATAAAATTCGGAGGATAGGCAGCCAATTATCTATTAATCCAGTATTTGGTGAAACTACAAAAATAATATTTTTATATTTAGTCCCCATTTTCCATCATTGATCGTTTTATATTTTCAAAATCTTTTGGTTTTGGAGACGCCTTGTAAAATGCTAAGACAGCTTGTATATAATTCATTTCATATCCATTTAATGTTTTTAAATTATTTTTTTTAGCATCCTTAATTAATTCAGTTTCATTTGGATCATAAATGATATCAAAGATTACTGTATTTTTATTAATTTTTTCAATTAAACTTTTATCAATTGGAGACATTCCTAAATTTATTATTGAACCTAAAGATGTGCAATTAACAATAATATCTACTTCATTTAAAACTTTATTAATTTCATTTAATTGTATCCATTCTGATTTTATTCTTTTACAAAAATTCAAATCCTTTGTTTTTCTAGATGCACATATGATACTTTTATTAGAAGAGTATGAGAAATAGGTAGATACTGCCTTTCCTGCTCCTCCAAGACCTATAATTAATATTTTTTTTTTGCCAATTGATCCAAAATTATTTTTATATGATTGAACAGCAGCTTCTCCATCAGTATTAGTACCAAACAGTTGATTGTCTTTATTTCTATATAAGCAATTTACAGCACCAATTTTTTTTGCTTCTTTGGTTAAATTATTACCTAATAGTTTTGCTATTATTTCTTTATAAGGAAAAGCTATAGCTCCACCAATAAAATCTTTATCTTCATTTAATTTTTCAAAAAGATCATTAATTTTGTCTTCTTTTACATCAATTGGTTTCATTCTAATTTCATGATCAAAATATTTAAAGGCCCTGTTCCATAAAATTGGAGATCTTGCACCTTTTGAAGGATTTATTCCTATTATAGCAGCATATTTCATAATAAATAATTTACTTTCTTTTATCTATTAGTTCTTATAATAAATTTTATTGTGAAAATTAATAAACTAGATTCATATATATTAGCAAGTAATGTTAAGAAACATTTATTTCCATTGCCATCTTTTATAAATGATGGAGTTGTGGTCATTAAATTGCAAATAGATGAAAAAATATATGGTTTTGGCGAATTATCACCCTACGTTGATAAAGCAAATATATTAAAACAAATCATAGAAGTGAAAATAAAAAACATTATTATAAATGAAGATTTATTAAATTTTCATTTTTTAATTAAAAAAATTATGAAAATCAAAATACCGTTTGCTACAAAACAGACAATATGTGCTGCTTTAAAACAAGCATATTATGATTTAATAGGAAAGTGTAGTAGATTACCTACTTACAATATTTTAAATCAAAAGATAAAACAATCTAAAAAAATAAATTATTATGCAAGTGGAGGAATGATATTTAGTAATCAAGATTATAATATATTAATTGATGAAGCTATTTGGGCTCAAGAAAATAATTTTTTAGGATGGAAATTTAGACCAAAAACTCCAATTTCAAATCCCTCACATTTTCAAAGAATTAAAAATCCACCAAGTTTTGATATTAAAGAAATCATGAGTTTTATTATTTCATTAAAAAAAAATTTAAATCCAGATTTTAAATTAATGATTGATGTAGGCAAAAGAATTAAGGATATTAAAAAAGTTTTTTATTTTTGTTCATTTTTAAAAGAAATGAATTTTTATTTTATTGAGGAACCATATCAATATAATTATTCTTTTTATAAAAAGATTCAATCTAATTCTAAATTAAAAATTGCAGGAGGAGAAAGTTATAACAAAATTGATGATATAAGTTTTTGGTTAAGTAATAATTTGCTGGATTTTGTTCAGCCAGATTCAAATTTAATTAACTTAGATGATATTGTTAGTTTTTTTAAGAAAAAAAATAATAAAAAAAAACTTATTTTGCATAATTGGTGCAATCCAGTAAGTATGTTTTCTAATTTAAATATTTATCAATCATTAAAATTAGATAATATTATAGAATATAATATTATTTATAATCCTTTAAGAGATGAAATATTAAAAGAAAATTTTAATACTACCAATCCTTTTAAATTTAATATTAAGAGTCATGGATTAGGTGTCAATATTTCTAATGAAATAATAAAAAAATATGATATTAGCAAAAAGTATGAGTGATATAATTGCAGTAGTTCCTGCGAGAGGAGGTTCAAAAGGTATTAAGAGAAAAAACCTAAAAATTTTAGGTAAGGAACCTCTAATTAACTTTTCTTTAAAAACTTTACTTAAAGTTAAGGAAATCAATCGAATAATAGTTTCTACTGAAGATAAGGAAATTAAAAATCATTGCAAAAAAATTGATAAAAAAATTGAAGTTTTAGATAGACCTTTAAAATTAGCGGATGATAAAACTCCTTTAACTTCAGTAGTGCATTATGTTTCACAACAACTAAATCAAAATAATCAATATCATAAATTTGTTCTCCAAGTTGCACCAACTTGTCCTTTTGTAAAAACTAATAGTATAAAGAAATTAATTAAGATATTAACTTCAAAAAAATCCAATTGCGCCGTTACTTTAAAAAAAATTGAACACGAACATCCATATAGGGCAAAAATATTAAATAGAAATGGTTCTTTTAATCAATTTATCAAGAATATAAATGTTGAGAAATTTATTTCTCGTCAAGATTTGCCTATACTTTATTGTACTTCTGGCGCTATATATGGAAGGTCATATAATCTTCTCAAAAATTTTACTCATAAAGATTTTTGTTTTGGCAAAAAACCCTATGGAATAGTATTAGATGAAATAGAATCTATAAATATCGATAGATTAATAGATTTTCATTTTGCAGAATTAATAGTTAAAGAAAAAATAAATAAATAATTTTAATGTTTAAACCTTTTGTATCAATTATAATTAGAACTAAAAATGAAGAAGATTGGATCAATAGTTGTTTAGAGGCTGTATACAAGCAATCATATAAAAAATTTGAAGTTATTATAGTTGATAACTATTCTATTGACTCAACAATTAAAAGAGCAAAACAATATCCTGTAAAAATTGTTAAAATTAAAAAATTTTTTCCAGGAAAAGCAATTAATCTAGGAATTAAAAATTCAAAAGGTCAAATTTTAGTTTGTTTGTCAGGTCACTGCGTTCCTACTAATGAAAAATGGTTATGGAATTTAATTAAAGATTTAAAATATAAAGATGTTGCTGGTGTATATGGAAGACAAGAGCCATTTTCTTTTTCAAGTGATTTAGATAAAAGAGACTTACTTACAATATTTGGATTAGATAAAAAAACACAAATTAAAGATTCTTTTTTTCATAATGCAAATAGTGCAATCAAAAGATCTGTTTGGAGAAGAATCCCATTTAACGAAAAGATTTTACATATTGAAGACAGATATTGGGGCGAGGAAATTATTAAGAATAGCATGAAATTAAAGTATGAACCAAAAGCAAGCGTTTATCATTGGCATGGGGTAAATCATGATTTAAATGAAAAAAGAGCCAAAGAAATAGTATTTTTACTAGAAAAAATTAAACTAGAAAAACAAGACATTAGAAAAAAGAAAAAAGAAAATCTAAATATTTTAGCCATAATTCCAAAAAAAGGAAAAACTAAAAATTTCAATAATAAACCTCTAATATCTTATACTATTAATTCTTGCTTAGATTCTAGTTTTATTACAGATATAGTAGTCTCTACAGATGACAATGAAACTGCTAAAATTGCAAAAAAATATGGTGCACTAGTTCCCTTTATCAGACCAAAAGAACTTTCTAATGAATATAGCCATGTCCTTGAAGTCATTCAGTATACATTTGAAAAAGTTACAAATTTAAACAAAACATATGATCTAGTCGTTATTTTGGAAGAAACATATCCTTTTAGGTCCTCGAACTTAATAGACAAATTGATTTTAGAAACTTTAAAAAAAGGCAAAGATACACTAATAGCTGGTTTATTAGAACAAAGAGCTATTTGGGTAGAAAATAAAAATTCAAATGACTTAAAATTAATTCGTGAGGGATTTATACCTAGAAAGTTAAAGAAAAGTAAAACTTTGATAAGTTTATTTGGTTTATGTTGTGTAACTCATCCATCAAATATCAAATCAAAAAATATTTTTACTAAAAATACTACAGTTTATGAAATAGATGATCCAATTATGTCTATAGAAGTTAGAGATAAAAATTATAAATTTGCAAATAAAATTAATAAATTATTAAAACTTTATGAATAACAAAAAGATAAAAATTTCTTTTATTGGCTGTGGAAGAGTAGCAGAGCATTATAAGTTTATTTTTAATACTATTGATTATAAAGATTATGAAATAGTAGGTTGCTTTGATAAAGATAAAAAAAAATCTGAGATATTTGCAAATTTTTTCAAAGTTAAATCATATAATAATTTTGAAAATATGCTTAATGATTCAAAACAAGATTTATTAATTGTATTAACTCCCAGCGGATCTCATTATGAAATATCCAAGCAAGCTCTTATGAATAATATAAATGTTTTAGTTGAAAAACCAGCAGCCTTAATGCCCAACGAAATAATAGAATTAAATGAATTATCTAATAAAAAAAATTTATTATATGCGGTAGCTTTTCAAAATAGATTTAATCCTTCTATAGAATTATTAAAGAAAAATTTTTCAAGATTAGGAAAAATTATTACGAGTTCTGTTGTTTTGAGATGGTGCAGATACCAAGATTATTATAGTGATGAATGGCATGGAACATGGAAAAATGATGGAGGGGTAATTAATCAACAAGCAATACATCATATAGATGTTATGAATTATATTCTAGGACCAATTAAAAGTCTAAGTACTTATAATACGAAAAGATTAAATAATTTGGAAGCAGAAGATACTTCAGTTTCAATTATAAATTTTGTAAATGGTTCTTTGGGTACAATAGAAGTGACAACTGCGGCAAGGCCAGAGGATTTTGAAGCATCTATTTCTATAGTTGGAGAAAATGGAATGGTTTCTATAGGAGGCATTGCATTAAATCATATTAATCAGTGGTATTTCATAAATAAAATTCCTGAGGATAAAAAATTTAATTTATATTCAGAAGAAGTTCCCAACGGATACGGATTAAGTCATAAAATAGTTATTGAAAATGTTATCAATTATTTAAGGGGTGAAAAAAATTCAAAAGTGATCAAAGCTATAGATTCTTTAGAAACATGTAGATTAATTCATTCTATGTATAAAAGTGATGAAACTAATCAATCTATTAATATTAAAGATTGCTTAGTTTCAAATTATTTAGGAAAATAATTGTTTTTTGCTACATATAGTGTATCAAAACTAAAAGCTTATGCAATTTGATAATAAAAGTCCTGGTAAAGACATATCTGAAGACGATTTAAAGTCAAAATTTCCTTTAGCTTCTAAAAAAGACCCAAGCCATAAAACAAAATTTAGTGTTGCTGGTGTAGAATTTGGTGGTAAAAATATTCCTGTTATGGCGGGTCCTAACATGGTTGAATCTAGAGATTTTATTTTAAAAACCGCTGAGAAAATTAAAAGCATTGGTGCACATTTTTTAAGAGGCGGAGCCTTTAAACCTTTAACCTTCCCATACAGAAGTGAAAAGTATTATGAAACTAGAGAAGAAGGTATTGGTTGGTTAAAAGAAGTTAAAAAAGAAGTTGGCATTCCTATAATTACTGAAGTTATGGAAGAGAGATTTATTGACTTAGTAGCTGATACTTCTGATATCTTACAAATAGGTACAAGAAATATGCAGAATTTTCCATTTCTAACTGCATGTGCCAAAACAATGAAACCAATAATGCTAAAAAGGCATTATGGCGCCTCTTTAAGAGATTGGTTAGGAGCTGCAGAGTATATATTGGTAGAAGGTAATAATAAATTAATTCTATGTGAAAGAGGGGTAAGCGTGCCACATACTCACAGAAGTACTTCAAGGTTTCTTATAGATCTTCAGGTTGTTCCTGCTTTGCAAGAAATTTCACATTTACCAATAGTAGTTGATCCTTCACATGCTACATTTTGGAGGCCTTGGGTTTCTCCAATGACTTTAGCCAGTATAGCTGCAGGTGCGGATGGTATAATGTTGGAAGTACATCCTGATCCAAAAAACTCAGCAGTAGATCCTTTACAGCCGCTAGATTTTCAAAATTTTGAAGAACTAATGTCCAATATGAAAAAAACAGCAAATAGTATTGATAGAGCAATTTAATACATAGCGTTATGTCAGAAAAACTTTTTAAGGATGACAATATAGAAAGATTAGGAAGTTTTGTTGATAATCATTTATCAAAAAATACTGATTTAAATGAAGTTCCACCTATATCAATTGTAGAATTCAGCATAAATGGAGCTTGTAATAGAAGATGTCTATTTTGTCCTAGAGTAAATGAAAAAGACTATCCAAACATTTACAATGGTTTGGATTTAGAAGTTTATGAGAGATTATTAAAAGATTTAAAAAAAATTAATTTTAATGGTAGGTTCTCATTTTCAGGTTTCTGTGAACCATTATTAACTAAAAACTTATATCAGTATATTGAATTAGCTAAAAGTTATTTGAAAAATATTAATATAGGAATAGTTTCTAATGGCGATCCACTTTTAGGAAAAAATGCTAAAAATAAATTAACAAAGTTATATGATGCTGGACTGGATGATATAAAAATTAGTTTATATGATGGCCCTGAGCAAAAACCTTATTTTGAAAAACTAAGAAAAGATCTTAATTTAAATGACTTACAATATATTATTAGAGAAAGATATCTGCCTCCAGAAAAAAGTTATGGTATTACAATTTCAAATAGAGCTGGATCTGTAAATTTAAAGAACGATGTTTTTGAATTAAAACCTCTAGAAAATTTTATTAAACAACCATGCCATTATCCTTTTTTTAAAGTTTTAATTGATTATGATGGAGATGTTTTGATGTGCTCTAATGATTGGAAAAAAGAAAAAATTCATGGAAATATTCATAAAGAATCTTTAATAGATATTTGGAAATCAGATAGTTTTATAAATATTAGAAAAAAATTGATTTGCCATAATAGAGAAGATAAGCCTTGTAATGTATGTGATGTAGATGGAACTTTAAATGGAAAAGCCTCTTTTGAAAGATGGAAAAATTATTTATCCAAATAAACTTAAATTAAAAAAAAATATAAAAATAGGTTTAATTGGTAGTGGCAATATTGCTCAAAGACATGCAGATGTAGTTTTGTCTTTTAATCACAAAATTGATGTATTGCTAACAAAATCATATAGTAAAAAAACTGAGTTATTTAAAAAAAAATATAATGTAAGTAGTCATTTTATAAGTATTAAATTATTTAAAGAATACTTAAATATAAATAAAATTGACGCTATTATAGTTTGTGTTTCTTGGAACAACTCTAATAAGATTTTTAACAAACTTTTGGATATTAAAATACCAGTACTATTTGAAAAGTCATTAAATTTATCCTTGAAAAGTTTACAGAAAATTAAAAAATATAAATATTTAAACAACTTTTCTTTTGCTTATAATAGAAATTATTATGATTTTTGGCCAACTTTAGCTACATTTAGTTTTAAAAATTTACCTGAGATCATTCAAGCAAATCTCCCAGATACTTTTGATCAAATTATTAAAAAAAGAGGTGTAACTATCCGACCTTATCTAATAAAATATATTACTTCTCATTGGATAACATTTTTATATACTTACCTAAAAATACTTGGAAGTCCCATAGATTTATCTTTTAAAAATATAGATCTTGAAAAAATAAGTATAAATAATACTCGTGTGTTAAAAATGATGTTAAATAATAAATTTAAGACTATTTTAATCATTTCATTAATACCAAATAATTCATCAAAAACAAAAATAGAAATATTTTCTAATAAGTATAATTTTATTATGCAACCATTAGAAAATTTAAAAATTTATGATGTGTTGAATAAAAAAATTATTAAAAAAAATAATATTTATTATCAAAACAAAAAAATTGATATAAATGTAGACACAAAATTTAAGCCTGGATTTAGAGCACAATATTATGATTTTGTTAATTCAAAAATTTTAAAACGTTATGAGTCTTTTCAATCTATTTCAATTAAAGATTTAAAAGTAATTTATAAAATTTGTGAATTGTTGAAATAAGTATTTATTATTATGTCAAATTAATGAAGAAATTATTATTTATTATTCCAAATTTTAATTCTGGAGGAGCAGAAAAAGTAACAATCAATATTATCAATTTACTTTCAAATAAATACAAAATTACATTAGTTGTTTTTGAATCTAAGGGACTATATTTAGATTTATTAAATTACAATGTTGATGTCATTGATTTAAAAACAAAAAAATTACGATACTCTTTTTTTAAAATTATTTCACTAGTTTATACATTAAAACCAAAAGTTGTTTTCTCCTCACTTTTACATATTAATATATATTTAATTTTTGTTAAGTTGTTATTTTATTGGAATTTGAAAATTATATTGAGAGAATCAAATATGCCAATAAGCAATATTAAAAGAAATAAAAAATTATATTTTTGTTATAGATACTTGTATAAAATTTCTAATTTTATTGTTGCTTCATCAAATACTATGCAAAATGAATTTATTAATTCTTTTAAGCTCAAAATTAATAAAATACATTTTATTCCAAATCCAATTATTTTTAAAAAAGAATTAACATCCACTGTACCGAAAAATTTTTTTTATAAAAACAAAATAAATTTATTATCTATTGGTAGACTTACAGAACAAAAAAACTATTCTTTCATGATAAATTCTTTTTTAAGAGCCAAAAATAAACATACAATACTAAATATATTTGGAGAAGGTTCAAATAAAGAATTATTATTGGACCAAATAAATAAAAATAATTTATATGATAAAGTTTTTTTAAGAGGTGTTTATAGCAAAATAAATTTTATTTATGATAAATCTGATATTTTAATAATGTGCTCTAAATGGGAAGGTATGTCAAATGTTATGCTTGAAGCATTATTTAGAGGATTAATAGTTATTTCTTCTAAAGATGCAGGAGGAATTTCTGAACTTAAAAAAATATACCAAAAGAAATTGTTTTTTTACAGTAATCAAACAGACCTAATTAGAATTATTCAATCTCTTACATTAAAAAAGCATAAAAATTATAATAAACAAATATTTATACCTAAGGAATATTCTATTAATAATATTAGAGATCTTTATATTAATTTAATTGAAAAAAATTAATGAAAATTATTAGTATAATTTCAAATTTAAATAAAGGAGGCGCTGAAGGTAATTTTTATAGATTAAATAACTATTATAAAGAAAAGAAATATAAGGTTAAAATTATATGTCTTACTTCCCCAGGATACTATTCTAAGTTATTTGATAACAATAACTTAGAGGTTTATCATTTAAATCTAAATAGAGGTAAATTAACATTTAATGCTTTATTTAAAATATATCAAATTATAAAACATAATTCCCCTGATGTTGTTCAAACATGGATGTATCATTCAGATTTAATTGGAGGATATTTAGCTATGATAGCTGGAGTAAAACAAATACATTGGAATGTTAGACATTCTTCATTGAAAATTGGATCAAGCAAATTCAAAACTATAATTATTGCTTTTTTATGTAGTATTTCTTCATACTTTGTACCTACCAAAATATTTTTAAACTCTTTCTCATCTTTAAAATTTCATAAAAAAATTTTTTATTGCAAAAGAAAGATGCAAGTTATTTTTAATGGAATTGATACAAATTTATACAAACCCAATAATAATTATAAAAATTATTTAGATAAATTTATTGAAAAAAAATCATTTTTTAAAATTGGTATGGTTGCTAGATTTGATAAACAAAAAGATCATTTAACTTTTTTAAAATCTATTGATTTAATTATTAATAGTTACAAAATAAACAATTTTCATTTTTTCTTTATAGGAAGAAATATTAAAAATAATTCAATACTATCCAATTTTATCAAAGATAAAGATTTATTAAAGTATATAACATTAATTGATCATCAAAATAATATTGATAAAATAATGAATAGTTTGGATTTACATGTTTTATCTTCTAGTTATGGAGACTCATTTCCTAATGTATTACTAGAATCAATGGCTTGTGGGACACCCAGTATTTCAACAGATATAGGGGATGCCAAACTAATAATTAATAATAATGATTTTTTAGTTAATAAGAGTAATGCAAATTTGCTTTGTAAATCAATAATGAATTGTTTTACAATGTATAAAGATGATAAAAAATGGAGAGTTTTGCAAAATCAAGTTAGAAAAAATGTTATTGATAAATTCAATTTAATTAAAATGACAGATAGCTATGATCAAGAATTATATTAATTTATGGAAGTAGTAAATTTAGGTACAATTTTAATAATTTTTTTTACTTATTTTATATCATTATTTATATTTTCATTTAATAAAATTAACAAAATTACATTTAATCTATTATTTTTTTGGCATTTATTTTTTTGTATAATTTATTATTTATACTCATTAAATAATCCAGCAGATTCACATTCTTATTATCATTCTTCTATGCAACAATTTTTTGATTTTCAAACTGGAGCAATAGTTGTTATTAATTTTTTAAGGATTTTTAGCTACTATTTAGAGTTAAATTATTTTAATTGTTTTTTAATTTTCAATTTTATTGGTCTTATGGGAATTATGTTTTTGTGTTTAACTTTAATTAATTTAAATAATTATAGATCAAATAAAGATAATTATTTAATTTATGTACTTATTTTTTTACCTACTATGCATTTTTGGAGTTCAGCAATAGGAAAAGATGCATTTTCTTTTTTGTCTATTTGTCTTTTTGTATGGTCTTCAATGAATCTAAAAGATAGACAAAAATATATTATTCTCTCTATTATATTAATGTTTCTAGTTAGACCTCATATTGCTTCAATAATGTTAACATCATTAATAATATCATTAATATTTTATTCAAATATAAGATTTAAAATTAAAATACTTTATTTATTTGTTTTAAGTTTAATCTCTCTTATAATATCCAATTATGCTTTTAGATATGTTGGACTACCAAATTTTATAAATTATTTTCCATTCAGTATTAATCTTAATGTTTTATTTGAATATATTAATAATCGTGAAGTAGTTAATTTAACTGAAACAGGAGGTGTAGAAATATCTTCTATGAATCCTATAATGAAAATTTTTACTTATCTTTATAGGCCACTTCCTTTTGATGCAAAAAATTTCTTTCAATTCATTGTTTCTTTTGAAAATATTATTTTAATTTATTTAAGTGTAATTGGTTTTATTGGTATTTTTTTTAAAAGTACAAATCCTCATCTTAATCAATCAAAATTAATGATTTTTATTTTTGTTTTATTAGCTAGTGTAATATTAGCTTTTACATCTGCTAATTTTGGAATCAATAGTAGACAAAAATGGATGATTTTTCCTGCAATATTAATTTTAGCTTACCAATTTTCTCCTAATTATATTTATATAATTTATAAAAAAAAATTCATGAAATAACATGAAAAAAAAAATTATCATCGTAACTACTAAATCTATAACTCAGAATTTATTTTTAAAGGTAATTTATAAAGAATTAATAAAAAATAATTTTAAAGTTTACAATGCGTGCTCAGATACAGAAAACCTTAATGACGAGTTTAAAAAAAAAATTAGAATAGATTTTCCTTTTATTAATAAAAAATTTAATTTTTTTACAATATTAAAGATAATTATTAATGGTCGTAAATTTATTAAAAATTATAAAGATTCAATTATTTTTTTACATACCCCTTTAGCATCATATTTTTTAAGATTTTGTTCATTTTTTATTGATATTAATATTATATATTTTGTGCATGGATACAGATTTCATCTGAATGGAAATATTTTAAAAAATATTTTTTTTAAATTTATTGAAAAAATTTTATCTTTAAAAACAAAAAAATTTATAACTATAAATAATTACGATTATGATTATACTGTTAATAATTTTTCTAAAAATTGCATAAAAGTTAATGGAGTAGGAGTTAATATATCTAAAAATAATTTTACAAGAAATAATTCAAAGTATTTTAATATTGGAGTAATTGCAGCTTATAGAAAAAATAAAGGTTATAATGATCTCATTTATATAGCAGAAAATCTTAAAAATAATCCAAATATAAAATTTCACTGTTATGGTTATGACTCTAAATTAAAATATCAAAAAATAATTAATGATAAAAATCTAAAAAATATTGAATTAAATGATTTTACAAATAATATTGAAAAAAAAATATGTAATTTTGATGTGTTATTACATTTAAGTCAAAGAGAGGGTTTAAGTGTATCAATTATGCAATCTTTAATTCAAGATGTACCAGTTATAGCATACGATATTAGAGGTGTATCTGATCTTATTACAAATTATCAGAATGGTATTCTGGTTAAATATCCAAAAAAAAATGATATTATTGATATAATAGAAAGAATTTATTCAGATAGAAATTTATTAAACACTATAAAGTCTAATATCCAAAAAAAAACTCATAAAGATTATAATGATCAATTTATTGCTAAAGAAATTGTAAATTATATTTTAAAGTAATATGAATACAGTATTTAGAAAAGTTAATAAAAAAGATTTAAAACAATTAAAACAACAATTTTGTGAAATTTTTGGTATCAATATAAATGCGAAATTTTATAATTGGAGATATTTATATAATAATAAATATACTTCATATGTTTGTGTATATAACAATAGAATTATTGCTCATATTGGGTTTTGCTTATTTCACACATCTAAAATAACAGAAACAAAAAAAATAATTGCATCAAGACATTCAAGTTTTGTAATTAAAAAATTTAGAAGACTTGGTATATATACTAAATTATTAGAGTTTTCATTGAATCATTTATATATTGATTATAAAATTATAGGTTCTATCATTTG
>CACFOQ010000021.1 GCA_902567855.1 uncultured Alphaproteobacteria bacterium
GTAATGGAACAATCAAGAAAGTTAATTATATAAATGGAAAATTTTTTAATGCCTCTTTTGATAAATCAAGTGATCAAAATGAAAGAAATGAAATAATTTTAAAAAATAGTGATAATGAAGAATTATTAATTGTACAAATTGCCGGATTAATAGCTCGAAGAATAGTTTGCAATATAAAAGAAAATCAAGATGTTTATCAAGGTCATAGATTTGGAATAATTAAGTTTGGTAGTAGAGTTGATTTATTTATTCCTAAAATATATAAACCTCTAGTTGTTGAAGGACAAACAGTTATTGGTGGTGAAACTATTTTAGCTAATCCAAACAATATTCAACATATATCCAGTTCGATTAAAATTTAATTATGCAAAATAATTCTAGTTATTTATCAAAATATATTCCTAATTCCATTACTATACTTTCATTGTGTTGTGGCCTAACTTCTATTAAATTTTCTTTGTCACAAGATTGGAAAATTTCTATTTATTTAATAATATTTGCAGCAATTTTTGATTTTTTTGACGGTTGGTTTGCAAGAAAATTAAAAGGTGGAAGTAATTTTGGAGCTGAATTAGATTCATTAAGTGATTTTATATCTTTTGGAGTTGCGCCTAGTATATTAATATATTTTTGGACTCTTTCCTCTTTAAATTCCTTAGGATGGAGTGTCGTATTGTTTTTTGCTGCATGTGCAGCTTTACGACTAGCAAGATTTACAGCTGATATATATCTTACAAATAAACCTATTGATTCAACTGTTTATTTCACTGGTATTCCTTCTCCAGCAGCAGCAGGTTTAACTTTACTACCACTTTTTATATATTTTGAATTTGATTTATCCATAATAAAAAATTCTTATTTAAATTTTTTTAATTTAGCAATTATTGGCTTTTTAATGATTAGTAAAATACCTACTATATCTCTTAAGAGTATTAATTTTTCAAAAAAAATTGCCCCATGGATTGTTTTATTGATTGTTTTAATATGTATTGGTCTAATTTCAAATTTATGGTTAACTTTAATTATTTTAGCTATTACTTATATAATATCAATATTGTATACTATTATTAATAATAGATAGATTAGGAGTTAATTTTTTTATTGTACCAATTTTTAACGTTTTCTCTTAACATCAAAGCTGAAGGTGTAACTATTAGAGTTAAAAGAGTAGCAAAAATTAGACCAAAAACTATAGCTGTTGATAATTGTACCCACCATTGTGTATCTGGTGAACCCCTTGTAATTTCTCTAGTAATAAAATCTACATTTGTCATTGTAACCATAGGGAGTAGGCCAAGAACTGTAGTAGTAGTTGTAAGTAAAACAGGTCTAAGTCTTTGTGCGCCAGTTTTAATGATTGATTCTCTTATATTAGAATTTTTTGTTTTTAAAAAATCAAAGGTATCTATTAATATTATATTATTATTAACAACAATACCTGCAAGAGCAATAACTCCTACACCTGACATCACAATACCAAAAGGTTGGGCAGTTACCATTAGCCCTATAAAAACACCAGCTGTAGACATTAAAACAGCAAAAAGAATTAATAAACTACTATAAAAGCTATTAAATTGTAAAAGCAATATCATAAGCATTAAAAATAATGCAACTCCAAATGCTTTAGTTAAAAATTGTTGAGCTTGTTTTTGATCTTCGTTTTCTCCAATTAATTCAACTTTAACTTTATTATCTAGTTCATATCTAGGTAAATCTAATGTTCTTCCTCTCCAAGATGGTGCATTATCAGAAATTCCCAATACGTATTCTAGTTCTTTAACTTTTCCATCTGGGTAAACACCAGGTTCTACATCTGCTTGAATATTTATAGCATTTTTTGAATTAACTCTGATAATATTTCCAGTTCTATTATTTGGTTCAATATCAACAAAATTAGATATTGGAACTAAACCACTGGATGTAGAAACTCTTAAATTATCTATTCTATCTAGTGTTCTACCTTCATTTGGATATCTTAAGAATAAAGGGATACTTTCATTACTATCATCTGGTCTATATTCTCCAAGTTTTAGTCCATTTGTTGCAAGTTTTATCACATTTCCTATTGATGTAATATTAGCCCCAAATTTTGAAGCTTGCTTTCTATCTACATTTATTTCCCATTCAATTCCGGGAGCAGGTAAATTATCCTCAATATTCATTAATTTAGGATAATTATCTATAAACTTTTTTAATTTTATCCCTTCAGATATTAATAATTTTTTACTATCACTAGTTAATTTAATATTAATCGGTTTCCCTTCTCCAGGTCCACCTTGCTGTTCTCTAGATTCTACTTTTATACCATTAATAGTTTTTGCTTTATCTAAAATTTCAGCAAGAATAACTTTTGATTTTCTTCTTTTATCCCAATCATTATATTCTAAACTAATAGATCCAATAAAATCTTCAGAAGCTTCAGATTGTTCACTAATATTTCCGCTTAAAGAATAAATATTTTTAAATTCTTTATTTTTAGATTGAATTTTTAAAATAATATTCTCTACTCTAGCTACATAATCTCTCTTTTCTTCAACAGAAAGGTTACCTCTTGCATAAACTACAATCTTTGCAAGATCTGGTTCAACATCAGGAAAAAATTCAACTCCTTCTCCAACTTTGGTATAAGTATAATTTACAGCAATTAAAATTATTATAGCACTAATAATAACCTTTAAAGGATGATTAAGTAAAAAATTTAATATTTTAGCATACAACCCTACAAAACCAGTAACATTTAGTATTGGTTCATTAGATTCTGATGATAAAATCTTTGCATTTAAAGATATATTTTTATCAGTTGAATTAACACTTTCTGTAATTTTATATACTCTAGGAATTATTTTAATAAATATAAAAATAAACAAAGATAAACTTAATAAATATTTTAAAATAGTTAGAACGAAATTGTAGCTGCTTAATTCTAACATCCCAAATATAAAAGTTAAAATATTAAAAAAGATTAATGATAATAACAAAGGAATAATTAACTGAAGTATAATTCTTGATACAGTATTAAGTATTGAACCTAAAACTGGAACAAATAATAAAGCCATAAATAATGAAGATATAAGAACACAAATTAGAGTAATAGGTAAATATTTCATAAATTCACCAGCAATACCTGGCCAAAATATCAATGGAAGAAAGGCTGCTAGAGTTGTTGCTGTTGAAGATATTATTGGTAAAGACATTTTTTTTGAAGCATTAGCAAATGCTGATTTTACACTTAGACCTTCTTTAATTTTTCTATCAGCATATTCAACTACTACAATAGCACCATCAACTAAAAGACCAACTGATAAAATTAATGCAAATAAAACGACTATATTTATTGTAAAACCCATTATCGATAATGCTAGTAAGCCTGATAGAAAAGAGCCAGGAATAGATACACCTACAAGTAATCCTGATCTAATTCCTAGAGCTCCAAGTATTATTATTAAAACAAGAATAATCGCAGCAATTACATTGTTTTGTAGACTATTAAGCATTGTCTTAATACCTTTTGACTGATCACTACCAAATGAAATATCAACATTTTCTGGAAAATCTTCTGAAGTTTTATTTGTTACTTTTTTAACTTCTTTAATCGTATTTATAATGTTTTCTCCAATTCGTTTTGAAACATCAATAGTAACTGAATTTGATCCGTTAACATTTGCAAAAGATTGTCTATCTTCAAACGTTCTTTTTACTTGAGCAATGTCTCTAAAAGTAATTACAGAATCACCATCTGTTTTAACAGGTGTATTTAAAACATCTTCAATTGTTTCATACAAACCTGGAACTTTGATATCAAAGCTTCCATCTCCAGTATCTTGACCACCAGCAGATACCATTTTGTTATTTTGTCTTACAATATCAATTAAACTTTCTAAATTTATACCGTAACTCTCTACTGCAGTTGGATTGATTAAAATATCAACTTGTTCATTTCTTTTCCCTCCAATTTTTGCTTCAAGCACACTGGGAATAGTTTCAATATCATCTTGTAAGGTTTCAGCTAAATCTTGTAATGTTCTGTTTGGAACCTCACCGCTTAAAGAAATTGATATAATAGGAAAGGTACTAATGTTTACTTCATTGACTGTTGGTTCATCAGCTTCATTAGGTAGATCACCTTTTGCTCTATCAACCTTTTCTCTAATATCCACCATTGCTTGATCAGAGTCAAAACCGGCATCAAATTCTAACAGTACATTACCTCCACCTGAATAAGCAGTAGATCTTACTTCTTTAACGCCTTCTACTGTTTTAACTTCATCTTCTATTGGTTTAACTAAGAGTCTTTCTGAATCTTCTGGCGAAATTCCATTCTGATGAAGTGATATATAAACTATAGGAATGCTTACATCTGGAGATGATTCTTTAGGCATTGATATATAAGTAGAGGCTCCAGAAATAAGTATAAAAAAAAGCACTCCCATAAAAACTCGAGAATGATTTATTGCGTAGTCTATAATGTTCATTAATATTTTAGTTTATTTTTTCACCAATGCTTATGTATTCTTGTCCGCTGATAATTAGATTTACTGATTCAGGTAGTCCTGAAACCCACATTCCATCGATTGTATCTTTAATAGTTTTAGTAGGATAAAAAACAACATTATTTTCTTTATTAACTGCTTTTACACCTACAGTTCCATCATCCAATAAAGTCAAAATTGAAGGTGGTATTTTATGAGCTTTAAGCTCTGATCCTTTAATAATTATCTTAGTTGTAATACCACTTTTATAAGTTAAATCTTTATTGTTAGCTTCAATAGTAATTTCAAATGTTCTAGTACTTATTTCAGCAGATGGAGAAATAAAAGTAATTGTACCATTTTTTTTAATGCCATTACTATCTTCAATTAGAGCATTTGTTCCTACACTAACTTTATTAACATCAAATTCTGATAAATATCCTTCAATTTTAATTGGATCTAGGTCAATTATAGTAAAGAGAGGGGTTCCTATTGAA
>CACFOQ010000022.1 GCA_902567855.1 uncultured Alphaproteobacteria bacterium
TTTTTAAAAATTATAACAGCATCTTATAATGATTATATGTCTAATAATTTTGTTTTTAAGATGTATGAATCAATATCTACTTTCTTTAAATCATTTCAGCAAATTAATAAATTGGTTAGATCAAAAGAAAATGTAGCTCATCATTATGATATTGATGAAAAAATGTATAAGTTATTTCTTGATAAAGATATGCAGTATTCGTGCGCTTATTTTCATAATCAAAATATTGGAATAGACCAAGCACAATTTGATAAAAAAAAACATATAATAGAAAAATTACAAATTAAAGAAGGAATGTCAGTTTTAGATATTGGATGTGGATGGGGAGGTATGGCTATACAAATCGCTAAAGATACAGGAGCCAGAGTTAAGGGCATTACTTTATCTGAAAATCAATTTGCTACTGCTAAGAAAAGAGCTCATGAAGAGGGATTGGCAGATAAAGTTACTTTTGCACTTCAAGATTATAGAAATGAGAAGGATACATATGATAGAATTGTCTCTGTTGGAATGTTTGAACATGTGGGAGTAGATTATTTCCCTGCTTTTTTTTCAAAAACTTATGAAATTCTCAAAGATACAGGTGTTTTTTTATTGCACACTATTGGGCAAAGAACGAAGCCAAGCGCTACAAGCCCTTGGATAAGAAAATATATTTTTCCAGGTGGTTATATTCCTTCTTTGTCAGAAGTATTAAAAGAAACTGAAAAACAAAATATTATTGTCACGGATATAGAGATTCTAAGAATGCATTATGCTCATACTTTAGATCATTGGTATAAAAATACTATGCAGCATAAAGAGACTATAGTAAAAATGTTTGACGATAAATTTTTAAGAATGTGGGAATTTTACTTATTGATTAGTAAATACTCATTTATCAATATGGGGAATGTGGTATTTCAAATACAAATTGCTAAAAATATCAACAATTTACCTCTTACTCGTAACTATATATATAATTAATATATATTTTTATTTATATCTGCCTTAATTTGCTTAAAAATATAATATATTGAATATTAATTACTAGAGGAAATTATGAAAGGATCACTAAATCAATATTTAATAAGAATTACCGTATTTTTAGTTTTAATTTTAGTTGTAACGATATTTTTGTATCCAACAATACAAACAGCTTTTTTATCAAATATTTATATTAACATTCTTATTATTTTTTCATTATTTTTTGGTCTGATATTTAATATTTATAATTTATCTAAACTTAATAATGATTTTAAAATATTAGAGAATTTTAATATTCATAAATCTCCACAATTTTTTCTTAAGGCCTCACCAATATTAAAAAATTTAGCACAAAATATGAGTGAGGTAGACGGAAGATATTCATTTAAAAGCTCTTCAATAGAAAAAATAATTGAAAGAGTTGACTTAAGTCTTATTAGTTTAAGAGAAACTTCAAGATATTTAGTTGGTTTGTTAATTTTTTTAGGATTGCTAGGAACATTTTGGGGACTATTAAAAACTATTGGTTCTGTTGGAGATGTGATTGGCGGTCTTGGTATAGATGATACTAATGTAGCAGGATTTTTTAATAGTTTAAAAGAAGGACTTAATGCCCCCTTGAGTGGAATGAGCATAGCATTTTCAAGCTCATTATTAGGTTTGGCAGGTTCATTAATATTAGGTTTTGTAGATTTAAATTTAGGACAAGCGCAAAATAAATTTACACAAACTTTAGAAAAAACTCTTCAAAATAATTCAACTCCTGATTTTATTAAAACTGGATCCTCAGATTCTTCAACTCTTATTGCAATACAAAAACTTTATGACAATTTAGACAGTTTAGTTTTCTCACTTAAAGAAACATCTCAAAGCCAAAGTCAAATTTTTTCGTATATGAAATCATTAACTGACCAGATGAAGGAATTAAATGCTAATTCTAAAGATCAAGAAAAAAAAATATCAAATTTTTTAACAACGCAGCTAAACACCCAATCTAATATTCTTCAGTTAACAAGTCAGCTCAATAAAGAAGGTTTGATAGATAAAAAAACAAAAAAATATTTTGAGAACATAGACAAGGGTATACAAAAACTCCTTTCTCAATCAAAAAAGAAGTAATTATGTCTTCAAGATCGATACGTTATCGACTTAGCGAATCAAACAATATATGGCCGGGTTTTGTAGATATTTTAGCAACTTTGCTAATAGTAATAATATTTGTTTTAATGGTATTTACTGTTTCACAAATTTACTTAAGCGATGCTATTTCTGGACGAGACAAGGCATTAGAGAATTTACGTAATCAAATTAATGAACTATCAAAAATATTGGTTATTGAAACAAAAGAAAAAGAAAAAATAATTAGTCAATTAGAGGATACTGAAGAAAGTTTATCACAAAAGCAAAGTGATTTACTAAAACAAGAGGAATATTCAAAAACACTTCAGACAGATATAGCAAAAAAAGATTCTGAGATATTTATCCAAGATCAAAATCTTATAGCTCTCAGCGATCAAATAAAAAAACTTTTAAATGAATTAAGAGTAGTGGCTAAAGCTCTAGAAACTTATGAAGGCGCAGAAATTACCTCGCTTGAAACTGATGGATTAGGAGAAAGAATTAATAAGGCTTTAGCTTCAAGAATCGACCAGCTCAATCAACTAAATATAAGTTTAGATAAAGCAAATAATGAATTATCAGTTAACAAAGCTGAACTTGAAATTAAAATACAAGAATTAAATAAATCAAATAGTAATCTAATGGCTATTAATGAAAGTTTAGGTCTTGATGATGCTGACCTCATTCAACAATTAGCTGCAATAGAAAAAAAGAATGAATTGTTAGAACTTTCTCGAATAGAGACTCAACAGACATTAAAAATTCTTGAGAAAGTCAATGCTGATCTTGTTTTAAAAGATGAAGCATTGCAAGATCAGATTTCTCAATATCAAGAAATTACAAAGGATCTCCTGGCGATAAATGATAGCTTAGGTTTAAAAGATGCTTCATTAATTGAGCAGTTGGAAGCAATAAGATCTAAGAATCAAAAATTAGCTGAATTAAATAATAATCTTATCGAAAAAGATAATACAATTTTTAATCTAAGAGGGAAGATATTAGAATTAAATAATATATTATCAATCTCTGAAGAGAAACAACTTGTTCAGCAAGAACAAATTGAAGGTCTTACTCAAAATTTAAATATTTTAGAATCTCAAAAGAAAAAAATTGAACAAGAGTCAGCTGATTCAATTTCTGAAATGGAATTACGTTCAAGTGAAACAATGAAGCAAGTTGCTTTTTTAACTAATGAAATAGAAACATTAAAAGAAGAAATTTCTATATTAAATGATGCCTTAGAGTCTAATGAACAAACTATTCTTTCAAAAGAATTAAAAATAGAAGTTTTAGGAGAGCGTCTAAATAAAGCTCTTACTTCCAAAGTATTTGAACTACAAAAATATAGATCAGAATTTTTTGGAAAACTTAAATCATTACTTGGTGAACGTGATGATATTAAAATTGTTGGAGATAGATTTATTTTTGAATCTGAATTACTTTTTGATTCAGCTTCAGCAGATTTACAACTTCAAGGAATGGATAAATTAAAACAAATCGGATTGACTTTAAAAGAAACAACAAATCAAATACCCTCAGATATTGATTGGATTATTCAGGTTGAAGGACACACAGATAAAAGGCCGATTAATACGCCTAAATATCCATCTAATTGGGAACTTTCAACTGCTAGAGCAAATTCTGTTTTAAAACTATTACTTGAGCTTGGTTTCCCTCCTAATCGACTTTCTGCTGCAGGATATGGGGAATTTTATCCAATTTCTGATGGAGAGACAAAAGAATCACTTCAACAAAATAGAAGAATTGAACTAAAATTAACTTCTCGATAAGGTCATAAATAAAACACAAATGAAAATTATTCTTATGCAATAAATGAAAAGATTATTCTTAATTTTTTTAATAGTATATTATTCGAGCAGTGCAATGGGAGCTTGCAATGATCAGCCAGCCAATGAAGTAGATTGGACTAATTGTAACTTTGTTGAAAGCTTGGATTTGTCTGGAGTGTCTCTAGCCGGAGCACAAATGTCTGGAGTAAATTTAGCATTAGCAAATATAGAAAAGTCCCAGATTAATAATGCTAATATGGCTTTTGGTAATTTTATTTTTACCAATTTTAATAATTCGAATTTATTTTCAACGAATTTGCAATACGCTAACTGCAATAATGCAAACTTTGATAATTCTAATTTAGCTAAAGTAAATTTTGAAGGAGCTAATCTTTTTTCCTCCTCTTTCATAGGAGCTAATCTTTTTGAAGTAAATATGACTGGTGCCAATATTACTGGAGCTATTTTTGATGAAGCAAATCTTTCTGGAGCTACATGGATAGATGGAAGAACCTGTGCTTTAGGTTCTGTAGGTACTTGTAATTAATAAATTATTATTATTTTATTTATTTTCACAACAATAAGTGTACACCGTTATGGTTAATGAAAGATAACGCTTATTTTTTTGCATTCATAATTGTTTTTTTAGCTGGACTATCCTGGAGTTTTGGAGCTGTGGTTGTTCGTCATATGGAAAATGCTAACTTTTATGTTTTTCAATATTTATTTTACAGAGGAATTTCTATAGCAATTATATTGATTACTTATTTAATTATCAGAGAGGGCTTTAGTTTTTATAAAAATTTTTTAAAAATTGGTTTTTCTGGAGTTCTTGGTGGAATTTTTTTAGCAATAGCATTTACTGGCTTTATTTATTCCATTACTATTACATCAGCAGCAGTCACTCTTTTTATGTTAGCGGCTATGCCTTTTATTGCTGCAATTTTTGGATACTTGTTTTTAAATGAATTCTTAAGACGCTCTACCCTAGTCTCAATGGTAATAGCCTTTATAGGAGTTTGTATAATGATTATTAATGACTCTATTTCTGGCACAATCTTGGGTGCTCTA
>CACFOQ010000023.1 GCA_902567855.1 uncultured Alphaproteobacteria bacterium
CATCAGATTTAAAGTGGTTTAAAAAAAATACCTTAAATGCCATTGTCATAATGGGCCGGGCCACTTGGGAAGATCCTTTTATGCCTTCTCCCTTAGTTAATAGATTAAATATTTTGGTCACAAATCAAAATAAAAAAAAATATCCTGGCGCAGATGAATATATTTCAGGAAATATTATTGATGGTGTTGTGAATTTAAAGCAAAAATATAATAACAAAGATTTTTATATTATTGGAGGATCAGAAATTCTAAATCAACTTTTTGAGTTAGTTGAAGAGTTTTATTTAACTAGAATATACGGAGATTTTGATTGCGATAAAAAAATAGATTTAAATATGATAAATAGATCAATGAAAATGGTTAAAAGAATAGATAATGATGAAATTTGTCATTTTGAAATTTGGAAAAAATGAAACAGTATATCGAAGCTCTTAAATATTGTTTTGAAAATGGTTCTGATGTTAAAAGTAGAGCTGGAAAAGTAAGAAAAAATTTTGGTTTTCAAATGAGATTTGATTTACAAAACGGTTTTCCTGCTATGACAACAAAAAAACTTGCATGGAAGTCAGTTGTTTCAGAACTTCTGTGGTTTCTCGAAGGATCAAATGATGAAAGACGTCTTGCTGAAATATTATATGAAGATAAAAGGGAAAATTTGAAAGATAAAAAAACTATTTGGACACAGAATGCCAATTCAAATTATTGGAAAGATAAAGCTAATTTTGAAGGAGATGTTGGAAGAATTTATGGAGTGCAGTGGAGAGATTTTAATGGTGTAGATCAAGTTAAAAATCTTATTAGAGGAATTAAGTCAGATCCAAATGGAAGAAGACATATTTTATCAGCATGGAATCCTGCTGAAATTCATTTAATGTCACTACCTCCTTGTCATGCTTTTTCTCAATTTTATGTTTCTAAAAAGAAGATTAGCTGTCAATTATATCAACGATCATGTGATATGTTTTTAGGTGTTCCCTTTAATATCGCAAGTTACAGCTTATTTCTTCATTTACTGGCAGCTGAATGTTCATTGGAAGTTGGAGAATTTATTCTTACTTTAGGAGATTATCATATATACCATGAACACTTTGAAGCCGTAAAAGAACAAATTTCAAGGGAACCAAAAAACTTACCAAATTTGGCTTTTAATAAAAAAAATATATTCGATTATTCTTTAAGAGATTTTACTTTAGAAAATTATGATCCACATCCAACAATAAAAGCAAAGATGAATATTTAATTATTTAAAACGTAAATTAATTTTATTTGCAATTTCAAAATATTTTTTAGCAATTTCACTTTTTGGATTCGAAATACAAATTGGATTACCTTCATCAGAACCTATTCGTAAATCTTTATCTATGGGTAATTCTCCCAAAAAATCTACGTTTAGTTTTTTTGATTCTTCTTTTACACCTCCATGAGAAAATATTTCATGTTTTTCATTACAATTAGAACAAATAAAATAACTCATATTTTCTACAATACCTAAAATATTTACTCCTACTTTATTAAACATATTAATTCCTTTTCTTGCATCTATTAATGCCACATCTTGAGGAGTAGATATTATAATAGATCCAGTCAATTTTGAATTTTGAGCAAGAGTAAGTTGCGCATCTCCTGTACCTGGTGGTAGATCAATAAGTAAATAATCTAACTCACCCCATTCTACTCCATTATACATTTGTTCAAGAGCTTTCATTACCATTGGCCCTCTCCAAATAGTTGGCGTATCAACTCCTACTAAAAAACCAATAGACATACATTTAATATCATTACTTATAAGGGGAATGAGTTTATTATTTTCATTTGCTTTGGGTTTATCAGATACCCCCATCATTCTTGGTACGCTTGGACCATAAATATCAGCATCTAAAATTCCTATTTTATTACCAGCTACTTTCAAAGCTGCAGCTAGATTAACTGTAAAAGTTGATTTTCCTACCCCACCTTTTCCACTTGCAATAGCTATTATATTTTTGGCATTAATATTAAATTTTTTACTAGAAATATTTGATGTTTTAATTTTTTGTTCTGCAGTAAATACTACATTTACAGATTGTAAATCACTCATATTTTTTAAGCTATTTTTTATATCAGTACTGAAATTTTCAAATTTGTCTTTTTCATTCGGATCTATAGTGAGTGTGATTAAGGCTTTTTCATTTTCTATTACTATTGATAAATTAGGATTGCTTTGATCTAGGGGCATTTTTGAAATAGGATCTTGTAAATTTTTTAATTTTTCAAAAATGGCTGTTTTTAATTGCTCTGACATACTTGAATTTTCTATTTTTAAACAAATATAAGTAGATAATATAGAATTAAATGGTAATAGAATGAAATATATCAAATTCAAGCTTTTCTAATGAATTATAACAAAAATAATAACGATAATAACCCTTGGGGCTCTGGTGGTGGAAATAATCCATGGGGTTCTGGTGGTGGCTCAAATAACATGGATTTTGAGGATTCAATTAAAAAGGCTAGAGAAAAGTTTTCTGGATTTAAAATCGGCGGCCCTAGAAATTTTTCTCTCATAATTTTAGTAGCGCTATTAATTTGGCTTGCAACTGGATTTTATCGAGTTGAGCCAGATGAGCAGGGAATTGAATTATTATTTGGTAAATGGAATCAGAATACTACGCAGCCTGGACTACACTATTTTTTTCCTACTCCAATAGGCCAAACTATTACTCCAAAAGTTGAAGTTATTAGAAAAATTAATGTTGGTTTTAGAGCTGCCTCTGATTTAGGTTTTTCTTCAAACACAAATGCTGAAAGAAAAGTTATTGAAGAAAGTTTAATGCTTACTGGAGATCAAAATATTGCAGATACAAGGTTTACAGTTTTATATAAAATTAAAGATGCCGGAAACTTTTTATTTAAACTTCGTAATCCTGAATTAACGGTTAAAGATATGGCTGAAAGTGTGATGAGAGAAATAGTTGGACAAAGGGATTTACAATTTCTTTTAACAGAAGGTAGACAAGAAGTAGAACAAGATGTAAGAAACTTATTGCAAGATATTTTAGATAGCTATGAAAGTGGTATATTAATTCAATCTATACAATTACAAAGTGTTGATCCTCCAGACCAAGTTATTGATGCATTTGATGAAGTTCAAAGAGCTAGGCAAGATAAAGAAAGATTGGTAAACGAAGCTAATTCCTATCTTAATAAAATAGTTCCTAATGCTAGAGGTGAAGCAGCAAAACTAATTGAAGAAGCCCGCGCTTATAAAGAACAAGTTGTGAAACAAGCTGAAGGTGTAGCGCAAAACTTTATTGATGTTTATAATAGTTATACTGAGGCTCCAGAAGTAACTAAGAGAAGAATACTATTAGAAACTTTAGGAGAAGTTTTGGAAGGTCCAAATAAAATTATATTAGATGATTCAGGAAATGGTCAAGGAGTTGTTCCTTATCTGCCTTTAAATGAATTAAAAAATAACAAGGTTAATAACTGATGAATTTTAAACCAAGAAATATCATAGTTGTATTAGTTATTTTTATAGCTTTTCTTACTTTTACAGGTGCTTTTTTCATTGTTAATGAGACAAAACAAGCAATTGTTCTTCAATTTGGTGAACCTAGACAAGTTATTTCAAAGCCTGGTTTGCAATTTAAAATCCCTTTTATTCAAGATGCAGTTTTTTTAGATTCAAGAATGTTGAATCTTGATCCTCAACCTGAGGAAATGATTTTATCAGATCAAAAAAGAATTATAGTTGATTCTTTTGCAAGGTATAGAATTGTTGATCCTTTGAAATTTTTTCAAACAGTTAGAAATGAAGCTACTTTTTCAGATAGATTTGGAAGAATTATAAATGCTGCAGTTAGAGGTGTAATAGCTCAATACTCTCTTGCTTCCTTATTAAGTGAGGATAGAGCAACAATAATGGGCTCAATTCAAGTGATAATTAAAAATGAAGAAAAAAGTTTTGGTGTTGAAATAATAGATATAAGAATTGGAAGAACAGATTTAACTGAACAAGTATCAAATAATGTTTATCAAAGAATGAGATCAGAAAGAGATAAAGAAGCAAATTTACTTAGAGCTGAGGGTGAAGAACTTTCTAAAGAAATCAGAGCGTCAGCTGATAGACAGCAAACAGTTATAGTAGCTGAGGCAGAAAGAACTTCTTCCATTCTTAGAGGTGAAGGAGATGCGCTTAAAAATAAAATTTTAGGTGATGCTTATGGCCGGGATCAAGAATTTTTTGATTTTTTAAGGACTATGCAAGCTTGC
>CACFOQ010000024.1 GCA_902567855.1 uncultured Alphaproteobacteria bacterium
TCTAAATCAAGCGGACTTTCCTGGGTAAGAGAAGGTGGAAAAAAATTAAGTTTTAATAAAAAAAATGTAAATGCTGCTATTGAGGCTAGTCTAAAAAGATTAAAAACTGATTATGTTGATTTATATCAGCTTCATTGGCCAGAAAGAAATGTTCCAAAGTTTGGAGTTATGGATTTCGAATATGATCCAAATGATAATGAATGGACTGCAATTGAAGAAGTTTTAGAAAATTTAAATCAGTTAATAATTCAAGGCAAGGTAAGATATATAGGAGTTTCTAATGAAACACCTTGGGGCTTAATGAAATTTATGCAGGTTGCTAAAGAAAAAAAATTACCTATTATGGTTTCAATTCAAAACGTTTATAATTTAGTTAACCGAGTTTTTGATATAGCTAACTCAGAAGTATCATTAAGAGAAAATTGTGGGTTATTAGCTTATTCTCCTTTAGCAGGAGGGCGTTTAAGTGGAAAATATTTAAATGATCAAAATCCAAAAAATTCAAGATACACACTTTTCGCATCTATTTTTCAAAGACATAGAACTCCAAGAGGAGAAGTCGCTATTTCAAAATATGTTAATTTAGCTAATAAATATAACATCGCCCCCTCTACATTTGCCAACGCATTTGTTAATGATAGGCCTTTTGTAACTAGCAATATTATTGGGGCAACAACAATGGACCAACTTAAAGAGAATATTGACAGTATAGATATTAAGTTTTCAGATGAAATATTAAGAGAAATTGAAGATATTCATCTTGCAGACCCCAATCCCTGCGTTTGATATTTTACATATTATTATTTTTTGAATTAAATTTTAATTTTATTCAATAATTTTTCAACATCTCTAATATACATCCTATCCCAAAGGTGAACATTTAAAAGACAATAATATAATTGATAAATTGGCTCATATTCAAAATAATCTCTTTCTATAGGTATGCTATTAGAATAAATTTTTATAAATTCTTCATTAACAAAATTAAACCAAGTTAAATAAGCTATTTCTAATTCATTATGTCCAAAAAAAATTCCTGGGTCTATTAGTCCTACTAATTTACCATTGTTGTATAAAATATTACCTCCCCATAAATCACCATGTAATAATCGAGGAATAGTATTTTTTGGAATAAAATTATGAATATTTTTTAATAATTTTTCTATTCTCCGATTTATGTGACTTTCCATAGGTTTATCATTATTAATCAACTCAAAAATAGAATTTAATCTTCTATCTCTAAAAAAATTAATCCAATTATCTGTGAATTCGTTTGTTTGTTTTAAAGCTCCAATTTGTGAATCGAATTTAAAACCATATTTTTTGTTTGTATTTTGATGAATTTTTAATATTTCATCTGCTAAAATAATTTGATAATTTTTATTTTTAATATTATTATTTTCAATGTAATCAATAATAAGAAGCTCATTTGAATTGAATTTTATTTTAGGCACAAGCGATGTTACATTTGCTAAGTAAGATAACGAATTCTTTTCGCTGATAATAGAATTAAATTCCTTTTCTTTATTTTGATAATACTTTGCTACAAAAACTTCATTATTTTCTAATAAGATTTTTTCACATATCATATTAAATGAATTAGAAAGTATTGTTCTAGTTTTTATCTTTTTATCCAATAAGTAACCAGCTATTTGATTTTCTACTATTTTATTCACAGTTAAAACTTTATAAAATTATAATAATTATTATGAAATTTTTGTATATATTTTTCCAGTATTTATTCTTGCATGATTAAATATTTTCTCATTAGTCCATTTAGAAAGTCCTCTTAATTCTTTTTTATTTAATAAATTTAATTTCTGAAAAATACTATTTGCTACTGAAGGCAATGCTCTTTCATTTCCATCTTCAACTTTAATAATTCCACCAATTTTTTTTTCTTTATGTGCGAATAGCAATACTCCTTCTGCACCTCCTTTGGCAAAAATTTTTCCTCTAGTAGTTTTAATTAGTTGACAAGGATATATGTCTTTACTTCCTGTAAGTTGAGGATATTTTTCAATAGCTTTTAAAAGAATTTTAATTTCTTTATTATACTTATTTTTTTCTTCATAACTTTTAATTATATTGATCATTGCAATAGCAAGGTTTCCCATAGGAAAAGCATATTGTGGTGCGCTGCAACCATCTATGCCCCTTTGAATTTTTTTAATCTTACATTCTGCAAAGTCCTCTAAACATTTTCTTATTTTTTTTTGGTAAGGATGATTAATATTTAAATAATTTACAATATTTAAGTTGCTAGCTTTACATCCCGAAATCATCCCCAAATGTTTTCCAGCACAATTATTATGTAATTGGTTTGGTTTGATTCCACTTAGCAATATTTTGTTAGAAGATTTTAAATTAATAGGATTATGAACTCCACATTTTAGTTGATTTATTTTTATTTTTGTTTTTTTTATCCATTCTTCTAGTACATTTATATGTTCCTTTTCTCCACAATGCGATGAACAACAAATTGCTATCTGTTTTTGAGTTAAGTTATATTTTTTTTTTGCTTGAGATTGAATAAAAGGAATGGCCTGTAATATTTTGATGGCTGATCTTGGATAAACTAAATCTTTATTATTTTTTGTTGAAAAAACTGTTTTGTAATCATAATTTTTTATAACACACTTTGATTTATGAGTACTTTCAATAAGATTACCCCTAGTTATGTGGGTCTGTATTTGTGCCATAACCTATAATGCCATAAAATACACTACAAGTCTCTTTGAATTTTTTCTTAGTAGCTCAAATTTTTTTAGTAAAATAATTGAATTTTACAATAATATTAAATATCTATAAAATGCTAAAACTACCTTCCAACCTTTAATTTTTTGGTATAATAGAAACTTATAGTAATTAGTTTTATGAATAAAAAATTAAGTTTATTTTTTGGAATTTCTTTTTTTATCCTTTTATTTTCACCTACTGTGTTTGGTGAAATTATCAAAGGTCAATGGGAATTTGTAAAAGAACAAGAATACTGCTTTATTCAAAGTGCTCCAATTGAAACAAAAATTCCAGAAGGCAAAACTCGCGGGAAATATTATATTCTTGTATATAGAATGCATAAAAGTCCTGATATAATAGTTCAAATAACTGCAGGATTTAATTATAAAGACTCAGACTCAGTAGAGGTTAAAATTGATTCTAGTAACTATGATTTTTATACAGATGGTGACACCGCTTGGGCTAAAGAAGATAAAAAAGTTATATATGCAATGAAAAAGGGATTACAGTTAGAGACAACTGGAATTTCAAGCAAGGGTACTAAAGTTATTGATATTTATACTTTGAAAGGATTTACTTCAGCAGTTAACAAACTTACAAAAGACTGTTAACGTGGTAAAAAAAATAGTATTAGCATATTCAGGTGGGTTAGATACAAGTGTTATATTAAAATGGTTGCAACTAAAATATAATTGCCCTGTATCAACATTTACAGCTGACTTAGGACAAGGGGATGAGCTTGAGCCAATAAGAGAAAAAGCAGAATCACTTGGAGT
>CACFOQ010000025.1 GCA_902567855.1 uncultured Alphaproteobacteria bacterium
TAATGAAGATTAAATATAAAATTATATTTTTAAAATTAATATACCTAATACAAATTAGAGATATCAAAGAAAAAATTGATGCCAATTCATCTGAGCCATTAGAAAAATGAAATCCAAATTTAATACCTACGTATGGAAATAACAAAATACTTGATATCAAAGCTACATTTAAATTAGAGTATCTCAATATAAATAAAGGAATCAAAAAAACTAAGAATGAAGTTACTATTTTTGTTAAAAATAAGTGAGATGACTCCCAATCTCCAAAATATAAATACAATTTTTTTAATAAAAATGATTTAATAGAATGATATTCAACTAAAGTATGATGAACAAGAACATCAGATTGATAAATATTTATCTTATTATTTAGATTTTCCTCATACATTCTATAAATATTTTCCAATCCTATGCATGTTTCTTCAATGCAATTTTTTGAATTACTTGCCTTAATTAGTTCGTGATAATTATCATCAGGTTCCCATATATTATCTCTATTTTGCATTGATTTATCAATAGATGAAACATGTTGATAAACAGTTATGATAACTATAAATAAGAAAGCAAGTAATTTTATATGTTGTGCTTTAATACTCATGTGACTTTTTTTAACTTGAAAAATAATTTATAATTAATTGAATAATATTTATATATTAATATCGTCATTTATTAACTCTTCCTTTGTTAAGCTAGGCATAATTTCAGCTTTTTGTTTTCTTATTGACATCATTTTATTCTATTTTTTAATTTATTTTATACCTATTTTTTGGTCTAATATTATTAGTAGCTCGTTCGCACTATTATTAGATTTTTTAATAGCAACTAAATATATTTTTTATAGCTATAAATCGAAAGAATATAATTTTATAATTTTTATTTTTTACTTTCTATATTCATATATAGTTATTATTTTAATTAGTTTTTTAATAGTCTATATTAATAATTATTTTAATAACCCCATTTTAGTTAAAATTATATTAATTCCTTTATCTTATTTTCTTTATTGGATTTTTTATAAATTTTTTTTTAAAGTTAGAAAATAATTTATTTTATTTTATTTTATTCCAGTGAGATTATGGCGAATCAATTTTAGATATTTAAAAAAACTACTTTTTCAAAAATTATTGAAAATTTGTTATGGGGCGTTCTGTTTCTCGTCCCAAGTATGATAATTAGCATATTTACTTACTAAATGGAATTTCTTCGTTGAGAACTTCGTTGAGAGGAACATCTATTTTGACCTCACTTTGTCTTTTGACTTCGTTGATTTCATTGAACCGAATAATTTTTTATCTTTTAATTAATTTAAGCACAAACAATCACTCAATTATCAAGATAGATTAGAATATTCATGTTTACTTGCAATTTTTAAAAATTTTTAACAATTTATTTTGAAACTCAATTTTAAAATCATTTTCTAAATTTTTAATATTTATATCGCCTATAAAAATTAAGTTAATATTTGATAATTTAGCATGTATTTTTTTTATTATTTCTTCAATTCTTTTATTTTCAAAAGGATGATAAAAAAATAAAATTATAGGTGGATTATCATCTTCGTTTTTAATGTGTGATAGCAAATTATTGATAACTTTATCATCATAGCAATTTCCCCAAATAACTTCAGTTTCACTATAATGAATTTTAAAATCTGTGTCATACTCAATACCAATAACTCTTTTACAATCTTTTTTTAAATATCTTAATACTCTTCCTCTACCACATCCAAAATCAACAAAAATTTTATCGGATAGTGCGATGTTTTTTTTTAATAGGTATAACGCATAATAAAATGATGGGATATAAGACTCAGATCCTGAATTTAGAGGTTTCTTAAATTTGTAATCATAAATTTTTTTAAAATCAAAATTCATAATTTCAAAAATTATTATGAAAATTAAATTGATATAACCATATTTACTACCTAAATTTAGTAAACTTCTTAAGTAGGAATATTTTGACATTTTTTTAAATTTTTAACTAACACTGGTTTCTTCATTTATTTTAAAGGGGCGTTCTGTTGCCCGGTGCGTGAACCAAACTAACAGAAAACTTGGCTTTTTTATATCATAAATTTTAATTTTTTTGATCTCGTTACGACGAGATTACGACGAGTTTTATTACATACCACTTAAATCTAAAGCCGTATTTGTAATACTTCGGCCAGATTTCGGCAAGAAATTCTATGGAACAACTTATTTTTAATTTTTTTTATAATATGTTAGAATTATTTTATGGATTTAATGAACTTAGTTGTAATTTTAATATTCATTCTAGTTGTATATATCGTTTATATTTTAAAGAATAAAAATAAATCAAACAAAAAAAATGATTTATCAAAACAATATATAGCTCCAAAAAATAATAATCATCCTAAGAAATCCATTCAACTTGATGATGATTTTATCAATAGTTTTTTTGACAATAAAGGTAACTTAAAAGAAGAATATGTTATTGACCCATCAGATGCAGAAGATAACTATCTTAGAAGTTTTATGACAAAGTTACAAAAGGAAAGATATTTTGGACATATAATGGGTCCTTTTAAATTTAAAACTTCAGAAGAGTTAGTTGATGAATATGATAACGAAGATGATGATGAAGAAGAAGTTAGTATGTATTCAAATGAATATGACTATGATACACAAACAAATGTTTTTCCATTTAAAAAACATTTCCTTATGATTTCAATACCAAAAGATGATTTTTTAGATTTACGTAAAAGTCTTAAAAAAATAATAATTGATGGAAAAAAACAAATAAATCGTAAAGAATTTAAGTTAAACATTGATGCATGTAAGGTTGATAATTATTATACTTTGTGGATTGGTGTAGTTAGTGTTTATTTAGAAAATAGCAAAATTTTGATTGGGCATTTTAATGGCTCTAATATAGAAATGTTATGGAAAAATTTTGAAGACTTTATAGACAATAAAAAAAAGATACATTTCTTTTGATTTTATTACGATTAGATTACGACGAATAGGATTTTAGAAATTCAAAAAACCAACATTTACAAATATTATCGAAGAATTAGAATGGGGCGTTCTGTTGCCCGGTGCCCCTGACCGCGCTTGCCTAGAAACTAGGCAGCGATAGCTAATCTATTATCGTTAGCATTTATAAAAATAGTCCGATAACGGTGGTACAATACCGAGCAAAGTCTTTATCTTTTGGTCAACGTCAAACCTATTTCGCCCCCATATTTTATGGTGGAGGCGCCGGGTACCGCCCCCGGGTCCGCACAACCTATTACATAAAGCGTTTATCACTATAGTTGGTAAACCAACATTA
>CACFOQ010000026.1 GCA_902567855.1 uncultured Alphaproteobacteria bacterium
CAGCTCGACCAAGTTGCTCAGCAGCATTAACTAAAGCAAGAACACCTCCATCGTTAAGACCAACAACAGCCATTTTAACTGCATCAGGGTTAGCTGCTAGCAAATCACGTGCTGCAGGAAGTCCGTCGGCTGCACTACCATTTGATTCAAATGATATATATTTTTCTGCAGGAATGTCTGGGCAAATATTTCCAAGACCAGTACGCATACCACCTGTTCTCCATTCGTTAACTATGCCAGCTGCAGCTCCTTCAGCAGAGATAACTAAATCAGGCTCACAGTTCCATTTTTCTTTGACAAGCTTTCCAAGTCCTTCACCTCCTGCAATACCCGCTCCAAGATTATCAATACCAACAAAATACATACCTTCTTCTGCAATGTCATAAGTCACAACTGGAATACCAGCTCCACCAAGAATTTGTTGAATTGCAGGATTTGCACCAGGTTGAGCATTAAATTGAATTACTGCATCTACACCTTCTTGAACAAAAATTTGAGCATTTTTAACAGCGGTAGCTGAGTCACCATCATTATTTAGTTCTAGATATTCCCATCCTTTTTTTTCAGCGATTGCTCTTGCTACATCACCTTGTAACTTCATCCAATCACAACATGGATGACCTCCTACAGCCATACCAAGCTTAAAAGCATGTGAAGGCGATGAAATAAAAAACAATATAGCAAATAAAAAGAATATTTTTTTTACGTAAATAAACATTTTATCCTCCTTAGATATTATTATAAATATCTAATAGGATTTAAAAATCTTATTCAAATAAATAAAGTACATAAAGTTTATATAAAAATATAATAGAAAATAATTATTGCTTAAAAATCGCTAAATTTATCAATTTTTCTTATTTTCCTCTAGTATAGCTCCAGTAATTAAACCTACTATTTCTGATATTTCAGTATTTTTGATATCACGTGTAGCTATAGTACTTCCCAAACGCATAATTGTAACACGATCACATACAGCCATTATATGTTGCATATTATGAGAAACTACAATTACTGAAACATTGTGACTTTTTAAATCTTTAATAAGTTCTAAAACCTGTTCTGTTTCTTGTACACCAAGAGCAGCTGTTGGCTCATCAAGAATAACTATATTTCTTTTCCACATGAGAGCTCTAGCAATTGCTAAGCACTGACGCTGTCCTCCTGACATACTTTTTACATTTCCATTAACCGAGGGAATTTTTACAGCTAAAGATTCTAGAATTTCTTTTGATTTTTCTCTCATTTTTTTATCATCTACAAGACGCAATAATTTTGCTATTGGGTTAGAAGAAATTTCTTCTCTCCCTAAATAAACATTTTGAAAAGCATTCATTGAGTCTACGAGTGCAAGATCTTGATATACAGTTTCTATACCCGCATCTAATGCATCTTGAGCAGATCGAAAATTTTGCAGTTTTCCTTCTATATAAACTTTACCAGTTGAAAGAGGAATAATTCCTGACAGAATTTTTAATAAAGTAGATTTACCAGCTCCATTATCACCTACTAATCCCATGACTTCATTTTTTTTGAGAGCTAAAGAAGCATTAGTTAAAGCTTTTACTGCTCCAAAACTATGACTAAATTCTTTAGCTTCTAAAATATGATTATTATTATTTAACATTTGATTTAATGGTAACAAATAATTATTGAATAAACAATATAAAATTTATATTCTCATTATATAAGTTAAAATTATGAAAAAAAATATTTTAATAGCTGATGATCTTATAAGAGATTATACTCAAATATATTCAAAACATTTCAAAATTGATACTTTGTGGAATATCAAAGGAAAAAAAATTAATTTTTCTAAGTATGATGCTCTTGTTGCAAGTGGCTTATTTAAAATTACTCCTTTATTGATGAAAAATCTTAAAAATATTAAAATTATTTCTCTTTTCGCCGTTGGTTACGATAATGTTGATTTAGTAGAGTGTAAAAAAAGAAAAATTACTGTTTCCAATACCCCCGGGGTTTTAACAAGAGATGTAGCTGATCTTGCTTTAACTTTATTACTTTCTATTTCTAGAAATATAGTAAATGGACAAAGTTATATAAAATCTAACCTATGGCAAAAGAATGGACCAATGAAATTAACTGACAGTGTTTTTAACAAAAAAATAGGTATTGTTGGTTTAGGTAAAATCGGCAAAGAATTTGCAAAAAAAGCAGAATCTTTATCTATGGAAATTAATTATTTTGGCCCAAGGAAAAAAAAATCCAAATATAAATATTTTAAGAATTTAAATCAGATGGCTAAATATGTTGATTATTTAGTTATCACTTGTGCTGGTGGAGAAAAAACTAAAAAATTAATTAGCAAATCTGTAATTACATCTATGAAAAAATCATCCTATTTAATTAATGTATCTAGAGGAACAGTTATTGATGAAAAAGCATTAATAAATTCTTTAAAGAATAATAAGATAAAAGGTGCTGCTTTAGATGTGTTTTTTAATGAACCAAAAATTAATCCAATTTTTAAAAAATTAAATAATGTTATTCTTCACCCTCATCATGGGAGTGGTACTATAGAGACCAGAAATGCAATGGCCCAATTAAGTTGTATGAATCTTATAAATTTCTTTAAAAAAGGGAAACCTCTCCATAAAGTTATTTAACTGCGCCTAAAGTCATTCCTCTCACAAGATATTTATTAATTAGTATAGAAAATAATAATATTGGAATTATTGATGATAATGCGAGTGAATAATTACTTCCTCCACTAAGAGCAACTGTTATAGGAATGACATCTTTTCTTGATAAAACTAAACCAAAAATAAATTCATTCCATGAAAATATAAAACAAAATAATCCTGTTACAACTATTCCAGGAGCGACTAATGGTAAGGATATTTTGTAAAATGCATCCCATTGATTACATCCATCAACATAAGCAGCCTGTTCTATTTCATGTGGTAAGTCCTTAAAAAAGGCTCTCATCATCCAAATTGAATAAGGTAAACAAATAATTAAATGAGAAAAAATAATAGACAAGTAAGAGTCTATTAAATTTAATTTTTTTGAAAAAAGAAATAAAGGAATTATAAATGCTACAATTGGCAACATACGTATTGATAAAATTGAAAAAGGCAAAATAAATCCTCCAATTTTATATTTTGCAAAACTATATCCAGCAGCAATTCCTAAGCATAATGAAATCAAAGTTACAGAAAAGCTAATAATTAAACTATTTAAATAGGGTTTTTGAAAAAAAGCTAAAA
>CACFOQ010000027.1 GCA_902567855.1 uncultured Alphaproteobacteria bacterium
TAGCTGAATACGTTACCCATTCCTGTCTTGCAGGATTCCATCGCATATGTGGTTCTGAAGTAGGAGTTAGTTCTAATTCTTTAGTACTTGGTTCATTGTGTTGATTGTTACCATATAAAAATAATTCTTTATTATCATTACGTTTAAAAACTCTTTTATGCATATTAATAATTTAATAATTTTTTTTCCCAATCTATTGATGTTTTAACAATAAAAGAAAGATTATTATATTTTGGTTGCCAGTCAAATAGACTATGCAATTTTGAAACATTAGAAACAAGCATGGACGGATCTCCTGCTCTTCTATCTCCGTTTTTAATACTAATTGGCTTATCATTCACTTGATTTACAATCTTTAAAACATCCTTAACTGAAAAACCTTTTCCGTAACCACAATTTATAATATTTGATTGCTGTTTACTCACCAAATATTCAACAGCCTTTACATGAACATCTGCCAAATCAGATACATGTATATAATCTCTTATTGCAGTTCCATCAGGTGTTGGATAATCATTTCCAAATATTGTAATATCTTTTCTTTTACCTACTGCAACTTCGCTTGCTATTTTAATTAAATGTGTAGCCTTCTTACTTATTAATCCAGAGCGCATTTTAGGATCAGCACCTGCAACATTGAAATATCTTAATATAATAAAATTACATTGTGAATTTTCTTTAAGATATATTTCTGATTGAATTTTTGATTCACCATAAGGATTTATAGGTTTTAAATCTGTACTTTCTTTTATAGGCTCTGAGTTAGCTGGATTACCATATGCTGCAGCTGTCGAAGAAAAAATAATATTTTTAAGATTATTTTTTATACAAGTATCAAAAAGTATTTTTGAATTTTTAGTATTGTTATCAAAGTATTTTTTAGGATTGGATACAGACTCTTCTACTTCTATGTAACCTGCAAAATGCATTAATGCATCAAATTTTTCCTTTTGTAATATTTGACTAATTGTCGTAACATCATTAATATTACAGTTAACAAAATTAGCTGAAGGTGGTATTAACTTTTTATTTCCAGTGCTTAAGTTGTCTATAACAGTTACTTTGTGACCGCCATCTAATAAAGCAATTGCAGCATGGCTGCCTATATAACCTGCCCCTCCAGTTAAAAGAATTTTCATAAATTTTATGTATATTAATTTAATTTAAATTTAAAAGGTATAAATAATATGATTAATCAATAATGACAATTTTCCTCATTATACAATTGAAATGAGAGAAAAGTCTGTTAAAACATTTACTTTGTCACCGAGGAATAATAAAATTTATAAATGAGATTAAATAATAAAAATATTGTTGTAACAGCAGCAGCTCAAGGAATTGGAAGAGCCACAGCAATTGCTTATTCCAAAGAGGGTGCCAACGTCATAGCAACAGATATAAATGAAGAAAAACTCAATGAATTAAAGGCTGAAAACTCTAACATAAAAACAGAAGTTCTGGACTCCACAAACAAAGAAGCTGTTGAAAATTTCTCTCAATCAATCAAAGATGTAGACGTTTTATTTCATGCAGTTGGATTTGTGCATCATGGCACTATAATGGAATGTTCTTCTGATGAATTTTATAATTCTATTAATATAAATGTTTATTCAGCTTATTTGATGAGTTCTTTTTTATTACCCAAAATGATACAAAAAAATAAAGGTAATATCATTATTGTATCTTCTGCTGCTTCAAATGTTAAAGGCGCACCTAATAGATTTATTTATGGAACAACAAAAGCAGCCTTAAATGGTTTTGTTAAGGCCATGGCGGCTGATTATGTAAAAAAAGGTATTCGTTGTAATGCCATTTTACCTGGGACAGTTGAAACGCCTTCATGGGAAGGACGAGTTAATATGGCAGATGATCCAAAACAAGCACGAAAAGATTTTATAAATAGACAATTAATGGGAAGATTAGCAAAACCAGAAGAAATAGCTTCCTTAGCTGTGTATTTGGCCAGTGATGAATCAGATTTTGTTACAGGCACGCTTAACTTAATTGATGGAGGATGGACACTATAATGAAAACTTTAAGATATAGAATTGGTAATGAAGTAAAGCCAGGAATTTTAGACTCAGACGAGAATATCCATGATGCTTCAAGCTTAGTATCAGATTGGGATAATGAAAATGTAACAATAGAAAAATTAAATGAAATTAAAAGTATGGATCTTTCTTCTTTACCTAAAGTAGAAAATTTTGATGGTATTGCTCCATGTGTATGTAAAAAAAGTGTCGGTAAAATTATTTGTATTGGTTTGAATTATTCTGATCATGCTGAGGAAACAGGTATGAAAGTTCCTCCTGAGCCAATTATTTTTTTTAAAGCAACAAGTGCTATAATTGGACCAAATGACGATGTTATAATTCCTAAAAATTCTCAAAAATCTGACTGGGAAGTTGAACTTGGTATAGTGATTGGAAAGGAAGCTAAATATATTTCTGAAAATGAATCACAAGATCATATAGCTGGTTATTGTGTTGTAAATGATCTAAGTGAAAGAGCTTTTCAAATAGAAAGATCTGGTCAATGGGTTAAAGGAAAGTCATGTGATACATTTGGACCAATAGGCCCGTATTTGGTGACCAAAGATGAAATTCCTGATCCACAAAATTTAAAACTTTGGCTTGAATTAAATGGTAAACGTGTTCAAGATGGTTCAACAGCAACAATGGTTTATGGTGTAAACTTTTTAGTAAGTTATTTAAGTCAATTTATGTCACTTCATCCTGGAGATATTATATCTACAGGTACTCCTCCAGGTGTAGGAATGGGGATG
>CACFOQ010000028.1 GCA_902567855.1 uncultured Alphaproteobacteria bacterium
TTGAAAATTCTTCTTTTATATCTCTTAATTCTTTTTTTATAACTTCTAAAAGAGTTTTTCTTGAACTTAAAATATCTAAAAACCCTTTAATTTCTAAAACAATTTTTTCTAAGTCTTTTTTTATATCTTCTCTTTCTAAACTTGTAAGACGGTGTAAACGTAATTCAAGAATAGATTTTGCTTGACTCTCTGTTAATTGAAATCTTTTGTCATTTATTTGAGTTGTTTGGTCATCTATTAGTTTAATAAAATCTATATTTTCTTTAGATAATTTCCATTTAGTTTTAATTAATTTTTCTTTAGCATCTTTTGAATCTTTAGATTTTTTAATAAGATCTATAATATTGTCTATATTATCATTAGCGACAACTAAACCAATTAAGATGTGAGCTTTATCTCTTGCTTTATTTAAATCATATACAGTTCTTTTGGTTACAATTTCCTCTCTAAAATCTATAAAAGATAATAATATATCTTTTAAATTCATTTGCTCAGGTTTACCTTTATTGAGGGCAAGCATATTAGAATTAAAAGTAGTTTGAAGTAATGTGTGTTTATAAAGTTGATTTAGAATTATATTAGAATCTACATCTTTTTTTAATTCTATAACGACTCTAACTCCATTGCGGTCAGACTCATCTCTAAGGTCAGATATTCCCTCAATAATATTATTTTTTACTGTTTCAGCTATCTTTTCAATCAATTTAGATTTGTTTACTTGATAGGGAATTTCATTAATGATTATTGCTTCTCTATCTTTTTTGAAATTTTCAATTGAGGTTTTTGCTCTCAATACGCAAGCACCTTTGCCAGAATAAAAAGCATCTTTTATTCCTTTATTTCCAATTATTTGACAGCCAGTAGGAAAATCTGGACCAAGTATAAATTTATTCAAATCATCTATGGATGAATCTGGATTATCAATACAAAATAAAGTAGCTTCTATTACTTCTCCTAGATTGTGAGGTGCAATATTTGTAGCCATCCCAACTGCAATTCCAGAAGCTCCATTAACTAAAATATTAGGATACTGTGCAGGCAAAACACTTGGTTCTTTGGTTGTATCATCATAGTTAGGTTGAAAACTAACAGTATTTTTTTCTAAATCTGTAACAATTTTTTCAGATATTTTAGCTAATCTTGCTTCAGTATATCTCATTGCAGCAGGGGGATCTCCATCTAAAGATCCAAAATTTCCTTGACCATCAATTAACTCTAATCTCATTGAAAAATTTTGTGCCATTCTTACCATTGAGTCGTAAATTGCAGAGTCTCCGTGAGGATGATATTTACCCATAACATCCCCTACTATTCTTGCAGATTTTTTATAGGATTTATTATAATTATAACCAGATTCATTCATAGCGTACAGAATGCGCCTATGAACTGGTTTTAAGCCATCTCTACAATCGGGTAAAGCTCTTGAAACAATAACAGACATCGCATAATCTAAATACGATTTCTTCATTTCTTCTACTAATGAGATATTAGTAATTTTATCTTCTTCTAAAGAAGATTTAGACGTATCAATATTATCAGACAAAATTAAAAATCCTTATTTTCCGGTAAAAACTTAAATTTTTATATCAAAAAAAACCCTAGCAAACAATAGTAATAAATCTAATTACAATGATTAAAAAAACAACAATTTCAATTATTTATATAATAAATTTAACAAATTTTATTAAAAAGGAATATCTTCGTCTGCTGATGAAGAATCGCTAATTTCACTAGTAAAAGAATCATCAGCAGAATTTTCTATAGATTGAGTAGGAGCAGAAGAATTACTGCCTAACATAGTTAAATTACTATTATATCCCTGAAGAACCACCTCTGTAGTATATCTATCATTACCGTCTTTATCTTGATATTTTCTAGTGTTAAGCTCCCCTTCAACATAAATCTTTGAACCTTTTTTTACATATTTTTCAATAACATCTACAAGACCCTCATTAAAAACAACAATATTATGCCAAGAAGTACTTTCTTTTTGTTCTTGAGTATTTTTGTCTTTCCATCTTTTAGACGTAGCAATGGAAAATGATGCCATTTTCTTGCCAGATTGCATGGATCTAATATCAGGATCTCTCCCAAGATTTCCTAATAGAATTACTTTATTTACACTACCAACCATAAAAAAATTTAATATATATCTATTTATAACAAAATAATTAAATTCACTAACTATATTTTCAATGAATCTGGATAAAATAATAATAAAAGGTGCAAAAGAACATAACTTAAAAAATATAAGTTTAGAGATTCCAAAAAATAAATTAGTTGTAATTACTGGAGTTAGTGGATCAGGAAAATCAACATTGGCTTTTGACACTATCTATTCTGAGGGACAAAGAAAATATGTAGAAAGTTTATCTGCTTACGCAAGGCAATTTTTACAAATGATGGATAAACCTGATGTAGAAAGTATTGATGGTTTATCACCTGCAATTTCTATAGAACAAAAAACTACTCAAAAAAACCCAAGAAGCACAGTAGGTACAGTAACTGAAATT
>CACFOQ010000029.1 GCA_902567855.1 uncultured Alphaproteobacteria bacterium
TTAAATATTAAATGATTCTCCACAACCACAAGTGCTTTTTTCATTTGGATTATGAAATATAAACCGTGAAGCAAATTTATCTTTGGAATAATCCATTTTACTGCCAATTAAATACATAGTTGCTTTTGGCTCTATAAATACTTTTACTCCTTTTGATTCTATTAATTCATAATTTGAAGAATTTTCTTCTGTTGCATAATCAATTTTATAAGCATAACCAGAGCAACCTGTACTATCTACACCAACTATAATGCCATCTACTTTATTAGGACTGTTTGCTAAAATTTTTTTTATTTGATAAGCTGCTTCATCTGTTATGGATATTATATCATTCATAAATACTCTTATAATTCATTTTAAAAAATATCTAAAGCTAGTTTTGCTTCTTCACTCATCATATTTTTATTCCACTTAGGATACCAAACCAAGTTAACTTTAACAGAAGATATATAATTGATTTTTTCTATTGATAAACCAACATTTTTTGGCATTGTACCAGCTACTGGACAATTAGGATTAGTTAAGGTCATATCAATCAATACATTGTTATGCTTATCTATATCTATTTTATAAATTAGACCTAAATCATACAGATTGACTGGTATCTCGGGGTCCATTACTTTTTTTATTTGATCAACAACATCCTTTTTAGATATGATAATATTAGTTTCAGAGTTATTTAATTGCCTAAAATAAGAGGAATTTTTGTCAGGCAAAAAATCATTTAAATCTTTTTCTTTCATTTTGCTTAAATAAAGAATTTTTTAGCCTCAAATACCGAACTAACAAATAAATCAGCATCATCTTTATTGTTATAAATACCAAAAGAGGCCCTAGCAGTTGAAGTAATCTTTAAATATTTCATTAAAGGTTGGCAACAATGATGACCAGTTCTTACTGCAATATTTTTCTGATCTAAAAACATTGCAAGATCATTTGCATGTATACCATTTATATTGAAAGAAATAATGGCACCTTTATTTAAACTTTTTCCATATATCAAAACATCATCATCAAAGCTTAACTTTTCAAGAGTATAATCGTGTAATTCTTTTTCATAATTAAAAATATCTTTTAAGCCAATTTTATTAACAAAATTAATACTAGCTCCTAAGCCTATTACCTGAGCTATAGGGGGAGTTCCAGCTTCAAATTTTTGAAAACCTTTGGCAAATTTAGTATTTTCAATTTCTACAGTATCAATCATTGATCCTCCACCTTGATAAGGATTAAAAATTTCTAACCATTTATCCTTCATATACAAAACCCCAACACCAGAAGGGCCATAAATTTTATGACCAGAAAAAACATAAAAATCACAATCCAGTTCCAAAACATTTAATTTAGAATGCGCAATAAATTGACATCCATCAATCATCATTGGAATATTAAGTCCTTTTATTCTTTTTTTAATAATTTCAAAATCTGTTATTGAACCAGTTACATTTGACATATGTGCCAAAGAAATAAATTTTGTTCTTGAATTTATCTTATCATTAAAATCATTATAATCAATTTCCCCTACTTCATTTAAAATTATAGGCACTACTTTAAATTTATATTTTTTAGCAGCAATATGCCAAGGTACAATATTGGCATGATGCTCTAAATAAGAGATAAGTACCTCATCTCCTTCAGATAAATATTTTTCACTGAATTTATCAACAACTAGATTAATTCCTTCAGTAGCACTCTTTGTAAAAATAATATTTTCTTCAGAATGAGAAGAAATAAAATCACTTACTTGTATTCTTGTATTCTCAAATTTTTTTGTTAAATTTGAACTTAAAGAATAAAGGCCCCTATGAACATTAGCATATTCATAAGAATAGCAATTATTAGTTGCATCTATCATTTCTTTTGGTTTTAAAGCAGAAGCTGCTGTATCTAGAAAGACTAAATTAGGGTTTTTTTCAAAAACAGGAAATAAATTTTTTATATTTTCAAACATTTTATAAATTATTTTCTTTAAGCCAAATACCAGAATGATAATTGAATTTTTCAACAAATTGTATATTTTTAACATCTGATATTATATTATGAAAAAAAGACTTAAGTAATAAAGCCATAGATTTTTTTTTATTTAGTCCTCTAGAACGCAAATAAAAAAGTAAATCTTTATCAATTGGTCCAATAGTTGATCCATGTGAACATTTTACATCATCTGCGTAAATTTTAAGTTCAGGTTTGGAATGAAAAGTTGAAGAGTCTGATAATAAAATTCCCTTACTTAGTTGATAGGCTTCAGTTAATTGAGCTTCTTTGTCTACATAAGTCTTGCTTAAATAACTTGCTTTTGAATTATCTGTAAGAACACCCTTATATCTTTGACTACTCTTACAAGAAGGAAAATTATGGTTGATTTGAGTTTTGTTATCAATAATTTGATTAGAAGAAGCAAAAAAAATACCATCAAGATCAACAGAAGCACCTTCTCCTACAATATTCGCATAATGATGATTTCTAACAGAACTTTTTGAAATA
>CACFOQ010000030.1 GCA_902567855.1 uncultured Alphaproteobacteria bacterium
AAATTTTTTTTATATGTATATATTCTATTATCTTTTATTTTTTTACAGCTTTATTTATTTTACTATTTTGAATTGATAGATTTTATTATTATTATTTTAATAATCACAATTTTTGATACATCTAGTTATCTTTTAGGTTCATTAATTGGTAGAAAAAAAATTTTTATTTCTATTAGCCCTAATAAAACTTATGAAGGCTTAATAGGTGGAATAATATTTACCATATTTTTTATGATTATATTTAATTATTTATTTACTAATTTTGATTTTTTTAATTTATTATTAATCATTCTATCGATTATTTTTTTATCATTTTTAGGTGATATAATTGAATCATATTTTAAAAGATTATCTAATATAAAAAATTCAAGCAAACTGATTCCTGGTCATGGAGGTTTTTTTGATAGATTAGATAGTTTTATTTTAGTAACATATGGTATATTTTTTTATAAATTTTTAATTAATTAAAATGTATATAAATATTTTTGGTAGCACAGGTATAATTGGAACAAAATCTTTAGAAATTATAAATAAATATTTTCCTCTATTAAAAATTGATATGCTTTTAGCTTCAGAAAACGCCATAAAATTAATTAATCAAGCTAATGTAATCAAACCAAAAGTTATATGTCTAAAAAATACTAAAAAATTAAATTATTATAAAAATAAAGTTAATCCTGTTATAAAGATTATTGATTATAAAGATTTATCAAATTATTTAAGAAATAATAAATCTAGAGCTTCAATATTGTCCATATCAGGTAACTCTGCATTAGAATATTTAGAAGATATCTTAATTAATACAAAAAATTTAGGTTTAGTAAACAAAGAATGTATTGTTTCATGCGGCCATCTGTTTAAAAAATTATTAAAAAAACATAAAGTAAATATATTTCCATTAGATTCTGAACATTTTTCAATTTATAATTTAGATAATCAAAAAATTAATAGTTTCAAAAATTTTAATAAAATTTATCTCACAGCTTCTGGTGGTCCATTATTAAATTACAATAAAAAAAGAATTAATAATATAAAATTTAGTGAAGTTATAAAACATCCTAAATGGAAAATGGGATATAAAAATAGTATCGATTCTTCTACTTTAGCTAATAAATGTTTAGAATTAATTGAAGCTATGTATTTATTTCAAGTTTCTATGAAAAATTTGGATATAATAATTCATCCTGAAGCATTGATACATTCTATTATTGAATACAATAATTCTACATCAATTTTTAATTATTTTTTCAATGATATGTCCATACCTATATTAAATTTTATGAAATATATTACAAATAATAAATTAAAAAAAATTGAAAAATTTAAGTTAAATAAAAATTTTAATTTAAATTTTATTGAAGTAAATAAAAATCAATTTCCTATATATGAAATTTTTAAAAATATAGATTACAACTCACCCCAACAAATTATAAAATTTAATGCTGCCAATCAATATGCTACAGAATTATTTAAAAAAAATATGATAAAATACATTCATATGCCTAAAATAATTGAAAAAAGTATTTCTTATGAATTAAAAGCTTCTATTAATTCTATTGGTAGTATAATTAATTATGAAAAAGAGTTTAATAGAATAATGATACAAAATAATGAAAAATTTTAAATACCTAATAATAATTTTGTTTTTTACTTTCAAAACCTCATTTGCTAGTGAAAATATAAAAATTAATATAATTAATGGTGATAATATTGATGAACAAACTATTTATTCAATTTTAGATACTTACAGTGAAATTAATGATGATTTATTAAATGATATTATTAAAAAATTAAAAAAAAATAAATATATATCAGATGTAAATATTCTTAAGGATAATGATACTTACATCATAAATATTTCTCAGTATAAAATTATTAATGATGTTAATTTTAAAGGATTAAATAGATTTCAAAAAAGTGACCTAAATTTAATTTTGCCTTTTGATGAGTATCTTAAGGTTAATGATGAAAAACAAATCAATAAATTTATTAATGAATTAAAAGAATTATATTACTCTTATGCATTTAATAAAATAAACATTGAATATGAATTCATTGAAATAGATGATAATCAAAATTTTACTGATATTCAATTTAATGTTAATGAAGGTAAAATTTCAAAAATTAATAAAATAAATTTTATTGGAAATTCTTTTTTTAAAAGAAGTATACTTTTAAATAATATTAAATCACAGCAGAGAAATTATTTAAAATTAAGAATTTTTAATAATTTTAAATATTATGTAGTTGAGAATGATACTTTAAGACTTAAAAACTTTTATTTAAATTCAGGATTTAGAGACATTAAAATAGAATCAAAAATAGAATATTTAGACAGTAAAAATAAATTTAATATATATTTTTATATAGATGAAGGTAAATTATATTCTTTTGACAAATTTA
>CACFOQ010000031.1 GCA_902567855.1 uncultured Alphaproteobacteria bacterium
GAAAATCTGAACATAATCCTCGTGCATAAATCATAGCATTTATTGATCCAGATCCTCCTAAAACTTTTCCTCGTGGATAATAAATTTCTCGATTATTTAAATTCTTTTGTGCTTCAGAATAAAAATTCCAATTCATTTTTTTGTGATAGAAAGTCATACCATAACCAAGGGGTACTTGGATAGTTGGGCTATTATCACCTGGCCCTGCCTCAATTAATAATACTTTTAAATTCGTATTTTTAATTATTTGATTACTAACTATACATCCAGCTGAACCTGCTCCAACAATAACTATATCGAAATTATTCAAATGTTTTAAAATGTTTCTGTTATTTTTGTTAAATAACGTGGTTTATCAGGATTAAGTCCTTTGCTTAAAGAATAGCGGATGATCCAAGGATAAAATTTTGTCATCATTACCACTGAATCTAATTCAGTTATTTTATTTGGTGGATAGAAAAAGCTTGTTTTGGATTCATTATTTGAAGAAATATTATAAATTAATTTTGTATAATTGGTAATTTCATTACTATCTTTTTTAACAGTTAAACCACTGTTGTCATTCATTTCTAAAATAAAGAGTTTAAATGAGTCTTGAATTAAACTTTTAGGCCCATGCATCACTTCAGCACTACTAAATGGCTCTATCATTTCTTGGCATAATTCTTTAAATTTAAGAGATATTTCATTTGAAAGTGCGAAGCCAACACCTCTGCCAAGTATAAATCCTGTATTAATGGTATTGTCTACTATCTCCGTTTCCCACTGATTATTAGAATCTCTCAAAAGAAACTCACTTAAATTTTTTATATCATCATTTATATCTTTTTTTTCTAAACAATAAAAAACAAACTTTATTAATATTAACAAAGTTTGAACAAATGATTTAGTTGCAGCAACACTTTTCTCCTCATCTGCAAACATATTAAAAAAATAGTTAGACTGATTATTTATTGGACTATTTTCATTATTTGAAATTAAAATAGTTTTTGCTCCCATTTCTTTTGATTTTTTTTCACATTCAATTAAGTCAGAACTTTTACCTGATTGAGTAATTATAATAACTAAAGCCTCTGAAAAATCAAAATGGGATTTTTCAAGAGTAATAATTGAAGGAGGCATACTATAAGTAGGTAGACCGAGATATTTAGCAAAAATATAAGAGCTATAAAGGGCAGCACAATCTGATGTTCCTCTAGCTATAGTAACAATATATTTAATTTTTTTTTGATTAATCAAATTAGCTGTTTCTATATAAGGATTATTATCAATATTTGAAAAATTTTCAATTATGGATGGTATACTTAATGCTTCTTCTAATACTTTTGAATTATTCATTAATTTTAATTCCATTTAAATATATTTGTTTAATTTTAAAAGTTTTATCTAAAACTAAAATATTAGATATTTTATTTTCTCCGATATATCCCAGCTCATTTTCTTGTATATATTGAGCAGCATTGTAACTAGTCATTTTAACAACTTCATTTAAAGAAAATTTTAATTTAATTAAATTAGAAAAAGTATCATGCATATTGATTACACTTCCAGCTAAAGCATTAGTTTTTTTAACAACAGCTTTTTTATCTATTTTTTCAATATCAACTCCAAAAAAATTATATATACCATTTTCTAATCCAGTAGCTCCCATTGAATCACTAACAGCATACAAATTTTTAATACATTTTTTAGCAATCTTAATAGAAGTTTCGTTAACATGATTAAGATCACAAATAATTTCTGCAAAAGATCCTAATTCTAAAGCAGCACCTAAAACCCCCGAACTTCTGTGATGATTACCCGACATAGCGTTATAAAGATGCGTAAATCCAATACTATATTTATTCATAAATTTAGCACAACATTCAAAATCAGCTAAAGAATGGCCAAATTGAATATTAATTTTAAGCTTGTCTAAATGATAAATAAATTCATCCATGCCATCTAACTCTGGAGCAAGAGTGATAACTTTAATCGGGGCAACATCTATCAATTTTTTAATAAATTCAATTGATGGATTTATCGTTAGCGGAGGTTGTGCCCCTAGCTTGTTTGGATTGATAAAAGGCCCCTCTAAATGAACACCTAATATATTAGTGTTAGTATTCTTATAGTTTTTAAACTCTTTTAGTGCGTTAAATGTATGTTCTATTGTACTAGTCCAAGTCGTTGGTAAAATAGATGTAGTGCCATTACTCAGATGATATGCTGACATTTTTTTAATAGCATTCCATCCATCCATTGTATCAAAACCATTAGCTCCATGGCAATGCAGATCTATAAATCCAGGAATTATATAATCTTCATTTTGTATAGATTTTGACCTTATGATTTTATCTATTTTTTTATTGAAAATTATTTCTCCATTGAAGGTTTCGTCAAAGTTAACAA
>CACFOQ010000032.1 GCA_902567855.1 uncultured Alphaproteobacteria bacterium
GCTGTAGCCATAGGTTCTGTTTCTTTGCCATAAATAATAGATTGCATTGCATTCTGTTGATCCTTAGAAGATTGGGCATCTAATATAATTTGCATTTCACCACTACCTTCATGAATAGGTCCAGGAAATTTCATCATAGAAACTGCTTTAACTCCAGATAAATCTATCTCACCAAAAGAACCTTCATCAATTAGAAAAGCACCAATTCCATGACAATAATTATCAGTAGGAGGTGCATTAAATTGACAAGGACATCCATAATTACAATTGCAATTTCCAAATTGCCTACCTTTAATATGCCAATCAATACTCATATAATACTACTATATAAATTTTTATGAAAAAAGAAATTATTAAATATATATATTTTTTTGATAGCTATATATTTGGGAGCTTTACTTCAAGTCTATAATCTGGATCATAAGCTTGCTTAAAAATAGCAGGTAAAATTTCCTTATAAGCATCTAGAAAACCATTTTTTGGTTTTGGCATTTGATCTTTTACAGCATTATGTAATTTTTTTAAATTATATGCTGGAACCATGGGGTACATATGATGTTCTAAGTGATATTCCATATTCCAACATAAAAAATTTAGTATTGGGTTTAGCTTTAAACTTCTTGTAGTTAAACGATGATCCATTACATTGTTAGCTAATCCAGCATGTTGAACAAAGTGAACACTATGAATAAGTGTAGAGCCATAGATAAATGGTAAAAGTAAATATAAAAGTGGTATAAACCTCAGATAGATAGAGCAAAGCTTAAGGAATTATCAAAAAGAAGAGATTTGCCAGGATTAGTTCATTTCTTTTTTTATTTTTTATTTCTTTTTATATCTGGTTATCTTGCATATATAACTTGGGACACTTGGTGGACACTCTTATTCTTTTTTATTTACGGGACAATATATGCCTTTAGTGTTGCAAACTGGCATGAAACAGTTCACCGCACAGCTTTTAAAACTAGATGGATTAATGAAATTTTTTATCACATAAGCTCATTTATGTGTGACTTTGAAGGGTTTAGATGGAGATGGAGCCACACTTTTCATCATACTTATACGATGCAAACAGAAGGTGATTATGATCATGAAATTCAAATTTCAAGACCAACAGAAGTTATAGTCTTTTTCTTAAACTTTATTCCTTTGACAGACCTTTTATTTCCTCATCGTCTTATTAAATTTGAAGTATTAAAACATGCTCTAGGAATATTTACACCTGTTGTTCAACTTAGCGCTCCTGAAAATCAAAAAAAGAAAATTCTTTGGAATTCACGTTTTTATGTTTTGATATGGATATGTGTTTTTTTATATTCTTTTTATATTTGGTCAATTTTACCAATATTATATATTATTTTACCAACATATATTGGAAAGCCAATTTGGTTTATGGTTAATGTAACTCAACATTTAGCCGCAAAAGTTGATACTAAGGATCACCGCTTAAGCACATATTCAATTAAGATTAATCCAATACTAAGTTTCTTATACTGGAAAATGGAATACCATTTAGAACATCATATGTTTCCCATGATACCTTCTTATAATTTAAAAAAATTACAAGATGAAATCAAAGATCAACTTCCCAAACCTTTTAATGGTCTATATGATTTTTATAAAACCATATTACCTTCCGTTATAAGATTGGCAACTGATCCAAATGGTTATTACAAAGTAAAAATAAAATAATTTTTAAATTATATTTTTTCAGCCATTTCTAAAAATTTATCATATTCTCTATCTTCAATAGAAACTGTAATTTTAGGATCATTAAAATTTTTATCGAGAGTATCTTGATGAAATTCTTTAAATGCAGCTACTCTTTCTTTTTGTAAACGCTCGTATTCTGCTTTGAAATTTCTATAAACCCTTGCATGTCTTGGGGTATGACCTTCAGTCCAACCTAATACATCATTTGAAAATAAAAATTGAGCATCACAATCAGAACCACTACCCATTGACATAATAATAATATCAGTCTTTTTTGTAACAACCGCTGCAACCTTTGGAGGAACTACTTCAAATTCAACTCCTACTACTCCTGCATCTTGTAACTCTAAAGTATGACGAAGAACTCCTATTGCTTCTTCAGCGTTTCTACCTATTGCTCTGTGTCCACCTATCCAAGTGGCTTTACCAGGGATTAAACCACAATGACCAATTGTTGGGATATTTTCACGTCT
>CACFOQ010000033.1 GCA_902567855.1 uncultured Alphaproteobacteria bacterium
ATAGATACTGGTTGAAATTTTGATAATCCATTGCCAAACAAAGGTATAAAAGGAGAAATTTTAAATAAAGGAAATAAACCTTTTAAAAACTTATCTTCTCCTCCAATGATTATTCCTGGCCTAATTATTGAACAATTGATTAAATTATTTTGAAAATATTCCTCACTTTTTAAGATAGCTTGAGACCTTTTAGATAATGGACCTTTATCTACTCCTAATCCTGAAAAATAAATCAACTGGCATCTTTCATTAGTGTTAATTATTTTTTCAGCTAGCTTTTGATTAAATTTAAAAATTGACATTTCAAAAGACTTTGTTTTTTCATCCCATGAAGTCTTTAAATTTATAATATTGTCAGCATCTTTTATTAGTTTTTTAATTAATTCACTATCTATTGACTTATATTGAATAGGGATAATTTGGCCTAAAGAACCCAAAAATTTTAACTTAGCTTCATTAGTAGGTTGCTGGTAGAGAACTACGATTTTATATCCATTTTTCGCTAATTGTCGAATGATATGTTTAGCAACAAAGCCTGACCCTCCAAAAATTACTACTGTTTTCATGATTTTTTTAAAGTTAAATGATATAGCATTATTTGAAATAATTTAAAGATTGATAGACATAAGAAAATGAAAATTAAACTATATCAAGACGATATTCCAAAAAACTTAAAGTTAGGAAAAATTGTAGCAATTGATACAGAGGCTATGGGTCTAAATCATAAAAGAGATAGACTTTGTTTGATGCAGCTATCCAGTGGAAATAAAACATGTCATTTAGTAAAGATTAATGATGTTTCAAAAAAACCAAATAATCTTCTAAGAATTCTAAAAAATAATAATATTTTAAAGATATTTCATTATGCTAGATTTGATGTTGGGATTTTAAACTACACCTACGGTATAAATATTCAAAATATATATTGCACAAAAATTTCATCAAAATTATCAAGAACCTTTACAGATAAACATGGATACAAAGATCTATGTCTTGAACTTTTGAATAAAAAAATTAATAAAAATGAGCAAACTTCTGATTGGGGGGCAAAAAAAATTACTTCTGCTCAACAAAGGTATGCTGCTACTGATGTGCTTTATTTGCATGAATTAAGAATTAAGTTAAATGAAATTTTAAAACGTGAAAAAAGAATTGAAATAGCACAAGCTTGCTTTAATTTTATAGAACATAGGGTTAAATTAGACTTATCTGGATGGCCTGATTTAGATATTTTCAAACATTAGTTATGAATAAAAAACAAATATTAAATGAAGCAAAAAAAGTTTTATCAACTGAAATAAAAGGTATTAAAACTGTTTCAAAATCTTTCAATGATGAGTTTTATCAAGTTGTTAAATCAATATTTGAAACTAAGGGTAGAACAATCATAACTGGGATAGGTAAAAGTGGTCACATCGCAAATAAAATTTCAGCTACCTTAACATCTACTGGAACTCCCTCACATTTTATTCATGCTACAGAAGCAAGTCATGGAGATTTAGGTGGTATTACAAAAAAAGATGTTATTTTAGCAATTTCTAATTCTGGACAATCAAATGAATTAAATGGAATTATTAACTATGCAAAACGTTACAATATTCCTCTTTTAAGTATTTCATCTAATAAAAAGGGAATTTTGTATCAAAAATCTACTTATGGAATATTATATAAAAAACCTATTGAAGCTTGCCCAAATAACTTGGCACCAACAAGCTCAACTTCAATGATGCTTGTTATTGGGGACGCTATTGCAGTGTCACTTATAAAAATGAAAGGCTTTAAAAAAACTCACTTTAGCAATTTTCACCCTGGAGGAATAATAGGTAAAGATCTTGTAAAAGTATCTGAGGTCATGCACAAAGATACTAAACTACCCTTGGCATACCCAAATGAGAAAATGTCTAAGATATTAATTCAAATGACTAAAAAAAGTTTTGGGTGCATTGGAGTTATAAATAAAAAGGGAAGTTTAATTGGAATAATTACAGATGGAGATCTCAGAAGAAACATGGATAATAAAATAATAAATAAAACTGCAGCGGATATAATGACAAAAAAGCCCTCTACAGTTGATTCTTCAACATTGGTAGGTGAAGC
>CACFOQ010000034.1 GCA_902567855.1 uncultured Alphaproteobacteria bacterium
AATCTAACCCAACAAATAAAAACAAAATAATAATTTTAGGAGGAGGTCCAAATAGAATAGGACAAGGAATAGAGTTTGATTATTGTTGTGTACACGCTGTTTATGCTCTTAAAGAAAAAAATATCGAAACTATAATGATAAACTGCAATCCTGAAACTGTATCAACAGACTATGATACTGCTGACAGACTTTATTTTGAACCATTAACTGCTGAAAGTGTTATTGAAATTTATAATAAAGAAAATTCGAATGGTAAAGTTCTTGGTGTTTATGTTCAATTTGGTGGTCAAACACCTCTAAAAATTGCAAAGGAACTTGAAAAAGCGGGTTTAAATATTTTAGGAACTTCTACTAAAGCCATAGATCTTGCAGAAGATAGGAATCTTTTTAGTAATACTTTAAAAAAGTTGAATATTCATCAACCTAAAAATGGAATAAGTAATAATTTAAATGAGATAAAAAAAATAGCTAATGAAATAAAATATCCTATTTTAATTCGTCCTTCTTATGTTTTAGGTGGAAGAGCAATGGAAATTGCATATGACGATGAGTCTTTAGAATTGTTTTCTAAAAATGCTATGAATGTATCTGTAAATAATAATATCCTAATTGATGAATATTTAGAAAATGCAATAGAATTAGATGTGGATTTACTAAGAGATAGCAATGGTCAAATTTTTATTGCCGGTATAATGGAACATATTGAAGAGGCGGGTATACATTCAGGAGACAGCGCATGTTCTTTACCGCCGTTCTCAGTAAATAAAAAAGTACAAAATCAAATTATTGACTGGGTCTCTAAAATTGCAAATGAAATAAATGTGGTAGGATTAATGAATACTCAATTAGCCTATAAAGAAAATAAATTGTACGTACTGGAAGTAAACCCAAGAGCAAGCCGAACTGTTCCTTTTGTTGCTAAATCTATAGGAATACCAATAGCAAAATTAGCTTCTAAGATTATGGCGGGTGATTTGCTAAAAGATCTGTTACCTACTTTAGAAATGAAACAGCTTAATAACTACAATGTAAAAGAGTCAGTTTTTCCATTTAATAAATTTGATGGGGTGGATTTAATATTAGGCCCTGAAATGAAATCAACTGGAGAAGTTATGGGTATTGATGATAATTTTTTAAATGCTTATATTAAAAGTCAAATTGCTTCAGGTGTTAATTTACCAAATTATGGAAAAGTTTTTTTATCAATTGATAATGACAATAAAGATAAAATATTAAGCCTTGCAAAAAAATTAGTAAATTTAAATTTTGAAATAATAGCCACAAAAGGAACATCTAATTTTTTAAAAGAAAATAATATTTTCGCTAAAACAATAAACAAGGTTAAAGAAGGAAATCCTCATATAGTCGACGCTCTTCTTAACAACGAAATAAATCTAGTTATCAATACAACAAAAACACAGGGTTCAATTAGAGATAGTTACAGCATTAGAAGAACAGCTTTAATGATTAACATACCATATTACACTACTATTGCTGGAGCTAAAGTAGCCGTTAATGCAATAGAAAACTTGAAAAATCATGCTCTTACTGTAAAAAGTCTACAAGCTTTACATTAAAAAATATTGACTTTAAATTTATTACAGACATCATAAAAATATGAATAAAATTCCGATGACCGCTTCTGGATATGAAAAATTACAAGAAGAATTAAAAAAGCTAATTAATGAAGATAGGCCAAATATAATTGCTGCAATTGCTGAAGCTAGAAGTCATGGAGACCTATCAGAAAATGCTGAATACCAATATGCAAAAGAACAACAAAGTTTAATTGAAGGTAAAATAAAAGAACTTGAAAGTACTTCAGGATTAGCAGAAATTATAGATATCTCTCAATTATCTGGGAAAGAAATAAAATTTGGAGCTACTATAGAAATAGAAGACAATGATTCAGGAATTAAGTCAAAATATCAAATTGTTGGCGAATATGAATCTGATATTAATAATAAAAAACTTTCTATAAACAGTCCGCTAGCAAGAGGGCTTATTGGGAAAACAAAAGATGATATTGTAGAAGTTGTTAGTCCAAAAGGGACTAAATCTT
>CACFOQ010000035.1 GCA_902567855.1 uncultured Alphaproteobacteria bacterium
AAGGTCTTAACGAAAATATAATAAAATACATTTCATCCAAAAAAAATGAACCTAAATGGTTGCTTGAGTGGAGATTAAAATCATTTGAAAAATGGAAAACTATGAAAACTCCTTCTTGGGCAAACATAGATTTTCCAGAAATAGATTATCAAGATATTTATTATTATGCAGCACCAAAAGGATTTGAAGAAAAACCAAAAAGCTTAAAAGATGTAGATCCAAAATTAATAGAAACTTATAATAAATTAGGCATTCCTCTTGAGGAGCAAAAAGTTTTAGCAGGTGTCGCAGTAGATGCTGTATTTGATAGTGTTTCAGTAGCTACTACCTACAAAGGTGAACTTGAAAAGCTTGGCATTGTATTTTGTTCAATTAGTGAAGCTGTTAAAACTCATCCTGAATTAGTAAAAAAATATCTTGGCTCAGTGATTCCGCCTGGTGATCACTCATTTTCTGCTTTAAACTCTGCAGTTTTCACTGATGGTTCTTTTGTTTACATTCCTGAAAATGTAAAATGCCCAATTGAGCTTTCAACATATTTCAGAATTAATGCTGAGGAAACTGGTCAGTTTGAAAGAACTTTAATCATAGCTGATAAAGGAAGCTATGTAAGTTATTTAGAAGGATGCACTGCCCCTCAGCGAGACACTAATCAATTACATGCAGCAAATGTTGAGTTAATTGCTCTTGAAGATGCGGAAATAAAATATTCTACAGTTCAAAATTGGTATCCTGGAGATGAAGATGGCAAAGGTGGTATTTATAATTTTGTTACTAAAAGAGGTTTGTGCAAAGGAAATAATAGCAAAATTTCTTGGACTCAAGTCGAAACAGGTTCAGCTATAACTTGGAAGTATCCAAGCTGTATATTAAGAGGTGATAATTCTATTGGTGAATTTTATTCTGTAGCTATAACTAATAATTTTCAACAGGCTGACACAGGAACTAAAATGACTCATATTGGAAAAAATACAAAAAGCAAAATTATATCCAAAGGTATTTCTTTAGGAAAATCTCAAAATACTTATCGAGGCTTAGTTAAATTTTTAAAGAAAGCTGACAATGCAAGAAATTATACGCAATGCGATTCTCTATTAGTTGGCAATAATTGTGGGGCCCATACTGTTCCATATATAGACTCTAAAAATAATAATGCCATTGTAGAACATGAAGCTTCAACTTCAAAAATTAATGAAGAACAATTATACTACTGTCGTCAAAGAGGGATAAGCCATGAAGATGCAGTATCCTTAATTGTTAATGGTTTTTGCAAACAAGTTTTACAAGAACTCCCAATGGAGTTTGCAGTAGAAGCTCAGAAATTAGTATCTATATCTTTAGAAGGAAGTGTTGGATAATGTTTTTATCAATAAAGAATTTATCAGCAACTATAGATGGCAAGACCATACTTGATGATTTTTCCCTTAACATAAAAGAAGGAGAAATTCATGCCATCATGGGACCCAATGGATGTGGAAAAAGTACTTTAGCAAATGTTTTAGCAGGTAAAGAAGATTACGAAATTACATCTGGAGAAGTGGTATTTAAAAATCACAATCTTCTAGGTTTAAATATTGAAGAAAGATCTCAACTTGGTTTATTTTTAGCTTTTCAATATCCAATTGAAATCCCAGGAGTAAATATAACTCCTTTTTTAAAAGCTTCTTTAAATTCAAGGTTATTAAAAGAAGGACAGAAAGAAATTGATGCAATAGAATTTGCAAAAAAACTTAAAACAACTGCTAAAGATTTAGGCATTCCCTTTGAAATGTTATCTCGCTCTGTTAATGAAGGTTTTTCAGGTGGTGAAAAAAAGAGATATGAGATTTTGCAAATGAGTATCCTTAATCCTTCTTTAGCTATTTTAGATGAAACTGACTCTGGTCTTGATGTGGATGCATTTAAAACAATTACAAAAGGTGTAAACAAAATTAAGAATAAAAATAATTCTTTTTTAATAATCACTCATTATGAAAAACTTTTAGAAAATATTATACCAAATTTTATTCATATTATGAAAGAGGG
>CACFOQ010000036.1 GCA_902567855.1 uncultured Alphaproteobacteria bacterium
GCTAATTCCATGGAAGAAGCTAAGGAAAAAGCTGGCGAACAAATGATAAACTATATTAAGTGGGTATGTCATTGGAGGGGCTTAGGCAATCATATGAATCCTGATGAAGAACTTCCAAAAACTGAAAATAAACTTGATTTACTAAATTATGACTTTCTCCATGAACGCAATATGCTGTTCGGTACAATTGACTATGTTATTTCAAAAATCGAAGAATTACAATCAGAATTAAACTTAAAATACTTACAAGTATGGTCAAATTTTCCAGGTGTAAATCATAAAGATTGTATGAATAGTATTAAAATGTTTACTGAAAAGGTAATACCTCATTTTAAAGATAAGAGTAAGGCTAGAATTAAACAAGCATCTTAATGCAAACCATAACCAACAAATTTAAAAAAGGTTATGATAAAAATGATACTTACTATGAATACCACTTAGATAAAAGAAATATCCCCACAATTTTTATACATGGAGTTGGATTAGATAGTTCAGCTTGGTCTAATCAAAAAAAATATTTTAAAAAGAATATTCTTTTCTATGATTTATTAAATCATGGTAGGACAAAAAAAAATTTAAAAAAAATAAACTATCAAAATTTAAGTCTTCAATTAAATAACCTTATAAATTATCTAGGTTTTACAAAAGTTAATTTAATAGGTTTTTCAATAGGAAGTTTAATTGCTCTCCAATTTTGCAATAATTTTAAAAAAAAAATTAATAAGTTAGTATTAATTTCTTCAATTTATAAAAGATCAAAAAAAGAAAAAGATTTAGTATTTTCAAGGTATCAATTGGCACTTAAGGGAAGTAGTATTTCAAATATAGCAATTAAAAGATGGTTTTCAGAAAAGTATTTGAAAGAAAATCCTAAAATATACAAAAAATTTTATAAAATATTAGAAAAAAATAAAAAAGAAAATTTTTTACCAGTATATAAATTATTTACTAAATCTAATAATGAAAAAATCAATTTTAATAAATTTACTTTTCCAACTTTAATAATTACTGGCGAAAAAGATATAAATTCTACACCTAGAATGAGTATGAAATTACATAAAGAAATTAAAAACAGTCAAATAAAAATTATTAAATCAATGAAGCATATGGCGTATTATGAAAAATCTAAATTGGTAAATTTAGAAATTAAAAATTTTTTAAAATAGTTTTTTTATAACGTGCAGGACATATCTTCACCACAACAACTTGGTGATTTTATTTTGCCATGATCATTAGGGCATTTTGAAACTTGAACAGAAGTACCATTTACATCAATTGTATCATCAACTAATGGATCATCACATTTACCACATGTTGTGTTTACAGACATTCCACACTTAGCGCATTCATAAGTAGCCATATATAATTACCTTTTTTATAAAGATTATATATTTTAACTTAATTCAATTCAATCCTATTCAGAAATTTTATAATCTGCTGTTTCAAGCCAATTTTTATTAATTTCAACGCCCCATCCAGGATCATCAGAAATTTCAACATTTCCTTCAATAATATTGAATGGATGTTTAGAAAATAAATTTTTCTGCCATGGATAATAATCATCACCCTCAATACTATATTCTAAGTATTTACCAGCATTGGGTATAGCCTTTAAAAAATGCATTGTACAAACTGTGACAAGAGATAAATTTGCAGCATGAGGTGTGCACGTAAAACCAGACTTATTAATCATATTAGCTAGTTTTAAAATTCTTGTTAATCCTCCCATGTACATAACATCTGGCTGAAATATATTAACGATTTTTCTATCAATCATATCTTTCCATATTCTAAAATCACAATCTTGTTCTCCTCCTGTGACATCAATTTCTAGTGCTTCTGTAACTTTTTTTGTTTCTTCTGGGTCCCAATAAGGGCACGGTTCTTCAAAATGAGTTATATTATTATCTATAAGTAACTTGCCAATCTCTATTGCTTGTTCAGAAGAGTAGCAGCTATTTGCATCAACTAGTTTAGATGTAGATATATCAAGTTCTTTGTTAATTAA